>JBEKUP010000002.1:0-326807 GCA_049514915.1 Occallatibacter sp. | reverse complement strand
AGGAATAGATGGGAACTTCATATCAAAAGGGATGGGTCGAAGTCCGAGGGAAGAAGTGGTATGGATTTTACCGCCGCACCATCCTCGACCCGGAGACCAACACCCCTAAGACGGTCAAAATGCCCGTAATTCTCGGGCTGAAATCTGCGATGAGCAAGTTTCAGGCACGAGAAAAGCTGGCACAGGAGATCACCCGCACGAGTGGGCAGGTCACCGAAGACGGCGTCGTGAAGAACGGCACTGTCACATTCGGTTGGTTTGCCCGAAACCGCTACTTGCCGCTGAAAGAGGCGGACTGGCGAGAAGAGACTGCCAAGGTGAAGAAACTCATCATCACGGCAGACCTGATCGTTCCGTTCGAGGATGTACGACTGGAGAGGTTCGACAAGTACATCCTGCAGAATCAACTCAATCAGCTGGCCAAAACCCATTCCAAGGATCGAGTGTTGCAGATTCGCTCTTACATGCGGGCTATCTTTGCGGAGGCGGTCGATCAAGACTATCTTCCGAAAGATCCTGCACGTTTGGTGAAGGTGCCGGCAAACCTGCGTGAGGTCGATAAAACCGTCCTCACTTGGGACCAGCTACGCGCCGCGCTCGACCGACTTCTCGAAAAGAGTCTTCGCGACTGGTTGCTCCTCATGCTCGACATGTCGAATGCACTTCGACCGGGTGAGGTGGTTGCCTTGCGTTGGCGAAGCCTCCTTGAAGAGCCGCTGCTCCTCGATATTAAGGAGACCTACTACAAAGGGAAGATTCGGCCCTACGGTAAGACCAAGCGGAGCACCTCGGAGGTCCCGATCTGTGAGGATCTGGTCAAGAAGTTGGTGGAATGGCGGGAACACCTGAAGACGAAGCGTAAGGATGTATCGCCAGCTGCGTTTATCTTTGGCGGGCGGTTTGCAGGTCCCTTGGACCCGAGCAATTTCCGCAAGCGCGTGCTGCATAAGCTGGCCGAGGAGCTGGAATTTCCGAAGCTGACATTCCAGGTCATCCGGCGCACGATCGCGACCTTGGCTCAAAAACTGGGATCAAGCAAGGACGTGCAGGGCTTTATGCGGCATGAGACGACGGACACCACGGAGAACGTTTATATGCAGGTTCTCCTGCCGGGAGTACGTACGACGCTCGATGCAATCCATGCGCAGCTATCCAAAGGGACAGAAGTGCCGACGGCTCCTGAGCCACCGATGCCGCCTAATGGAAGTACGAGAACTGGCAACTCGACCGAGAAGAGAGATGGAGTGGATATGGTAGGAGCGATTCCAGACAACCTCACCGGGCAGATCGCAGCGGCAACTGCGAAGCCTGTTCGTGGAGTGGTTTTGGAATTTGCCCCTAAGTTGCCCACAACTCGGAGAAAGGAGGTGCTTCTAAATGCTTGAAATATTTGGTGGACCTGATCGGGATCGAACCGATGACCTCTTCCATGCCATGGAAGCGCGCTCCCAGCTGCGCCACAGGCCCACATAAGGCGGGATACAACTCCCCTATTGTCTCCGCTGGAGCGGAGCGTGTCAAACCAGTGGGTTGGTGGATGGAGAGGATGCGGACATGCCGTGGACTATGAGGTGCACGCCTTCGAGGAAACGGGTGTTCTGGTCGGCAAACATTACCGTTCCCGCCGCATGGGCCAACGGATACTTCTCCTTGTCAATGCGGCGGTCGCGGTGGGACAAATCATATTTCGGGTTGGATTCTCCCGGTGCCGGCTGCACGGCCTGTTCTTCAATGACGAACCCAACCACGTACGAATAGAGGACGCCCATACCAACCACCGACTGGTGCAGGCTGAACCCCGCGTTCGTGAGCTTGCGCAGGCTTGCGTCCATGGGTGCATAGAGAGTGGCATCGGTGAGGTAGGTACCACTGAACATCTTCGCGCCCTCCCGGTAGCGGAGCAGCGTTCCGCGCAATCCCACGCAATAACTCAACGCCCAATCCTGCCAGGTTTGCGCCGCATCATACACGGGAGCCTCCTGGAGTGCTTCTCGAAATACCTGGGTGGCCATCTCATCCAGAAGGTCCTGTTTGCTTTTGAAATGCCAGTAAATGGCTGGAGCCTGAACGCCCAGGCGGGTTGCCAGACGTCTCAGCGTCAACCCTTCAAGCCCCATCTCATTCAGGATGGCGAAGGCTTGGCCGAGGATGATGGTTCTGTCGAGGGGCACAAAAAAGTGTAGCATTCCCAGTTTAACAATGTTAAGCTTAATTTAACTAAGTTAAGGAGGGTTCTTTCCATGGACGCTGCTGTAGTGAATGTTTTGGATCAAGCCCCACAATATCAATCATTTGTCGACCCCATCGCACAGGACGGGGAAGTGCTCATGAAGGTGCGTGCAGCCGGTCTGCACCCCATTGTGAAGGCCAGGGCGAGCGGGACGCATTACTCGAGCGACGGGGTAGTGCCCGTGGTGCCCGGAGTGGATGGGGTGGGCACGCTGGAAGACGGAAGCCGTGTGTTCTTTGGAGCTTCACGCTCGCCGTTTGGAACGATGGGCGAAAAGTCGATAACTCGGCGAACCATGTGCGTACCTGTGCCGGATGGGATTGACGACGTTCAGGCAGCAGCGATTGCGAACCCTGGGATGTCGGCGTGGGTTTCGATGAAGGAGCGGGCGCGGTTGGCTCAAGGGGAGACGGTGCTGGTGCTGGGAGCGACCGGTGTGGCTGGTCAGTTGGCGATCCAGGTGGCGCGGCACCTGGGAGCAAAGCGCGTGATTGGGGCGGGGCGCAATGTGGAACTGCTCGCAGCGGCGGATCTGGACTCGGTCATCGCACTGGGGCAGCCGGACGATGCGGTTCGTGATGCATTTGTCGCGGAGGCTGCACAGGGGATCGACGTAGTCATCGATTACCTGTGGGGCCGGCCGACGGAGTTGCTGCTGGAGGCGCTGGCCAGAGGGTTCAAGGCGAGTTCAACTCCAAGGACGAGACTGGTAGAGGTGGGTACCAGCGCAGGACCGACCATCACTTTGCCCGGAGCTATCTTGCGAAGTGTGGATCTGACGATGCTGGGGAGTGGCTTTGGCTCCGCGGCTATGGACAAGATTTTCGCGGCGATTCCCGTTCTGTTTGGGCTGGCCGCGGAGGGCAAGCTGAAGATCGATCTGGAGCCTGTTCCGCTCACGGATGTGGAAACAGCATGGTCCCGGGTGGATAAGGGGCGTAGGATCGTTTTTACCGTTTAGCGAGACGGCGACGATCGTGTGGATGCGACATATTGGTCGGTGACGCCAATTTAAACTTCCGTGACCGGGAACACTTTGGGTGGGGTCCGGTGTCTAAGAAAATAGAGGCGTGGGTTTTTCAGATTTTGGAGTATATAGTTTTCCCACGCACTCGGGGGCAGGAAACCGAACGGGGAATCCGAAACAAGGATTTTGGGCAGCATCGGAATCCCAGCGGCAGTGATTTGAGACTGTTTGGCGAGTGGCCGCAAGAAAATCGCGTAAGTGGTCATGACAGAAGGTGCAATTTGAGGCCTTTCATGTTCCAAAAGCGATTTAGTTGCGGTAAGGTGGGAGGACACTGATTTGCAGGCGGACCTCACCATGGGCAATGTTGTCAGCGCGTTGACGCTTCAATCTGAAGAGGCGGCTCTCATCGCAGAACTGCGGGCCGGCTCCGAAGAAGCTTTTGCGTGGTTGATTGCGCGCTTCCACCAGCCGATTTACTCGCTGCTGGCTCGGACTGTGCATGACCGGGCGGATGCGTCCGACCTTACCCAGGAAGTGTTTGTGAAGGTCTTCCGGGGTATGGGAAATTTTCACGGCGAATCGTCGCTGCGGACCTGGATTTACCGCATCGCACTTCGCGAGGCCTCAAACCAGAGACGCTGGTGGATGCGGCACAAGCAGTGGGATGTCCCGATTGAGCAGGAGATGACCGGCGGGGAATGCGGCACGCCGGTTCTGCTGAAAGAAATGCTTGTGGATCGAGCCGAGGGGCCCTACGAAAATGCGGTGCACGCGGAGAACAAGGCGCGTGTCGAAGCGGCCTTGAAGCTGGTGCCGGAGCCGTTCCGCACCACGCTGATTCTGCGCGACATTGAGGGGTTTGTCTACGAGGAAGTTGCGGAGATGCAGGGTGTGAATCTGGGGACGGTGAAGTCGCGGCTGGTGCGGGGACGGGCCTGTTTGAAGGCCATCCTGACGGCTCCCGCGGAGCACGCAGAACCTGCGCTGCGAACGGATTTTGAAATACCTCTTGGAGAGGAGGCGCGATGAACGGCTGCGAAGCAGTGCAGGCAAGATTTACGGAATATGTGGACGGCAGGCTGAACGGACGAGAGATGCAGCGTATCGCTGCCCACCTGGAGAGTTGCCGTGAGTGCGGCCGGGAGTGGGACTGGCTGCGGGAGACGCAGTCGTCGCTGGCAGAACTGGGTCCGGTTCCTGAGCCGAAAGACCTTTTGTTGCGGATCCGCGTAGCAGTAAGCCAGGAACGGGCGCGTAGCCGTCAAAGCCGCTTCAACGGTTTGAGCCTCGCATGGAAAAACACGGTGGGTCCGTTCCTGCTGCAGGCAAGTGCGGGGTTTGCCAGCTCAGTGCTGTTGCTGGGCACTGTGATTGTGCTGGTGACCATGTTCGCCCAGCCGGAGAAGGCGCAGGCCAGTAAAGACGAACCCCTCGGGAATCCGACGGCGCCGCGCCTGGTGAGTTGGCCGACCGGCGCAGGCAGCAACCAGATTGGAGACCTTTCCGGTCCCGTGGTTGTAGAAGCCTATGTCAACGACGAGGGCCATGTGTATGACTATCGGATCGTTTCCGGCCCCACCGACGAGGCGACCAAATCGCAGATTGAGAACCTGCTGCTGAACAGCATCTTCGAGCCGGCCCGCTTCTTTGGCCAGCCCGTGCGCGGGTTGGAAGTGCTCTCGTTCTCCGGAGTTTCGGTACGAGGGTAAGAACAGGGAGCAGGGAATAGGGAAAAGAAAAGGCCACGCCTGGATACTTCCGGGCGTGGCTTTCAATTTCTGAATAGAGACCGGAATTCCGGCTGCTGGGTTCGAGATTACAGCTCGTCAATGGCCTTTGCGGCAGCATTGATGGCATCCGTGATCTTGCTGATTTGTTCAGGTTTCACGCTCTCACGGGAGACGCGCGCCATCACGGCGCTGCGCAGGTTCATGAAAGCCTTCATGATCTCCGGTGATCGGCCACGTTCGAAGCCGCGGCCTGTTTCCTCCAGGCGCTCGAACAGTTCTCCAATCCGCTCCTTGTTGCTTTCGAGGAACTCGTGGCCTTCCGGGGTGAGGGAATAGATCTTCTTGTTGTTTTCGGTGACTGAAGAGGCAAGGCCCTCCTCTTCCAGCATCGTCAGGGTGGGGTAAATGACGCCTGGGCTCGGCGTATAGCCGCCTGCAAGGCGCTGCTCCATGGTCTTGATGAGCTGATACCCGTAGCTAGGCTGCTCGGCAAGCAGGCGGAGGATCACGAGTTTCACATCGCCCGCGTCGAACAAGCGCCCGCGGCCTTCGCCGAATCCACGGCCAAACCCGCCAGGTCCACGGCCGCCGAAACCGCGCTCGGGTCCGCCGTGTCTGTGGCCAAAGCCATGACCGAATCCGCCATGCTCTCTGGCGCCGGCGCCGCGCTCAGGCTCCTCGTTCCGCCCTTCCCGCTCTCGCCCGCGTCCTGCGAAACGGCGATCGCGGCATTCATTCATCGCCAAAAATCGTATGTCCATTGTTGTCTCTCCTTCTTTTCAGATACATCTTACGATATATCGTTTCTTTCTAGAAAAACTATATCGCAAGATATATCTTTGTTGCAAGTGAGAAACAAAAGAAACGCGGAATGCCCGTGGCAGGCAGAACATGCTCCTCCCACCGCGCCCCACGACAAGAAAGCAAATAGCTTCGGAGTTGCCGGCTACACGTTCGGAAACCCGGAGTTGTCCCGTTGGGTGCTGGGTTCGCACTGCGGCGGTGTCCGGGAATACAAGCGTCACGTTTACTGTGGCTGCATTCAGCCTAACCGTAGCCATAATCCGGGCGTCGAATCGTATGAAACCAGTTGCTGTCCTGCAAATGACGCATACGGCTCAAAGGGGGGAGTGCGCCAGCCAGGTTCGGGCATTTTCACGTCAGCGTTGAACTTTCATCTTGCGGATTCTCTGTGCAGCATTCGCCGCACCGACGGAACCTACGGCTCAGTTCGACGAACGAGCCGGAGTTGAGTGAGCCCGCTCCGGAACTGACGAAGCCAGGCCTTTCCAAAGCGGTTGAACACTTGAAGCTGTAGACTGCCCAATCGGTAAGCGTTACCTGCTTGTGATGGTTGATGAGATTCATGCGGTAAGCGACTCGGCTGTTCCGAGTCTTCGGGGAAAGATAACCACACCAGTAACAATTAGTGACAAACAGGAGGGGGATGCGATGAATGGTCTGCTGAGAACGGAGCGCTGTATCTTTCTGCTTGGAGCTGTGCCAATAAGTCTGTCTTTAATGGCTGGGTGCGGGGGTGGCGGCTCCCCGACCGGCAGTACGCCCCCGCCTCCAGCAGCGGTGACGCCGACCGTGACAGTTACGGCTTCGCCTTCAGGAAGCGTCAGCAACGCGCAGGCTCTCAGTGTCACGGTCGCGGTCAATTCCAGCTCTGGAACGCCGTCAGGCTCCGTGGTTGTCAGCAGCGGGAATTATGCGTCGTTTCCTGCAAACCTGAGTGCCGGGCAGGCGCTAATCAGCGTGCCGGCAGCGCTGCTGGCGGTGGGAACGGATACCTTGACGGCAAGCTTCACGCCATCGAATCCGTCATCTTATAACAGCGCGTCGGGCACCGCGGATGTAACGGTGGCGGCTTCAGGAGGGGCTGCGCCGGTGGTTACGGCCTCAAGTGTCACTTACTCGACTGGCGGGTACGGTAGGCCGTTTCGGGCATTGCCGCTGACGTCCGGCAATGTGCTGGTCTCTGTTACGGCTGCGACTTCCGGCATGGTCGTGTTCGGGCCGGCAGCCGGTGGCGGATTGCAACTTTCCTGCTTCAACAATCTGCGTCCGCAGTTTGTGCAGGATGGAGCTACGGACCTGGGGATGAATCTAACTCCGAATGGGCTTGGAGTAGCCTCGACGCTGGGAGTAGACGGGGCGATCTTCTACAACCTGAGCACGCTTGAGACGTGCACCTCGACGGGTTTGCAGGTGAGCCAGGGCTCGGTCGCATCGGATCAGGGAAGCTTTGACATCGTTGTGACTCCGGATGGGAAGTATGCGTTTGTCGCCAATGAGTACGGCGTCGCGGCTGGAGCGACGACGGAGGGGAATATCGGAGTCGTCGAGCTGCAGTATGACTCGACAGGAATTGTGACCACAGGAACGACGCTGGTGGGACAGATTTCAACGGGCGGCCAGGCGATTGCCGGTGTGACAATTTCACCGGACGGAAGCCGTCTATATGTCACCAGCGAGGTCGCAGGAAGTTCGAGCACAGCGGCCGGATCCGGTAATCCGGTGCTCACGAAGACCAACTGCGTGCAGCAGGCGGGGAGTGCAGCGCAAGCGAATGGTCTGTTGACGGTGATCAACGTTGCGGAGGCTGAGGCAAATCCGTCGGCGGCGGCGATTATCACAACCGTGAACGCAGGATGCTCGCCGGTACGTGCGGTCGAAACTGCCGACGGATCGACACTATGGGTGTCTGCGCGGGGAGATAACCGGGTGCTTGCGTTTAGCACAGGGATGCTCGAATCCAATGCTGGGAATGCATTGCTTGGGTATGCGGACACGGGCGGAACAGCGCCGGTTGGACTACGGCTGTTTGACAGCGGCAAGCTCCTGGCGGTGGCCAACTCGAACCGGTTTGGTACGGGCACGGCGAATGCGACTGTGCTTTCGGTTGCGGTTCCTGCCGCAGCCAGCGTGGTGCAGACGATTCCGACGGGGCTGTTTCCGCGCGAAATTACGGTCGGTAGCGATGACATGACACTCTACCTGACAAATTACGACTCCGAATCCTTTCAGGTAATCTCGACCACGGTGCAATAGTTGGCGGCGGTAGCCGAGCGATGGATGCCTTTATCCGTGATCAAGTGTTCGACTACAGCACAATCTGGCAAAAACGGAAGAGTTACTGCCGGGTAGCTGGTGATCCGACCGCGATCTTTCGATGCACAGGAAATACGAGCGGGCGGACGACGATCCGGCTGGGACCGCTTCCGGAGAGATCGATGGACGTTGCCGTCTTGACGATCCGCACAGGACGCTTAGACCGATCGCAGCGTACGATCATCAAAGAACGAGGTCCAAAAGCTCGGGCAGGCGTCCAATGGTGGGGCCTGGGTTCGGCTCCAGATGAGCTGGCCAGACCTGTCCGCATCGGAACCAGGCGGTCTGAAGGCCAGCGGCATGAGCCCCTAAGATGTCGGCAGACGGACTGTCTCCCACGAACAAGCAGTCCGATGGCTTGGTTGCCAGCCTCGCTGCAGCCCGGTGGAACAATTGCGCCTCCGGCTTACGAAGCCCCTCAGCTTGCGAAATGAGGATTTCGTCCACGAGATCGCCAAGACAAAGCGCGTCGATGTGGCGGCTCTGGAAAGATGTCTCGCCATTCGTCACTATGCCCAGCCGCTTCCCCCTCTTCCGAAGATCGGAAAGCGTGTCCTTCATGCCCTCGAACGCCACTGCATGATGGAAGCACCCTTCGACATAGTCGTCCAACAGCATGGTCGCTACGCTCGTATCGACGCCGAACTCTTCAACTAAGGCTGGGTAGAGGACCGACTTGTGCACGCTCCCACGAGCATCAAGCGCGAGAAACCGCTGGCTCCAGGCCTCGAAGGTAATGTCGCCAAGCACATACCAGAACCGGAGGTACTGGGCGGCCAAGAACGATGTCAGCGAGGCGGTGCGATCGAGAAGCGTCTCATCCAAATCGAAAATGACGGCGGCTATCATCGCTCTAACTTAGCATTGCTCCACACGGCCGGGTTGTCGATCCCGAAGGCGACGATTGGCAACTCCACTGGCTCGCACCGGCCACACCGAAGCTCCGCTTCGATCACCTTGTGATACGCCGCTCAAACACTCAACGAGCCCTTCCCGGCATATCCAGAACGGCTCGCACAGGCCAGAGGTTCGAGTTCCGGTTGTGGTCGCCAATCCGGAAGTAACTCGACCCCAACCCCACCCGGAAGAACCATAGATAAAAAAGTGCCTCTACACTGAGTTCACTTCGCTCGGGCGGCCTGGGCCCGGCGCGGCGCACGACATAGCGCAGTAACTAAAGGACATAACACCATTGATCGGGGCAGACGTGGACGCCGGTGCAACGGATCGGTAATAAAGTGTAAGTATCCAATCCGGCGCGGCTTCCCAGCGGCGCGGTATCCAGAAAAGGAGCGAATACCAACCAACTCGAACCCCAGCGCGTCTATCATAGAGCCAGCTTGAATATAACTAGACTTGCGGGCAGGGTTTCAGATGACGTTTCGTTCCGATCGATTGTTCGCCGTGGTCGCGGTTTTGCTTTTGGCCGCGGCTTTTGTTGCGCCTGTCAGTGCGCAATCTTCCGAAAGCAGTTCCGGAAAGCAGAGTTCCTCATCGCAGCCGTACCAGCAGGAGAAGGCGCCGTCCCTGGTGGATCCCGCGGGTCCGACCGTGTCCCTGGTGCCCTCAGAGCCGGTCTTTGTCATGGCTGCGACGCTGAATGCCTGTGGCTATGACGAGGGGTTGGACGAGAGCGCGCCGGTGCGCAAGCATATTCGAGCCGAGATCAACGACGCGCTGGCCAAGAGTGAGGATGCCCGCAATAAGCGCGACAAGGTCTGCCTTTACATTGCACAGCACCGGATGACGGGTTCCGATCGGGACATTGCGCAATACATTTCCCTAGCCCTGTACCTGACACCGCCGCCGGAGCTTGAGGTTTCAGAAGATTTGGCGGAGATGCCTCCTGACTCAACGCAGGTGGTTGAGATCGTCCCCTTGCTTAAGGACTTTGTGGCCGCGGTGGATCTGCACGGCATCTGGCTGGCCACGCACCATATTTACGACGAAGAGGCCGACCGGCTGCACGATCCGCTGACAAAAATGATTGTGGGGACCAATCTGTATCTCAAGATGCCCGCCTCGACGTACGTAGGACGGCGTTTCGTGGTGGTGTTTGAGCCGCAGTTTTCGCCGCACATGGTGAATGCCCGCATTTACGGGACTGATTACGTGGTGGTGGTGTCGCCGGTCAACGGACAGATTCGCATGAGCGACGTCCGGCACGTCTATCTGCATTACATGATCGAGCCACTGTTGCTGGCGCGCGCAAACGCAGTGGACCGAACCCAGCCGATTCTGAAGGAGGTGCGGGACGCTCCTCTTGAGTTCCGCTACCGTTCAGATACGGTGCCGCTGACCATCGAGTGCCTGATCAAAGCGATTGAAGCGCGGACCATGGACACAGGAGTGCCTGAATACAAGATTCCAGCGGGAGTGGATCGTGCCGATTTGCCCCGGTATGAGCACGAACTGCAGGTGTACCAGTCGAAAGTGGATGCGGTCCGCGCGCGTGCAGTCAATCACGACATGACACAGGGCTTTGTGCTGACCCAGTACTTTTATGAGGAGCTGATCCAGTTTGAGAAGGACCCAGCTAGCCTGACCGACACGATTGGGGAGATGGTTTACAGCATGGACGTGGACCAACAGGTCCACCGGGCACGTCAGATTGAGTTCGACAAGGAAGCGGACGGCGATGTGCTTACCAGAAGCAAGCCGCGCAAACTTACCGGACTGGATCTGGCCGAAGCGCGCCTGGCGGCGGGAGATGTGGCCACGGCCGGCGCTATGGCGCGACAAGCGTTGGCGGTGCGCACGGACAGTCTGGATTCGGTGGCGGACAGTGCACGGGCGAACTTTATTCTGGCGCGGGTGTCCATCATGACGGGTCATCCCGAAGACGCGATCAACGATTTCCAAAAGACTCTTGCTACCAGCAAGGAGCCTCGTTTGGTAGCGTGGTCCCACATTTATCTGGGCCGGATGCTCGATCTGGATTGCAAGCGCGACGAGGCATTGGCCGAATATAAGGAAGCGCTTGAGTCGCGCGATGGTCAGCAGGATACCAGGCTGGCCGCCGAGCGAGGTGTTAAGACGGCTTACGCAGTAAAGGGGCACAGCTGCGACGACGATGCGGACGACTCGACGCCCGATGCTGCGCCGGGCAACGCGGCAACACCTGAGGGCGGATCTGCGCCAAAGGCAGGGACACCCAAACAGCCTTAATTCCGGGTTGAACCGGGATGTCTTCGTGACGTTCGATCCGTGCATCGGGAGTAGGGAATCTCCAGGTTGAAGATTTGTATCCAAAGCCGCTCAACAGGAGTTAAATCCGAAAGAGAACGATTGGGGAGCAAGGTGGAAGCCGATCTGGCCGAACTGGAAGCCGCACTCGGGCATGGTTTCGCCAACCGTGAACTATTGGTGCGCGCCCTGACGCACCGGTCACTGGCTAACCAGCAGACAACGGCGGGCCACGATGATCCGCCGAGGGGCGCAGGCGACAACGAACGTATGGAGTTCTTAGGGGATGCGGTGCTGGGGCTGGTGGTGGCGGAAGAGTTGTTTGCGTCTCATCCGGAATGGCATGAGGGGGAACTGACACGGGTGCGGTCCCAACTGGTGAGCCGCCAACACATGGCAGAAGTTGCCGCGGCGATCGGCCTGGGCATTCATCTGCGCCTGAGCCGGGGTGAAGACAAGAGCGGCTTGCGGCATAAGAGCACCGTGCTTTCAAATACCATGGAAGCAGTGATGGCGGCGTTGTTTCTTGATGGTGGTCTGGAGCCGGTGCGAACTTTTGCCCGCAGTCTTGTGATGGGCCAGGCGGCTGAACATCTGGCCGAAGAGTTGCGCTCCGGCGCCGCGCTTGGCAACTACAAATCCGCGCTGCAGGAGCACTTGCAGGCGGACCGCACAGGTACACCGGTGTACAAGGTGAAGAGTGAAAGCGGACCCGACCATCGCAAACGATTTTTGGTAGAGGTTCGGCTGAAGTCGGAGAATGGCGATCCGGACAAGGTCTTGGCGCGCGGTATGGGAAGCACAAAGAAGTTCGCGGAACAGGACGCGGCGCGGCGTGCTCTGGAGCAACTGACAGCAATTGCGGCCGCCGCCTCGATGGAGCCGGAAGAGAAACAGGAGGAAGAAGCGGCGCGATGAGCATGCCCGTACAATCGACCGTCCCGGTGGAGCGGCAACCTTCAGGGTTCCGGCTTCACCTGCCCACTGTGCCCGAGGCATTTGCCTCGCTGCTGCAGACTGTGGTGGCGGCGCTATTTCTGCTCACGTTTGTGCTGCAACCTTACCTCATTCCATCCGAGAGCATGGAGCACACCCTGCTTGTGGGAGACTTTCTGCTGGTGAACAAGCAGGTGTATGCGCCCGGAGGGACACTAAGCCGGTGGTTGCTACCCTATCGAGCAGTGAAGCGGGGCGATATCGTGGTGTTTCATCACCCGCAGCCGCATCCGTTCTTGATCAAGCGCGTGGTGGGCATTCCCGGGGACAGGTTGCGTATTGAGGATGGACGGGTTTCGGTCAACGGTGTCTTCCAGGACGAACCTTACGCGGTATTTGAGCCGGCCGCTGGTAGTCAGTTTCGCGATGATTTTCCTGGCAAAGTGTACACCGATTTTTCGGTGGATCCGCTATGGTGGCGCCAGATACAGAGCCTCACGCAGGATGGCGCATTAGTGATTCCGCCTGACGAGTATTTCGTTCTTGGAGACAACCGCAATCACAGCGACGATTCGCGCTACTGGGGTTTTGTCCCTCGGCAGGCGATTGTGGCCCGACCGCTGGTCATCTACTTCTCACTCACGCGCCCCTCCACGACCGATGTCCAGCAATCCGTGCTGCAAGCTGCGGATGATAGACTCGGACACGATAGGCAGCTTTCTTCAAAACTGACAGGGTTTGCGCGCTGGAAGCGCATTTTCCTGGTGGTGCATTAACGCAGTGGTCAGTTATCAGTAGTGAGTGATCAGTTGAGAGCGCTGATCGATGAGCGTTCTCATCTGACTGCCGTAACCGACAACTGAAAACTGACAACTGACCACCGATAAAAGAGCGATAGGATGACCAAGAAAAAATCAGCTGCCCAGAGCACGCCGCCCGAGGCAGAGCCGGTTCCCGTTCCCGAATCCGTTGAAACCAAGGTGGAAGAAACGCCTTTTGAGGCGGTCGCCAGTATTTGCTCGGTGCTGGTGGTGGGCCTGTTCATCCTCACATTTCTGGGGCAGAATTTTGTGATTCCGTCCGGGTCAATGGAGAAGACGCTGCTCGTTGGCGACCATCTCGTCGTGGACCGGATTACCCTGGCCCCGCCGGCGAAGTGGATGCCGCTGGTTCACTATCGCGAACCGCAGCACAACGACGTTGTGGTGTTCCTGAAGCCCGTGGCGGATTCGAACGGCGAGTATCTATTTCTGGTGAAGCGACTTATCGGGGTTCCAGGCGATCATATTCACATACGCAACGGCATCGTCATAATTAATGGAGTGGCGCAGGACCAGCCGCATGCCCAACCAACGACTCCCGAGAATCATACTGATTTCCTGGATGAGTTTCCTACGGTGCCGCCGGTGGCTACCGACGACCCCGGCACAGGAACCCCTGAAGAATGGGCCATCGACTTTCCCAAATACATCGAGAATGGAGACCTTGTGGTTCCGCCCGGGATGTATTTCATGATGGGCGACAACCGGCACAACAGCCTGGATTCGCGCTACTGGGGTTTTGTGCCCAGGGCGAACATCGTGGGCCGGCCGCTGTTCAACTACTGGTCGTTCAAGACTCCTGAGGATCAGTACACTCAGACGGGAATTGGCAACACCATTGCCTGGATGGGCCATGTGGCGCTGCATTTTTTCAGCGACACGCGTTGGAAGCGGACGTTGCACATCATTCGGTGATCGGTGGTGGGTTGTCAGTGGTCAGTGAAAATGCTCGAGCTACTGATAACTGAAGACTGGCAGCTGAGAACTGATAAGGATCATGACGGAAGACGCGCAAGTCCGGCATCGAAATCGCAGGCTGATTCGGCTGGGGCTGGCGGCAGCTGTGGTCTTGCTGGCGATTCTTGTGGCGGCGCCGCTGGTGAGCCTGAACGGGTACAAGAGCCGGATTACCCATCTCATGTCCGCTTCACTGGGCAGGCCGGTGCGTTTGTCTTCCGTGGAGCTGCGCATGCTTCCCCGGCCGGGCTTTGTGCTGAGCGATCTGAGTGTTGAAGAAGACCCGGCCTACGGCGCGGAGCCAGTGTTACAGGCCAGCACCGTCACTGCTTCCATACGGCTGCTGTCTCTGTTGACGGGACGATTGGAGATAGGCCGGGTCAGCGTCGACGACGCAACCTTGAACCTTGTACGGGCTTCGGCGGGACAATGGAACCTTGATCCGCTCTTCCGAACGGCGGCTGCAAAGGCCGGAGCAGGCGGCGCGGCAGGACAGCACCGTGCCGTGCCCCTGCCCTACCTTGAAGCCACCAATTCGCGGATCAACATCAAGAGCGGCGCTGAGAAGCTGCCCTACTCGCTGGTGGATACGGACCTTTCATTCTGGGAGGAAGAGCCAGGTGAATGGCGTATCCGGCTGCGAGGTCAACCGGCACGCACCGACGTGATTGTGCAGGGTGCGGACACCGGAATCGTCCGGCTGGAAGGAAGCATTCACAGAGCGGCGGAGTTGCGGCAGATGCCGGTGCATCTTGACCTAGATTGGCGCGACGCGCAGTTGGGCCAGTTGGCTCGGCTGGTGATTGGTTCCGACCCCGGCTGGCGCGGAGACCTGACTGCGGAGCTTCATTTGGACGGCACCCCGGAAGCGGCGCAGATTAAGACGCGGTTGCGCGCAGCGGGAGTTCACCGTGCGGAATTCGCGCCCGCGGCTCCAATGGATTTTGACGCCAACTGCGGGCTTGTTTACCACTACTCGACGCATGCCGTTGACGGCCTGATATGCGATTCGCCTCTTGGCGACGGCCACGTCCGTCTGGCGGGGGAGATGCCGGCAGGTGGGGCACAGAGAAAGTTCTCGATCGAAGTGAACAAGATTCCGGTGGCTGCCGGGTTGGATGCCTTGCGGACAGTGCGGAGCGGCTTTGGGCCCGGCCTCGAAGCCAGCGGCTCCATCAGCGGCAAAATCAGCTATGCCGAGGGTGGGCCGGACGGGGTGGGGCTGCAGAAGGGGACGAACCCGGCGAATCCGGGTTCGGGCCGCGGAGACGCGGTGCGCGGCGCCAAGGGACGTTCCGCTGGATTGCATAGCTCGCAGGGTGGGCCACTCACAGGCAGCTTGACCGTCGAAGGCTTCCGGCTCAGTGGTGACGGGCTGCGCGATGCTGTGCTGATTCCGAAGCTCACATTGCAGCCGGTCGCCAATTTGCCGCTCGGACAACCAACCAACGGATCGCAACCCATCGCTTACTCCCCCGCGTTGACCGCGACTGGGTCAGTTCCGGCGGGCGCAGTGATCCCACTTACGGTGACTATCCGTCTCGATCTTTCCGGCTACCAGGTGACCGTGCACGGACAGGCATCGATGGCGCGGGCGAAGGAACTGTCGCACCTGGCCGGGGTGGGGGACGCGGGGACGCTGGATGCGTTAGCCGGGGATGCAGTTACCGTGGACCTGAACGCAGATGGCCCATGGATGGTGGGCGCAAGGATTCCGCTTGCCGGTGTTGGGACCGCGCCGAATTTGCCAAGTGAAGACGGATCAGCACTCACAGGAACGGTGCCCGCGGATCGATTGGCCGGGACGGTAACTCTGCACAATGCGAACTGGAAGGCCGATTATTTGGCCAATCACGTGGAGATTCAGCAGGCCACGCTTCATCTGGACAACTTCGGGGCGGGAGACCGTTCAGGATTTCGCTGGGATCCGGTGATCTTCTCCTACGGTCCGGTGAAGGGAACCGCGAGCTTCACTCTGCCTGTCGACTGCACGGCCGGTCAACCGTGTCCGACGCGGTTCGCCGTGCAGTTCGGAGTTCTCGACGCCGCCGCGCTACAGGCAGCGATTCTAGGCGCCCATGAAAAGGGAACCCTGCTGTCGGAGCTGATTGAGCGTCTCAGTCCGTCGAGCCCTGCGCCGGCGCGGCCGGAACTGGAGGGCACAGTGAAGGCGGATTCACTGATTCTGGGACCGGAGAGGCTGGAGCAGCCTTCGGCCACTCTGCGCATTTTGAATTCGGGGGCGGAGATCACGGCTTTCGACGCCGGCGTGCTGGGGGGGCGGGTGCATGGAAGCGGTACCGTGAAAACGGGGGATGCCAACCATACGCGGCCGTCTTATGCGCTGACCGGGACGTTTGAAAAGCTGAATCCTATCGACGTGGGAGAGTTGCTGGGGCAGCATTGGTCCGGGGGCGCCCTCAATGCGGACGGCAAGGTTGAGCTGACCGGATTCACCGCCGAGGACCTGGCGTCATCGGCAAAGGGGACGCTGCACTTCGAATGGCGCCGCGGGACCATGCTGCATGGAATTGGCGCTCAGGATGATCCCGCGGTGCGGTTTGAACGGTGGACCGGAAATGCGGAGATTGCCGGCGGCAAGGTTGCTTTGACCGAGAATCAGATGCTGGAGGGCGGGCGATCCAGAAAGGCCGACGGCTCTGTGCAACTTCAGATTCCGGCGAAGTTCACGTTTGCTGCGCCGAAGGAGAAGCTGGCGAAACACTGAGCCGGCTCCCGGTAAAATAGATGAATGTCTTTATCTATTGCTTCTTCCCCTGTTCTGCTTCGCTGCAAGGGCATTCTGTTTGACATGGACGGTATTCTGATCTCCTCGATCGGATCTGTTGAGCGCAGTTGGACAAAGTGGGCCGAGATGCGCGGCATTGACCCGGCATACGCAATCAGCATGGCTCATGGACGCCGGAGCATTGAGACGGTGGCAGCACTGCGGCCGGACCTCGATCCGGAGGCGGAAAACATCGTTATCGAGACTCTCGAAATCGAAGATACAGAGGGCGTCTCGGTGCTGCCCGGGGTACTGGCGCTGCTGTCGGCTTTACCGAAGGACCGCTGGACAGTGGTGACCAGCGCGACCGAGCCGCTGGCGCGGGTGCGCCTGGCAGCCGGTGGCATTCCGGTTCCTGAGCGGATCATCACGGCGGAAAGCGTGAGCGAAGGCAAACCGAATCCGGCGCCGTATATTGCCGGCGCGGCATTGCTGGGGTTTGCGCCCGAGGATTGCGTCGTTTTTGAAGACGCTGCTTCAGGGACCAAATCCGGCCGCGCTGCGGGCAGTACAGTGGTGGCCACAACGTTCTCGCATCCCATTGACACGCTGGGGGCGGCGCATTACCTGGTCCCCGATGTGACCGGAATCGCTGTAGGAATCTTGAATGGCGATGAGGGACTCGCGCTCCGGTTTACACCCCTGGAGCGATAAAACCCTACTCGCTGGCTTCGATGCGGCGTCCATGCGGGTCCTGCAGGGGGCGGGAGTTCACCTTGAAAAGGGCTGCAAAGGCCAGCAACTGGTCGCGGCTCAGGGTGACTTCCTGCTCGAGAATGAACCAGCGCACATCTTCCGTGCAGGGCGGGACAGTGAGCGAGCCCATGTAGGTCCAATAGCCCTTGTCGGCTGGCAACAGGCCGCCGGCGTTGACGATTTCAGTGACCTTTTCCGTGTCCCCGGCCTTGGTGGGCAGATGGGGCCAGAGCGCGGCCAGCACTGCATTGGGCGGGGTGGTGCGGTCCTCGGCGAGGCGAATTGCCACGACGGCCTGCTTGCCGTCGGCGCTCTTATGCACCAGTTGGATGTCCATGTCAGTGAGCTTGCCTTTGACCGCTTCCTCGGCGGGATGGTGGAAGTGGAACTGGACGAGGTCATAGCGCACTCCGCCGGCAATGATGTAGCTGCCCGGATCGACGTGGACGATGATGGTGTGGCCATTGTGCTCCAGTGTGACCGGGCCGCCGATATAGTGAAACTCGATGGGTTGCAGCGCCTTGTTCAGGTGCGCGCCGCGAATGTCGATGGGCGATTGCTCGTGGCCGTCGGAACAGGCTTTATACGCTGGGTCGAGCTTGCCCCAGGTGAGCGCACCGCGCTTGCCTTCATAGTCCCAGGAGGTTGTGGATTGTGCAACGGCGACTGTGGCCACGCAAAGTGCGAGAGCGGCAAGTACAGGAAAACGCATTGATTACTTACTCCTTGGTAGGGACGCACAACGCGCCAGAAAGCATTCTAAGTCATTTGCGGGGCCGTTGTGGCCGGGCTTGGAAATGGTGTCCGGTGTGCGCGGCGGTTGTAACAGGAGCCGTCAAAGTCTGCGTTTTGCAATCGAAAATGTCGCCAAAACGCGTAAAAAAGGCAGGTTTTGAGCTGAAATACGGCACTTTTCAGGGCCTTCTGTTTACTGATCGGTACATGGGGTATCTGATTAAACCATTGATCCTATATGGGTTACTGGAAAAGACTGATCCCCGAAGGGGCCTTTTTCGGGGGGGAGGGGGTGGGGTACATGGGGGTACGGACCGGGGACATAGCTGACATTTTGAACCGGGACCGACCTGACAGACTGGGACGGCGGGCGGGTTGCGGGTTGATTTTCATGGGAGCTTGCTTCGTGGTTCCATTGTGCGCCGGCGGATCGATATTCTGTGCAAACCCTTGCGGTGAGGCAGATGCCGCCCGGCGGCGAAAGGTGATTCAAGGAGTGCTTTGGGCAACCCAGGATCATGCGGAGGCGGATCGGCGAACGCTGGCGGACTTATGAGGATCAATCCGTGGACGGCTTTGGGTCGAACATCTCAAATAATTTACGAGACCTCTGGGCATCTGTTCGGCCAGTCGCCCTCGATGTCCTCATTTCCCGTTTGAGGATAGCCTGAAGTAGGCTGCCGGAGTGGTCCCCAGCGACTTTCTGAAGGCTGCGATAAAAGCGCTTGGGGTACTATAGCCGGACTCAAGAGCTGCGTGAGTGACCTTGGCGCCTTCGCCAAGCAGGCGCATCGCCTGCATCAGACGGAGTTGCTGCCGCCATTTTCCGAGGGTCATTCCTGTCTCTTCCAGGAAAAGCCTCTCCACTGTTCGTCCGCTCGCACCCACCGTCCTGCAAACACGAGCGAGGGATTGCCGGTTTCCCGGATCGGCATTCAGGATTTCCGCAAGACGCTGCGCTCTTGGGTCGGCCAGGTTCGGTAGTTGCAGCGGCACCGTCTGGACCGCCTTGAGTTGGGCCACAATCACACCGGCCAGGTGACGATGCTCTTCGCCCCTTGCGCTCAGTGACCCGCAAGTGCAGGCATGCAAAATCAATTCGCTCAACAGGGGCGGCACGTTGACTACGCAGCACTGCCTGGGCATGGATTTGGCCAGTCCGGCCTTGAGGTAGAGCGTTCGCATGGCAACCTTTCCCGACATCGAAATTGTGTGCGGAATGGCTTCAGGTATCCACACGGCGCGATGGGTGGGAACAACCCAGGTACCGTCGCCGGTGTGCACTGTCATTACGCCACGAGACGCGTAGACGAGCTGATCGCGATCGTGAAAATGCAACGGGATTTTTTGACCGGCGGAGTAGTTGTGAGTGTGCGTGACAATGCGCGAGCTTTGATCCGTGAGAGGGTCGAAGATTGCGACTTGTCGTTTTTTCGACATTCATTGTCACAATAGCGAAAGCGCGATCCAGAAGCAATAGCTACTCTCAGGATGTCGTAACTGTTTTTGAGAGGTGAACTTTTGAATCAACTGCATCACTGGCTATGCCGCTCCGCGCATTGGAAAAGGACGCTTGAATCGCGAGTGCCATGGGTGCTTTCAGGCGCGGAGCTTGGGCCGCATATCCTCGAGGCCGGTCCGGGTCCTGGTCTTACGACGGACCGTCTGCGATGCGCAGTGGCGCGGTTGACCGCGATTGAGGCCGATGATCATCTCGCCGAAAGGTTGCGCGACCGGCTGCGCAACACCAATGTTGAGGTGGTGCACGGCGATGCCACCATCATGCCATTTCCGGATGCGGAGTTTTCAGGATGTGCGGCATTCACCATGCTGCATCATGTGTCTTCCCCGGCATTGCAGGACAAGCTTCTTCGCGAAGTGTGGCGGGTTATGAAGCCGGGAGGGGCGTTTGTGGGATGCGACAGCCTGCAAAGCGCAATGATGCGGGTGCTTCATGTGGGGGACACGTATGTACCCATTCCTCCGGACACTTTTGGCGCACGCCTTGAAGGTGCAGGTTTCAAAGTGATGGAACTTGAGAAGGGTCACAGCGCTTTCCGTTTCTACGCAAGGAAGCCCGAGGCGTAGTGTGTGAAGCGTTTCCGCGTTGCACGATCGAGCGGTTCAGACAACCCGAACGAAAAACACCCCAGGAGGTATCACGGAATGAGGCACAATCTGACAAATCGAACCAATTGGTCAACAAGGCTATTTCTTGTTGCAACCGTAGCAGCATGCGTTAGTCTTACGCCGCGGATCTACGGCGCCGACCCAGCGGGGCCTTGTTCGACAAACCCGGATAGCCGCGCACTCGATTTCTGGCTTGGCGATTGGAATATCGCTGGTCCCGGATCGGCGCCCACCGCTAAGAGCACCGTCGCGGCCGTGCTGGACAAGTGCATCATTGTGGAAACATGGGACGGAGGGCGCGGCCACATTGGAGAAAACTGGTTCGGCTACAATGCGGACGATAAGAGTTGGCACGGAATGTTCGCTGACAACATGGGCCGCGTGCACGTGTTTGTAGATGGCAAAGTGGGCGCGGGCTCTGCGGAGTTTTCCGGGCCGAGCCAGGGTGCGGATGGAGAGACGATCGTCAATCGAGTTCGGATTGTGCGCATCGGTCCTGACAAGGTAGAGCAGATCTGGGAGAAGTCGACGAACCATGGTGCGACTTGGACCTTGGAGTTCCGCGGCGAGTACTCGCGAAAGAAATCGTGAGCAATGGTGAGAGAGATGACTGGACAACGCAAATGGCACGCCGCGTGGGCCATCGTTCTTGCCTTGGTCGTCACCTGCCACGCGCAAGACGCTCATGATTCTTCAGCCCCAACAGTGACGCTGGTGTCGGGTGCGCTGCGAGGAATGCGATTCAGCAGTGAGGGGTACGGAGTCGCATTCCTCGGCGTGCCTTATGCCGCGCCGCCAACAGGCGAGCTACGCTGGAAGCCGCCAGTGCCTGTGGCGCGGTGGACGGGAATGCGCGACGCTACGCAGTACGGAGCGGCATGTCCGCAGCTTCCCAAGCCTTGGCTGAGCTATCCAGATTGGAGCGAAGACTGCCTCTTCCTGAATGTCTGGACCAGGCAAATGTCGGCCCGTCACAAGCAGCCGGTAATCGTCTTCTTTCATGGCGGCTCCAATCGTGCCGGATACAGCCAGCGCGATGAGCTGGGACCATCGCTGTCGCGTGCGGGCCCGGTGGTGGTGAGCGCCAATTATCGCCTTGGACCGCTTGGGTTTCTTGCTCACCCGGCGCTGAGCGCCGAATCGCCGCATGCCTCATCTGGAAACTATGGTCTTCTCGATCAGATTGCGGCTCTCAAATGGGTGCGTGAGAACATTGCTCGCTTCGGCGGAGATCCCGGACGCATAACCGCGATGGGGCAGTCTTCGGGTGCGGTCGATATATGTCTCTTGATGGCGTCTCCACTGGCCCGCGGCTTGTTTCAGCAGGCGATTCTTGAGAGTGGAGATTGCCAAAGCACGCTCAATAAGGACATTCGCACACCCATCTCTGTGAATGGAATTTCCGGCACGGGAGAAGAAGCCGGCGAGCGATTGGCGGCCGACCTGGGAATTACCAACGGCCCAAACATGCTGCAAAAACTTCGCAGCGTTTCCGTAGACACGATTTTGAAAGTGATGAGCAGCGACCGCGACCTTCAATTCGATGCGATTGTCGATGGCTGGATCGTTCCTGAACAGCCCGCAAAGATATTTTCTGAAGGCAGACAGGCTCATATCCCGGTTCTGGTCGGCAGTAATGCGGATGAGGCCACGGTTTTTGGCCCCGGTCCAGCGAACCTCTCGGAGTATCGAAGATTCCTTCATTCAGATACTGGAGTCTACGCCGACCAGGAGTTGCAGGCGTGGCCAGCATCCAAAGACTCCGACGTTCCGGGACAATACCTGAAGCTCGAAAACATGAGCTTTGCCTATGGAGCCTGGTCGATGGCGCGCGCTATGATGCGTGTGCAGCAGCCAGCCTACCTGTATCTCCTCACTTGGATTCAAACAGGGAAACGAGCAAGCCTGGGCGCGCACCACGGTGAGGAGCTTCCGTTCCTGGACGATGTGTATCCGAGCAATTGGGGCTCGAGCGACGGTGACAAGGCTTTTGGAGAAACTCTGCGAACATACTGGACCAACTTTGCCATGACGGGCGATCCCAATTCTCCTGGCCTTCCGCAGTGGACGAGTTTTGACCTGAGTTCAGATCACGTCTTCTCACTGGGACAAAGAATTGGGCCTATGCCGATGAATCAGAATCTTCGAGTCCTGGACAAGATCATGGCGCAGATCTTGTCAGATGAACAGTCTCATCGGAATTGATAGGAAGACGGCAGATCCAGTCGTGAGAAACGCCACAGGGTCCGGGAACTCCGTCGAACGCATGCGCCGCGGCGGCACAAGATTCCAGTTGCGAAGCCGACATTCGGAGAGCTATCTGGGTGGCGGAGTCCGTCGGCGGTGATTGGGCTGCTCGATCATCAGGCCACCAAACCTGAGGCCATAGAATCAACGATGGGTCTGTTGCAAAGCCCAGCGTTGTTCGTTTTCGAACGACGGAACCTAAATCGGACACGATGACGCCTATCTTCGCGTGCTGGGCATTCTTACAGGAGTGCTGTTCGGCACGATGCCGGCCCTGCAGGTTCTGCGCCTGGTGCTGAGCGGAATGGCCCTGGGAATTGTGCTGGCCTTCTTTGTACAAGTGTGGATTGCCTCAATGCTTGAGATCAAAGAAATCAACCCATCGGCAATTGCTTTGGGAGGATTGCTGCTGGGTGTCATTGCCATCATCGCGGCTGCAGCGCCGGCTCGTCGCGCCATGCGCGTGGTTCCTATGCAGGCGCTGCGACGCGAATGAACCTGTCCGAAGTGGCCGGGGACGGTAACCGATTCGAGGAGATTCGAATGAACTGCCTCAAGAGAATGCAGGGTAAGTATGTCTCTCCCTGTTTTTGCCAAGTAGTTAAGCCTATTTACTTCTGAGTAATGGCACCCGTTGCTCAATGGCGCGCTTGACAATCTGATAGTCGAATGTCTACCATCATTGCAAGATCGAGGGTAGACTGTCTTCTATGACGAAGCAGGAACAACAATCGCGCGCGGGCCTTCTGCAGGGCACACTTGACATGCTGGTTCTGCGGACGCTTCTCCACGGGCCCGCTCATGGCCACCAGATCGGCAAGCACATTCAGCAGACGACGAACGAATTTCTGCAGATGCAGCATGGCTCGCTGTATCCCGCGCTGCATCGGCTCGAAGAACGAGGATGGGTGCGCTCGAACTGGGAGAAGGCGCCGGACCGCAATCGGGAATTCAAATACTACCGATTGACGGACAAGGGCAAGAAGCAACTTGTGGTCGAAGAATCGCAATGGAAGCAGATGGCGGAAGCTGTGGCGCGCGTGATGTGGCCGGCCGCCGAGGAGAGCTGAGATGCATTGGTGGCAAGCGAAAAAACGCAACGAAGACTTGCAGCGCGAACTCCGCTCTGACCTCGAACTGGAAGAAGAGGAGCAACGCGAGGGCGGGGTGCCTGCCGAGGAAGCGCGCTACGCGGCGTTGCGCGCATTTGGCAATCCGACGTTGATTCGCGAGCAGACGCGGGCTGAGTGGGGGTGGGGCTGGCTGGAGAATGTTCTGCGCGATCTGCGGATCGGCGTGCGTACACTGCTTAGGTCGCCGGGTTTTTCAATCATTGCCGTGGTTGTGATGGCGTTGTGCATTGGCGCTGCCACATCGCTGTTTACAATCGTGCGCTCGGTCTTGCTGCGCCCGCTTCCATTTCGCGATCCCGACCACTTGGTGATGCTGTACGAGCATCGAAGCGGGGAGGCGGCGAGCACTGGGGATTTCACCTACAACCCGGTTGCACCAGCGGACTTTTACGATTGGCGCTCGAAGACCCACGCTTTTGAAGACATGGCCGTCGTGCGATACGCCGGATACAACCTGACCGGGGAACGGGGCGATTTGCCGGAGGATGTCCGTTCCGCTGCGGGCTCATGGAATTTGTTTCCACTCCTGGGAGTGCAGCCTGCGCTGGGGCGAGCATTTACAGAGTCGGAGGACCGGCCCGGCAACACCGTTGTGATGCTGACCTGGAGCGTGTTCCAGAGGCGGTTTGGTGGTGATGCAAAGATTGTGGGTCGACCGCTTCACCTCGACGGCAGGCCCTTCACCGTGGTCGGTGTGTTGCCTGCGTGGTTTACTTACCCCGATGCCGGCATCCAGTTGTGGGTTCCGTATCAAGCGGATGCCTCACCTGAGTTCTTGCAACATCATGATTTTCATCAGAGCCAGGTGATCGCTCGTTTGCGTCCTGATGTGAGTCTTGCCACCGCGGTCGCGCAGGTGAGATCGATTCAGTACCAGTTACACCTTGAGAACCCGCACGAGCCAGTGAACGACGATGTTGTCCCCCGGTCATTGAATGAGGATCTTGCCGGAAACGTGAAGAAGCCGCTGAACCTGATGCTGTGCGCAGTAGGGTGCATGCTGCTGATTGGGTGCCTGAATGTCTCGAATCTATTGGTTGCGCGGGGTGCGGCACGGCAACGGGAAGTGGCAATTCGCAGCGCGCTTGGGGCGCAGCGAGCTACTTTGATTCGGGGGCAGTTGACCGAGAGCGTGCTGATCTGCGCGGCAGGAGGCCTGGGGGGAATCCTGGTTTCGGCACTTAGTACGCAGTTGCTGGCGCACGCATGGAAGGACCTGCCCACTGCACAGAGCATCCACGTTGATGGAGCCGTAATTACATTTGCGTGCGCAATCATGTTCCTGGCTAGTTTGCTTGTCGGCTTCCTTCCCGCGCTTTCGACAACGGGCAAGACAACGATGAAAGCACTGCAAACTTCCGCACGCACTGGAGCGAGCAGCATCTCGCGAACCGCGTTGCGCAAGTCACTGCTCACGGTGGAGATTGGAATCACGGTGGTCTTGCTGGTTGCTGCGGGTTTGCTGCTGAAGAGCTTTATGCGTCTACGCGGAGCCGATGTGGGCAGCATTACCGATAAGATGCTCACGCTGCAGTACAGTCTTCCACAAAAGAAATACGACACGCCAGAGAAGGTCAACGCGTTCAATGAAGCCTTGCTGGAACGAGTGAGAAACCTGCCCGGGGTTCGCGCTGCTGGATTGGGAAACACGGTCCCAGGCGCGGGGTATTGGGGAGACTTCGTGTTTACGGTGAAGGAGCACGCTGCGCCGAAGCCGGGCGAGAGCCTGCCCGAGGGGCTGTCGCGGTGGGCCGATCCAGGCTATTTCAGCGCCCTCGGAATTCCGTTGGTGAACGGCCGGTTCTTTACCGATGACGAGCGCGTTGCCCGGTCGTACAAGGTGATTGTGAGCAGCCAACTGGTACGGGAATACTTTCCTGGCGAAGATCCCATTGGCAAGCACCTGCGCGTTCCGGCGCATCCCCATGCTGGAGCGCCAGACGATGCCGATTACGAAATCGTGGGTGTAGTCGGCGACACCTTGTTCCAGGTCGGCAAAGAACCCAAGGCGGCCATATATTTTCCGATTCTTGAAGGCTTCCCAGGTGGGACGCTTGTGGTGCACGCGATTTCGGAACCGTTACAACTCTCGGTGCCGGTGCAAAAGCAGATTGTTTCTCTCGATCCTGAGCTTCCGGTTTCGCATGTGCTGACCTTGAACCAGGTGATCGGCCAGTCACTGGTGAATGCAAGCCTGAGCACGACGATCGTCCTCGCCTTTGCGATTCTGTCACTGCTGCTGGCCTCGGTGGGATTGTATGGCGTGCTGTCGTACCTGACGGCGCAGCGGACTTCGGAACTGGGAATCCGCATGGCGCTCGGTGCGCAACGAGACGAGCTTTTGCGGTTGATGCTGATGGATGGCCTGAAGCCGGCGCTGTTCGGGCTTGGGCTTGGCCTGATGATGAGCTTCGCGGCGACACGCATCTTCCAGTCGATGTTTTTCGGAACGAAGGCTCTCGATCCTGTGGTTCTCTCCGGCGTGATTGCGATGCTGCTGGCGGTGGCGACATTGGCTTGCCTGTTTCCGGCGTGGAGGGCTTCGCGGATCGATCCTATGCAGGCTTTGCGGACGGAATAGAGGGATGATCTCTGGTGAAGGTGAACTGGAGTGGGCACATGCATTTGTGCCTGGTCAGGCCCGGGATTGCGGACACAAAAATGGGACCCGTCTACGGACGGATCCCGTTTTGTTTTGATGCGATGTGCCGTGGTTACTTGGCGGCGACGGCGATTCCGGCTTGTTCGGCCAGGGCGGCTGCTTTGTCGGTTGCTTCCCAGGTGAAGTCTTTCTCGGTGCGGCCGAAGTGGCCGTAGGCTGCGGTCTGGCGGTAGATGGGCCGGCGCAGGTTCAGGCTCTCGATGATGCCCTTGGGCGTGAGCGAGAAGTTCTTGCGAACCAGCTCAGTTAGCTTGGTTTCGCTTACTTTGCCGGTGCCGAAAGTATCGACGCGCACGCTGACCGGGTCGGCTACGCCGATGGCGTAGGCAAGCTGGACTTCCGCGCGATCGGCCAAGCCCGCGGCCACAATGTTCTTGGCGATGTAGCGGGCGACGTAGGCCGCGGAGCGATCCACCTTCGTCGGATCCTTCCCTGAAAATGCTCCACCGCCGTGACGGCCCGCGCCACCATATGTGTCTACGATGATTTTGCGTCCGGTGAGGCCGGTGTCGCCCATGGGCCCGCCAATGACGAAGCGGCCAGTGGGGTTGATGTGATACTTGGTGTGCTCATCAAGCCACTCAGAAGGTAATACCGCTTGGATGACGTGCTTGAGTATGTCGGCGTGCAACTCCTCGTTGCTGATGCTCTCAGAGTGCTGGCTGCTGATGACCACGGCGTCGATGCGGACGGGCTTGTAGTTTTCGTCGTACTCGACGGTGACCTGGCTCTTGCCGTCGGGGCGAAGATAGGGCAGTTTGCCGGACTTGCGCACGGCGGTCAACTGGCGCGTCAGCTTGTGGGCCAGCGAAATGGGGGCCGGCATCAGCTCGGGCGTTTCGTTGGAGGCATAGCCGAACATCATGCCCTGATCACCCGCGCCGCCGGTGTCCACGCCCTGGGAGATATCGCCGGACTGCTTGTTGATGGAGGAGATGACAGCGCAGGTGTTGGAGTCGAAGCCGTAAAGGGCGTTGTCATAACCGATGGAGGCGACGACGCCGCGCACCAGGCTCTGAAAGTCGACGTACGCCTTGGTGGTGATTTCGCCGGCAATGACCACCAGCCCGGTCGCGGTAAGAGTTTCAGCGGCGACGCGGCTGTAGGGGTCCTGCTCAAGGCATGCGTCCAGGATTGCGTCAGATACCTGATCGGCAATCTTGTCCGGATGGCCTTCGGTGACTGACTCAGAGGTAAACAAGAAACGGTCGCTCAATTTAGGATTCCTCTCCATTGAAGGGATTTTAAAGTGACGGTCTTCTGCGGGTATTCAGTTGCTTTTGTAAGAGGCAGGGCAGAGAGGAATTTAAGCCTCTCAGTACCCACCTGTTTTCTGTATCGGCGAGTATCCCCGCACCGGCAGGCTCTGGCCTGGGGTGTATCTCCTTATGGTAATCCCGGGAGGGGGGCGGCGGCAAAGACTCTCAGTGAATGGGGAATCTTCGGGGGTCAAGGGGAATAGATGGAGGGTGGAGTGCGGCGTCAGCGAGCCCGGGACGCTACCGGTAGACCCAGGATTCGACACGAACTACAGCCGTGTGCAGCGAGGAGGATGTGGCGCGGGATAAGGTAGTTACGCGGGGCCAAGGCAACAGGTGAGACCACCACCCGGCGCGGACGCCATAGTAACGGACAGTGATGAAACCGGCCACCAGGACTACGAGGAGCAGCAGGATGGCGCCTAGCCATCGCAGCCGTATTTCGACGGCATCGTGGCGAAGGATCCGGGACTTTCCGACGTTGGCGGCGAATGCCATCCAGCTGCGGTCGTCTTCGAGGACCTGGCCGGATGCGATGTAAGCCTTCAGGAAGCGCTCGGTCCAGTCGTGCTGGTCAAGGCCGAGGGCGCCGGTGTAGCCGCGCACAATTCCTTTGCTGAGAATGCCTCCGGGCAAGAGGCGAAAGTGATCCTGCTCCAGCGCAACCAGATGGTGTTGGCTGATCTTGGTAACCGCCGTGATTTCTTCCAGCGCAATGCCGCGGGACAACCGCTCCATGCGCAGGTCTTCGCCAAAGCTTCCCATCGAGGACCAGAAAACAGGTATAGAAGCAGAGATGTTTTCCTCATTCACAATAAACCGGGTCCGCTTTCCCGTCAAAACCAAAATCGGATTTTCCTTTGTTTTCAGGAATATGAACCCAGATGGTCACGGGCTGATGTTGCTTAAATATTCAACATCGCCCCTGAGAATAGGGCGGGTTTGGCCGACCGCCGCTGAGCCAGGCTGTTACCCTGAAGGGGAAGTTTCTCGGCATTTTGCCTTACGGAGTCATGGTCAGGGAATGAATAAACTCATCTTCGCCAATCTGATCCACCGGCCGGTGCGGTCCATCATCAGCGTGCTGGCGGTGGCTATTGAAGTGATCATGATGCTCACCATCATCGCCATCATGATTGGGCAGCTGACCGGCCAAAAGCGGATGAACAACGGCATCGGTGCGGACCTGACGGTTCGCCCGGGGAACTCATCGTTTCTCAACGGCATTGGCGGCGCGCCGGTTTCGGCAAAGCTCGCCGGCGTTCTCGGCGCCCTGCCGCATGTCACTGTGGCCTCGCCCGTAATTACGGACTTTTCCATGGGCGACGCGATCGAGGTTCTATGGGGCATCGATTACACGACCTACAACGAGTTGAAGCCGTTCGTGTTTCTTTCCGGCGGACCATTTCAGGGACCCTACGACGTGATCGTGGACGATGTCTTTGCCGGAAGCGGCAAGGGTTTTCACGTGGGGGATACGATTCCGATCTTCAAGCATTCGTTTCGCATCTGCGGAATTGTGGAGCACGGCAAGGGCGGCCGCAAGCTGATCCCCATTACGACACTCGGCGCGCTGATGGGCGGCTCCGAAGGAAAGGCTTCAGCCTTTTATGTGAAGGTGGATAGCCCGGACAACTTTAAGCTGGTGGAACAGGAGATTCACGACGTCCGCGGACTGGCAGACTTCAAGGTTTTTACCATGGATGAGTGGCTGTCCCTGATGTCGCCGGAGAACTTTCCGGCATTGAACATCGCCATCAACGTGGTCATCGGGATCGCTGTCGTTATCGGCTTTCTGGTCATCTTCCAGGCTATGTATACCTCGGTGCTCGAGCGCACACGCGAGATCGGCATTCTTAAATCGATGGGCGCCTCGACGACGGCGATTGTTGGCGTGGTGCTACGCGAGACAGCGGTTCTCGGGGTTGCGGGAGTCTTCGTAGGCGTGGCTCTCTCCTTTGCCGTGAAGACATTTCTGGGACAGAGGTTTCCTACGCTCTACCTGGATATGGGGCTGGCACTGGTTGCCAAGGGTGCTGCAATCGCGTTTGTGGGAGCGGTGTGCGGCGCGCTTTACCCGGCATGGATGGCGGCGCGCAAGGATCCCATCGAGGCGCTGGCGTACGAATAAGGCACCTGCCGTGCGGCAGACCACCCGCGGTGGGGCAGACCACCTGCGGTGGGGCAGACCACCTGCGGTGGGGCAGACCACCTGCGGTGGGGCAGACCACCTGCGGTGGGGCAGATGCTCGCGGGAGGCTCGCACTGGCGTACTGCTTCCCGCCTATACCGCAGCAAGATGCGGAATGGATGGGGCGCCCAATATTCCAGGGCTGGGAAGTCTAAACGCTATTTCTTGTCGAGCGCGTACTCCATTGCCCAGATCGACCCCGGCCGCATGTACATGCTGGCGCGGAAAAGGCCGTGGATGTCGTATGCTTCAGGGGTACGGAAGAAATATCCGCGGTCGCGCCAGACCACGTTGTTGACGCCCTTGGCCGTGGCGAAACCCTCGTCGTTGAGGCCTTCGGCAATCATGTGGCTGGCAATGGCGAACGTGCTTCCGGTCCACACCTCTTCAATCTGGTGATTGGTGTGTAACTGCGTGCCATCGGCAGCGATGCCGTTGACCGCACCCATTTCTCCCTTGGCGAATTTGCGCCCATTGGTGTCGTAGACCTTGTGCAGCGCGGAGATGCGCATCGATTTAGGAACCAAGTCACCGAGTCCGGTGAGGTCGGCGTACCACTGGCCGGCTAACTGGTCGGCCATCACGGCTTCGGTGTCCTGGCCTTTCAGGGCGTAGCGGAAGTAGGTTCCGTTCCACAGCTTCTTTACATAAGTTGCGGAGGCCTTGTCGGCCAAAGCGTCGTACTGTTTCGCGGTGTCAGGCTCGCCCAGCTTATCCGCCATGCGCGCTGTGGCTCTGAGCGCGGCGATATAGAGCCCGCCGGAGTAGGCGCTCTCGCCGTCGGCAGTCCATTCGTCGTACGTCTGGTCAGGGAATCCGCCGTTTTCAATCAGGCCGTCGCCGTTGGTGTCGTATTGCTTCAAATGCTCCATCGATTGCTTCACCGCGTTCCAGCTATAACGCAGGAAGGGTTCGTCGGTAGCGCCGGTCAGCGCATAATCGCGCCACACCATCAACACATATTTGGAGTTCAGATCGCGCCAGTTGGAGACATCCTGGTAGTTGTACTGGTTGGGGTTGACGATGGGGTCTTCCTGCGGCGATCCGAGGTCGTGCGGGGCAGCTCCGGGCATCTTGCGCGTGTATTCCACCAGCTTGTTTTCGCGAGCGCTCTTCCATCCCCACACATAGCGCTGCGGGTTCGATTCGGGAACCGTATCGGTGTACTCGCGCATCTCCTGTTTTTCGATTTCCGGCCAAAAGCGCAACAACGCAAACGAGCCGTAAAAGCGGACGTCGAGGCTGCCGTAGTAGGAGTAGTCGAAGCACTCCATATAAGTGAAGCTATCTCCCATCTTTGCGGCGGGGTGATCGGGATTGCCAACGCCATCCCGCTCATGTCCCCAGATAGTGCCACCATCGGCCAGGTAGTAAAGCTCATTGAATAACTCGCCGCGATACCAGGCGGGCTTTTGCTCGTCGGTCACGATCGGCCTTTGCCACGCAACGATGGCCTGGCTCCACTCCTGATTGTGCTCAAGAGCGGTGCGTGCCATTGCAAACGCATGCGTGCCCTCGGGGCCGAAGAACCTGGTGTAGTGGCGAAGCCACTTGCGGCCGCCGCCGTATTGCACAATGGGCAGGTCCCAACTCTGGGACATGGGAACTGTGCGCTTTTCATGCGGGCCCAGCGTGAAACGAACGGCAAACGCGCCGGCAAACGGATCGCCGCTGGATGCAACCTGCTGCGCGCTGTTCGGCAACCGGCCATCCTTCGAGAAGGACTTCCATACCTCCGAACCATCTGCGCCGGCGGGATACGTGGCAAGATAAGTGACTTCCGCGCCGTCGCCGGGAAGCGTGGCAATGGCAAACTGACCGTCCCACTCGTCCTGCACTGCGCCGTGGCGCAGGCGGTCGAAGACGATGCCGCTGATCTTTCCCTGTGCGCTCTCTTCACTTACAAAGCTGTTGAAGTTCTGATCATTGAGGGCGTCGTCGAAGGTACGCAAGTTATCGCGAAACCAGCCGACCATGTTGGTCCACGAAAAGAGAATCGAGACCGTGACCGGCTTACTGGAGGGATTCTCCGCGGTCCAGTTGTATACCGCGACGGGGTAACTTGTTTCCTTGTAGTTATTGGGCAGGATGGGCGAGAATTGCTCCACGGTGAGCTTGACCGGCAACGCCTTGGTTCCGTAGGCGAACCAGCTTTTTGGGTAGAGGGCAGAGTATTCGCCGTCGCCCGCCGGGTAACTCCAGTTCCAACTGCTCAGGGCTCCGTCCTTTGGTTTACCCACGGCCAGAGCCATGGAGATGGGCGCCCCGCCTTCCGGCTTCGCAAAGACGGCAAACTGATTGGTGGGCACGTCCTGGTATTTGTGAACGCCCGCCTTCACATGCCAGCGCTCAAAATGGCCGCGATAACTGCGGGAGAAAGTGCCGGCGCCAAAACCACCTACCGGGGCGCCTTGCCAAAAACCGTCATCGATATTGGAGTTGTTGTTCTCTGGCCGCTGGGTGCCTGGATTGGCCACGGGCGTTCCGATAGGAATGTGCCATGCGGCAGATGGGATTTGAGTCTGGGAAAAGGTGGCAGCGGCGCCTGCAGCCAGGAGCGCCAAAGTGCAGATTGAACGTTTGATGTCGATCTCCCCGGGGATGTGGTTGTTATGGACCTACCCATGATACATAGCGCGTTTTGGACGGCGCAAAGGCGGGCGCCGAATGTCGCGGCAAAGAAAAGCGCGGCGGTTGAAGCCGCCGCGCCGGAGTGCATTCCGCGGCTCTAGAAAGTAAGACGCGCTGCGATTTCAATTTCACGAGGCGTGTAAAGGAAACCGCTGCTGTTGGAGCTAGTCAACACGCCAAAATTGGACTGCCAGCTTGCGTTGCCGCCCAACGGGCAAGTAGAGCCGCAGGACGTAAGCGCATAGCCGGTGCTGTTGATACCGTCGTAGTTCTGATGATTGGCGATGTTGAAGACGTTGCCAATCAGCTGCAGATGGTAGCGATCCCCAAATGGAACTTCCTTCTGCAGGCGAACATCGTCGACGATCTTGCGGCGGATGCGCTGGTTGTCGATGCCGATCGAAGGCACGAACGACGACGCGCCCGAACCATTCCAGCCCGTGTTCAGAGCTGCGTAGGAGTTATAGCTGCTCGTCCCCAATGTGAACGGCAAACCATCCTGGATTTGGAAGTTGTCGTCAAAGCTCCAGTCGTTGCTGATGTACTTCAGGAAGCTCTGCGTATGGACGTTGGGAAGCTTCCACAATGTGTACCCCACGAAGCGGTTGGGGATATCCCATGCGGAGTTGCCGTAGTTTGCGCGTGCATTGGAGTAGGGATCGTACCAGTTGTTGGATGAAGTGGTTGTGGTGGCGTTCTGCGCGAAGTCAAGAGAATGCGACCACGTGTAGTTGAAGTCGAACTGAACGCTCTTCAACGAAGTGTTGGATACCTCGAACACCATCGCGTTGTAGCTCGAGTTGATGTTACTGACATACTCGGTGATGTTAGTGAAGTTTGCGGCCGCCGAACCGAAGAGCGCCTGATTGCCATAACCGGTGTAGGTTGGAACCACGAATGCCGTGCCGGCCGCGATGGGACCCCCGGTGGGCGAGGAGGCGCTAACAACGCAGTTGCCGGCCGTGTAGGTGGAGTTCACGCAGATGGTCGCATTCTCAAGCGACAACGGATTAAGATTGAGATCGAGGAAGTTGGGCAACTCGCGTCCTAAACCGCCCAGGTAACTCAACTGGACTGCGGTGCCGTGGGACATCTGGTGTTGCAGGGCCAGGTCGAACTCCTGGACTTCAGGATTGCGAAGATTGGGCGCCAGGTAGTAAGAGCTTGGGGTGCCTGCCAGACCGGCGCCACCGAAGATATTCGGGAACTGCGGACCGGCCGGAGTCGCTCCCTGGGCGGCGGGTTTGAAGGTGGTCGTGAACTGTCCGTTCGGGCTTCCTGTGTTGAGGCGAATATTGAGCAGGTTTCCATTGTTGATGCGGCCGAAATACATGCCGTAGCCGCCGCGCAGAACCGTGTTGGCGTCGCCGGTTACCTGATATGCGAACCCGACGCGCGGTCCGAAGTTCGCCTTGTCGCTGGGAGTATTGGACAAGCCGGGGTAGGGCGTGAAGTTGAGCGTCGGGCTGATGGCAGCCGGCGTAATCAGGTTGGCATATGGCCCTGGCAGAACCTCGTAGTCCCAGCGAAGACCAAGTTCCAGAGAGAGCCTCGGCGTCGCTTTCCAGTTATCCTGGCCAAAGAACGCATAGTCCATGGTGCTGATGCCGAATGTTGGCGGTCCAAATCCCTGCGTCATGCTGCTGTAGCAAGGGGAGGTTCCCTTGACAGAAGCGGTGGCGCTGCTTGGGTCGGCGGAGGCTGAGGTGTTGCAGGTTGAAGTTTTGCCCGCGCCCTCGTTCAGTACATCGTTGATGTAGTTGCCGAGATAGCTGTAGCTGAATACGCCGTTGCTCTCGTAGGTGTTGCTCATCAGGTCGGAGTTGTGGACGTTGTCCGTGCCGAACTTGAAGCTGTGATTGCCCTTGTTCCAGTACACAGTGTCGCCAATCTGCCACTTGCGCTCGTCTGGAAGCGCCTTGCGGTAGGAGTAGTAGGGCGAGCCGAGGTAAAAGCCGCTGATGGTTGAAGCCGTCAAGTTAACTTCCGGCACATTGGGCGTGAAACCGAACGATTGGGAAGCCGTGGCCCCGTTGTTGCCCTGCAGATACTGCTTGGTATAGGCGCTGAACGGCTGCTGGCCCTCATCGTTGAGTTCGCGGCCGTATTGGTATAGCAATTCGTTGCTGAGGTTGGAAGTGATGAGGCTGGTGAGTTTGGTTACGCCGTAGTCGAGCTTCACAAAGTCATTGCCATTAGTGTCGAACGCATAGTGATCGGTGGAAGCGGTCTGCACGCCGCCGGGAGAATCCCAACGCAGGCGGTGATAAAGGAAGCTCACATGCTCTTTGTCGTTCACCTGCCAGTCGAGCTTCGGAGTATTGATCTCCTGGTAGCCTGCGTGCGGAGCGGTTCCGATATCCGTGTTCAGGGCCGCGACGCCGGCCGAGTAAAGGGCGGCGCCCTGTGCGTAACTCACTCCTTGCCGTGCGGCCAGGGTGCAGGCGTACTCATCGATCGTCGGGCCGCCGGTGAGGTAACCGTTCGGGTCGCAGACTTCGCCCGCAGCCAGCGCCTGCGCGGGCAGCGTGTAGAAGGTTGCCGGGGTGCCCGGCACGCCGACGATCGGATCGATGCGGGAGTGCTGATCGTACGTGTAAATCCAGAACAGCTTGTCCTTGATCAGGTGCCCGCCCACGGTGAAACCGTAAATCTTGCGCAGGTCTTCCGGCTTGATCGGCGTCGACACGTAGGCGTTCGTTGTGGAATTCAGGACTGAGATCTTGGAAAAGTCGTTGAAAGCATTCCAATTGCTTTCACGATCGTAGAAATATGCCTGCCCGTGCAGTTGATTGGTGCCGCTCTTGGTGACGGAAGTGACTACGCCGCCCGCTGCACGGCCATACTCCGCGGAGTAGACGCCTGTGTTGACGGCGAACTCGCGGACTGCGCTGGCCGAAGTGGAATAAGCCTCACGCGTACGTCCCCGCTCCTCGGCGTAGTAGGCCTGGTTGTCATCGGCGCCGTCGATCTCAACGTTATTGAGAATGGTGCTGATGCCGCGCACGCTGATCAAGCCGAAACCGCTGGTATCCGCAACGATGCCCGGCGTGGTCATGGCCAAGCTCGACCAGCGGCGATTGTTGATAGGAATGTCGGACAGAGCTCGCGTGTTCAGCGTGTCGGAAAGGTCCGGCGAATCCATATTCAGCACCGGCGCGGTTTCGGTCACTTCCACGGACGCCGAGGCGGAGGCAAGGGCAAGGCGCGGTTCAATCGTGGTCACCTGGCCAACCTGCACGATCACGTTGTCGGCGCGATACGAAGCGAAGCCGGAGGCGGAAAGTGTAACCGTGTACGTGCCGGGCTCCAGCAGCGGAGCCTTGAAATAGCCGCTGTTGTCGGAGGTCAGCGTGATGTCTGTGTTGGTCGCCTCTCTGTGGATGGTGACGGTTGCGCCACCCACAATCGCTCCAGATGGGTCTTCGACGGTGCCCGCGATTGCTCCTTGTGTACTGGTTTGCGCGATCGAGGCAACAGGCCGTAGGCAAAGGGTCAGACTGACCATCGCCAGGCAAAGAACGTTCCTGCGTATTTGTTTGAGTGTCATTATGGCTCTCCCTGAAAATGAATCTCAATACAGCGTGGAATGCGCTGGTTCGGACTCGTGCTTAACTAATGTCATTTCGCGCAATCGGCCTCGCGCATGGCTTGGGATTTCTCAGGCAAATTCCGCGCGCGCACTCAGAACAAGAGCGCTGTGGATTCTGTGACTGACCGCAATTCCCTGGTCAAAGCCTACAATCCAAATGTGAATGCCCGGTTAAAATTGGAATGATCTTCTGCGCGCGGCAAGCGTTGGCGGACCGACCGGAGCCATCGCCGGGGACGTGTTTCCGCCGGGGTATAATCGAGCAAAACCTCTGATGTACTCTTCACTTCGACGGTACTCATTCTTGGCGCGTTTCAGAGAGTGAGTGTGGAAACCTCTCATTCCATTAAGGTATTCAAGGAAAACTGCATCGACGATGTCGACTAAGCGCTGGATCTACGCTGTCTGGCTGGCGGTGATCGGCGCCTTTGCGGTTCTGCACGCCCTGCATCTTCGCGCGGATTTTCCAAACCACACCATTTGGTTTTGCGACTGGGCAAAATACACCGACGAAGGCTGGTACGGAAATGCGGCCATTCGGGCGCATTTGTTCGGCAACTGGTACCTCCCCGGGGATTTCAATCCTGCTCCGGCGGTTCCGGTATGGCCGTTTCTGGAATGGGTGCTGTTTTTCTTTACCGGGGTCACCATCCAGGCCGCCCGCGGATTGGCGGTCGCGTTCTTTTTCGTCAATCTGCTGCTGAGCTACCTGTTGCTGCGTAGCAGCGGTTCCCGCTGGATGGCGCTTTTGGCACTCACCCTGATTGCCACCAGCCCCTTCCTCTATTGCTTCAGCAGGCTGGCAATTTTGGAGCCCATGCTGACTGCCTTCACGCTGGCTGCCTTGAACCTGGCCGTCCGGCTTCCCAGGATGCGCCGCCCCGTTTGGTTCTCCGTCTGGATCGGCGTGATTTTTACACTGATGATGCTCACCAAGACCACCGCTGTATTTCTTTTACCGGCAGTGATCTGGGCCATGGTGTTGCCGCTTTGGAAAAACAGACGGCTCGCCATCCGCTGCGTGCTGACCGCGGCCGGCATCTTTGCAACGACGTTTGGCCTTTGGATGGCGCTGATCGTGGACGATGGCCTGTTTCGTGATTACAAGTACCTCTTTTCCATAAACAAGTACGACAAGCCGCCGGAGTTCTACTGGCCGTTCGTCAGCCTCTGGTGGTCATTTCACGGCGGGTTGTGGATTGATCGCATCCTCATTCCGCTCGCCGGCATCATCGCGCTCGGCGCCGCTTTGGCCTGGCGGAGCAAGCGAGCAAGGAGATTGCTGCTGGATCCGGTGTTTGGCGCATCGGCGTGGGCCGCGGCCGGATACATCCTTTTCATGACTGTCCAGAACCATCCGCAGCCGCGCTATTTTGCCGTGGTGGCCTTTTTCAGCTTCTTCATGCTGGCACTGGGAATTGAAGCGCTTCTTGGCCGGGGCGCTGTGGCTCCGCCCCGGCCGGCGCGAATGGCCGGCTGGGCCGCGGTTGCGCTCACGGCGGTCGCGGTGGGCTTGAATGCTGCGCAGACCGCGCGTTTTGCGGCTCATCCTGAATACACGTTAGTGAATGCCGTCGCCCAGCTCACTCAATACATAGATGCCCATCCCAACGGCAACCGGATGCTGGTTTCGATCAGTGGAGATGAATTCACTCTGGTTAGCCACTTGCCGGCGATGTGCGACGATTTCGGCACCGAACATCTGGATGCTCGATTATCCGCTTACCAGCCCGGCTGGTATGCCACCTGGAATGACATCGACCCCGGGATCCTCGAGAGCATTCACGAATCCTATTCGATGGAACAGGTGGCGACCTTCCAGGCCCTTGATGATCCTCAGCGTAACTTGATTGTTCTCTTTAAGTTGCACCAGCTCCCCGGCGGCAAGTTCCGCGATCCATCCCTACAGGATCTGACCGAGATTCTGCCTGAGGACAAGATCGATATTCCGCTGGAATAGATCAGGCACGCGCCCCGCCGGAACCCTGTGATTGCAGTCACTCGACAGAGGTGTATGCGGATGATAGCCTTCCCCTTTGCTTTTCCCCAGTGTTAAAAGAGGTCGCGTTTCCTGGGGTCGTTCGTGATACGGCTTCAAACCTTAACTCGGGAGGACTTGTGACTGTAATGAATTGGGTGGAATTCTTTCTGGCTGTGAGCGCTTTGCTCGTTGTCGCATCTCTCTTTGCACGCCAGGTCATCGGATCGGACACCGGAACTCCGGAAACGCTTAAGACCGCTGGAGCCATCAAGGCAGGGGCTAAGACCTTCAGGCTCCCGTATAAAACCGCGATAGGTCTCATGGGCCTGCTGCTTCCGGCATTCGCAAGCGCGCAGGAACACGCAGGCGGAGGCGAAGCCAACCTGATTCTGCCGGAGTTGCGGTCCGTGAGTTTTCCGCATTTCTTTGGCTTGGACGGGCATACCCTTCTGTTAATCGGATTGCTCTTCTGCGCCGGCGGCCTGTTGTTCGGTCTCACCATCTTTGTGCAGTTGAAGAACGCGCCGGTCCATCGCAGCATGCTCGAGATCTCCGAGCTGATCTACGAGACCTGCAAGACCTATTTGATTACGCAGGGCAAATTCATCATGCTGCTCTGGGTTTTCATCGCCGTCATCATATCGATGTACTTTGGATGGCTGGCGCCGGTACCCGGAAAATCGATTGCAGTCACGTTGCCCATCATTCTGTTGTTTTCGCTGGTTGGCATCGCCGGCAGCTACGGCGTGGCGTGGTTCGGAATCCGCGTGAACACATTTGCCAACTCACGGACGGCATTCGCGGGATTACGCGGCAAGCCGTATCCCATCATGGCAATTCCGCTGAAGGCCGGCATGAGCATCGGCATGCTGCTGATCTCGGTTGAACTGCTCATCATGCTCTTTATCCTTCTGTTCATCCCGAAGGAGTATGCGGGCCCGTGCTTCATCGGCTTCGCCATCGGCGAATCGCTTGGTGCTGCGGCCCTGCGTATCGCCGGCGGTATCTTCACCAAGATCGCCGACATCGGCGCCGACCTGATGAAGATCGTGTTCAAGATCAAAGAAGACGATGCGCGCAACCCTGGCGTCATTGCAGACTGCACGGGTGACAACGCGGGCGACTCGGTTGGACCCAGCGCTGACGGCTTCGAAACCTACGGCGTCACCGGCGTGGCGCTGATCACCTTCATCCTGCTTGCAGTCAGGGAGCCCAACATCCAGGCGCAACTGCTGGTTTGGATCTTCGTGATGCGCGTGGGAATGCTGCTTTCAAGCGCAGGTGCGTACTTCCTGAATACCGCCATCGCCAGCGCGAAGTACAAAGACGCCGACGACATGGACTTCGAGACGCCACTGACCTCGCTGGTATGGATCACGTCAATCGTCTCCATCATCCTCACGTACATCGTCTCGTATCTCATGCTCCCCACCTTGGGTGATGGAACCCTGTGGTGGAAGCTGGCTTCCATCATCTCGTGCGGAACCCTGGCGGGCGCGCTCATTCCGGAACTGGTCAAGGTCTTCACTTCGACCAAATCCACACACGTCAAGGAAGTCGTCAAATCCGCGCAGGAAGGCGGCGCTTCTCTCGGAATTCTGTCGGGATTCGTGGCTGGAAACTTCTCGGCTTACTGGCTTGGGCTCAGCATGGTCGCCCTCATGGGACTCGGCTATTACTTCAGCCTGGGCATTCCCGATTCGCAGAACAATCCAGCGGGCATGATGCTGGCTCCAGCAGTCTTCGCCTTTGGCCTCGTGGCCTTCGGCTTCCTGGGTATGGGTCCGGTCACCATCGCCGTAGATTCTTACGGCCCGGTTACTGACAATGCTCAGTCCGTCTATGAGCTATCACTGATTGAAGACGTTCCCAACATCGAAGCGGAGTTGAAGAAGGACTTCGGCATCGATGCGAAGTTCGAGCGCGCGAAACACCTGCTCGAAGCGAACGACGGAGCCGGCAACACATTCAAGGCTACGGCAAAGCCGGTGCTCATCGGCACGGCCGTCGTCGGCGCAACTACCATGACGTTCTCCATCATCATGGCTTTGACACACGGACTGACAACCAATGTGTATAAACTCTCCCTGCTCCACGCTCCCTTCATGCTGGGGCTCATCTGCGGTGGAGCGGTCATCTTCTGGTTCGCGGGTGCTTCCACGCAGGCGGTCTCTACCGGCGCTTACCGCGCGGTTGAGTTCATCAAGGCCAACATCCATCTGGAAGGCGCGGAGAAAGCATCGGTCAGTGACAGTAAGAAGGTAGTTGAAATCTGCACCAAGTACGCGCAGAAGGGCATGTTCAACATCTTCCTTGCCGTCTTCTTCTCGACGCTTGCATTCGCGTTCATGGAGCCGTTCCTGTTCATCGGCTACTTGTTCTCGATTGCGATCTTCGGATTGTATGAGGCCATCTTTATGGCCAATGCAGGCGGCGCCTGGGATAATGCCAAGAAAATTGTAGAGGTAGACATGAAACAGAAAGGCACACCTCTGCACGATGCAACCGTTATCGGAGACACCGTCGGCGATCCGTTCAAAGACACCTCATCGGTGGCCATGAACCCGGTCATCAAGTTCACAACGTTGTTCGGATTGCTTGCCGTCGAGCTGGCAGTGACGTTGAGCGCAAACAACCCCATGCTCACCCACGTGCTGGCAGTCGTGTTCTTCCTGGTGTCAGTATTCTTCGTGCACAAATCGTTCTACGGCATGAGGATTGAGTCCAAGGGATAGCAACTGATTTCTGTTTCCGGAGTAAATGAAAACGCCGCCCGAATATGGGCGGCGTTTTCCGTTGGTGCGTCGCGAACAGCTGAGATGAAGTTTCCCTGCACTGGCTGTCATGAGCCCACTGCGTCACGGCCGGCGAAGGGATTCTCCTAGTCACCGGTTAATCCGGGTTATCGCGGAGATGCTGCATCAGCAGGGCCGGAGTGTTGATAGATTGATCCTTTCGTAACAGTTAGATAGTATTAGCTGTTCTCACAGATTGCTTTACATTCGCGGTACCCCGGCTTACGCTCGTGCATTCCCATTCAACAGACGGACACTCCGGATGATTTCTGGGATCCCGCGTGGCGCTGCAGAGGTTCGAGGCGCTGACGCCCAAACCGCGCACAAAGGTATATTTCATGGCAAACGACCTTACGCTGACGCAGGACGCGAACTTTAACTGGCAAGGACCGACCGGAAAGAAAGTCAAGGTCAAGGTGGTTCCTGTTGCTTCGACGGTGGCAATCAAGCTCGCGGACGTTTTTTATCCTGGCACCACCTCGGTGACACCGGATGGGGACACGGTCGAGTTCACTTTAGTCTCGGGGCAGGCCGATCTCTCGCTGACTATTCAGCCGAGGGCGGTGCCGCCGATTATCTGGAACGCAGTGGAGATTGGCGCGAGCGGAAGTCAGCAGACGCTTGCGACGGTCAACGATCCCGATCCTCAAATGGATCCATACGGCACAGCGATTCGGGTGATCGGGCAACGGAGCGGATCATGAAGAGGTTCATTCTGGTTGCGGCGATTCTGGTTGCATGGTCTGTGGAACTTGGTGGGCAGCAAGCTGCTCCCGAACCGGGCGCGGCGGCTACCGCCACGACCGCTCCGACTTCGGCCCCGGCGGCTCCGAATCATGCGGATGAGATGAAGAACTACGAACGCGTGTGCAAGCAGAGGGCGATTCACCAGGCGGCTTATGAGTTTTGCCACGATTTTGCGGTTGTCCTGGCGGGTGAAGATACAGCAACTCACGACGCGTTAAAGAGCATTGCGAATTTGACGCCGGATGCAGCGGGGCTCGCGAATGCGTATTCGATATACAAGACCAACAGCATTGCGAGTGAGGCGGACCAGCAGGCCGAACAAGCGGCCGTGAATGCGGCCAACAAGCTGAAAACCGACGTGGGCGCGCCCGTTGCAGGCAGCGGATCAACCAGCCTGATAGCCAAGCCGGTGGCGACGCAGCTTGTGGCGGTAGCACTGGAGTCAGGGGCGCTGACCCAGAGCCAGAATGGAAACACGATCACTCTGCAGACCAATCTGGATCACCTTTTCCGTGAAGCGTTTCTCGGTGCGCCGGAGTTGAGCTACTTCCCGAAAGGAACGCCGGTGCTGCAGAACATGTCCCTGTCGGCGGGGCTGGCAACCAACTCCGCAAGCACCATGAGCGTGCCGACAACGGGGTCGGCGAACACGGCACCGGTGAACACAGCGAACGTTCTGTTCAATTCCAGCGCGACCAAACTCTCGACGCTGACCGTGAACTATGAGTTCAACAACAAACTTACGCAGCGGTACCTGACCAACTATCTGAAGAAGCACAACCTGCAGCACCTTTATGTGCCGCCGGACAAGACTACTTCTCCGGCGGTGGACAAAGCGCGCGCGGCTTTTATCAGTCATTTTTCGTCGTATCAGCCGACGGCGGAGTGCCAGGCACAAGCCTACCTGGGACTGGCGCAGGCAACCGCCAGTGCGGAGGACCGGATAGCCCAGTTCATTGCCAGATTCAACGGGTGTTTTGACACCGCTGCCGGGTCTCTGGATAAGACCGACAGTACCCTGGACAGCGATTGGGCGGCATATACCCAGGCATTCCAGGCAGACCTGATGACGTTCCAGAAGAGCCTGCAAAGCCAGATGCCGGGCTGGGACGCCTCAGCACAGTACGTGTTTAACCAGCCGGTAGGCCAGCCGGAAACGCACGACTTTCGCTTCGTAGGAAGCGGCGATTTGAGCAATGCCGCCGGTTCAACCTGGAACCTGAATGCCGCTGTCTCCATTTATGGAAGCATCCCGGCGGGGGCGGAGTACGGACGATTGAAGGACGCGCAAGTCTCAGGAGAACTGGACAAGAACCTGGGCTCGGCAAGGAACTCGCCCAGTTTCAGCCTGGCCGGATACGGCCAATACCAGAGCAAACCATCCGTCCTGAACATTACTGCGTCCAGCGTTCCCAGCGGGGTTACGCTGCCGGCCAACGCGCAGGTGTTTGTGGCTGGGACACAGGGATGGCTCGAAGTGGTGCAGGCCAAGATCACAGTGCATATCGGTGGGGCCGCCATCCCGCTGGCCGGCAAGTGGTCAAACAAGACCGAACTGCTGGACAAAAGCAAATTTGGAGGCCAGTTCGGGGTGAGCTACGACTTCTCGCAGCTCAAGCAGCTTATTGGCCTTGGCTCTTCGACGAATTGAGTGCGCTGATCTGCCGGCCTTCCGCGTCGAAATTCGCCGGATCCAGCCATGCCTCAAACGCCTGCTTCCTCGCCGGCCACTCGTGGTCCAACATCGAGAACCAGGCGGTGTCGCGGTTCCGGCCCTTCGCCACCATGTGCTGGCGGAAGATGCCTTCGAAGGTGAATCCAAGGCGCGCGGCAGCCCGGCGGCTGGGAAGGTTCTCCGCGTTGCACTTCCACTCGTAGCGGCGATAGCCGAGCGTCTCGAAAACGTGCCTGGCCATCAGGTACATGGCCTCAGTGGCGGCCGTCGTGCGCTGCAGCGCGGGAGTCAGCAGGATGTTGCCTACCTCAATTACGCCGTGGGCGGGTTCCGCGCGCATCAGGCTGGCCCAACCTGCGGCGCGGCCGGAAGCCGTTGGCAAGATCGCCAGAAAAACGGCGGCCGTCGAAGTTTGTTTCTCCCCGACGGCGCGGAGGAAATCGGCTTCTGTTGCAAAAGGTCCGTCGAAGAGCCAGGTCCAGATCGCATCGTGGCGGTTTGCAGCCTGCCACAGCGCGTCGCCGTGACGCTGGGCATCTAGGGGCTCCAAAGTAGCGTAGCGGCCTTGCAGCGTGACAGGGACGGGCGGCAATGCGGGTTTCCAAGCGGGAAGAGATGGGGTAGTTTCATTCACGAATTCAGGCTATCAGTCCCGACGCTGCACCTCTGTCCTGGCACCCTCGATCCGCACCCGTAGCCATTCCGAAAATACGTGCCGCATTGTCCACAACTCGCACAGTTTCAGCCACAAACTGCACCGTTTCTGCGCCTTGTGAGCGATCCCGCTGAGGACTAGGCTTGTTAGTGAAGCGGAAGCGGCGGGTGACCCCATCGCATCTAATTGTCAGGGTGTTTTCGGTGGCTGAAATCCGCGTCCCGCAAGGGTGTCCGGCGCTTTCCACAGGCAATTCCCGCTGTTTAGTGAAGGGATGCCCCAAATGAGAACAAAATACAAGATATTGTGGTTTGCTGTTGACATGCACCACAGACAGCGCTATTTTTTCATCTGCGGCTGTAAACGGATTGTAACGTTGCCGGGGTTGAGAAACCGCCGGGGCCGCTCAGCAGGATCGGAATTTTGCGGCAGTTTCACATTCCCGACACCCGTTTGGTTTAAGAGATTCATCCCGTCCTCCCGAACCCAGGCTGCAATGACGCCGTTCGGCAAGAGGGCGTTCTATCGGCATCAATCGATCACTTTTTTGGCGATCAAGGAGATTTCATGAGCGAGGCTCAGTTTCAGACATCCACAACTACCGTCCCCAGTGCCTATAACCACGGCGGGCTGATGTTCAGCCGGCGTTTTTCCAAAGAGGGAGTATCCCCATACGACGAACTGCAGTGGGAGAAGCGCACGGCGTCCATCACAGACACCAAGGGCAACTCCATCTTTGAGCAGAAGGATGTTGAGGTGCCGGTTGACTGGTCCATGACAGCCACCAACATTGTGGCCTCGAAGTACCTGCACGGGCAGATCGGGACCCCGGAGCGGGAGACCGGGGTGCGGCAGCTTGTGGGCAGGGTAGTGGAGACGATTCGCGACTGGGGTATGGCCGGCGGCTACTTCGCCACGCCCGTCGATGCGGCTATCTTCCACGACGAGCTGGCGCACATGCTGCTGACGCAGAAGGTGGCCTTCAACTCGCCGGTATGGTTCAACGTGGGCTGCGACCGTCTTGAACCAGATTCCGACGGCCAGAACTGGCACTGGGATCCGGCTTCCGGCGGCGTGAAGTATTCCGCCACCGGCTACCGCAATCCGCAATGCTCGGCCTGCTTCATCAACTCGGTCGACGACTCGCTCGAATCCATCCTGACCCTCGCCAAGACGGAGGGCATGCTCTTCAAGTGGGGCTCGGGCACGGGAACCAATCTGTCCACCATCCGCGGATCCAAGGAACTGCTTTCGGGCGGCGGCGAGGCCAGCGGTCCCCTCAGCTTCATGCGCGGTTTTGACGCGTTTGCCGGTGTCATCAAGTCCGGCGGCAAAACCCGTCGCGCGGCCAAGATGGTCATCCTCAACGCGGACCATCCGGACATCCTCGACTTCATCGACTGCAAGGCGAAGGAAGAAGCCAAGGCCTTCACGCTCATCAAGGCGGGCTACGACGGTTCCGGTCCGGACTCCGAGGCCTACTCGTCCATCTTCTTCCAGAATGCCAACAACTCCGTCCGCGTGAGTGACGAGTTCATGCGCGCCTATGAGAACGACGGCGAGTACACCACCTATACGGTGAAGGGCCACGAGCCGGTGGCGACGTACAAAGCGCGCGACGTCATGCGCAAGATTGCCGAGGCCACCTGGCTGTGCGGCGATCCGGGCATGCAATTCGATACCACCATCAACAAGTGGCACACCAGCAAGAACACGGCGCGCATCAATGCGTCCAACCCCTGCTCGGAGTACATGTTCCTCGATAACTCGGCCTGCAACCTGGCCAGCTTCAACTTGCTCAAGTATCAGACGGCCGCGGGCAGCTTCGATATCGCCGCCTACCGGCATTCGATTTCCGTCATCATCACGGCAATGGAGATCCTGGTTGACAACTCCGGCTACCCCACTGAGGCCATCTCGCGCAATTCGCACGATTACCGCCCGCTCGGCCTCGGCTATGCCAACCTCGGTGCACTGTTGATGGCCATGGGTCTGCCTTATGACTCCGCTGCCGGCCGTGACTTTGCCGCCGCGCTCACCGCCATCATGTGCGGCCAGGCCTATCTGCAATCCGCTATCGTCGCCTCAAGCTGCCAGCCCATCGCCTCCGCCACACCGCTCACCGCATCTGTTGAGCGGCCCGGCGGCGCATGCCCCGGCTTCTATGTCAACCGCGAGCCGTTTCTGGATGTGATCCGCATGCATCGCGCCGAAGTGAACAACATCGGCAAGTCGCGCATGAGCGGCGAGCCTTTCAGCGTGCCTCAGCTGGATGCGCTCATCGACGCCAGCCGCGAGTGCTGGGACATGGCCCTCATCAACGGCGAGCGTTACGGTTACCGCAACTCGCAGATGACCGTGCTCGCGCCCACCGGAACCATCGGTTTCATGATGGACTGCGACACCACCGGCATTGAGCCCGACCTGGCGCTGGTGAAGTACAAGAAGCTGGTTGGCGGCGGCATGATCAAGATCGTTAACAACACCGTGCCGGCAGCGCTGTTCAAGCTCGGTTATGACAACGAGCAGGTGAATGCCATCGTCAGCTACATCGACGCGACCGGCACCATCGAAGGCGCTCCGGGCCTCAAGCCGGAGCACCTCGCGGTCTTCGATTGCAGCTTCAAGCCGGCCAAGGGTACGCGCTCCATCCAGTACATGGGGCACATCAAGATGATGGCAGCCACGCAGCCGTTTCTTTCCGGTGCCATCTCCAAGACCGTCAACCTGCCTCACGAGGCCAGCGTGGAAGACGTTGCCGAGGCTTACGCCGAGAGCTGGCGCCAGGGCATCAAGGCCGTAGCCATCTACCGCGACGGCTCCAAGGGAACGCAGCCCCTGAATACGAGCATGGATGAAAAGAAGAAGGAGCCGTCGGCTCTGGATGCCGCGGGCAGCCGCGTGTTTGCCAACATCGTCGCGGGCCACGCGCCGGCTGAGGGCGACGTAAAGGCTCTCGAAGCCAAAATTGGCGAGAAGCTCGAAGTGAGCGCAAAGCAGGTCGTGACTACCGCTGCGGCCTTCCAAAACGCGCTTGAGCAAATTGCCAAGGCCGCGGCTGTTCCGGTGCTGAAGGCAGCGCCTGTGCAGGCCGTGCCGGAGCCCATCAAGGATCCAGCGCAGGACCTCAATGGTCCGCCGCGCGCCATCCGTCACCGGCTCCCTGAGGAGCGCGCTTCCATCACTCACAAGTTCTCCATTGCCGGGCACGAGGGCTACATTACGGTGGGCCTCTATCCCACCGGACAACCGGGCGAAATCTTCATCAAGATGGCCAAGGAAGGCTCGACTGTTTCGGGCCTGATGGACGCCTTCGCTACTTCGATCTCGCTTGCCTTGCAGCATGGCGTTCCGTTGAAGGTGCTGTGCGAAAAGTTTGCCCACACCCGCTTCGAGCCTTCGGGCTGGACCGGCAACGAGCAGATTGGCTATGCCAAGAGCCTTATGGATTACATCTTCCGCTGGCTCAGCCTGCGCTTTCTTTCCGGCACGCAGTTGACGCTGTTCTCGGGACTCGCTCCGCAGGTGCCACAGCTGGCCGCGTCGCCCAGCCTGCTACCGGAAACCGAGCCCGAGAACGATGCAATCCATTCGCAGGATAATCTGTCCCGGCTCGCCGAGGAAGTTGCCAGGCGGCTTGGCCAGGTGAGCGGCCATTTTGCCGGGCAAACCGGCGGTCCCGTGGCGGGCGGGGGCATTGCGCCCGAGGCGACAGCCCACTATGCAACGCCCGCCAATCCCACGCACGGGCCCAGCCTGCAGGACCGCGGCATTTACCATGCGGCCGACGCCATGCGCGAAATGTACGACATGGGCGACGCGCCCAGCTGCGGAACCTGCGGAGCTATCATGGTCCGCAATGGCAGTTGCTATCGCTGCATGAGTTGCGGATCGACCAGCGGTTGCAGTTAGCAGCTTTTATTTACTTTCAATGGAGCAGACGTCGGTCTGCTCCATTGTTTTTTCATATTGAGTAAGTTAGAAAGCAAGAGCCCCTTACTCGAGAATTGACATCATTCTCTCCTTGGTTTTTTGGGGGTGCAAACGTTGCACAACTAAATTGCCAATACCAACCGTGCGTCTTTTTGCTTGCGCGGGTGTGCACGTCATTTGGATCGCCGGCGTAGTGAACAGCGAACTGGGCTGGAACCATGCGCTCGTTCCATACCCATCCCTGAGATTTTCATCTCCAAGCAGTAAATGACGAGGATTGACAACCGACGCATAGCAACGGGGCGAATCGGTGGGGCTCTCTCGAATCAGAGTGTCAGGCAGATCAGAGCCCAGATTCAGTTGGCAACGGGTGGGCTGGCGCAGGCGTCGAATGCCGCCGTCTCAATCGTTTGCCCATGCTTCATCTGGACGAAGATGCGGTAAGCGCCGGCGGTGGGAAAGCCGTAAGGGAATCCAACGGAATTAGGCAGTGCGGTTGAAGGCTGGTTGGATACCGGCATCGCCATACCGGGCATGGAGATCATGGTGCCGGAATTGGGCAGACTGGGCTGATTCTGAGCCGCGGCCATCATCAGCGCCGCCATGGAGACTGTGCCGGAGGGATGAACATGCGCGAAGACAGTGCCGTCGGTTTTGACGAAGGCGGCGTGGCCCAGCATACCCATGTAGAGGGCCGTGTCCGGAGCAGGCTTGCCGTCATTTCCCAGTAATGAGAATTCGAAAACCTGGGGAGTTTTTGGCGGGAGCGTAGCCGGATTATTCCAGACCATGGTGTAGCCGTCGGGCAGACGGAAGCGCGTGCTGGCGGCCGGATTGGCTTGGCATGTGTTGGACGAGACAGGCGACGCGATCGGCTGCGCCAGACCCTTTGCATCATCCCCAGCCAATGGGCGACCGGCAATTTCAGGCAGAGTAATCTGAGTTACCAGCGTTTCCGGAAAGCCGGTGGCGTGCACCACATCGGCATAGAGACTGTAGGTTCCAGCGGGAACGGACGGCAGAGAGAGTTGGAATTCGCCCGGCGCGACCTGGTCCGGATGGAGATGGTAAACGACGTCGAAAGCCGGCTCGCGAATGAGATAGAGGTGCATCAGGTGATCGTGATCGAGGACAAAGTCGTCGGTCTTGCGGCTCGAGAGCCAGCCGGGGTCTTTGATTTTCAGGTAAAGGATTTGATTAGGCCGGAGGACTGCCTTCATGGTCAGAGGCTTGTACACGTACCGGCCGTAGTTGTCGGCCTCACTCTTCCACCACCGGTTGCCAAACCACACCGCGGCCAGCATGACCACGAATGCGATGCCCATGGCGATCCAGGCGCGACGGCGGCCCGGCGCGGCTGCCACAGCGCCGGGAGGCAGTTGGGCGTCGCGCACGGCCGCACCTACGATACCGACGACGCCGGCGACGAGCAGAAGGCCCAGACCGCCGAGGAGAATGCCGAGGCCGGCCTGCATGCCGCGCGTGGACGAAGAGGTGGCCGGGACGGGAATGGAGAGCACACCCGGCCCACGGTTGCCGTTCACAATGAAGCGGACCTGCCAAGAACCGCTGGCCATGATCCAAAGCGCGCCGGTGAAAAAAAGCTTGTCCTGCGCGGATTGCTTCATCTGGTCGGGAACAGGAGGGTGGAGTGAAGCCTCACCGGTGAGCGGAATGGGAGTGATTTGAATGCCTGAGATTGCGGGTGCGTCTGGCCCTTCGCCTTCGGCGCGCACCTCGATTTCCGCGACACCGGGGATCACCAGGGGAGGGCGCACCGTGACGAAAAGCTTGTAGGGGCCTGCGTTGCCTTCCGCGTAGACATCGGGGCTGCCGACGTGCGCGTGGGCGGCAGGCGCTGCAAACAAGAACGCGGCGAAGATGAGGATGAGGAGCGGCGCGCTAGAGCGCCTGGCAACTCTGATATGACCTATTGCAGGGCGCACTGCACTTTCAGCGCTGGATGCCACGCATCCACCTCCCGAGTTTGATTCCGATCCAGGTACTGAAAAAGGCAATCAAAGCGGCCCACGCCAGGCCGCTCAACAGCACAGCGCCATGTTCCGGATCCGCGAAATGGCGCAATACATCGAAGGAGCGCGGTGATTCGCCATAGCCAACATACATGGTTCCAAAAAAGCGGTTGGCCGCGGTTTTGGTCATGAGGAAACTGGCGAATGGCCATTCAGCGGCAACGAGAGGCAGGACGAAGGCCGGGCCACTGATAAGCGCGATCTGCCAGGGCTTCCACTTCTTGGTTGCGGTCCAAAGAAGGTCGAGGAGAATGGCTGGAACGAGGAGCAGAATAGGGAACTTGGGCGGGATAAAGTGGGTCACTGTTTCAAACACGGGTCCCAGCTTGGGTTCGGCAGGAAAGAGGGGCAGGATGAGCACCAGGGATTCGACAAACAGCGTGTAGATGAGTGCGGCCACGGTGCAGGCCCAGCGGTTGCGCGAGGCCTGCCAAAGTACGGCAAACAGCAAGGGCGTGCCGACCGCCATGACCTGGTAAGGCTGCGCGGTGTGCAAGTAAACGTCCCAGGTATATTCCATGCAGAAAAACAACTCGAAGACGAGCATCAAGCCGCCCACATAGAGGAGCAGCCACTGCAAACGCCGGGCGGCAGTTGCATCCACTGCCCGGTTCATGGCTCCCAAGGTCAGAATCAGCGTGCCGATTTTGACGGCAAATACGCCGAGCATCAGCAGCGTGTGCGGCGGGCTGACGATCTTTACGTCAAGACCATAGGCGGCGTGCCACCAGTTGTCGAAGGGCGCGGAAGTGAGCATCGCAATGCCGCCCCAGGAGGCAATGAACGCTCCCAGCGGGGCGCGAAAGCCGAAGACAGATACCGAGGACGCAACCAGGTTGGCCGGCTTGCGAAAGGTGGTATGGAAGACGAGGTATCCGCAGGAGATGGCCGCCAGCACGCCGCAGGCGTAGATGGCCATGTGCGCGGGCGTCCAGAAGGTGTCGCGCCCGATGGAGCGATGCCAGGAGACATCCCAATGGCCGCCGATGGTGACGGACGTGACCGCCAGCACCACGCACCACAGGTACCAGGGGATTGAACTCTCGCGTTGCGGCGCTGCTTCGACTGCTACGATGCCAGACGAATTCCAGGTGGTCGCCATTGCCGGTCTCCTTCTTGCAATTATCTTATTTTGACGGTGAATAGGACATAAAGGAGACTTTCGCCGGAAGGCTGCCAGGGCAATTGCATGAGCGCAACTGGATGCAACTTCGACGGTCGCGGGGACATTCGCCGGCAGCCGGGACGGTGTTGAGCGCCGGACAGCAGACGCTGATCGTGACGTTTACGATCACCATGAAGTGATCATATGAGTCGGGTCTCGATCCCATTTGTCCGCCTATTGGGCCGGCCGGCGACGAGGCCGGCTCGATCGTTGTACGGCTGGCTTTTCCTTCCGAACGGCTCCCGAGATGCCGAAAATCGGCTACTGTCCGGTTTGCCGGCACTCCTCACGGCAACCTGAAAAAAGCGCATCAATCTGCCTGACCCGCTCTCTCTGAAGGACTTAACGCCGTTGCGGCATTTGACCTTCGGTCTTTAGAGCCGATCGGAATTAATGCTGTGCATTACCATTCAAAAAAGCCATTGATATTTTCCGGCAGCCCATATACGCTATCTCCAAAGTAGCAACTCAATTGCCACGATTGCGCGACTTGGTCCTCGACCTGGCCTTGGAAACCCCTGAATGTGTGGAGCAATCGTGCGCGCAAATACTGAACGTAATTTCGCATTGAATGCCGCGCTGCTTGTGGCTTCTTGTGTCTGTGCCGTCTCCCTCCTGACAAGCTGCGGCAGTTTTTCCATCACCGATCCAGGCACCTTTGCCTCGATCTCAGGCCCCACTACCATCCGGGTCAATGAGCAGATTCAGTTCACCAGCCCTGCGCTGACGCTGGGATCGCCAATGACTTTCTCCGTCAATGGCATCCCGGGAGGCAATTCGGAGATTGGAACGATCGACAACAAGGGCCTGTATACGGCTCCAGCCATCGTCCCGGTTCCAAACACCGTGAACGTAACAAGCGTCGCGAACGATTACCCAAACTCTCCGCCTGGCTCTATGGCCGTGAGCGTCCTGAACCCCATTCCCATTATCGGGACCGTCACACCGTCAACCTTCCCTGAAGGAAGCGCACAGGTGGTGGTGAACGGATCGCAGTTTGTGTTTGGCGCGCAGATTAGTTGGAATGGTGCGACGGTGCCGACCACCATGATTTCGAGCACCGAGCTGGTTGCGGTAATTCCTGCGCCCAATCCGGGGACGTATCCGCTGCTGGTAAGCAATCCCAATCCGGGGGCGGCCAACTCGGCCAGTCTCCCGGTGCTGGTTGGACCGGGCCAGGTGGTGCTTACGCTGCAAGCCGGAAATGGCTCCGATGTGCGCGTTTCAAATCAATTGAGCTTCGGGCTCATGGTCAACGGAACCATCCACACCGGTGTGACGCTGCAAGTGAATGGGGTTCCCGGAGGCAATGCGCAATGGGGCACTGCGGTCTCCAATGCGGACGGATCCATTACTTATACTGCGCCGCCGGTTATCCCGGTCTCCACGGTGATTCCCGCCTATCCAAATGTTGTGCAGCTCAACATTACCAGCGTCGATAATCCGGCGGTATCGATCCAGCAGAACATTTCGGTGCTGAATCCGATTCCCATTCTCAATTCAGCGTCGCCCATGAATTTCAACGTCGGGCCGCCCTCCACAAGCGTTGTGCTGACGGGCCAGAGTTTCATCAATGGCGCACAGGTGCTGGCGAATGGCTTTCCGGTGGCGACGACATTCAATAGCGGGACCCAGTTGACCGCGAGCCTGGATCTGAGCGAGCCGGGCAATCTGGACCTGCAGGTGTTGAATCCCAGCCCCGGACCGGCGAAGTCGGCGGACCTGATTGCGCTTGTGAACGGTACGCCGCCAACACCGGTCGTGAGTCCTCAGGATGCCGCGCGGTTTCTGGAGCAGGCGACCTTTGGCGCCACCGACGCGGACATTCATCATCTATCGATGGAAGGCTACCAGGCATGGCTCAATGAACAGTTCGCCATACCGCAAACATTGCACGAGCCCGCCGTGGAGCAGGCTGTGATTCTGAACAATCCGCCCTGCGCCGCAACGGATGTAACGTGTAACAACCTGCTCTTTGAGCAGAACGCTTCCAACGAAAGCTTTGTTCAGGACACTTTCTGGCAGCAGAGCATTGCCGGAAACGACCAGTTACGACAGCGAGTGGTGAATGCGCTCACCGAACTGATGGTCGTCTCCACTGAGCCCAACTTCAGTATCCAGAGTGAGCCTCGGGGAGAAGCGAACTACTACGATGTGCTTGGCGCGGATGCGTTCGGAAACTTCCGCACGCTGCTGCAGGATGTGACCCTGAACCCCATCATGGGGCAGTTCCTGAACATGCTGGGCAACGATAAGGGCAATGCCACCACCGACCCCGATGAGAACTACGCGCGCGAGGTGATGCAGCTTTTCACCATTGGTCTTTACCAGTTGAATGACGATGGCTCGCAACAGCTCGATGCGACGGGGAACCCGATCCCGACGTACTCGAACACCGACGTGATGGGGCTGGCTGCGGTTTTCACCGGCTTCAGTTGGAACGATCCGAACGACACCAGCGACGCAGAATTTTACAACTGCTGCGGGTATGTTGGCCCTGGGTACGGGGAAGAGCTTCTGCCGATGCGCAGTTACCCGGATCATCACTCGACGGTACAGAAGCAGTTCCTTGGCGTAACAATTCCTGCTTCCGCAACGCCCGATCCCGATGGTGATCTGAAGCTGGCGCTGGATACGATATTCAATCATCAAAACGTGCCGCCGTTCTTCTGCAAGCAGATGATCCAGCACCTGGTGACCAGCAACCCGAGCCCAACTTACATCAGCAACTGTTCCGCCGTGTTCAAGAATGATGGCACGGGCGTGCGCGGGAATCTGCAGGCGGTGATCTCGGAGATCCTGCTCGACCCAGAGGCGCGGGCCTCGGCTACCGACTTCGGGAATCCGCAATACGGCAAAGTTCGCGAAGCGCTGATTCGCTATACAGAATGGGCGCGGGCGTTCACGGCTCAATCGCGCACGGGTTCCTATGATCAGGGCAGCACCGAGGATCCGATTTACGGGCTCGGCGAAATGTCCCTGCGCTCTCCTACGGTCTTCAACTGGTTTACTCCGGGATATGTCCCGCCTGCCACCACCATTGAAGCAGCCGGCCTTGTGGCTCCCGAGATGCAGATGACCAATGTCTCCACGGTGGTGGGCTACATCAATTACATGCAGGGCGCAATCGGCAGCAGCGCAACCAGCGGGCCCGATCTTTTCTCGAGCTATGAGACAGAAATGAGCCTGGCTGCAACGCCCAACGCACTGCTCGATCGCATCAATCTGCTGTTGATGGCCGGTGAGATGGACGCGACGCTGTATAGCCAGATCCTCACCGCAATCAATGCCATCCCGATACCAACCAGCGATCAAAATGCGATCAACGCCGCACTCTTGAGCCGTGTACAAACGGCAATTTACCTGACGATGGCTTCGCCATCCTTCTGCGCACAGTTTTAGGGAGCCAATGATGAACAAGCTTGAGCGGTCCCGGCGTCACTTTTTGAGAACGGCTTCGATGGCCTCCATGGCAGGTCTTTATGCGAGTCCATTTCTCGTGGAACTAAACTCGCTGGCTGCCATGGCGCAGGGAACCAGCGCATCCGGCTACAAGGCGCTGGTCTGCGTTTTTCTGCAAGGCGGCAACGATGGCCACGGTGCCGTGATTGCTACGGACACGGACTCCTTCAGCGCTTTCACGTCTGCACGGTCGGGTGCGCCGGGGCTTGCGTATCCACTCGCCAGCCTTCTCCCTATCACGCCGAAGACACCGCAAAGCGGCCGGACGTTCGCTCTTAATCCCGCGCTGGGCGGAATTCAGAACCTGTTCAACGCCGGCCGCTGCGCCATCGTAGCCAATACCGGCACGTTGATTGCTCCAGCCACCAAGGCACAGGTCAATGCGAATTCAGTGCCGCTGCCCGATTCGTTGTTCTCGCACTTCGATCAATCGGCGGCATGGCAGGCCATTGCATCGAACCTCGGCGGCGGAGAACACGTTGGCTGGGGCGGCGCGATGGCCGATCTGATCGAAAGCATGAACTGGAATTCCAACGCGACCTTCACCTGCATCTCCACTGCGGGCATCGCTTTGTTCCTTTCCGGCCAAACATCGTATCAACTGAATGTCACCTCGGCAGGCCCGATTCCCATCTACGGTTTGTCGCAGCCACCCTTCGGCCTTCCAGCGGCAGCCAATCCGCTCTCAGCCATCTTCACAAACGAAGAAGCCAATCTCTTTGCCAAGGAGTATGGCAACGTCGTGAATCGTTCTATCAAAGCCCAGGCGACCCTGGCGAGTGCCATGCTTCCAGCCGGCCCCGGAGGCGTGCCGAATCCTCCTCAATATCTCGATCCGCAATCGAATAAGCTCGCCGATAACCAGCTTGCAATCTCGCTGCAAACCGTAGCTAGAATCATCGGCGGAGCTAGCAGCCTCGGCGTGACGCGCCAGATTTTCTATGTGCAACTCGGCAGCTTCGATACCCACAACAACCAGGCCATACAGATTGCGCAACTCCTGAGCCAGCTTGGCGGAGCCCTTGAGTATTTCGACGGCCTGATGGTGACTGCCGGTCTGGGCAACCAGGTAACCACCTTCACTGCTTCCGACTTTGGCCGGACCCTGACGTGCAACAGCAACGGCACTGACCATGGCTGGGGAAGTCACCATTTTGTTGTGGGCGGCGCGGTTCAGGGTGAGGACATGTATGGTCAGTATCCGGTGATCGGCGTTAATCAGGCCAACGATGTGGGAGCCGGCCGATTGATTCCCACCGTTGCGGTAGATCAGTACGCGGGAACTCTCGCACAGTGGTTTGGACTTTCCGATGGCCAGGTCAGGCAAGTATTTCCAAACTTCGGCAACTTCGGCTCCAATCCATATCTAGGGTTTATGAGCTAGATGTGAAGCTTCGCAGCAGGGCTCGACCCTCGCTCAAAATACGCCTTGCGCAATGGAGATATGGCTGCCCGCATCGTACTTGTTGCTGATGAGGAATTCTCGCCCGCCTTCGAGCGCGGTCAAACCTGAGAACAAAGGCGGCAGCCGATTCAACTTGGCAATGACGGTAGTTTTCTGAGAGACAGGATCGTAGATGGAAATCGACGGTGTCGATTGTCTCTGGTCCAGAAAACAAATGCCGCTCGGCGTCACCGCCCAATAGCCCCAATAACCTGCCATCGGCTGATCGAGAATTCGGACAGCCTCGCCGCCCGATGCGGGCATTCGCCAAATGCCGTTACTCTCGTCACCGCGTGCAAAGTAGAGCCATTTGCCATCCGGTGATTCGTATCCGACGATCCCGTCGTCGCTGGTCACAGCTTGCGGTGTTCCGCCCTGCACCGGCAGCTTCCAAAGTTGCCAGCGATCGCTGCGGTTGGAGCGAAAGTAAATCGAGTGGCCGTCTGCCGACCAGCGCGGAACAATATCGTTGACGTCTCCAAACGTGAGTTGTTTCGGGTTGCCGCCATCAACCGCAATCACGAAGATGTGCGCGTGGCCGTATATTCGCGCATCGAAAAGAATCTGGCCGCCATCGGGGGACCACGACGGACTGCCTGAGCCGGAGATGACGCCGTCCAGTTCGGTGAGTTGCCGCAGCGTGTGTCCGTCGATGGAAGACAACCAGATTTGGCGGCTTCCTGAGCGCCAGGACTGGAACGCAAACCGCGCGCCATCAGGAGAGATGCTGGGGGCCGAGTCCTGCGCCGTCGAGGAGACAATCAGCGACTCTCTTGTCTCACGGGAGGCGTTCGTTGAGGCAGAAACCCGCAGGATACCGAACACGGCTGAGCCCTGCACAAAGGCGAGATTGTTTCCATTGAGCGAGATGGCGGGCTGGGTAGCATCCTCGCTCCCCACCGGCATGCGCTCTGGCGCGCCGCCCTTCAGAGAGACTTTCCAGAGGGCGTCCTGGCCGGCCCTGTCCGACGAAAAGACGATGGATTGATTGTCCGAGGACCAGGCGATTCCATTCATCTTTTTGTCGTCATGCGTTATCTGATGCGGCTCACCACCGGATGTGGGGAGCCAGTACACGTCTGCATTCCAGCCTTCGGTCACCCGCAGGAAAGCGATCTTAGTTCCGTCCGAAGAGAAGACAGGGTCTATGTCTCCCTCCCAGCCGGGCGGAGGAGTTGTTAGTTCCCGAGCACGAAGGGTTTCCACATTGATCAGATAGATCGACGAACTCGCCTGGGCTCCCACGTGATCGACCAGGGCAAAGCTCTTGCCATCAGGCGACCAGGAAAGGGCGCCCTCTTCCCAACGCTTGATCTCACCTGGGACGTAAATCTTGCGAACGGACGGCGGAGCCGACAAGGATGCGACGTATAGTCCCAGACCAGCGTCTGACGAGGACAGAAATGCAATCTTCTTGCCGTCCGGTGACCACGCCGGGCTGTATTCGGAGTCAGGTAGGTCGGTGAGGCGGAGCAAGGACTCGCCGCCCATCTCCTTTATATAGATATGCTGGCGACTACCATCGTCCTTTGCCCAAACAAAGGCCAGCCGCTTGCCGTCGGGGGAGAAAGCCGGTCGGCTCTGTTCGCCGGCCTCCGTCGTTAGTTGAAAGGTCCGAATCGTGGGCGGAGTTGATTTGGCGCGAGGGGTATGCACCACCCACAGAACGATCCCGGCTGCCAACGTCAGTGAAAGCGCCACGGTCCCGATGAGGATTCTGATCACTCGCTTGTCGGACCCTTGCACCGTTGGCGGAGCAGCGGGTGCGGTTTCTGCGCTAGGGGAATGTGGAGACGGGTGTTGCCGCTCCTCCAGCGGCTTGGGTGAGTCAGGAGCTGGGAGATCGGTGGGCGCAGTTTCCAGAGTGCGCGCCGCAATCAGCAAACAGTAGCCGACCTTTGGAACCGTCTTGATGAATCGCGGATTGCGGAGATCGTCCTCAAGGATGTGGCGCAACACTGAAATGCAGCGTGTCAGCGCATCCTCGGTCACAAAGGTGCCGGGCCACACTGCGCGTAGAATTTCGTCTTTTGAAACCACATGCTGTGCTTGACTCGCCAGGCGGAGCAGAACGCTCATCACTTTGGGTTCAACTCGATGGGTGGCATTGCCGCGAGTCAGTTGATTGAACTCGGGCTCGACGATCCAGTCTTCTAGCGCGAATGGCGGTTTGCGGTTTACTTGCGTCACGATACGCTCGATAAATGCCGTGAAATCAGCAGTTTGATATTATTCGGAAATTCCTCGGAAAATCCTCGGAGTAACTCCACGACACTCGCGCTCTCGACAGCCTAACTTCGGCACGGATTTTGAAATCTTTGCAAAAAGAAGGCGATGTGTCCAGCTATCGCACCGGCCTCAATCTGTCGCACTGTAATCGAACCACTGGGATTCGAGTGTCCGACGTCTCCCGCGGGGTAGCCGGAGCACACTCACAGCGCTGCATTCAACCCGTCACTTTATCCTCCGCATTTTCCCACAGGGCATCCAGGGTCGCAGAACCCGCGCATTGTGAACCTTACACCTCGGCACTGTCCCTCAACAACAGGCTCAGAAACCATTGCCCCCACAGCCGTCAAGGCTATTCCCAACAACAACGTTTGCTGGTTTCAGTTCCAATAGCGTCGCGCTGTTTTCTCATTGAGAACAACGCAAAAAATCCACCAGGGCGCTGAAGATTCTTGCTCTCCGGCGGCCCAGAACACCATGACTGCATGCTCTCGACCCTGACAGTGCGCACGCGACTGTCAGGGGAATCCTGATGTGCAGGGGAGTCGTTCAGATGAATCACGTTGCAACAGGATGTTTTGCACTTCGCCAATCGGGCCGCATGGCCCTTCGGTTCGCGGCATGTCTTCTTGCCATCGCCGCCTGTTCTCACTTGGCACTCGCGCAACTCAGCGCGCTGCACACCAGTGGCCGCAGTATCGTCAACGCCAACGGCTCGACCGTTGTATTGAAGGGCATGAATCTCGGTGGATACATGGTGATGGAACCTTGGATGTGCCCATGCGACAGCGGCGGTCTTCCTGACAGCCATAGCATCATTACAGAACTCGACAACCGCTTTGGCGTGGCGACAGAGCAGGCGCTCATCAAGGACTACGAGCAGGACTGGATCAGCACGCAGGACTTCTCCAACCTGCGGGCGGCAGGCTTTAACGCCATTCGCGTTCCCGTTTGGTGGGGAAATTTCTGGCCCATGTCCAGCCAAACCACTTCCTCCTGGCGCTCGGATGCGTTCACCCAGCTTGACTGGATTGTCAGCAATGCAGCGGCAGCGGGCCTGTATACGGTGATCGATATGCACGGAGTGGTCGGCGGACAGAGCACCTCGGACGATACCGGCTGGGAGAATCAAAACCAGTATTGGACCAACGACAACGACCAGGGCAATACCGCCTGGATGTGGTGGGAGATTGCCAACCACTACAAGGGCAACGGCAACGTCGCCGGCTACGACCTCATCAACGAGCCGACCGGCGCGCCCAGCGATGCCGCCGTCATCAGCGCGTACGCCAGCCTCTACACCTCAGTCCGCTCCGCCGATCCTTCTCACATCATCATCATGGAAGGAACCTGGGGCAATTGGGACTGGAGCATGCTGCCCAGTCCCTCATCCGAAGGCTGGACCAACGTTGTCTATGAAATGCATGAGTACCAATGGAACGGTGATTCGGCTGTAGTCGAGCAGGGTTCCAGAAATCAGGTTACCGACTTCAACAATCACTCCAGCTACGATTGCCCGGACTACATTGGCGAATGGAATGACATGGGCGATGGCGCAGCCACGTACCAGTATTCCTATAACGAGTACACCAACAACGGAATCAGCTCCACCATGTGGGCATACAAGGCCACCAGCGGACTGAATCCGAACGGTTGGGGCATGTACGATCCCAGTTACTGGGCCACAACTCCCAACGTCTCCACCAGCTCGGAGTCAGCCATTATTTCCGACTGGGCTGAGTGGAAAACCACCACGAGCTTCGTATTGAATACTTCGGTTGGTTTCAACTAGGGTTCGCCAACCTAAGGCTCGCTCATCGGAGCCGGCACACGGGAAATAGCACGGTCTTCCTCTCGGAGGACCCTTGTTGTTGATTCAAATCGTTTGCGGCCGGGTATAACTTACCCGGCCGTTCGTCTGTCTGAATGCCAGCCCGCAGGCCATTGGTCACGCCAACCTGAAGCCGGAGCGGAGCCCTCTCTACCCAGGCTTTCATTTCGAGATTCTGATCCTTTGAGTCCCACTTAAAATCTCTGCTAACCGCATCCTATATCCATAGTGTCTAATACCTGAGTGGGGCATTCATCGTTCCGTCCCGGTTCGCACAGGGTCTCCAGGTAAGAAGCTCTATGCGGAAACCGATCGGACAAACCAGCCCCAGGGAGAAGTCATGGTCAGTTCACGGATAGCGCTCGCTGCAATGCTTGTCGGGTTGCCGCTGGCTTTGGCGGTTCATACCCAGCCGGCGTCAGCGCAACAAGCCTCCTCACCGCAACAAGGCAAACAGGACGCGGGCGACGGCTCCGGGACCGTCCTTCACCTCGATGTGCGGCGCGTGCCCATCGAGGTCGTGGTGACTGACAAGGACGGAAATCCCGTAAAAAGCCTGTGGAAAGATGACTTCCAGGTCAAGGAAGATAAGAACCCGCAGACCATTCTCTCCTTCGATTATCAGGACGGCACGACGACCAGCTACGTCCCGCCCAAGCTGCCACCATTGCCCGTCAATACCTTCGTCAACCTGCCCACTGAGCCGGAGCGCGGTCCGCTCTACATCCTCTATTACGACATGGTGAACACTCCCATGATCGACCAGATGACCGCTCACCAGCAGTTGCTGGACTTCGTCGACCATGCTCAGCCGGGCACTCGTTTTGCGCTGTTTGTCAACGCCGCAGGTCTGCACCTGATCCAGGGATTTACCAGCGACCACGCGCTGCTGCATGCCGCAATCCTCTCTAAGGGCCCCGGTCCGCACGTGCCTGATGTGTTCATGTACGGGTCAACCTACGGGTATTCAGATGCAGGAGCCTCGCTTCAGTGCATCAAATTCATCGCCGACTATGTGAACGGAATTCCCGGAAGGAAGAACCTGTTCTGGCTCTCAAGCGTCTTCCCCATCCCCACAGGCCCCACTATTACCAACGGCCTCGACGTCAACGCGGGCGCGGGTCCGGGCGGAGGCTTTTCCAACTCAACCCCGCAGATAAACGACCTGACCTACCTGTTAAGCGAGAACATCAAGAAGACCTATGCAGCCCTGATGCGTAGCCAGGTTGCCCTGTATCCAGTAAACATTGAGGGACAGAATATTGATAACTACGCCGGCGATCAGATAACCCATAACCAGTACGAAGATGCCATTGCTGCAGCCACAGGCGGCCATGCCTATCACGGCAATAACCGTATTGGACAACTCCTGGACAGCGCAGTGAAAAATGGCGAGAGCTACTACACGCTCAGCTATTCCCCCACCAATACGAATTACGATGGCTCGCCGCGTAAAATTGAAATAACGCTTTCGAACGCGAAGAGCGACAAATACACGCTCAGTTACCGCACTCTCTACTATGCCGTCACCGACGACCAGGTTCAGGAAATGGACAAAAAGAACGTGGTGCAGTCGAAATTCATGGCCGCCAAAGCCTCGGACACTCTCTACGCGAACATTGAGCACGGCGCACCCATCATGCACGACTTTCTCTTCAGCACTCATCTGTCGACTGAAGGAAAGCCCAAGATGGCCTCAACGGAGCAGATGGCCCAACTGCAGGATTCCCCTGCGTACTTCCGCACCCGCAAAAAGAATGAAGTAGCGCCCAGGCCGCTTCCGCCTGTCATGCTCCAGAAGTACCGCATCGGCTACGGCATCGTGGATTCGCAGTTGAAGACACTGGCCTCACAGGAAGGGAAGCCCGCACAACTTGAATTTGTCGCCGCAGCCTACGACTCCGATGGCCGCTTACTCAACAGCATTTTGAATCAGGGCCAGGTGCCAACCGGAAAAGGGAAAGACGGGAAGCCGCAGCCGTTCTTTCATGCCGAGCAGGAAATCGAAGTACCGTCCGGAGCCGCATCCATCCGGCTCGCCGTCAGAGACACCGTGAGCAATCGCATGGGAACGCTCGAAGTCAAGCTGCCTCTGAAACCGGAAAACACCACCGCCATGGCCACGAAACCGAACTGATTCAGAGACAGGCAGTGTTCGCAGGATTTCGGTGGCCCGCTCCGCAGCTGTCCGGGCGGGTCACTTTTTCATCTGCGCGCTAGTTCGGCGAAGCTCATTTGCCCGCGCCCAGCGCATCCCGCACCTTGACCAGGTTTGCCTTGGCTTCCGCATCATCCGGATGCTGGGCCACGGCCAGCTCAAGAATCGTTACAGCCTCATCCGTGCGATTCAATTCCACCAGGATCCTCGCCAATTGATTGGCGATTGCAATGGAATCCGGAGTGGTATTCAACCCATCGCGCAGCACCGCGGCCGCTTTCTCCAACTGTCCCGTAGATGCGTACGCTGCGCCCAGGTTCAGGCTTTGCCGAACTGTCCGTTGCCCCAGCAGTCGCGGAACCTCAAGCGCGGCGATGATTCCCTTGAAGTCCTTATCCAGAAGAAGGTCGTTGGAGAGCGCGTCCAGAGCCGTCGAAAGCTCCGGGTCCACATCCAGCGCCGCTCGCCACTCAGCTTCGGCTTCCTTCGTCGAATGCTCGCCATCCAACGCGGTCGCCAGAATGACATGCAGCTTGTTGTCCTTGTAGCCAAGCTGTTCGGCTTCCTGGAGCGCCGCAATTGCTTCTTTCGCGTCGCCTTGAAAGTAGAGGCTGACCCCGAGCATGAAAGCTACGTGTGGCAAGTCCTTCTGGTTGGGCTCCATCTGCAACGAGGTTGCGAAGGCATCGGTGGCGCAGGCGTAGTTCTTCTGGTCCGCAAACCACACGCCAAGATCGGTGTACGCGGCAGCATCCGGCTTGCCTGCGAATCGCGTCTTCATTTCATCAGGTGGCGTACATGCTGCTTGACCCCGCATCATCGGCAAGCTCGCAAACAGCAGGCCAAGCACCAGAGCCCGGCGCGACGAAGGAAGCGGGAAGAGGCTTCCAATCATTGCCGGCACGTCCTATCCATCCGCGTCTTACTTGCTTCCATTGGCTGCTTTCGGCAAAGCGGCAATCGCCGGCTCATCGGCAACATGCACCTCGATGTTGTCGATCCCATCCGCGGGAATGTTCACGAACTCCGGAATGTTTACGGCGCGATTGGCTGCCGTCGCGTTATCAATCAAAATAGCCGGGCTGTCGTTGCCGTTCGCGTCAATATGCGTCAAATACATCTGCGTGTACGGCGAGCGCGCCTTCGATGAAAACACAAGCCAGTGCCCGTTGGGTGAGAAGCTGTGCCACGAATTCATCAGACGCGTGTTGGCCCGCATCCGCCGCGGTGTTCCGCCTTCCGCAGGCACGATATACAACTGGCTGTCTGGCCGCATCAGCTGCCCGTTTTTGCATTGCACAAACACCAGCCAGCGCCCATCCGGCGAGATCTTGGGGAAGTTGTTGCTCATCCCGTTGTGCGAGGCGCCCACAATCGGCTCGGCCACACCGCCCTTGCCGTCGTTGAATGGCACGCGATACAGGTCGTACTGAATCTGCGTCTCGTTTGCATCCAGCGCATGCGTCGCCTTTTCCTGTCCAGGTGGCCGCGGATCTCGCGCCTCGGCACGCGCAAACACAATGTACTTCCCATCCGGACTCCAGACGCCATCCGTCTGCACATACTTGGGATCATCGGCACCGGGCAGCGGAGTCCGCTGCCCGGTGGTACGGTCATACCAGGCCAGAACGCCGCGCGTTGGAAAAAATACCTGCAGGAAGCGGTAATCCATGAAGTTTGTCACATAGTAGCTTTCCAGCAGCTTCAGCGACGGCCCGGCAAAGGTGCTCAGCACATAGCGTCCGTCCGGCGAAACCTGCGACATGAATCCCACCCGCGTCTTGCCGATATCGCCGGTGGGATTCCAATGCACCATATCCTTGCTCTGGATGGTCATGTGCTTCTGCACCGGAACCACCGCGTAGAGGCCCTTATCGTTGGCCGGCCCGTCGATATCCATTCCGAATGTTTTTCCATCTGCCGAGAAGGAGTGGCAGTTGGCGCAGGTGGGCATGTCTTTCAGTACCGTATGGCTCTCCGGTTTGGTAATGTCGCGCAGCCGCCAATGGATCAGGTGAATTGCCGTAGGCGCCAGCGGAGAAACCACGCCGTTTACTCCCGCCGAAGGCATCAGCGGAACATCGCGATAAAAGATAGGTGCGTTCACCGGGTCGCGCGACGTAGTCATCTGAATCTGCGACCGGGAGAATGCCACGCCACCACCGTCGCGATAGCCGGTAATCACCACCGTCGCCGGCTGCTCCACGGAGCGGGACTGAATCGCCGCCCAGGTCGCCGCGTCAGGAGTCCATGTCCAGCTCGCCGCCTGCTGCAAAGTCAACTTTGGCGGTGAATTGGAGTCGGCGACCGTGTCCGGGTCAATCGCGCCAATGTGCATGCGCTCCCCTTTGGCCACCGCGTGAATGGGGGCCGCGCCGCCTGCAAAGGTAATGTCGATACTCCACGATGTCCCCGCAGCATCCCGCCAGATAAACATAGGCGGCGTAATGCCCGGTGGGAAGATCGAGCCGTCCTCGGGGTAATCAAATGAAATGGGCGAAAGCGTGTGCGGAGCATCCTGTGCCGCATACACCGGCGCGAGCAGCCTATGCAAGCCGTGCGCCCCCGTCTGCATCATCAAAAGCCCAAGCGAAAGCACCACGGCGGCACATAAAGTAAACAGCGCCAGCGGCCGGATTTTTGCCCAAGGCAGAGCGCGGAAATTTGGGAACACAATTCCTCCGATGAAGCTGCAATCTACGCGCGAGGGTCTCAAGAACAAACGGCTCTCCGCCTCGGGATCGCTCAATCTAGCTCGCGATGCGAGGACATGGGCCTATCCCGCAGCTCGCAGGCCGTCGTTGGTTCTCATGTGCAGGCCCGGAGGAGGCGGGGAATCGAGACCTGCAACCTCGATTGGATGTTTTCAAACATTGAATCCGCCTGTCAAGGAGAGGCTTCAACCCGGATTCAGCAGTTGGCGGCCAAGGGCTCTCACCACGCTGCGCACAACAGATTGCCAATCGCCAGGTTTCGGTTGCCGGAACAGCCGCATGGTTGGATACCAGGGGCTGTCGTCACGGTCCAGCATCCAACGCCAGTCGGGCGCAAAGGGCAATAGAACCAAGGTTGGAATCCCAAGTGCGCCGGCCAAATGCGCCGTTGAATTGTCGATAGTGATCACCAGGTCCATTGCCGCAATCTGCGCCGCGAACCGATCGATATTCGTGAACTGGTCGACTGTGCGATCCACAACAATGGGCGTACCGGCAACTTCCTTCTCGATGGCGTCGTGATCCCCATATTGCAGGCTGATCCATTGAACGCCAGACTGGGTAAACAGCGGAGCGAGCGTTGCCAACTCCATGCACCGCCCCACGCCTGTTGTCTTGTTCTTCGTGAACCAGGCCAGACCAATCAGCTTGCGGCCATCATCGTATCGGGCGCGGAACTCTTTGCGTTCCGCCGGGTCGGCGAAAAGATAGGGCGAAGTCGTGGAGGAAAAAGCATCGGTTGTCGCGCGAAAAAGTCGAGGCAAACTGCCGCTGGGCAGATGCGCCAGAATCTCCAACCCCGGATGGCTCTCTGGGCTCAAGCCACTCACAACGTCTACGCCCGGAAAGGAGCGGGCGAACAGCGGCTTCAGCCGTGCGTCGCAATCCAGCACGCCGCGGTTCCCGGTTCGGGTGACATCGGGCATCAAGCCCGCGAACATGATCTCGTCCCCGATTCCTTGTTCTCCCCATATCAGCAGCCGGCCGGAGGCGAGCCGTTCACCGTTCCAGAGTGGTTGCGGATAGGCGCGCATCGGAGTGTTGAAGTCTTTTGTCTGCCAGCGCCGGTCGAAGTGAATCCAGCCAGTGATAAAGTCCCCGCTCAGCAGCAGGGCCATGGATTCGCCAGCCGCGGCTTCAGCCAAATCAGAGTTAAGAGCAAGAGCGCGCCGATAGCATGTGAGGCTGGAACCCACGTCCTTTTGAGCTTTGAATATATTGCCCAGATTGACCCATGCTTCCGCCAGATCGGGTCTCAGCACCAATGCGCGCTGATAGCTCGCTCCTGCTTCTCCAAGCTTCCCTTGAGACTGAAGCACGTTGCCCAGGTTGGAATGGTATGTCGCGGCATTTCCCTTGATCGCAATGGCCTTCCCGATTAACTCCACCGCGTTCTCGTGATGCCCGTTTTCATACGCGATCATTCCCAGCAGATGCAGACAATCCGCCTGTTCGGGATCGATGAACAATATCGCCCGGTACATCCGCTCGGCATCGGCCAGCCGCCCCTCCTGATGGTGCCGCAGGGCCTCCGTGACCATTGCTTGGGTCGCAGGAGAAGGGTGCTGGATCGTCTCAGGCTCCGCAGCGGTCGTGCCGCGTCCGGCCGGTTCCAGAGACGAATTCACCAACGCTTCAGAGTCCATTAAAGGACTCTACCACCCACGAGCTTTCTCGCATCTGCATCGCCAATTGCAGAATTCAGATTATCTTGGTACATTTGTACCAAGATAGCGAGGAACGACCGATGCCACAAGATGAAACGAAACGCGCACCAGTCGAGGTGGAACGGGTCCAGACCGGTGTCCGCATGGAAAAACGAATGTTGAAGGTGCTCAAGGCTATCGCGGAACAGAAGGACATGACGCTCGGTGATCTGCTGGAGGGAATCGTGCTGCACGCCTTCGAAGGCAAAGCGCCCTTCTCGCCCCAAACGATCAAGGAGATCGAGCAGTTCAAACTTCTCTACGGAATGACCCTCAAGGCCAGTGACAGCCACAACCTGAAGGAGAAGAAGAAATGAATAGCCTGTTCACGCTCATCGCCGTTGCGGGTATCGCCAGCGCGGGAGTCTCAGTGCCCGCGCTGGCTCAGTCTGCTGCCGCCGCACCGCCGCCCTGTCTCCACACCCAAACCAGCTTCGATCTCCTCGTTCATGCTTCCTACGCCATGGCCGCGCCGCTATTCGGGCCGGAGGGAGAACGGCCTTGGGCAGGCAAGCACTGGGACCCGCAATTCATCCATCCGCAACCCGCAGCCGACGTCGAAGGTGCCGTCTTCACCATCCAGCACGGGCCCGTCCATGCCACCTGGGTTAACACGCTCTTCGACGTGGAGGGCCGGCACTTTCAGTATGTGTATTTCATTTCCGACCTGATGGTCACGGTTATCGATGTGCGCTTCAAGTCAGAGGGTGCGGATTCGACCGCTGTGCATGTTGTGTATACGCGGACGGCATTGACGGCGGAAGGCAACGAGCACGTGGCCGCCATGACAGAAGGCGATAAGATTGCCTGCGAGGAATGGCAGCAGGCCATCGACGAGTACCTGGCTCGCGGTAAAGCCGATGTCAAGCCTTGAAGGCACCGGAAATCGAACAACTCCAAGTCGCGGCCGATGATGTCACGTGTGCTGCAAGCTTCGTTGATGATCTGAGGGTAGATTAGCCCCTCTGAATTTGTTCTGTTAATTCGATCGAACGATTGCCCGACCTCGCGATGGGAACGAAGTTTGCGACGAGCATCCGATCTTGCCCTTACCCCGCTTGACAGCCCTCGCCGCGCCCGGCTACAACTCGCTTTCAGCATTCGACTGCCGGGAGGGCTCACCCTATGCATCCGTCCGACTCCAATGAAGGTCTGCGCGCACGGCGCAAATTGCTCGGCGCTATGGCCTCGGCCATCCCGGCCGCTGCTCTGCTTGGGCTGAACGCGCCAAACGCCGCCGCGAGCGCTTCGCCGGGAACCGCAGCGGTTGAGCCACCCCATATGCCCGATCATGCCGCGCCGGAGGAGTTCCTCGCGCAAGCCCGACTGCGCAGTTACAAGAATCGCCGCTCCTCAAGCTGGGACCGCACGGGCGGCAATGGCGATTTTGTCACCGTGGAGCCGAGCCAAGCCGCAACACTGCTTGAGATTGATGGCGCTGGCGTGGTGACGCACCTCTGGTTCACCATCAACTCGCCTGACCCGATGCACCTGAAAAACCTGGTCCTGAAGGCTTGGTGGGATGGGGAGGCTGCGCCCTCGGTCGAGGTGCCGATCGGCGATTTCTTTGGCCTCGGGCTGGGCCAGTACTTCACGTATCAGTCAGCACTGACGGCTGTTGCGCCCGTCAAGGCGCTGAATGCCTACTTTCAAATGCCGTTTGCTCGCTCGGCTCGCATTACGCTAATCAACGAAGGCAAATTTCGCACCGACAGCCTCTACTTCGCCATCGACTACGTGACCTTCCCCATGCTTCCCGCCGGCATTGGCCGCTTCCACGCGCAGTACCGCCAGGCCGCGCCCTGCCACGTGACGCCCGGCAGCATCGACGGCAAAAACCTGACCGGCGCCGACAACTACGTGTTCATGGAGGCCACGGGCAAGGGACATTTTGTAGGGGTGACCCACTCCGTTGTGCAGCATGAGGACGGCTGGTTCGGCGAAGGTGACGACATGATCTTCGTGGACGGTGATGCTCTGCCGACGATCAACGGGACCGGAACCGAGGATTACTACAACGGAGCCTGGGATTTTGGCGGCGAGAGTTTTGCCTATATGCACAACGGCGCGCCGTACATGATGAATCCGGAACGGCTGGGCGGCCGTTACTGCCTTTACCGCTGGCACATTGAAAGCCCCATCGCCTTTGAAAAGTCGATTCGCGCAACCATCGAGCACGGCACTGCCAATGATCGCTCTGACAGTTTTTATTCCACCGCTTACTGGTATCAGACTGAGCCGCACGCCGCATTCCCAGCTCTGCCGACACCGGAGGACCGTGTACCCCAAATCCCGCACGCGGGAGGGACGGGTGCCGGATCTGGGGGCGCTTCTTAGGCGGGAGCCAGGATCCCTGCGATGTCGTGCATGGGCTCGAACGCCAGGACCGGTTCCATCACGCTAGCCGGTTCAGGTAGCTTCTCGGCAGCCGGAACCAGGCTCAACAAGGATTGAACCACGTCCGCGGCGCTATAGCTGTTGCGCCCGGGCGCCAAGAACGTTGCCACCGTGTTCAGATCGTCGCCCACGGTAACCAGCGGCGGCTCTTCGACATTGTCTTTGCGGATTTGCGCGTGGCCGACATTCGCCATCAGCGCATTGCACAGGCACTTTCTGCCGACCGTGTCTTCGATTTTGCCGCCCTTGGCCAGGTAATTGGCCACCGGCTCAGCCGAACAGCGATAGCCGATGGTGCCATTCTCCGCGGCGTATGGATCCCGCAGATAGCCCAGATCGCAGACGCGCTTCCGCTCCTGATAAATCGGCAATACAGAAGAAGTTCCCTCCAGCTGCGCCACCTTGAATGGGAACCCGGTAGGCGAAGCCAGCGGATCAGTGAACACTATACCCTTGCCGGCGACAGCCTGGGCAATGAGCTTTCTCTTCAAGTCTGGCCGCATGCCGGATTCCTCAGAGAAAGCGAATGCCGTACCCACCTGTATACCCGCCGCGCCCTGTTCGAGCGCCTCGCGGAGCTTTTCCGCGTTACCGTAACCGCCCGCCATCCAGAACGGAACGCCCAGCGTCCGCAGCGCTTCAATGTCCACGCGGTCCCGCTCGCCGTATACCGGTTCACCGGCAGCATTCAGCTGGAGCTTTCCGCGGGGTGGCGCATTGTGACCGCCGGCAGTGGGGGTCTCGATCACCAATCCATCTACGCGGCCACTCGCTCTCCGGAGCATGGTGGTTGCCAGCGTATTGGATGAGACGATGGCCAAGAACTTTGGCCGGTTCAGTTTTGGAAGCCGTCCCTCGGCAAACAGTGCGGGGTCCAGGTGCATCTGCGTGTCCTGTCCGGGCAATGCACCCGTGACGGACAGCTTGTACTCGGCTGCATGCTGCCCTGCAAATGCGTCCAGAACCCCGGGAATATGCAGCGGAATGCCCGCGCCCATGAGCACATAGCCCACCCCTGCCAGCATGGCGCCGTAAATAGAGGACAGATGCGGTAATTGGACTTTCTCAAGGAAATTGATGCCTACCGGATTCTTGTGCCCCTCGCGCGCCAGAAAAACCTCGACGAAGTTGCTGAGCATGCAAAGCTCGACAAGCTTGCTCGGCTCGCGCCGCTGGTGCATGGGAACTGTCGGATAGGGTGCTCCTGGAGCCTTGCCTCCGGGAACAAAGTACTCATTCCAGATGCGTTTGGCCATTTCAGGGAAAGGGAAAGCCTCGACTCCCCGCTGCATGTGGCCGCCCTCGTCACCATCTGCGAGCCGACGAACAAAGAGTTGGTCGAGCGCCGTGCCCGACACTACTCCTAGCTGGCCCAGCCGGGACACCGCATTGGCCAGGCGCCAGTTTGAGACGCCTACGCCCATGCCGCCCTGGATGATTTGGGGAAACTGGATCATCCTTGAATTCTTTCACAGATTTTGTTCAAACTGGACATTTTCTCTTTCATATCACACAGGCAACGTTCCAAGATGTGCTAATTGGCACATCTTGGGCGGCTTCAGGGCCGCCGTTGGCGGTTTTCGGCCATTCCGGGAGTGTATCGGCAGAAATGGAAACCCGCTACAACTTTTCCCGCAGGAAGCTGATCACGTGGTCTGCCTGCACCACACCCACCATTCGATTTTGCGCATCCACTACCGGCAAAGCATGCAAATTGTACTTGTCAAAGAGCTCGGCGAGATCGTCCTGGCGCAAATCTGCCGGGCAGGACAGCACCCTGGGCTCGGCCAGTACCGCCAACCGCGTTTCCGGCTGCGCCATCACCAGTCGCGCCAGCGAGACTGCACCGCGCAGGATTCGCTTCTCATCCAGCAGGTAAACTTCGGTCACTCCTTCGGGGTCTCCGTCGAAACTCCGCAACGCCTGCACCGCCTGGGCCACCGTTGCTTGCGTTCCCAGGTAGACGAAATCGGTGGTCATGCAGCCTGCAGCTGAGTGCTCGTCGAACTCGAGAAGCTCCTCAACTTCGTGCCGCTCCTCCGGCTCCATCTCTTCCAGGATCGCGTCTGACTGCTCTTCGGACAGTTCTGCGAGCAGGTCGGCAGCCGCGCCGGGGTCCATCTCCTCCACAATGTCGGCAATCCGCTCCTCGTCCAGCTTTTCAAGCAGCGCCTTCTGCAGTTTCGGTTCTACCTCCTCCAGCGCCTCGGCAGCCACTTCTTCATCGAGCGAGGTAAACACCGCTTCGCGCTCGGCCGGCGCCAGGTCTTCCAATATCTCCGCAAGGTCTGAGGGATGCATCTCGGCCAAGCGCTCATATTCGATGCGCAGCTTCACCCGGCGCGCCGGGTCCACCTCAATAACGTCGACAAACTGCCAGGGGATGCCGTTCGCCGGCAGCTTGCGGGAAAGCGCGTCCAAAGTTGCACGTGGAATGATCCCGTTGAAGATGCTTCGAAACGCTCCGCGCAATCCTATCTCGACCTCGGCCACGCGCAGCAGGTGCGCTGCACCGCGCCCCAGCCACTCCAGGTCCACGTCATTTACACGGACCACCTTGCGGCCATGAATATCGATGATCTGCCGGTCAACCAGGTCCTGCTTCAGGTAGAGGTAATTCCCGTCGTCTTTGAGCGGTGTCATCGCGCCGGAGGAGCGCAACTCCAGCGTGCCGGCGGGCGTTTCCATTACGTCTTCCGAGGGCACAATGCACAGTCCGGCGCGCGTCTTCAGCACCAGTCCTGCAACCTTGCCCGCATCGGGGCCGGTCGCTACCGCAATATCCTTGAGCCGCCCGCGCAGATGCCCCTGCGCATCGGTTACCGGAGTGCCGAGCAGCGCGGTCAGACTCACGCGGGCAATGGTGCGGGGCTGCATGAGGTGAGTGTATTCCCTTGGGGGCGGTTTGCGGCCCGGGATGCACCAGGGATGGTACGTTCCCGATTGATTTGAACTTATCCGGGAGGGCTGACCGGTAGCCGGTACACGCAAAACGAGTCGTGGAATCCCCACTGATCAGTCAGCAAGACGGGAGTATGTCACCTCAAATTATCGAGTGATTTGCTTTTCGAGCAAAAGGGCGGCAACCGCGTTACGGCCGTGATTCTTGGTCTCGTACATCGCTGTATCCGCTCGTCTCATCATTCCTTCCCAGCCACCCTGGGTAGGATCGAACTCGGCCACGCCCGCGCTGACGGTGAATCTGACTGGCCCGGTCTCGAAAGGTACTTCGAGCGCTTCGATGGACTGCCGCAACCGCTCCGCAAGGACAGCGCCGCCGGGCGCCGGCGTATCCGGCAGCAGGATGGCGAACTCATCGCCCCCAATTCGCGCGAGTAGATCGGGGTGACGAAGCAGAGTTTTCACCTGGCAAACCAAGGCCTGCAGCGCGCGATCCCCCGCGGCATGCCCACGGGTATCATTCAGGTGTTTGAAGTGATCGACGTCCATTGTGATGGCGCAAAGCTTGCGACCATATCGTACACTTCTTGCCGTCTCACGCAGGGCAGCTTCTTCCATCGCTCTGCGGTTCATCGCACCGGTAAGGGGATCTGTGTTTGCCTGATCTTCCAGCTCTTTTTCCAGATCTGTCACCAGGAACCAGATGTAGCACATCACCATGAAGGTTGCGAGGAAAGCCATCCCCGCCAGGGAATACATCCAGCGAGGATCGTTCTGCGCATGGACGGTCTCCCACGGCCGAATATAACTCAGGTTCGTGAGCATCGCGCGGTACGCTGCCAAGCCCATTTCTCCACAGAGGATGGCCGCCGATACGCGCGACACCGCGATAAATGACCCGCTCCCGTGCTTCAGCAGAATCCATGCGGATGCACCGCACACCGCGACAAAAGGAATATTGATCACATTGGCGCAATAGGGTACTTTGGCCAAAAACATGATGGTGTAGGCCGCCAGCACCAGCGCGAGCGCAATCAGGGGCCACCGGCTCCGCATCGGCTTGCGGACGACAAACCAGCGCAGACCCATGAACTGCATCGCGAAGGCGACGAGGTAAAGCTCGTTGGCCAACATGGCGCTCAGGATCGGGTGAACCTTCCCTTCCAGTCCCTGCAGAATCAGCTTCGCCAGACCGACAATCAACCCACCTGCGAACCATGAGATGCCCTTCACGCGGCGATTGTGCCATGCAAGCAGGCTCAAGCACACCGTAAACACGATTACAGAGGCGATGTTCGTGAAAAAGAACGTTCCGTAGTCCATATGGCGATCGCAGTTCCCGTCAGCTTCCTGGGACACTTTGGAGCGAGTCCCGCCCTTTGCAGATCATTGCACAACTGGTCTTGAGCTTGCCGAACAGGATACGGCCTATGACAATCTTCCGATTGTGTTTCAAATCACGGCTGATGCGTTATCTGCTGCATGTTGAAGACTACTATCGCTCCGAGTAACTCAAGTGTGCCGATAGAACCTTCTCCGTTGGCACGAAATACCCGTCGTCTGCCAGCTCGGCTCGCTCATTTTTAGTAAGCGAAGGCGGATCATACTCCGCCCAATATTCGTAAGTGGCAGGTCCGCCTGCCCGGTCCACCATAGCTCTGCGGTCGCCGATGAATGTCAGGTATTCGCCCGGGCGCAGATGGAACCACCTCGATTTGACTCCCTCCATAAAAGAGAGTCCGCCATAGATTCCGCCGCCGCAACCGTGACCGCCGGCTGGGGTGCCAGGCCCGTCTAATCGAGCCACGGATGGGACGCGGATGGCGCCGTTTGATCCCTGGCAGTCAATGGCTGGCATCGGCATGTCGACCGCAACGTTGCCAATGTTGGTGATGGTGAATCGCAGCGCGGCCGGCAAACCATCGTCCGTGGTGGTTGCGACGTCCATTGTCAGTTCCAATTGAACGGGGTTCGGCTGCTTCTCCGGCTTCTCGTCGCCGCTTGACTGTGCGGCCAACATCCCCGATGCGGCGTAGAGCATGACGACTGCGAATACACTCTTCATAGCTCTGTCCCCCCACTCATAGACACCATCACCCTGTGTTTGGGCACTATCCCGCACACTGCGCTTGACACATTCCGTTCCAACCATGAAACTTCCCTCAAGGTTCCTGAGGCGCGGAAGGGCCAATGCGTCCCCATCCTAAGCTTGAAAGGGAGATCAAGACCCGGTGAGCGGACCTAAGGCAGGACGGATGAGTTTTTCCCTGAGTTCCACCATGGAGAGTGTTAGTGAGGTGGAGGCTGTTGCGGACAAGCTGGCCGAAGAGGCCGGACTGGATGAGGACGAGCGCTTTCATGTGACCATGGCCGTGCGCGAGGCCGCCGTAAACGCCGTGTTACACGGCAACGATTATGACCCTTCCAAACAGATCACGGTGAGTGCTGAGAACACCGGCGCAGCCCTCGTGTTTAAGATCGCCGACCAGGGCAAAGGGCTCGATCCAGAAACCATTCCCGATCCCCTGGCGCCGGAAAACTTGTTGCGCGGTACTGGCCGAGGGATCTTCCTTATCCGTTCCTTCATGGATGAGGTACACTTTCGACAACTGCATCCCGGAACCGAGTTGACGCTGGTTAAGAAACTGGCGCCGGCGGCCGGAAAGACCTAGGGTACTTGGCACTCGGAGCGCCGGCTCCAAACGAGATGAATCGTTCCGCCGGCGGTTTCGCAGATTGGGATCTCTGGAGCCCCCTGTTTCCCGCCAAAGTGCTATAACCTTAATACCAACGAAGGAGGAATTCCCGTGGCACTTACTATTGCTTCCCGTGAAGTGGACGGTGTCGCCGTCCTGGACCTTAGCGGGCGGATCACCCTGGGCGAAGGCAGTGTGCAGATACGTGACGCCATTCGCGACTTGATCAGCAAAGGGCAGAAAAGCATCCTGCTGAACCTGGCAGAAGTGAACTATATTGATAGCTCGGGGCTGGGCGAGTTGGTAAGCGCCTTCACCACGTCAAAGAATCAAGGCGCTGACCTGAAGTTGCTCCACCTGACCAAGAAGGTCCATGACCTTCTGCAGCTCACCAAGCTTTACACTGTGTTCGACGTCAAGGACGACGAAGCCAGCGCCATCGCTTCCTTCAAGTAAACCGGTCCGGGACGCTTTCGATGCCCCCAAACCGAGGATTGAAAAGGCCATCACGCATTGCGTGATGGCCTTTTTGGCTGTGACCAGCTTTTCTGTTGGTGGATGAAAATCTCTAGAACTTTACATTCGGAACGGTCCGCGCTGCCGGACTGGCTGTGAAGTACGCATCGTTCTCCTTGAATCCGGACATTCCCGCCCAGATATTGTTGGGGAACTGAAGAATGAAGGTGTTGTAATCCTGGATCGCGTCGTTGTAGCGTTTGCGCGCCACGCCGATACGGTTCTCGGTCCCCGCGAGCTCATCCTGCAAACGCAGGAACTGCTCGTTCGACTTCAGTTGCGGGTAGTTCTCAGTAAGCAGGAGCAGGCGGCCGATGGCTCCGTCAAGCTGTCCGTTTGCCTGGATCTTCGCAGCCGGGCCCTGCGCATTCAACATGCCCGCGCGCGCGTTGGCGATATCGCCAAACACGGTGCTTTCTTCCTTGGTGAAACCCTTCACCGTCTCCACTAGGTTGGGAATCAGGTCGGCCCGCCGTTCCAGCTGCACATCCACCTCCGACCATTGCGACTTCACAAACTGATCCTTCGAAACCATCTGATTCCTGGCGCTGATATAGCTGCCAAACACCATCAAAACGCAAAGAAGCAAAACGCCGAGTACACCAAGTGTGATCAACAATCCCTTACTCATACAGTCTTCCTCTCCTCCGGACTCCGCCTAGGGAATCCCCTTTATAGAAAACTCAACTCCTACCAGCTTCCGTCGGAACCGCCGCCGCCCGTGTCTCCTCCGCCAAAACCGCTAAAACCACCGCCGCCGGAATCTCCACCGCCACCACCGAAGCCGCCTCCGCCGCCGAATCCACCACCTCCGAAACCGCCTCCCCAGCCACCCCCGCCGTACCGTCCGCCGCCCATCCAACTTGAGAAAAGCCCAAGTCCAAACAGGAGCCGGAACAGCCACGACCCGCCAAAGAAAATGAGGATAATGATCAGCAGGATCAGCTTGCCGACGCCGGAACCATGGTGCATTTGCCTTACCGGTTCACCGGCCATCGTCGGCTGTTCGCTCAGCGTTACCTTGGCGTCTGCGGCAATCACTTGTGCAATCTCGCCAACGCCCAGCAGCACAGCACCGTCGAAATTGTTGGCGCGCAGGTCCGGAACCATCTCCCGCCCAATGTCGCCCGTCTTGCCGTCAGTGAGAATGCCCTCAAGGCCATAACCCACTTTGATTGAGCGCCGGTGATCATCGACGGCGAACAGCAAAAGAACGCCCCGGTCGGTTCCCTTAGCCCCAATCTTCATCTGGGTGAAAAGCCGTGTGGCGAAGTCCGCGGAGTCGTCGCCGCCCAGGTTGTGAATCGTCACTACAGCAATCTGCGCGTTGGCAGCGGAATGGTCCAGTTGTGCGCAAATACTATCGATCTGCGCAATCGCTTCGGGCGAAAGCACGTGGGCATAGTCGCTGACATAATCGGTGGGTTTGGGCAGGTTCTCAACCCGCTCAGCCAGAGCGGCAGTAGCGGAGAACCCCAACAGGACAGCTAGCAGAAGCCGAAAAACTTTCATAAAAGCGCGACAAAAGCCTTTCATCGCTCTCAATTGTACGCGGGCGGCCATCCAGAAGTTCCCAAAAGCCAGTCGCAGGCCCTTCGCACTAAACTGGACATGAAATGACTCAGACCACAACCATTACGCCCCCCATCGCCCGCAAGCTGCCCACCGAGACTCCCCTCTTCGGAACCACCCTCACCGACGACTACGCCTGGTTTCGCGACAAGGAGAACCCCGAAGTCACCGCCTACCTCGAAGCCGAGAACGCCTACGCCGAGTCGGTCATGTCACCGCTGAACGGCCTGCGCGAGGATCTCTACCAGGAGATGCTCTCGCATATGAAGCAGACCGACGTCAGCGTTCCCTTTCGCGATGGCGACTGGTGGTACTACACCCGCACCGAGGAAGGCCGGCAATACGCCATCCACTGCCGTACTCATGGCGCTCCCAGCGCCACTGAAGATACGCCGGAGCAGGTCGTCCTCGATGGCAACCAGCTTGCCGAAGGTCATTCCTTCTTCGCCCTCGGCGATATGGATATCAGTGACGACAGCCGCTGGCTCGCCTACACCACGGACACCACAGGGTTCCGCCAGTACGCCCTGCATGTTAAAGATCTGCAGACCGGCGAAACACTGGCTGGTGAAGTGGAGCGAGTCGGCTCCGTCGTGTGGGCGGCGGACAATAGCCACCTCTTTTACACTGTCGAAGACGAGGTCCAAAAGCGGCAGTTTCAGCTTTGGCGGCATGTTCTCGGGACGCCCCATGCCAGCGATGTGCTCGTGTACGAGGACGACGACGAACGCTTCAGTCTTGGCGCAGGCCGCACGCGCGACGGTAAATACCTGATCCTCGAAGCGGGCAGCCACACCACCACCGAGGTCCGCGTTCTTGCCGCGTCTGAACCCGAAGGCGAATTCACAATCATCTCGCCTCGCGAAGATGAGCATGAGTACTCCATCGACCACCGCAACGGCCTTTGGTTCATTCGGACCAACGATCAGGGCCGCAACTTCCGCCTTGTCACCGCGCCCGTTGCCACACCCGCCCGCGAGCACTGGACCGAGCTCATTCCCCACCGCGACCACATCATGCTCGAAGACGTCGATCTCTTCGAAAGCTTCTTCGTTGCCTGCGAGCGGGAAGCCGGACTGCCTCGCTTGCGCATCGCGCGCTTCACTGGCGACGGGCCCGCGTTCTCGCCGGCCGGCGAAATCGCCTTCCCCGAGCCGGCTTACAGTGCGCATCCCCACGTCAATCGCGTGTTTGCCGCCAACACTTTCCGCTATGCATACCAGTCCCTCGTGACGCCCAGTTCGGTTTACGAATACGATCCGGCGACCAGCGTATCCACGCTCCTGAAGCAGATGGAGATTCCCGGCGGGTTCGACAGGACGCTCTACGCCAGTGAACGCGTGCAGGCCACCGCGGCCGATGGCGTGCAGGTTCCCGTATCGCTCGTCTACCGAATCGACAAGCGAACGCAGACGAATCCGCTGTACGTTTATGGGTACGGCAGCTATGGCTACTCGCTGCCGCTGGGTTTCAGTGGAAATCGGCTCAGCTTGCTGGATCGCGGGGTGGTGATGGCCTACGCGCATATCCGCGGAGGCGGCGATTTGGGCAAGCCCTGGCATGATGCCGGGAAGATGCTGGTGAAGCGCAATACCTTCACGGATTTCATTGCCTGTGTGGAACACCTCACCGCGGCGGGATACGGCGACCCGGCGCGGGTGGCGATTGAAGGTGGGTCAGCTGGTGGACTGTTGATGGGCGCGGTCGTGAACATGCGGCCGGATTTGTTTCACGCGGTCATCTCGCACGTACCGTTTGTCGACGTAATGAACACCATGCTGGATGCAACGCTTCCCCTGACCGTTCCCGAGTATGAGGAGTGGGGCAATCCTAATGAGGAAGAGTACTTCAAGTACATGCTGAGTTATTCGCCTTATGACAATCTGAAGGAGGCGAGTTATCCGGCAATGCTAGTCAAGACCTCGCTGCACGACAGCCAGGTAATGTACTGGGAACCAGCTAAGTATGTGGCTAAGCTTCGCACGCTTAAAACAGACGACAATCCGCTGCTGCTGGTGACGAATATGCAGGCCGGCCACGGTGGTGCAAGCGGGCGGTATGACTACCTAAAGGAGATTGCGTTCGATTATGCGTTTCTGCTGAGTGAATTTGGACTCGTGTGATAGAGTTCTGGTGAATTCACGGTGACCCCTATGCGTTTGCCTTCCGAGCGACTACTGCGCCTCTTAATAGTGCTCGCGGCCTTCTTTGCTTTGGTCAATACTACGCGGCCTCAAGACGCCGATCCGGCGCGCCAGAAATCCGAAGTGCTCGGGTCCGGAACATCTGAACCGAGGATTATCTCAACGCAGATGTCGATTTCGCCCGTTGAGAAGTGCAAGAAGAAAGAACACGATACAGTCACCTTTTCCGTCGTCATTGACCAGTATGGCAAGCCACGTGACTATTACTTTCAGAGTGTTCAAGGCAACGCGGTCGATGATTCTCTTCTCGACTTCGCAAGAGATGTTGTCCGAGCTGACAGCTTTTCGCCAGCTCTGAGCGCCGGTCTCCCGGTAGCCGTTCAGCGCGCCATCTCGGTTGACATCGAAGCCTGCGCGGAACAAGTAAAAGACTCAGGGGGCGCCAAGGTCGATCGGATCACCCCTCGGGCGCTTCCCATCCAAACTGTCCGCCCCTCGCCCGAAATTCCGCCAGCAATCAACGTGGATACTCCGCCCGCGGAAACGGCTTCGCCGGTGCATGTCGGCGGAAACATCTCACCACCAATACCGCTCACACAACCCCAAGCGCGCTATTCCGATCAAGCCCGCAGAGATCACATTGAGGGCAAGAGCCGAGTGACGGTAATTGTTGATCGATATGGGTTCCCACAAAACCCACGCGTCGTCCAGCCTTTGGGCTATGGGTTAGACGAAATGGCAATCGAAGCAATTCGCCGATACCGTTTTCGTCCAGCGTTGAAGAATCACCTGGAGCCTGTGCCGGTCCTCATCACGATCGAAGTGAATTTTCGCCTTTACAGCAAGGGATACTAACCCGAATTCAAAGCGCGCGGAAAAGTTTCAACGTTCGGCGTATGCCTCTCGCCTTCCTCCAAATTAAGCAGTCAGCCGCGACTTATGCGCCCACAACCCCAGCCCCGGATTGGCGATGAAGAACACGTCGTCCCCATTCACAGTGTTAGATCCATGCGATAGCTTCTCGGGATCGTAGCGGGTCAGCATTTCAGCGAGATCGCCATATTCGAAGCCGACACTCTCGACCTCTTCCCTGCTCAGCTTACCTGGGCACCACGTAATGCGGAACCGACCTTCCGATGATCCATGGATCAGGTGCGCCGCGGCGCTCAAATCGTTGGCCAGTTCCGGATTCTCATTGACCGCCTTCAACGTAGCCGGCGTCCCGCGGTACCCGCACTTCCGGATCAACTTGTCGATCGTCGGATCCTCGCCAAACTCCCTAACACCCGGCGCCAGCACAATCAATTCCGCATCGTCCGCCAGCGCCATGCGCGTGCGATACACAGCCTTGTTGCCCAGCCACGTGGAATGAAACTCATGAGGATCGAGATACACGACCGCCTTTTTGATCGGCTCGTCGACCATCTCGAAGTTGACCTTCAGGCTTAGCTCGGCAGCTCGCTCGAAGCACTCCACGTCATCGCCAATGAACAGCCCGCGCACTGTCAGTCCACCATCCTCCCCGCGGCCCACAACCGTAAGTACATACACAATGGGCAGGTGCTTGAGGAAACGATCGGACGCATAATTGAGCACCCTCCGCACGGGATTATCCGCGCGCCCCATGATGCGCTCCATGCCATACACCGCGCCGAGGTAATGGCTGCGGTTGATGCCCTCGCGTCCGCCCGTGCCCACAAGAATGTTCTTGTTGTAGTTGGCCATCCCGATAACTTCATGCGGTACCACCTGGCCGATGGAAAGAATCAGATCGAATCCCCCCTGCGAGATGAGCTTGTTCACCTGCGCCGGCCACGCATAGTTCAGCTTGCCTTCCGATTGCTCGTGGATAAACTCCGCCGGCACCTCGCCTAGCGTCTCAATGTCAGTTCGCCAGTTGTGCATACGAAACAGATCATGCGGCACGTCGCCGAACATGTGAGTCAGTTGCGCGGGAGCCATCGCGGTATGCGTTCCAAGTGCAGGCAGCACGGCCTTCAGCCGGTCGCCATAATGTTCCCAGGCAAATCGCGTCAAATCGCCGGCGTGTGAGTGGAAGCGCGTCTGGTCTGGCGGCACGGCAAGCACATTGCTCCGCTTCCCCAGCTTCGCAAGGCTCTCCGCGAGCAGCGTCTTCATCTGCTCCAGGCTCAGTTCGGTCTCTACACTGCCCACCGCGCAGTACAAACTCATGCCGTCGATCTCCTCTTTCTATTCTCGCGCATTCGTCGAGCCATTTCGAGTCCCTAGCTGATCGCCGTTTCCCCGCACACGTGGACGGCAATTCCCAGTTCCGCAAGCATGGCCGCCTTCGTTGCCAGCGCCTTATCCGCCAGCTCCGCCGACGGGGCATAGGCCACGTTTACATGGTTGGCACGATGGCGCGCCATCAGCTGATTCTGGCTGACGCCATGAAGGACGGTGTGCATGATGGGCCATTGCGGGGTCGTCTCGCGCCAGCGCCGTTCCGTCTCGGCCTGCGGCAGGTTGACGGCCGTGGCCCGCCCTATATCCGCATGGAGCGCGCCGCCTTCAACAAACACGCGGCTCCAAACGACCTCTCCCGGCTTGCCAACGCCCTTCAGCGTTCCGCCGCCCAGTGGGAAATACATGGCCGGCTGCCTTTCGCTTCGCGCGCCCGCATAGCCGCCCGCAAAGTGATTCGCGGGGGCAGCTCCGGAAATCTGCAGCACCCACACGAAATCATCAAGCGCGGAACCATCGAGAGCCGGTCCCTTGTAGTGTTCGCCCCAGCGCACATCGTGCAGGGTGGTTGATGGATCGAGGCCCAGCGCACTCCAACAGCGATTCGTGATCAGCGCGTCAACACCCGCACACTCATCCACTTCGTTAAAGTGCACCAGCGGCCCGCCTGCGTACAACTCGTCGTGTGTTCCTTCCGCAAACACCGGCGGACGATCCGCATTATTGAGCATTCCTTCGGCAAGGTCGGACGCACAGGTCAAGTCCTTCAATCCCTGCTGGTACTGGATGCCGATTGCATCGCAGCCAAAGTCCTGCGCAATGCGCACCGCGGCGATGTACATCTTGCATTGTTCCAGCACCTGGTCCAGCGTCAACTCGGTCTTGGCATCCTTGCCGAAGACAAAGTTCACTCCCTTATCCACCAGCCACTGGTAAACTGCTTCGGCTTCGCCGTCGCCCACCGTCCGCATCTTCGCAACCAGCGCCGACTGGCTCAGCCGCTCCTTGTAAACGCCGGCGGGATTCAAAAGCTCGTCATCGATGATGGCGTTATACATGCCCATGCAGCCTTCATCGAAGATCCCGATGATGGCCTTGCGATGTTTCAGTTCGCCGGCAAGCGACGCTCCCAGCGCTGCGCTCTCTGCAGGCACCTTCGCCGCATCCAGCGCGTGCACATGCGATAGATCGTGGCTGATTTTTCCGTCCCTCAACCACTCGTCCAGCGCGTTCAGAAAATATTCGTCCGTAAATTCCTTGCTCCATATCGAAGAAAACTTCCGTCCCGCCTTGGTGAGCGACCCATTCAGATTGAGCAATCCCACCAGGCCCGGCCACTGTCCTGACCAGTTGGCAACGGTCAGAATCGGTCCCTTGTGGCTGCGCAAACCCGGCAACACATGATGACTGTATTGCCACGCGGCGGTCGCAAAAACCAGCTTCGCCTCTGGATGAATATTCAGGAAGACATCCATCCCCTTACGCTGCGATCCGATGAAACCATGGCGCTCTTTTTCGTCGTAAGCATGCGCCCGCAGCAGCTTTATGCCTCTTTGCGCAAAAGCTGCGGTCAACTTCTCTTCCATATCCCGCTGTGCCGGCCAGCAAACCTGGTTTGCTGTCACGCGCAAATCCCCGCTCGTCACCAGCAATGCCATATCTGCAGCCGGCTTCGTTCCATTCACTTCAACTGCCATCCCGATTGTCTCCTTGCAACCTACCGCTCATCCGACAGAGAGGAATATACACCCGTGCGCCCCCCTCAGGGTTGTGGGCGGCGCGCCTCCGGCTAAGGCGGCGTGTCAGCACACACACATTGTGTTTTTCATGACACGTTTCGATCGCATCCATCGATCCGTAACCCTTTTATTTTCAGTAGATCACATTTGGCGCCCAGCTTGCACTTTCTCAAGGCGCAGGCGATTTGGAGAATAAATTCAGGGGGATGCGATGAAGGCTCGGATAGCAGGCAATTTGGCAGTGATGGCGACGACGGCAATGCTTCTTGTTTCTCAGGCAAGCGCTCAGGATACGGCGAAGCGCGTGATTGTAATCAGCCTTGAGGACCACAAGCTAGCCCTGGTTGAAGACGGGCAGGTGAAGAAGGTCTACACCGTCGCCGTCGGCAAGCCCTCCACACCAAGCCCGATTGGCATCTTCACCATTGAGCGCCGCGTGGCCAACCCCACCTATCAACACAATGGCAAAATCGTCCCTCCGGGCCCGCGTAACCCCGTAGGCACGCGCTGGATGGGTCTCAGCAAGCATGGCTACGGAATTCATGGAACCAATGAACCCAGCTCCATTGGCAAGGCCGCTTCGCACGGATGCATCCGCATGGCAAAAGCCGACCTGGAGGAGCTTTATCCGCTGGTTGCCGAGGGCGACACCGTGGAGCTAATCGGTCAGCGCAACGAGGAAACGACGCAGCTCTTTGGCAACAGCGAAACCCCGGCTGTGCCCGCGCCAGCAATGCTGACAGCAACCGCCGCAACGCAAGCGCCAGGCTCTGACGCCAACAGCACTGCCGCTCTGAATCCGCCGGCCGTTGCCACAATCGTGGCGTCGCGCTAAGGAAGGGCTGCCATGAACCTTCTCGCAGACGCAATGAGCTGTTTGGGGGCAGTGCTGTTGCCGGTGGTAGCCGCGCTGCTGCTTGAAGAGCTGACATACGGAGGACTGGTCCGGCTGCTGATCGCTCCATGGCCGAGATCCAGTAAACGACGGGAGCCCAACCACACCAGGGGAGAAAGAAAATGATCGCATTGAAGCTGTTGTTGACGTTCGCGGGAGTGCTGTTGCTTGCTCTTGCGGTTGGAATTCCACTCTACACGTTCACACTCCGCTTGATCGCTCTGCGCCGCAAGCAGAACGGCGAACTGCAAACCATCCCCGTCGAACCAGACGAGCCCGAAGAATTCCTCTGGCGCGGCCCAGTCGCATTGGCCCTGCTTGCCTGCCTGCCGCTGCTCGTGGCAACCAGCATCGTCGTCGTTCCCAGTGGAATGGGCGGCGTGCGCGTCAGCCAGATTCGCGGCACGCTGCCTGGCACGCTCTACCCCGGCGTGCATTTCGTAACGCCGCTGATCGAAAGCGTGCAGACTTTCGATCTGCGCGACCACCTCTTCACCGCGGGCGTTCTCGAAGAGGGTGCAAAGTCCACTACACCGAAGAGCCCACTCAGCGTGCAGTCGCGCGAAGGGCTCAACATCGGCCTCGCCGTCACCGTCCGCTACCGCCTCGACCCCAACAAACTCTCAAGCGTGCAGTCCAACATGCCCCAGCCTGTCGACAAGGAACTGGTGCCGCCGGTGGTGGCTTCCGCATGGCGCGAACTTACGCCGGAATACACTGTGCGCGAAATCTTTTCGAGCAAACGCGAAGAGGTACGCACCAAAGCGGCCGAGATCATCACCCGCAAACTTGGCAACGACGGCATCGTAGTGGAAGAGGTCATGCTCTCCGACATTCAACTGCCGGAGGAGTACGCCAAAGGACTCGAAGGGCTGTTGCTGAAGGAGCAGCAGGACGACCAGATGTCTGTGGAAACCGATATGCAGCAGAAGCAGGTGAGGATTGCCGAGTTGCAGGCCGAAGCGGAAGAAGCGCAGAAGGTGAAGCAGGCAGAAGGCGATGCGCAGTCGAAGGTGGTTGAGGCCAAGGGTGAAGCCGACGCCATGCAATACACGCTGCCGCTGAAGCAGAAGCAGATTGAGCAAAGCAAGCTGGAGGCCGAGGCGCGCAAGGAAGCCACGATTCAAAATGCGGAAGCGGATGCGCAAGCCAAGGTGATCGACAGCAAAGCCGAACTGGAGCGCCGCAACCTGTTAGCCGACGCTGAAGCCAGCCGCGTGCGCCTGATGGCGAAGGCCAACGCCGAACGCATGACCAGTGAAGCGGAGCTGCTGAACAAGTCGCCGCTGCTTATCAACAAAATTGTCGCCGAGCGCCTTTCCGACAAAATCCAGGTCGTCATGGTGCCCTCCGACGGCAAGTTTTTCTTCGCTAACGACGTCTTCAAAAACATGGCCAACGCCCCCGTCGTCAAGCAGGAGATGGACAACGAGGACGACGCCGCGCCCAAGCCCGGGCATTGAAAGTCATTTCATGCGGGGCAAGCGGTTTGCCCCGCATGAGCCTTGAGCCGTCAAACGATATAATTCGCCCAAACGATCCATCGAGAGAAATCTGAATCCAATGAAGCTGGTCTGTCTTACCGCGATGGTCATCGGTAGTCTGACGAACCTCATGGCGCAGGCACAAACCCCGTCGCCCAACCCATGGCAGCAGCCCGCGACCGCACTCGCTGAGCAGGTCGCAGCCATTCTCGGTGCGGGCCAGGCGCATCTCACTATCAACAACCGGTCCACTCTTCCCACTGACCAGATTCCCTCCATCCGCCGCCAACTGGTCGAGGGTCTGAAGTCTCACGGAGTTATTGCTTCCGGGCCTGAAAGCGCTAACATGATTCGCGTTACTCTAAGCGAGAATGCGCGTGAGCGGCTCTGGGTCGCCGAAGTAATTGAAGGGGACGAAACCCGCGTGACCATGGTGCGTCTGGACGCTGGTAAAGCACAGCAGCCGCAATCCGCCGGCGGTCTAACCCTGCGCAGGCAAGCTGTTCTTGCCACCGGCGTCCAGGTTCTTGCAGCTCTCGATACTCCAAACGGCCTGGTCATCGTCGAACCGGAAGAGATTGTGATCTTTGTCCAGACTCCGGACGGCTGGTACGAGCAGAAGCGTGTGGGCATCGACCAGACCCACGCATTAACGCGCGACCCTCGGGCCATCATCCACACCTCACAGGACGCTATCGGCTTCGAAGCCTTCATCGCCGGAACAACCTGCAATGGGAAATTGCAGGGCACGGCAGATTGGACGATTCACTGTCACGAGAGCGACGATCCGTGGCCTATCGCCCAGTCCGATCCAAACAACGGAGCCACCTACGTCAAGGCGTTCTACAACGCGGCGCGCAATTACTTCACGGGCGTCATTACACCGAGTCCTGCAATGGATCTCCCGCCATTTTATTCTGCTGTTCCGTTTCCACGCGTCAACAGAACCGGATTGCTCATCGGTGGCATTGATGGCAAAGTGGAACTCCTCGATGCCGTCTCGCTGAAATCAATCACCGGCGCGCGCGATTGGGGCAGCGATTTCGCAGCGCTCCACAGCGGCTGTGGCTCCGGCACGCAGATCGTTGCGTCCGGCTCGGGCGAAGCCTCCAATGACAGCCTCCGCGCCTACGAACTGCCTGCACAGGAAGCCGCTCCTTTCAGCGCGCCGCTCGCCATGGATGGCGCCGTCACCGCACTCGCATCGTCCCCCGATGGCAAGAGCCTGATCGCAATCATGCGCACCGCAACCAACCAATACGAGGTGGACCGTGTTACGGCAAGTTGCAATTAGTTGTCTCGTAGCCGTACTGGCGTTGCCTGCCATCGCCCGCACCCGTCCTCACTACGGTGGCACCCTGCGGGTGGAGGTCGAAGGCGACGGCTCTCAATCCTCCAACGGGCTGATTTGGCGACTGGAAATGGAAGGGCTCACGGAGTTTGGAGGGGATGGAACCCCGCAACCCGCCCTCGCCACTCGATGGGCGTCGGAAAATGACAACCACCGATGGCAATTCTGGCTCCGTCCAGGAGTGCAATTCAACAACGGTTGGCCTTTAACTCCGGCAGCAGTAGTCGCTTCTCTGACGCAATCCTGTCCAACAAACTGCCCGTGGACAACAGTGCACGCAGTTGGCACTTCTGTTGTCTTCACAAGCGATTCGCCAATGCCAAACCTACCATCGTTGCTGGCTGAGAATCACTTCCTCATTGAACTCACTGATGCGGGAGAAGGGAAAGCTCCCGCATGCTGTATTGGAACCGGCCCATTCCAGCTCACTCAGGGTTTTCCAAAGACTCTCGTAGCAAATGAAAACTACTGGGGTGGACGCCCTTTCGTCGACAAAGTCGAAATCCTCACCAACAAATCCATCCGTGATCAATGGCTCGATCTTTCCGTAGGCCGCGCAGACATTGTCGAAGTTCCTGCCGAACAAATTCGCCTGGCGCAGCAGCAACATCTCACTGTGATCGCTTCGCCGCCCGTGACGCTTATAGCCCTCGCGGTTGCCGATTCCGGTGTGCTCTCAAATCCAAACCTCCGCGCAGCCATCGCCCTGGCTGTCGATCGAAGCGCGCTCTCGAATGTCATTTTTCAAAAACAGGGTGAAGTAACGGCAAGCCTTTTGCCCAATTCGCTCACCGGCTACTCATTCCTCTTCCCCACCGAACTCGACTTGAACAAGGCACATGAGTTGCGCGGAGGTCTGCCTGCTCCGACCCTCACACTGGCAGCGGAGAACAACCCAACCATGCAGTTGGCCGCACAACGAATTGCACTAAATCTTCACGAGGTGGGATTCAATGTGCAGGTGGTCAACGCAGCAACGGCCCAGCACAAGGATCTTGCCCTCCTCGAACTGGCACTCTCTTCCAGCCAGCCGCAATCCGCGCTTGAATCCATGCTGCGCGGCGTGGGTGTGGCAACCCCGGTGCTCGAAAACACGCCCGCGGGTCTCTACAAAACGGAACGCGAATTCCTCGATACGCACACGTTGATTCCGCTCCTTTATCTGCCTCGCGTCTATGCCATCAGCGGCCGTGTCCGCGACCTGCGCCTCAGCGCAGACGGCTCGCCCCTGCTGGCGGATGTATCGCTTCAGGACGCACAATGAGAGACGCAGAATGAATCTCCGCCAGAAGCTGTTGTTGCTCTTCTCGCTCACCGTCGCCGCTGCCGTGGCCGCCGTCGCGTGGACCGTTCTCGTCCGCATCCGAATCGTCTTTGAGCAGCGCGACCAGGAGGAGACCGCACTCTTCGTTAGCCAATTCCAGCGTGAGTTCCAGCACCGTTCCGCTGAAGTTGCTGCTGCCGTCGACCACATCGCCGCCAGTGAGCGTGTCCGCGCCATGGCCTTCGAAGTTGTTCAGTCCGGCGACGCAGCTCCCTATCTCACCGAGGCGGGAACACTCGCGCAGGACGCACAACTCGACTTCCTTGAGATCGTCGGTCCCGATGGCAACGTGGTCAGTTCCGCGCAATGGCCGGCGCGCTTTGGCTACCCCGAACCAATAGCCAACCAGACCACAACCACGTTTCTCAAGCGCGAAGACTTGCCGGATGGAACATCCGTCCTTGGCTTGTTTGCCGCTCGCACCATTCGCGGGGCTGAGCCCGCAGTCCATCTTGTGGGCGGCAAACGTCTTGACCAAAACTTCCTTGCCGATCTCCCGGTTGCTCAGGGCATGCAAGTCAGCCTCTACAGCGATGCAGGCACCAATGTACTTGCAGGCTTGGACACACCAACAGCCCCCGCTGTTCCCATCTTCGCTCCGTTTGATCCTGCGCGCCTCCTCAGCGCCACAGGTCCGATCGCAAACGCGGCCCGTTATCAATCCCTAATCGACTCAGCCCGCAAAACTGGCCAACCCACAAGTTCCATCCTGTACCTCACTGACCACCGTGAAGACTCAGTCAACGCCACGGCCATCCCACTCAAGTCCGACAAGGGCGACGTCCTCGCCGTACTCACTGTCTCCATCTCGCGCAGCGGCATGGTGCAGGCGCAGCAGCATATTCGCGCAATCGCTTATGGCGTTGCGGCCGGCGGCATTCTCTTCGCCATCGTCTGCAGTCTCTGGATCGCCGCCAAAGTCTCCCGCCCCATCGAACAACTCGCCCGGGCTGCGGAGCAAGTTGCCGCTGGCAACTGGGAGACCCATGTGCCCGAGCGCAGCCGCGACGAAGTTGGCCAGCTCGCGCGCAGCTTCAATCACATGACGGCTCAGCTTGCCAGCCAGCGCGAGCGCCTCGTCCAAACCGAGCGCGTCGCCGCATGGCGCGAACTCGCTCGCCGCCTCGCTCACGAGCTCAAAAACCCACTCTTCCCCTTGCAACTCACCGTCGAAAACCTCGTCCGCGCCCGTGCGCTACCGCCTGAAGAATTCGATGAAGTCTTCCGCGAGAGCACGCAAACGTTGGGCATGGAGATCGCGAACCTGAAGACCATCATTGCCCGATTCAGCGACTTCAGCAAAATGCCCAAACCCGAGCTGGAGCACATCGATGCCAAAGAGATTATCGAGCGCATCCGCTCGCTCTACGAGACAACCTGCGCAACAACCAACCTGGATCAGCAGCCCATCTGTTTCGAACGGGATCTCTCGCCCGATCCTATGCCGTTCCTCGTCGACCCGGAGTTGTTGCATCGCGCCTTGAGCAACCTCGTCCTCAACGCAATGGACGCCATGCCCGAAGGCGGAACGCTAACTCTTTCCGCTAAACCCCTCGCCAACCAAATCGAAATCAGAGTCTCCGACACCGGCAGCGGTCTTACTCCGGAGGAGTGCGAGCGCCTTTTTACGCCGTACTACACCACCAAGCAACACGGCACCGGCCTCGGCCTGGCTATCGTTCAATCCGTCATCTCGGACCACAACGGATCCATCGCCGTAGAATCCCACCCAAACAAGGGTGCTACCTTTGTCATCACGCTACCGAAAAGTAGCCCCGGGGTTTAGCTTTTAACTGACCACTGATAATTACCACTGACAACCGTCTTATGACCACCAAGGCCAACATCCTCATCGTCGACGACGAAGCCAACACACTGGCATCGCTCTCCCGCGCCTTCCGCCTCGCCGGCCATGAAGCGGTGGTCTGCGACAACGCCGTACGCGCCCTGGAACTCGCCCGCACCCAGCCCTTCGACCTCATACTTAGCGACGTCGTCATGCCCCGCCGCGATGGTCTAGCCCTGCTTGAAGACCTCAAGATGGCCGGCGTCTCCGCTCCCGTCGTCATGATGAGCGGCCAGGCCCACATCGAGATGGCCGTCCGCGCCACACGCCTCGGCGCTCTGGATTTTCTGGAAAAGCCACTCTCCACCGAAAAGCTGTTGGTCACCGTCGAAAACGCCCTCAAGCTCGTCCGCCTCGAATCGGAAAACCAGGATCTCCGCACCCGCGTCGGCAAGCACACGCTGGTCTTTCAAGGCGAAACCATGTGCCGTGTCATGGCCCAAATCGAGCGCGTCGCCGCAAGTGAGGCCCGTGTCTGCATCTACGGCGAAACCGGAACGGGCAAGGAGCTCGTCGCCCGCACGCTGCACGAAAAAAGCCATCGAGCAAACGGTCCGTTCGTGACCCTCAACTGCGCGGCAGTTCCCGCGGAACTCATTGAAAGCGAGCTTTTCGGCCACGAGAAAGGCTCCTTCACCGGCGCGGCCCAGCGCCATACCGGCAAATTCGAGCAGGCCCATCGCGGGACACTCTTCCTCGACGAAATCGGCGACATGCCGGCATCCATGCAGGCCAAACTGCTCCGCGTCCTGGAAGAAGGTGAGGTCGAGCGCATCGGTTCTGACAAGCCCACCACCGTGAACGTTCGCGTCATCGTCGCAACGCATCGCAACCTCGAGGCGCTCGTCGAGTCCGGCGCCTTCCGCCGCGATCTCTATCATCGCGTCGTCGTCTTTCCCGTCGCACTGCCGCCGCTGCGCCAGCGCCCGGAAGACCTGCCTGCGCTCGTCGAACACTTTGCCCGCCAGGTCAGCGCCCAGAACGGATGGAAGCCCGTCCCCTTCGCAGATTCCGCCATCGATGCCCTCAAGCAATACTCCTGGCCTGGCAACATCCGCGAACTGCGTAACGTTGTCGAGCGGCTTTTGCTTCTCGCCGGCGATCATGTCGATTCGGACGCAGTGCAACTCGCGCTCCCCGCTTCGCACACCAATCACACGCTGGGTCAACCCAGGCAAACTGGCGCCATAGCCGACACCTCGGGTCCGCTCGCCGAACGCGTTTTAGCTTTCGAACGAGTGCAAGTACTGAGCGAACTGGACCGGCACAATCGCAACATCACGCAAACCGCGCGCGCCCTTGGGTTGGAACGAAGCCATCTCTACAAGAAATGCCAGCAACTCGGCATCGACCTGCAAAAACTCGAAAACCGGAAAAACTTGACACAGTCCGGATAACGACTCAAAGCATTCTTTAGGCATCAAAAAAGATCACAAAACTGATCGTATCGATTCTATTCGCTCATTGTAGACTGAAAATGCTCCCTGTATCAGCAGGCAGGCGAGAATGAGTACGGGATGGATTCTCTGCGCGGCGCAGCCGTTCCCACTCACCCGGATGTGGAACCAGACTTTAAACAAAGGCTCAACCCCATGACGAAAGACTCTATCAGTTCCGCGAATCCGGGAACCTTGCAGGCCGCCTCCAGCAAGCGCGGCTACAATATGTTTCTTCTCCTGGTCGCGGGCCTCGGCGGCTTGCTATATGGCATAGATGTTGGCATCATCGGTGGCGCATACCCCTACCTCGAAGCGACCTCCGGCCTCACCGCGTCGCAGTTATCCGTTATCGTCGCGGCCGTACTTCTAGGCAGCGTCTTTTCCACGCTGTTTGCCGGCATGATCGCCGATCTCATAGGCCGCAAGCCGCTGATGATCCTGAGCGGCCTGACCTTTGTCGTCAGCATCCCCGTCATTGCTCTCTCGCACGGTTACGGTCCGTTGTTCTTCGGCCGCTTGTTGCAGGGTATGAGCGGCGGCTTCATAGGCATCGTTGTTCCGCTGTATTTGGCCGAATGCCTCTCAGCATCGAATCGCGGCAAGGGGACCGGAATCTTCCAGTGGCTTCTCACCCTGGGCATTGTCGCCGCTGCGCTGGTGGGCATGTACTACAGTTACCAGGTTCAAGCGGTAGCCGCAGCCGGAAACGCCGCCGATCTTTTGCGTTTCAAAGACCTGGCCTGGCGCAGAATCTTCTGGGTATCTCTTCCTCCCGGCGTTCTGTTCGTCCTTGGCAGCCTGCTCGTCACCGAGTCGCCGCGCTGGCTCTTTCGCAAAGGAAAGGAAGCGCGCGCACTTGCCGCGCTGCTCCGCTCTCGCTTGCCCCAACAGGCTGATCTTGAGTTACAGGAGATGAAAGAAACAGCACATCTTGCTGCGGCGTCCAAATCGCCGAACAAACAAACTGGCGAGACATTCAAGGACTCCCTGCTGCGCCGCAAATACGTTATTCCCTTTCTGCTGGCCTGTATCATCCTCTTCTGCAACACTGCCACCGGCATCAATTCAATCATCGGCTACAACACCGGCATTCTGCTTCAAAGCGGGCTCTCCGATCTCCAGGCTCACTGGGGATACGTGATCTTCACGGTCGTCAATTTCATCATGACCATGGTGGGCGTCACCCTCGTGGACCGCAAGGGGCGCAAGTTTCTGCTCACGCTCGGCACCAGTGGAATCATCGTTTCCCTCACCGCCGTTGGCCTCATGTTTTTGACGACGGAGAAGCTGAACCTCGACTGCCGCAACCTGATTCAATCAACGGTTGATTCAAGCCAGGAACTGACCCTGCGATTCGATACCGCGGAAGCAAGCAGGCTCCTTAGTGGGAGCGGCTACACCGGCACGGACATCAAGAGCGATCGGGCCTCATTCGCCATCATCTATTCCTATGGCGGCTTCACTGCCTCCACCAACTATGTGCGCTCTGATGATGCAGGCGCTACTCCCATCCAGATCACCCGCGCAAACTGCGTTCCCGCCAACCGCGTTGAAGCCCTCTTCAAGAATCCCTTCGCCGACCTCGACGCCGCCCGCACCGCGCCTCTCAAAATCGAGAAGGCTCTCGTTGGCAGTGTTCCCGACGCAGGTCACGGCTGGCGCGTTGCCTTCGGCCTGTACGCGTTCATGGCCTTCTTTGCCTTTGGTCCCGGCGTGTGTGTGTGGCTCGCCCTCTCCGAACTGATGCCCACCCGCATTCGATCGAACGGCATGAGCATTGCGCTCGTCATCAACCAACTGGTATCCACCACGCTGGCCGGTATCTTTCTGCCCTTTGTCAGCAAGTACGGCTATTCATCCATGTTCTTCCTCTTCGCCGGTTTCACGGTCATCTACTTCCTTGTCGCCGTCTTCCTGCTTCCTGAAACCAAGGGCAAAACTTTGGAAGAAATTGAAGCTCACTTTGAAGGGCACGCCGCCTGACAGATACGGCATCACGATTCACGAATCCAAAATCGCACCGGCGCTCTGATCACAATTGATCAGAGCGCCGCTGCTCCCATTGTTCATAAAGCATCTATAGCACTATTTGTTGACTTTCCAAGTGCATAGCTCTCAACGCCTGCATCACTTTGCGCATCATATCCGTTTATCAAGGGCAGTTCACTTTCATCAGGGGCCATTGCGATGTGTCCGGAGCAGTCCGTCCTAACCTTGCAAAAACCTTCTCGCGTTCGATGGATGCGATTGCTGTTGGGGTCGCTCGGCCCAGGCATTATCACCGGGGCAGCGGACGATGACCCTTCAGGAATCGCCACCTATTCCATTGCCGGCGCGCAGTTTGGCACCTTGTTTCTTTGGACCGCTCTCCTCACCTTTCCACTGATGGCCGCCGTGCAAATGATGTGCGCGCGCATTGGCAAAGTCACCGGAATGGGCCTTGCCGGAAACCTCAAGTGCTGCTTTCCCCGCTGGGTGTTGGTGGCCGGCATCTTTGCGTTGCTTATTGCCAATACCATCAACATTGGCGCGGATCTGGCGGGCATGGCGGATGCGGCCAACATGCTCACCGGCATCAATGTCCATCTGTCTGTCATCGCCTTCGCGTTTCTCATTTCCTGGGCCACTGTGCGGCTAAAGTACCGGCACATCGCCATGGTGCTCAAGTGGCTGGTCATCGTGCTCTTCGCTTATCCCGTTACCGCCTTCATCGTCGGCGCAGATTGGCCCCAGGTGGCGCGCGCCACGCTCTTGCCTTCCATGCCGCACGGCAAAGAAGCATGGGCCACGTTGGTCGCGATTCTCGGCACGACCATCAGCCCCTACCTGTTCTTCTGGCAGGCCAGTGAAGAAGTTGAGGAAGACAAAGAAGCAGGTAAGTCGTCGCTGAGACTGCGTCGCGGGGCCACCATCAAGGAACTCGAATTCAGAAACTTCGATGTCGGCGTAGGTGGGTTCTTCTCCAATGTAGCCATGTTCTTTATCATTCTCACCACGGCTCTCACCCTCAATCGACATGGCCTCACCAACATCGCCACTTCGCGGCAAGCTGCTGAGGCCCTTCGCCCCTTAGCCGGGAATTTCGCTGCGCTCCTGTTCACCGTCGGCATTGTCGGCGTGGGCCTTCTTGCCATCCCCACGTTGGCCGGCTCGGCTGCGTACGCCTTCGCTGAAACGCTGGGCTGGCGCCAGGGCCTCAGCAGAAATGTGAAGCATGCCCGCGCGTTCTATGCGGTCATTCTGCTGTCAACCTGTGGGGGCGTTGCGCTGAACTTCCTCCACATCAACCCCGTCAACGCGCTCTACTGGACGGCCGTCATCAACGGCTTGCTGGCGCCATTCCTTCTTGTTGCCATCCTTATGGTCGCAGGCAACAGGAAGCTCATGCAGGGTCAGCCAAGCTCCCGCTTTGCATGGATTATCGTTGCCCTCACGACAGCTGCGATGTTCGTCGCCGGCATAGCCATGTTTGTCCTTTAGGTCTCCGCACCCATCTGTGCCCTTCGCTCCGCGTGTCCCTCACCGCTCCGCAATCGTCACCCTCTGCGATCCCGCATTCCAACTGCCAATTTCCACCACCGGGACATCCGCTCCGTTCTCCGGCAGCATCGCCGTCAGTACGCCTTTTTCTCCCGGCACAAGCTCAATCCAGTTGTCCGACCACATCACCGGCGCAATCAGTCCGCCTATCTTTGTGCGCATCGCCGCGCTCACCTGGAACGCCAGTGCCGCGCTCGGATTCTCAAGCTCCACACGCACCTCTCGGCCGCGCGCTGTCGTTGCGATCTCTGCGTGAGCAACGACCTTCGCCGCGGGCAGACTTGTCAGCGCAGTCAGGTCCTCGTGCCGTGCCGCCGGCGTATGCGTATAGTCGGTCTTCGCCCAGTCAAATGTAGTCAGCGTCCCCGGCACCCGGTAGAAATTCCGGCTCACGACCTTGCCTGCCGTGTCCGTCAACGTCAAGCTAATGAAGAAGACTCGCTCCGCATCCGCGTAGCTCGCCGGAAGCGTAAACACAATCTGCGAGCTGTCCGCATCCGCATCCACGGGCGCCTCGCGTGCGAACAGCTCCTTCCAAGCCACGTTGTGTACATGCGCACTCGCATGCAGCCCTGCGACCCGTTCGTAGGTGCTGTTCACCACCACAATCGACCGGTCGTCATAAGAGTACTGAATTTGCACCGGCTCGCACGCCTTCTTGGTTCCAAAGTAACCCGCGTCGGCTTCCAGATAGTAGTCGTACAAGTGCCAGATCATCGAGGGCCACGCGTTGTTCAGCATCCACTGAATCACGCCCGTCGAAACGTACTTGTTTCTGCTGTACGCCTCATACATCGCACGCTCGGAGTCGTACTCCATGGCTGCCGCTATGCGCTCGTAATCGGCGGCGGATTGCGGCTTGGCATACGCTGCCTCCATCGCCTCATCCAACACCTTTAAACTCGCGAACTTTCCGCTGCCGAGGTGATAGCTCCACGCTGCCGATGGCGGCCACGCCGGCGGGTCAGGCAAGAACTTCTCCCGGCTCGCCAGCGACGGAATCGCCGGGCCGGGACTGGTCTCCGTATTGAATCCGTACGCCCCTCCGTGCTTCTTGTCCACGTACCAATAGCTGGGTGCAACATAGTCGTAGGGCCCGGTCATCTTCACATCATTCAACCCGCCCCCGGTTGTCACCTGCGACGACGCCGCAGAAAGAATCGGATTGGGCCAGTGCGTTTCCGTCTCTACATCCAGGTAGGCACGTTCAACATTCGTCGTCGGCGCATCGTCGCTGCCGTTCAGCCACACCAGCAGGCTCGCGTGATGCCGCAGCCGCAACATCTGCGAACGCAGCGAAGCCGTAGCAATCGTCAGGTCCTCTGCGGTCCAGTCCTTCCAGCGCTCCCAGTGGTCGCAGCAGCACCAGCCCAGCATCACCAGGACTCCATCACGATCCGCGAGCCGGAAAAACTCCTCGGTCTCCAGTTTGCCTTCCAGGCGAATGGCGTTCAGGTTCATGTCTTCCACCAGCCTGAACTGGTCGCGTAGCCGATGCGCATCGGTCCGCAGCAGCATATCCTGCGACCATCCCGCTCCGCGTATCAGTATCGGCTTGCCATTCACCTTGAACAGCCGCGCTCCCGACGGCGTCAGCTCCGACGTAACCTCGCGAATTCCAAACTCCACGCTCTGCTCATCGGTCACTTCGCCGTGTTCGCGGAACGCAACCGTCAGCCGCTCCAGGTGCGGCTCTCCCATCTGTCGCGGCCACCACGGCTTCGGATTGCGAATCCTCAGTTGCCGAAACTGCCCCGGAGTAAATGCCACCGTGCGGTCCTCATCCGCGGCCAGTTCCACGGGTTGCTCAAACTTCACGCCGGCCGCCGATCCCTCCACTACAGCCTTCACTGCGGCCTCGCTCGCGTTGTGCAGTTCCGCATACACAGTCAGCTCCGCTGTGTCAGCGACGAGTCGGTAAAGAGCGTCACCGCCATCGGCGACCGCACCGTCACTGTCCCCGTACTCACTAGGTCCACCGCGCCCCCCACAAACCCATATCTTTGTCTGGCGGGCATGGATTCCAATCAACCCAATTGATGCCAAGGTTTTTCTCCGTCGGCGCAAATGTCTCCACCGCCAGTACATTTTTCCTGCCCGGCTTCAAGGCGCCGGTCACGTCAAAATCGTAGGTGCGATACGCGCCCGCAACCTCGGTTGAGTCTCCAATCTTTTTCCCGTTCAACCAAATCTCGCCACGGTAATTGATGCCGCCGAAGTGCAGCCATTCGCTCTCGCCCGCATGCGCCGTAGCCGGCGCGGTAAACTCCGCGCGATACCACCAGCCGCAATGGTATGGACTGTTCGCACCCATCGGCTGCCGCGCAAAAATCGTGCCGATCGGATAGGTCGTCCCCGGAATCTGCCGCAGGTTCATGCCGAAGTACGGATCGCGAAACACACCCGCAGCGGTCTGTGCAGCCAGTACTGTGCTGGGCACTGACGTCTTCAGCCACTCATCCGGTCTGAACGTCTCCGTGCCAATCACCTCACCCGTAGCTTGCAGCGTGCAGCGGATTGCAATTGCCAGCCTTCGCCGAGCGGCGTCACCGTTCCCGCCCAGACCGCGCCCGGCATCGTCACTATCGACAAAAAGAAAAGCAAGATTCGTCCACGCATGGGCACCAACAACCACTCTTCCGTAATTCAGGTATCAGGCAACGGTATCGCGCGATGTTGATGCTTCACAACGGCTTCGACTTTTTACCCTGGGACGGCGAAGAGCATGACACGGAAACATGGTCGCTCGGTTGACACGCTGGAACATCGAGCCTAGCATCGAGGCCATCGGAGCGATCACTTTCGAGCTTCCCGAAAACTCCGCTCCGAAAGTGGGGAGCTTTCATGTTGCTGCGTTGCGTTACCAGTTTGCTGTTCGCCTGCATGTCCATGTCCGCCGCTGCCCAGGCAGCCGACGACGAACCGAAAAACGCCAAGGATTGGTTTCAGCACGCCAGCGACCGCATGAATCTGCGCATGCCGGGCACCACGCCGTTTCACATGACAGTCAAGTTTCACGCCTTCCCGGGCGTTGAACTTCTCGGCGCCAAAGAAAAGTCGGACTTCATATCCGGCGACGGAGTCTATGAAGAAATCTGGCTCGCACCGCATCAGTGGCGCCGCGAGGTGACGCTAGCCGGCTACCACGCCGTCGAAGAAGATTCCGCCGGGGTTCGCAAAATGCAAGCCTCGTCCGATTACGAGCCGAGCCGCGTCTTGATGCTCCTCGATGCGCTCTACGAACCCGTTCCACGTTACCTCGTCACAAAGGACTTCCCGCGCTCCGGCTGGAAGATCGATCACATATCCAACGCGGCGCTCTCTCTGGTTCGGGTCAGCAAGAGCGTTGGAGATCAGAGGGCTGATTTCTCCTTCGCCTACTATTTCTCACCTCACGGGATACTCGAGATCGAGAATTCCAGCGGACTGACCAAAACCTGGGCAAATGATTTCCTCTTCTCAGGGATCGTTGTCCCCGGGCACATTTCTATAAAGGCCGGGGAGAGGGACTTGCTTACCGCCGACGTTGCCGTAGAAGCGGCTCCCCAAAGTGCCCCGGCGACCTTCGATCTGCCCGGAGGTCCCGCCGAGCCTGGAATGACCCTGCGCCCTCTCAAGGGGTATGAAGTGAAAATGCCCGATATGTCCGACAGCTTCAGTTGGGTCTCTCAGAGCATCGGCCCTGCCCCGGTCTTTGACTTCTGGGAAGTGCTGGATCGCCACGGGAAGTACAGGGAACTGGAAGTGATCCTCGCGCCAAATGACCGTGACGCGGCCATCATCATGACGCAAGCGCGAGCCAAGAAGCACCATCCGCCGGAAATCGACGGGAGCCCCTGCCAGGTCCAGATCGGAACATTGGTGATGTAGGGTACTTGCAGCTCCCGGTTGCTCTAATTGCCCGCCTGCGACCCCGTGAGCGCAATCTGCTGCCGGTCAGCCTGCACCACCTTCTGGTAAAAATCGCGCAGCTTGCCGTATTCCGCTGCATCCAGCACGGTGAACCCGCGCGCCAGCGACCGGCCGTTGGTGATGGATCCGTTGTCAACCTTCGAGCGGAGCGAGTAGGCGGCATTCTCTTCCCACTTCAGTGTGGTGTCCTGGGGCTTGTTTTCCAGCGCATAGCCACTCGGCAGCGTGTAGGTAATCTGTTCCTTTTCTGCCGTCGGATAATGCATGTCCACGGGCAGCGTACGGCCTGTTTCTTCAGGGAACGGGTCCGTCTCCCTGGCGTCAAAGAACACGCGCGGCACAGCAATGTGGTTGCCTGGTTTGTCCGCGATGGAGCCTGAGATTTGTAGCACCGCCACCAATTGCTTGTTGGGATCGTCGAGCCCTGCGATGTGGTCAATCTGCACCTGGACGCCGTCCGGAACCTCGGCCGTGAAGGTCTTCTCAAGCTCCTTCAGCACTGTCATCCCATCAGTGCGGAGCGCCATCTGCCGCCACTCCAGGGCCTGCTGGCCCACAAACCCAACCCGCAGCGTACCGGAAACCGCGCCATGCGCGCCCACGGTCAGGTTCCCAACCCGGACAATGGTGTTGTCCGTATTCACCTGCAACGGAGTAATCACGGTCTCTACCTTGCCGTTGGCTGCCATGGCCACGCCTGCAGATCCAGCATGCCCCCAGTACAAGGTCTGGAATGGCGCCATCTTCGTGCCCGGATCTACGACAATCTCCTTGCCGTCGATGGTCACCCCGATCACCAGCCCATCCAACTGGCTGGTGCTCAGAAACTGTGGCGAGAAAATGTGTTGATCGCGGCTCGCAATCCGTTCCGGCCTTGCATTCAGTCCCACGGCGCGCGCCAGGGCAAGGTAAAGCAGCGCAATTTCCTTGCTGTTGCCGCTCTTCTTCTCCAGCACGGCCTGCACGCTGCCGGGCGGAATGGAGCTATCGAAGATGGAAGTCGCACCGCTTGCAACGTCCGTATTGGTCAGCTTCTGCACCAGAGCGTAGAGCTTTTTGGCCTTGTCCAGCGGTGGATCATGCTCGCCGACGGCCTCTTCCGCGGTGGTCTTGATCATGCCCGTGGGCGCAATGTAGCGGCTCAGATCCTTCGTCCAGAACTGCATCTCCTTCTGCCAGTACTCCTTCTGCTCGACGGTGTAGGTGTAGTAGAAGTTGATCTGGTAGATGCGCTCTCCAACTGGTGGTGCAAACGCCTCGTTCGGAATCGCAGGGATGTCCGTGAGGTCAAGGACGTACCGGCCCATTGCGTCGTGGCCAATCTGTTTGCCCGGCGGAAGAATGGGCGCGGTCTGGATGTCGGTAAGGACCTGGTCGTGCGGCCCCTTCAGCAGCTTGTTTGACATCCCGGCGCCCGATACATCGTTGGGCAGAAACTCGTCGCTCGGGGTATACATGTAATGCGCTTTGTGCACAAAGTAGGGCTGCTGAATCTGCCACTCCGGCGCCGACTGAAAACGGTCGTAGCGCATCTGGTAGCGATACTCCAGAATGCTGCCGACTTGCACATTCGGTATCGTGAAAGTCACCTCGTTTGGTCTATTGGGAACCTTCTTCACCAGCGCCGCCGGATTGCCCGTCAGCGGAGTCACCGTACCATCCGGCTGAATGACTCTCACCTCCAGCGCCTTTAAATCAACGGGAGCGGCAAATGTGTCCGTATCGAATGGCTGATCCGCGCCCGCATGGTTGATATCCGGCGCATCAAAGTGGTTTTCCGTGGCCGCACTGCTGAAGTTGGTATTGTCGCCCTGGGCGTTATAAGCCAGGTAGCGAGGGAACTTCACATGAACCGTCGCCGCCTCCTTGCCCTGTTCCGTAAGCACTTTGATCCGTGCGTAGACAGTCGAAAAATGATGCGGATCGTCCTCTGTTTCCTCACGATAGAGAATGACCGCAGCGGCGCCCGGCGCCTTGGGGTCTGAGGTCATCTTCAGTTCCTCCGGTGTCGACGGCTGGAACTGGGCAAAGGCAATCAGTGGTGACGATAAACCGAAAAGCAGAATTCCCTGACAAAGAACGGAATGAGAACGCATTCAAATTTCTCCCAGAGGCTGATATCCATAACGACGAATGGAGACCCGCGCAAGACTCATACTCCAGATTCTAGTCCTCTTTGAACCGAGCGGGAGCTGGCCCGAGTGGAACCCGATCTGCTCATTGGACAGCCCACATCCCGCGCCGTTACCCCAAAAGGCCAGCCCGCCACCGCCGCGGTGAATCGGTCCCCGCGACGGTTTCGCGCAAGAAATGCCCCGGCAAACATGTAAGCTGCCGGGGCCCGATTGCAAGTTGGGTGATGATCGAAACTGGTTTACTTTTCCGGCTTGCGCGCAGCAGGCCGCGGAGCCGGTGCTCTTTGCTGCATTTGCTGTTGCTGCTGCGTGTGCTTCTGTTCCAGTTGCTGCGTCTGTTGCTGATGACGCTGCTCCACCTGTTGCGTTCTTTGCGGGTTGTTCTGCTTGGCTATCTTCTGATCTTCCTTGTCCTGTTGTTGCTGCAACTTCTGGTGTTCCTGGTTCTGCTGGTTGACCAGTTTTTGCTGCTGCTGCTGGTACTTCATGTCGGCCCTGGGATCGCCCGAACTCGGAGCGGTCTGGACCGTGTGCGGCTGCAAATCCTTCGCGTGCGTCGGATTGGCGTTCGCCGGCGCGCCGCCTTCCGTCCGGGTGCCTCCTGCCGCTGGTGCTTCGCCTTCCGGCCGGGGCGTACCGGTACGGCTCGGCGCTGGTTTGTAGGGTGCGCCTTCCGCCTTCGCCGCCACGACCCCGTTTCCGCTGAACTCCCCAGGACGGCTGGTTGCAGCCACCGGGGGTTTGCCCTTGTTGCTCTCCGCTCGCATCTGCGGATTGGAGCGCGCCGCCTGCACGTGCTGCGTCTGCGCCGCCACCGGGGGAATATGCCGCTGCGCTTCAATCTGTTGATCGTGGGCCGTGGGGCGCGCTGTGACGCCGCCCTCTCCGCCGTTATAGCTCACGCGATTCACCGTTTCGGTGTGCTCCACCCTCGTGTTGTACACATTGTGAATGTTGGTCACGTCGATGTTCAAAACCGCGCGGTTATAGAAGAAATGGCCGTTATCCCAACGCCCTCCCACAAAGCCGTCGCCAAAGTAGCCAAAGCCGTAGTCGATGCCTCCGTAGAAGCCTACTTCGGCGCCCCAGTAACCTTCATGGAAAAGGAACCCGCCGTTCTCCCATCCCCACCATCCGGGAGTCCAAAGGTATCCCGGCTCGGGTGCTTCCACCCAGGTTCCGGGAACCCAGTAGTAACCATCATCATCGTCGTAGGCCCAATACCCCGGAACCCACAGGTAACCGTCGCCGGGGCAAATTGGTTGGTCGTAGACCGGCAGTGCAGGTGGCCCGAATGCCACCGTAATGCCAATCTGAGCAGAGAGCGATTGAACAAACGCGAGCGCAAACAGCCCAAGAAGCAATGTTTTGAAGATGTGTTTCATGTGGGGTCGTACCTCTTTTGGGGATTGAAACAAGCCAAATAATTAAGAAGATTCCGCAAAACGCGGGAAATGAGAGAACTGCGTGACCTTTATGCCGCGCACTTTCATACGATGAAAATGCTTATGCCCGAGTTGTCTCCGATGCCAGGATTGAGTCTCCGAAGACGCCCGAATGCCGACGATCCGGGACGATTCTCCACATGCATTCTTGACGCGGCATATCTATGGTGTTCCAATTTAGGCAGCGCATGCATTCCCCGTAAGGAGGTGGAACGTATGAGCCGAGCTACCGCCTGCCTGCTCTACTGGTCCCCCAGAGCCTTCTCAATCGCCTTCGCCATCTTCTTGAGCCTCTTCGCGCTTGATGTCTTCAATGAGGTTCACGGATTTCGGCAGACTGTGTTCGCGTTTTCCATCCATCTAGTTCCCGCCATGGTGATCGTCGCCATCTTAATCGTTGCATGGCGATGGGAGTGGATTGGGACGGGGATGTTTTCTTTGGCCGCGGTGTATTACGCCGTAACCATGTTGTCCAGGAACGTCAAGAATTGGCCCGCCGTCAGCGGAATTTCGCTTCCACTGTTGCTGATTGCCGCCATGTTCTTGATCTGTTGGATCCAACGCTCCAATGTGCGTCCGGCACATTGATCGGAGTGTCGTTTCAACAATTCTCAAGCAAAGCCCTCACGGCCTTGTTCGGACTCCATCCACGCTTTCCGCGGTCTCCAAATTGAAGCCTCCGGCATCACCTTCGAACCCGAACCCTTACTGCCCGCCCGCCTTCGCCATAGTCAGCACAATCTGCTGCCGATCCGACACCGCCACCTGATCATAGAAATTCCGCAGCGCCCCATAGTCCTTAGCATCCAGCATGGTGAACCCCCGCGCGAGAATTCGCACAGTCGTAATCGTCCCCGCATCCACCTTCGACCGCAACTGGTAAGCCGCGTTCTCTAGCCATTTCGTATTGGCATCCGCTGGCGTCCCTTCCACCGCATAGCCAGCCGGCAGAACATACGTGATCTGTTCCTGCTCCTGCGCGGGATAGTGCATATCTACCGGCAGCATCCTCACGTCAGCTGAAGGAAACGGGTTCGCTGTCTTCGTATCGAAAAACAACCGCGGCAGCACAAGGTGGCTGCCGGCGTGAGTGGCGAGCGGCCCCGTTACTGTGACCACAGCCACCAGTTGCTTGGTCGGGTCGTCGAGCGCGGCAATACGGTCCAAATGGAGTTCCACTCCGTCAGGCGCCTTTGACCGCAGCAAGTGCTCCATCTCCTGGTTCAGGTTGGCGGCCTCCGTTTTCAGTGCCAGTTGCCGCCAGTGCAACGCCTCCTGGCCAACAAATCCCACCCTCAGCGTTCCCGCCACCGTTCCGTCCGGATTCACCGTGAGTTTTCCCACCCGGACTTGCGTGTTGTCAGTATTCGGGGGCACTGGCGTAAACACGGTTTCGATCTTTCCATCGGCGGTCATCGCCACGCCGCCCGCTCCTGAATGCGCCCATCCAAGAGTCTGGAATGGCGCAAACTTTTCACCCGGATCCACCACGATCTCTTTGCCGTCAATCGTGATTCCCACCACCACCGCATCTAGTTGGTTGTCATTCAGAAAATCCACTGTGAAAATGTGTCGATCTCGGCTGGCAATCCGCTCCGGCCGCGCATTCAGCCCGGCGGCCCGTACTAGCGCCAGGTAAAGAAGCGCGATCTGCATGCTGTCGCCGGACTTGTTCTCGAGGACCTTGTCCACACTCCCGGCCGGAACGTTACTTGAGTAGAAGCGGAATCCAGACTTGCTCGAATAATCCGTGTTTTCCAACTTCTGCACCACGTCGTAAAGCTTCTTGGCCTTGTCGAGCGGGGTACCGGCTCCGGATGTCAGTTCATCCGCGGCATTCTTCACCGCGCCCGATGAATTCGTGTACTGGTTCGCGTCCTTCAGCCAGTACTGCATCTGCCGTTGCCAGTATTCCTTCTGCACAAATGTTGCGGAATAGTAGAAATTGACTTGCTGAATCTGGCTTTCCAGCGGCGGTGCGTAAGCTTCTTTGGGAATAGCGGGAACGTCGGCAACGTCCAACTGATAATTGCCCAGGGGATCGCGGGCGAGTGATTTTGGGTTCGGCAAATGGGGAGTCGCCAGCAGATCGGTGAGCGCTTGGCCATGGCCGTCAGTCATATAGCCGCCGCCAATACCGGATGCCTGGGTGCTGGGTGCGTATAGAGTGTTAGGCGTGAACCTGAAGTGCGCTTTGTGCACGTAATACGGCTGTTGAACCTGCCACAGCGGCGGCGGCATCAAAAAGCGCTTAACATCCAGCCGCAGTTGGTAGCGGTATTCCAGAATGCTTCCGACCTCAACGCTGGGCAGGTTGAAGGTCATGGTGTTCATCTGGTTTCCGCCCTTCTTCACGTCTACCAGGTCGGCGGCTGTCGTCGTCATTGGAATCACAGTGCCGTCCGCATGAATCGTCCTCCCGGATATGGCAGCGATTTCAAATCCGCCGGTCTCGCGGCTCACATCGTTGGCATGGTTCTCAATGTCGCGGTCGTTCTCTCGGTCGCCGAATGAAAACCGCCGCTGGTAACTGAGCCGGACTGTCGCCAGTTCCTTGCCCTTCTCCGTCAGCACCTTGATGCGCTCGTACACCGTCCGGAAACCCAGGTTATCGTCCTGCATTTCTTCGCGATACAAATAAACGGCGTCTGCCCCCGGCGCCTTCGGGTCCGCGGTCATCTTCAACTCCGCATCGGTAGGAGCCTGGAATTGGGCAAACGAAACACGCGGAGCAGCCACTGCAACCGCCAGCACCGCAACATGCAGCAAAGGACGAAAGCGCATACAAATTCCCCCTGAAAACTCCAAGGACAACACGCAAATTTCAACGCAGAATTGTCACGCGCAATTCTACCTCTTGCCGCCGCGAAGTGCTCTCCCCCAAAAGAGCTGTTCTTACAATCCCGGCGGCTCCGCTCCGTTCCGCCCGACTCCATCGCGAAGCGCCTGATGTATCCTTCATTGGTGTGAGGGACATCACCGGGCAAGCCAAGTAATCCATTTGACCGTTGGATCGCACTGTCTCTTCGCCGCTCGTCCACATCTTCGGGGGGGCCATGAAGCTTCGTTCATCCGCCAGGGTTATGCTTGCATCCGCCGCTGGCGCAATCTCTGTTCTAGTCGTTTGCGGTGCCGCTTTTCATTCGTCTGGCGCGGCACTTGCCCCATCTCCCGCCTCACCTCTTGCCCAACCCGCAAGAATCACCATCACCTACCCGCTCGAAGGCTCCATCTTCCCTCCCGAAATCACCCCTCCCAATTTCCTTTGGCTAGATCCAACCGATCAAGCCCCAACCGATTCCGCCAAGCGCTGGGTAATCCAGGTCGCGTTCGCCAGCCACGCCGAGGGCCTGCGCCTCGAAGTTCTCGGCGACCACTTGCAATTGGGTAAAATCGATCCTGAAGCCGGTCCGCCCATTGAACTCACCCCTGAGCAGGCCGCCCTCCACGCCTGGCGTCCCGACCCCGCCACTTGGACCAAAATCAAGCGGCTTTCCCAAAAATCCCCCGCCACCGTCACCATCAGCGGCTATGCCGAAGGCAACGCGAAGACCCCGGTCTCAACCGCCCAGGTCCACATCACCACATCCACTGATCGTGTCGATGCGCTGCTCTTTTATCGCGACGTGCCCCTCATGACCTCGACCGGGAACAACGGCCCCATCGCCCCGCTGCCGCCGTCCGCCATTCCGCTCATCAAGTGGCAGGTGCGCAGCATCGCAGACACCCAGAGCCATCCCGTCATGGGAAATCTCCACACCTGCGCCAATTGCCACTCCTTTTCCCGCGACGGCAAAACCCTCGGCCTCGATCTCGACGGCCCCCGCAACGATAAGGGACTCTACGCCCTCGTCCCCGTGGCCAAAGAAATGACCATCGCCAACAAGGACGTCATTCGCTGGAGTTCCTTCCAGGTCGACCCCGAAGCCAGAACCGATGCGCCCGCCATCAAGCGCTTCGGCTTCATGTCCCAGGTTTCGCCCGACTCCCGCTACGTGGTTACATCCATCGCGCCCCCCCACATCAAGCACACTCTCAAAAACTCTGTTCCCGGATTTGCCTCCGGCCTCTCCGATCGCCTTTACAACACCAACTATCCTGACATCGCGTTCAACCAGGTTTTCTTTCCCACGCGCGGCATTCTCGCCTGGTACGACGCGGCAGAACAAAAGCTCCGCCCGCTCCCCGGCGCAGACGATCCCAACTACGTCCAGACCAGCGCCTTCTGGTCACCCGACGGCAAATACCTCATCTTCAGCCGCGCCCTCGCCCGCGATCCCTATCCACCCGGCGTTCCCAAGGCGCAGCACGCCAACGACCCCAACGAAACCCAGATTCAGTACGACCTCTACAAGATTCCATTCAACGGCGGCGAGGGTGGCAAAGCGGTGCCGGTGCTCGGTGCTTCAAACAACGGCATGAGCAACAACTTCCCCAAGGTCTCGCCCGACGGCCGCTGGATCGTCTGGGTGCAGAACAAAAACGGCCTTCTCATGCGTCCTGACAGCCGTTTGTTCATCGTGCCCTTTGAAGGCGGCAAGGCACGCCTCATGACCTGCAACACCTCGCTCATGAATTCCTGGCACACGTTTTCGCCCAACGGCCGCTGGCTTGCGTTTTCGTCCAAGGCGCGTTCGCCCTACACGCAGCTCATGCTCACGCACATCGACGGCAACGGTAACGACTCGCCCGCCATCATCATCGACGACACCACCGCCGCCAACCGCGCCGTCAACATTCCCGAATTCGTTAACGTTCCGCCCGGTGGCCTCGCCAAAATCGAACCCCAGGCCATGGAGTTCTATAAGCTCGTCGACGACGCCTACAAACTGGCCCAGAGCAACCGGGTTCCCGAGGCCATCGCAACCCTCCGCGGTGCCCTTGAGCGCGAACCCGATGAAGCCATGGCCCACTACAACCTGGCCCTGCTCCTCGAAGGAAACAAGGAGCCACGCGAGGCTCTCGACGAGTACCGCAAGGCAAGCGAGCTCAGCCCGGAAGACGCCCTGTTTCTTGAGCGCCTGGCTTTTTCCATGATCGTGAACGGCGATGCAAATGGCGCCATCGACAAGCTGCAAAAAGCCATCACGCTCCGCCCAGACTCAGCCGAGTATCAATTCAACCTCGGCTACGTGCTCCATCTGCATGGCGACAACGCCGGAGCACTCGGTCCGCTGCAAAAATCCGTCGAACTCACCCAGTCCAAAAACGGTCAGTATTTAATCGAATTGGCAAACGTCTACGACAAAACCGGTCACTCCGCCGAAGCCCTTCAAACCGCGCACCAGGCTCTCGACCTCGCCGAGCAAACCCACGACGATCAGTTGACCAGGAACGTGCGCGACGTCCTCGACCGCTTCGAGAGCGAACCCCAAACCGCCAAGCCTGAATAACGATTCTCTCCGGCCCAAGCGTTTCATGTGAGCTACATCACCTCACCATCCGCCGCGCTGTGCCATACTTCGCCCATCTGGCACGCCATGCATTCGGCGTCCGGCAGGAAAGGCAATGAAGACAAGCTCAATTCATGGATTGCTGGCCACCATCGCCGGCGCTGCTCTCATTTGTCTTACATCTGCAGTGCTCAAGCCGCCTCCCGTCCATGGCGACAGCTCTTCCGCAAGCCAGCCCGCAAAAATCACCATCGACTATCCCCTCGAAAATTCGATTTTCCCTCCGGAAATCACTGCGCCCAAATTCCTCTGGCACGACCCAACGCAATCCGCCGCTAGGTGGATCGTTGAAATCACCTTCGCCGACCAAACCAAACCTCTCCATATTGAAACCTCCGGCTCGCTCCTGAAGATGGGCTACCTCGATCCGCAAGCCGGCCCTGGCATTGAGCTCACATCTCAGCAGGCCACCACGCACACCTGGCGTCCCGATGCCTCCACCTGGTCGCTCATCAAGCAGCATTCAATCAAGGCTTCCGCAACCATCATCATCACCGGCTACGCGAATGCTAACCCGAATCCACCCGCGTCCACAGCCACCGTTCACATATCCACCTCCGTCGATCCCGTAGGCGCGCCTGTCTTCTATCGCGACGTTCCACTGCTACTTCCATCGCCCTCCGAACATGGCCCCATCGCCCCGCTCGCCCCCTCCGCAATCCCGCTCATCCAGTGGCGCATCCGCAACCTTGGCGAAGCCGAGAGCCACATCGTCATGGGCAACCTTCCCACATGCGCCAATTGCCACTCCTTCTCGCGCGACGGCAAAACCTTCGGCCTCGACCTCGACGGCCCCAAGAACGACAAGGGCCTTTACGCGTTGGTTCCGGTCGAAAAAAACATGACAATCACCAACAAGAACGTCATCCGCTGGAGCGCGTTCCAGGTCAACTCCGGGGCAGGGAACTCATCCCCGGCCGTCAAGCGTTTCGGCTTCATGTCCCAGGTCTCGCCCGATGGCCGTTATGTCGTCACATCCATCGGACCGCCCGACAACACCAACACGAATCAAGATAAGGAACCAGGCTTCGCCTCGGGCATACTTGATCGTCTCTATAGCACCAACTATCCTGACATCCAGTTCAGCCAGGTCTTCTTTCCCACGCGCGGCGTGCTCGCCTTCTACGACAACGTAGCCCAGAAGATGCGTCCGCTCCCCGGCGCCGACGATCCTCAATACGTCCAGACCAGCGCCTTCTGGTCACCCGATGGAAAATACCTCATCTACAGTCGCGCCCTTGCACGCGATCCTTATCCGCCCGGCGTTCCCAAGCCGCTCCACGCCAACGATCCCAACGAGACCCAGATTCAATACGACCTCTACAGAATCCCCTTCAATGAAGGCCGCGGAGGCAAGGCTGTTCCCATCGAAGGCGCATCCGCCAACGGCATGAGCAACGACTTTCCCAAAGTCTCGCCCGATGGCAAGTGGATCGTCTGGGTGCAAAACAAAAATGGCCTGCTCATGCGCCCTGACAGCCGTCTCTTCATCGTGCCCTTTGCCGGCGGCAAACCCCGCCTCATGACCTGCAACACATTGCTCATGAACTCCTGGCACACGTTCTCGCCCAACGGCCGCTGGCTTGCATTCTCATCCAAGGCGCGCAGTCCCTACACGCAACTCATGCTCACGCACATCGATGAAAACGGCAACGACTCGCCCGCCATAATTGTCGACAACACCACCGCCGCCAATCGCGCCGTCAACATTCCCGAGTTCGTCAACATCGCGCAGGACGGCCTCGCCAACATCGATCCCCAGGCCACCGAGTTCTATCGTCTCTTCGATGTGGCATTCAAGCTTCTTCAAAACAATCAAATTCCCGAAGCCATCGCGGCCTTTCGCAGAGCCATTGAGCGCGACCCTGAAGATCCTCTCGCGCACTACGTTCTCGCCAGCGCACTCAGTGGCAACGACCAGGAGCCCGAGGCGCTTGAGGAATACCGCAAGGCCGCAATGCTCGATCCAAAGAACGCAACGTTCGTTGACCATCTCGCCATATCGCTCGACATCAACGGTCACGCGGACGAGGCAGTAACTGCAATCCAGCAGGCTATCTCCCTCATTCCAACTTCCGCCGAGTTCCATTTCAATCTTGGCGTGGTGCTGGAGTCACGCGGAGACTTCGCCTCCGCCATCGACCCGCTTGAGAAAGCAGTCGAGCTGAGTCATGGCAGGCAATGGCAGGCTCTCGCAGAGTTGGCCAAAGCATTCCAAAAGACCGGCCATTCCGCAGAAGCCATCCAGGCCCTGCGCCAGGCCCTCGCCGTAGCCGTATCGCAGCACGACGACGACAATGCCAATCACCTCCGCGATCAACTAGGCACCTACGAATCCCAAGGCGAACAAGCCCCCGTGCCGCAGTAAATCCACAAAAACAAGGCTAACCATCAGGACAAAAGCGGCGTGCCCCACCTTCGCCGCGGCACTATCGCGGTTAAGGAGGATGGTTCCACGTATCTATAGCCTTTTATAGCTCTCTTCCTGTACGCGTCACCCGATTCGCCGCACCGCAGGTGCTTAGTGCGCCCCCGTGGCCGTTGTGGCCGCGGGGACGCCCCCAGAAGGTGTTCCGGCCGCCTGCGTCGCCGCCGCCGCCGTCGCACCACCCGCGGCCGTCCCAGTCGCCTCCAGTTTTGCTGCCTCGCGCATCACCGGCGCCGTTTCCTTCTTCTTCAGCAACGTTGCCCCGCAGGCATCCGGCACATTCGTCATCTGCTTCACAAACATCTTGAAGGTCGGATTTCGTGGCTGCAGTGTCGACCAGTAACTCTTCCTCCATGCCAGCGGCTTCCTTCTATCAATCAACTGCGCGCGCAGAATCCTGATGCCGCATTGCAGGTTGTTCTTCGGCTGAAGAATCGTCTTGTCCGGATCTTTTTCCTTAAGCTGCTTATCCTTCTCCCAATCAAAGTCGCATCCATACCGCTTGGCGTCCACATAGGTCAGTTGCAGCAACCCTTCGCTGCGCACCCTCCGCTTCGATACGGGATCGATCACCGCCACTTCCGGCTCTGAGTGCCGCGCATCCGCCGTCGGCTCCAAGCCCGCCTCCGCGCCCGCCAGCGCCTGAAAAAAATAAGCCCAGTAAGCCCGCTTGTCCGTATCGTTCATCCAGGCATACCGCGGGCAAAACGGCTTCACCGCCCGCGCCACTCGTGATGACGACAGCATCTCCGCCGGCAGCGCCTCTTCCACAATCTTGTCCCACGCCGGATCCCACGAAGGCTTCCCCAACTCCTCCTTCTGCACCGCTATCGGAGTAGGCGGCGGATCCTTCACCGGCACAGGCTTAGTAGGCAGCGGCCCCGGCGCAGGCGGCTGAATGGGCGTTGCGGCCTGGCTTGGCGCAGATTGCTGGTTCGTCGCAGCATTCTGGCCACGAGCGTGTGCCCCTCCTACGCAGAGCCAAAGCGATATCCACCCTGCCAAACTAATGAATCGCCGATCACACATAACACCAACCCAAGTAATCGGATGCAAATTTTCCCCGTGCAGTCAACGCCTCCAGCAATTTCGCCAAAGAAAATGCTGGAGGCCGAGAGATAACTTCCGAATTAACGACGATTCTTTCAGCATGTCGGGGCTAGTTGCATCAATCGGGCCACAAGTACGTGTTTAGCGGTTCGGCAAGGATTTCAGGAAGTGCAAGGAGACGTTCAGATAATGTCTCTGCGGGACCTCGTCCCTTCAGGTTTGCCGACGGCAATTGTGAGTCCGCGAGGAGTCGCTGCGCTGTGATAAATCCACTATTTTGCGACAAGCGATCTACTGCTTGCTGAATTACCGAGATGACCATCTTTGGATCGCGAAAAAATTTCTGAAGAAACTCGACGTTCTGTGCCTTCCAATTGCAATCGTTCGAATAGCCATCAAATTCCCAAAGGCAAGGCGGACCGCCTCCTTTTTCGCGCGTGTGTGGAGCGAACACTGGGTTCGCGTTCTTTGGGTACACCAGGCAAGAAACATACTGCACTGCTGCGACGGCTCGGCCGATCGTTTTAACTGACCACCAATCCATCCATAGCCGCTCCATATCTGACGCAATAACCCCGTGGGTCATCAAAGCTCGAATCCAACGATATGGAGCGGCGGGGTACCCCTCAAAGCGGAGACCGTCTTGTGCATCGATCTCCTCTAGAATCGACCCGCTCATGAATTCCCATACTGCTTGTCTCTGATCTTCGGTTAGGACTCCTGCAAATGTGTCTTTCTTTTCCAATACTGTATAGAAACCCTCAGCAAAACCAGGGCATTCGAACGTCTCGTTTCGGAGATATTCATCCCACGATCGGAGGCAAGATGGCAACACATGCACAAGGAGAGACGTCTGAATATCGCGATAAAGCAGCTCGTCCATGTAATCGGCGAGGTCCCACACACTTGCGCGTTCGCCGGGACCCAATGCCGCTAGTCGCTCCAAGTGGAGCTGATCAGTCTCAAAAACGGATTGCGTGATCGACTCAGGAGGTGTCACTGAGCCAAGTCTCCGATAGATGTCATTCAACCGCTGCTCAATTGCCGTAGCCATACAGAATCAGAAGGTTAACACATGAGGATTCCACTATCTGTGGTGTTGTCGGTGAATCACCGCCAACTCAGACAGAACCCAATCTTCGGCCGATAAACCCGCGTCTCGTCTCTGACACCTGAGTTAGCAGCACACTCGCCAAAACGCCTTGAGCGAAACCGCCCCTTGCGCGTCTTGTCAACAGAAGGGCCCTCACATCGAAGCACACGGCCCACTCTTCTTCTGACCGACAACTCCGAGAGGCAACCAATGAAATCGATAAGTCACCCCACCGCGAGACGGATAACAAACTGCGCCCAATTGCTGTGCGGAATCACGCTCGCACTCCTGCTTGCGCAACCAGCATGTGCCCATGCGCAACCAGCAGACACCAAAACCGCCGACTCAACAGCAAGTACAGAAACCTATCAGACCGTCTACCTCGTCAACCTGACACAGCAAAACGACCGGAACGACGTGCAGACGGCCCTGCGCAACATGCTTGGGAAGGCAAAGATCTACGGAGTGCCTTCACAAAACGCCATCACCATTCGCGGCTCTGCGGAAGATGTTCAGCTTGCGCAGAAAATCTGCGCCGACCTCGATCGCCCCAAGAAGGTCTACCGCCTCACATTCACCATCCATGACGTCGAGAGCGGACACCAAGCTGACGCCCACCACTTTGCTCTCGTTGTCACCTCCGGAGACAGAACCACCTTCAAGCAAGGCGCTAAGGTCCCCATCGTCACCGGCAACTTCGATGTGGCAACTTCCTCTGCAAACACCCAGGTTCAGTATCAGGATGTCGGCCTCAGCATCGAAGCCGGCGTCGACGCCTATGCAGACGGAGGCCTGCGTCTGCGATCCAAGATCGAACAATCAAGTGTCGCCGAGGAGAAATCCGGCGTAGGAACTCAGGACCCCGTAGTGCGTCAGACCGTGCTTGACGGAACCGCGAGCCTCACGCCCGGCAAGCCCTTTGTCCTCGGATCTATATATGTCCCCGGCACCGCCCGCCAACAGGAAATCGAAGTCGTTGCAGAGCTCGTCCGCTAAGCTCAAACCTATCTAAAGCACCGTGCCCCGTTCTTGCGACTAACAGGGTTCCCCGCGGACCGGTCTTCGTCCGAGGGGTGGTCGGGCGCAAGGGCGGGAAGCAACCAAGCCCGCACTTCCGATCTCCGCTCTATGAGCCCAGGGAGTTTTTTCTTATCAGCGATTCAAATACGATAAAGACAGGACTGGGTGGTGTCCATCTTTCGTCTCGATGCAGAGACAAAGGATGGCACCACCCAGTGGTATTGGCTCGCGTTGAGGATTACTTGGTATCGAGCAGGATAGCTTTTCCCTTGGATTGCGAAGTGCGCAGGAAGTAAATGGCTCCGTAGATGCCCCAGATAGCGGAGATGCCAAGAGCGAACAGTGGTTCCTTGAAAGTTCCCAGGTTGAAGATGGGACCGACCAGGTAAAAGGCCATGCAGGTCAGGTTGGCAAGGAGGCCGAACCCTGGAATGAGGAGATGCAGGACCACATTAAAGTCGGGCCGCTTCCAGAAGGCCACGATGCACAGGAAGCAACTGAGTGCGTAGAGGATGAAGGTGCCGAAGTTAGAGGTGAGGGTGACAATGCCAATCGAACTCGGCAGGGCGGCCAGCTGGTCGTGGGTGGTATAGCCGAAGCTTGAGAAGATGCCCTTGGGCAGCGCAGCAATGGCGGCGTCAGTGGGCGCGCCAGAATCGGCGAAGTACAGTGAGACGCCCAAAACTCCGATCACTGCTGAGATGATGGCCAGCGTCCAGATAGCCTTGCGCGGCGACAGCGACTCGGCGTGAAGAATGCCGAAGTGTCCCGGGGCTTCATCGTCTTTACCCATAGCGTAGGTAACGCGGGCTCCGGTGTTCATGCAGGCCAGCGTGGTGCCGATGAGGGCGAGGAAGACGGTGAGGGCTTCGCCGAGCATAAAGTACCTGCCGTTTCCGTGGCCCAACAGCGCATCGCCGACGACGATCATCATGTCCCCGATGGGAGCTGCGGAATTGGCAGCGCTTTGCATGGTGTAGCCGGAATTGAGGAAGTAGTTGGCGGCGAAATACTCAATCAGGTAGCAGAACAGGCCTTGGATCAAGAGCGAGGCGATGACGGCGACGGGAATGTGTTTAGTGGGGTTCTTGGCCTCGCCTCCCATCGAGGTGACCGACTCAAAACCCACAAGGATGAGGATGGCCACAGTGGCCTGAATGAAGACAAAACTGAAATTGTGCGGTGCGACCACCGAAGCGGCCGAAGTATGAGAGAGAATGTTCCCGCTGCTGTCCTTATCAGGATAAGTAATGACGTATGGCACTGGCTTGCCGGCTGAGTCGAGCAGTGGCAAAGGAGTGCCGCCGGCGTCACGAACAATGGAGCCGTCCTTGGGATCGGTCTTGAACTGGTAGTTATACGTGGCCAGCGTTTGCCCGTCGTATTGGAAGGCGGTGGGGCCGGTGGTACCGGCAGGGTGATCGACGCGATATTTAACGGCAAGGAAGCTGAAAATGAGCAATGCGGAGATCTGCACCACATTGATGGCAAGGTTGACGGCGGTGGAAGCGCCGACGCCCTTCGAAGCGATCCATGCGACGAAGAAGGAGAAGATCACGGCGACCAGAGCCATGAAGACTGGTCCGGGGTTGGACCCACTCATAAAGCTTGGGAAGAGGAAGCCAATCACATAGCCGACAAAGACGCCGGTGGTGGCGACCATCAGCCCTGGGTAAACCCAGTAGTAAAGGTGCGAGCCCCAGCCAACAATGAACTTGCCGACGCGAGCGTACTTAAAGGCTTTGTCTGTTGATAGCAGGGCCTGCTCAGCGTAGTAGTAGCTGGAGCCGGTGCCGGGATAGAGTTTTGAGATCTCAGCATAAGCTACGGCAGTGGCCAGGCAGAGCGCCAGAGCAATTACGATGCCCCACCACATGGCCGGGGCTGTGGATGGCTGGCCTGCGACCCCGGTAGTGGCTTGGAGATAGAAGGTGAGCCAAAGAAAGGCGCCGGGAGCAATGAGGGCCATTGCATTGCTTGTCAACCCGGTGAGGCCAAGGGTGGACTTCATCTGTGGTGGGTTCTGTTCTGGCATGAGCAATCTCCTCGATATGGATTTCGTATATCTGCTCCCGGCCACGAGCCCGGGGAACTGAGATGGGTTAAGCCGGTTCCAGATGGGTGCGGGGCAGCCGACCTTCAAAAGCGCGCGGGGGCACACAAACGTGAACGATTGTCGAAGTAGGCGGGGCCGGTCGGGCCATTCGATGTGTGCCAGGCCGCTCTGCCGTTTCGCAGTGATTCTGCTGCGGTGCAGCGATAGTAACCGCGACCAAATAAAGAACTAATAAAGAAAAAAAGTGAATTCGATGAGCATGAGTAAGATGCTTTGTTGTTCGCCAATCGCAGAACGGGATTGCAGGGCAGAGGGGTTGAAGAAAGTCAAAGGCACTCGAAAAGACGGGATTTGATTCTACGTATTTGATTCTCCCTCATGTGATCCTTATGAGTATAAGTCAATACTCACAGCATCGTTGATCCAGTCCGCAGCGCTCTGACCCTCTCAATAAGCGAGAGAAGGGCCAGAGGATGAGTGTATCCGGCAGAGTGGAAACAGTTGAAGATAGATAACTCGCGGCATTTCCCTAGTGGTTCATCCGCGCCCCCTTCACGGACAAAAAGTGAAGATGGGCGTAACTCATCGGACCGCAGATCCTCATGAAGAAATCATGATTATTCACCCGGCGGCGCCATGCGTCGTGGAGGCCAAATTGCGATGAAAAGAGAATTCAGGACGAGAAGAGCAATTGGAACTGCATTGGTTGTGATTGCAGTTCATCTTGCTTGCTACGGCCAAAGCGGACCCACGGACACACGCAAGACGGGTACCCTGGCGCATAAGGACTCGGTGCAGGAATCCTCGACCAGCATGGCGCTCATGGCGGTGAATGAGGGGGGGCAGTCGATGGATGCGAGTATGGCGAAGGAGTCGACCACTGCGGACGCCGCAATTGCTGGACAAGCCGCGGCTCCTGCTGCACTCGCGGTGGCATCCGGCGCTGTCCCCAAAGTGAAGCCAGGGTTTTTCGCGCGCTGGGGCAAAGCCTATCTGATGGACTGGGCAGGGACGACGCCAACGGACCCCAACGCACCGCAGCGCCGGGGAACTCCGCCGCCGATTCCCGCACCGCCGTATCCCGCATCCGACTGGCCGATGGGGGGCACACAAGAGATCGGCGCCCCCGACTATAGCTCGTACCAATTGCAGGAGGCCATTGACGGCGATCCGATCAAGCTGAGCAAGATCAAGTGGTACGGATGGATTTCGGTGGGTGCCAACGGGTCCACCAACAATCGCGGCAATGCAAGCAAAGGCATCGGAGCCAACGCGCCGTCCGCCTACGATGTGTACCCCAACACGGTGGTCCTGGACCAGTTGGCGCTGTACACCGAGAGACTCGCGGATACCGTGCAGAAGGATCACTTCGATTGGGGATTCCGGCTCACGAATCTTTACGGCCAGGACTACCGTTACACGACATCACACGGGATATTCAGCCAGCAGTTGCTCGTGAAGAATGCGCAGTATGGATATGACCCGGTGATGTGGTACGCCGACCTTTACTTCCCCAAACTGGGTCAGGGTGCGGACCTGCGCATTGGAAGGTATATTTCGTTGCCGGACATTGAAGCCCAGCTTGCGCCGAATAACTACACTTACTCGCACTCGATCTTGTATACCTACGACTGTTATACGATGGTGGGCGCCAACCTGACCGTAAAGGTGAACGACAACTGGACGGTACAGGGGGGCTTGTCCGGAAGCTGCGATACTGCGCCGTGGACCTCTGATGCAAGACTTACCGGCAACGTCTGCCTGATCTATACGTGGCACAATGGCGGTGATACGTCGAGCACATGCGATAACACGATCAACAACGGCAAATATGGATATAACAACCTGACTGCGTTCTACGAGACCTGGTATCACTCGATCAGCCCGCACTGGCATACGGACATGGAGGGCTGGTACCAGTACATGAGTCAAACGCCAAATATGTGGTGGATCAATACGGGGGTTCCTTACAACAAAGTGAGTTCTCCGTGGCCGGAGAATACGAGCAACAACCGGTTTGTGTATCCGGGCGACCCGGGGAGCGCACCGAGCACGCCCTCCACGCTGAATTTCGGCGCCGTCTGCGAGAACCCGAATGCCAGCTACACCGGCGCGCGCGCGACTTACTGTTACGCACCCGAGTGGGCAATTACGAACTATATCGAACATAACTTCTGGAATAACACGGCATCGCTGAATATACGCAGCGAGGTGGTTGACGATATCAAAGGCCAGCGAACCGGGACCCCCGCGATTTTCGAAGAGCACATGGTAGGGTTTGACTTCTGGGCAGGAACGACGGTGACGTTCCGTCCGGAGTTGAGTTACACACATGCATTCAGCCCTTACGGCCTGAGGGCGCTGGACATTAACCCCGGAGCGTCAGTTTCCGCGCTGCAAAATGCTCCGGTGAACCAGCTTTCTGAGGTGACGATGAGGGCTCTGGGAGCCAAGACGCAAGCGCTGACGATTGCGGCCGACATCATCTGGCACTTCTAAGCTGCAGTCGGTGGTGAATCGACGCAATCTTGCAACCCGCATAAGGAAGAAAAGGGAGAAGTCGTACATGGGCCTCTCCTTCATTTCCATGCAATCCCAATGCACCCCTTACTGAATTCTTATGATTATCTGTCTAGGCTCAATTCAGCCTGGCCAGACGATGCGCATCGAGACGGCATGCCGGCAGTACCCCTTGCCGGGTGAATGGGATGCGCTGATCTTCAGTGCGGGCGCTTGCGTAGCGCAAAATGCAATGCTTCCCGCGGGTGCAAGGAGGAAACCATGAACATTGAGCCGTCGAATGCGGGTTCCGGAACAATTTTGCTAGTAGATGACGACAACTCAACACGCCGGGCGTTGAGGGTGACACTTTCTGGGATGGGTTTCACGATTGTCGAGGCCGGGAGAGGCGAGGAAGCGCTCTCACTGGTGCGCGTTGCCTGGTTCGATGCGGTGCTGATGGACGTGGAAATGCCCGGGATGGGGGGAGTGGAAACGTGCCGCAGCATCCGCCATGCGCTGGCGCGGATGCCGATTCTGATGTTGAGCGTGAAGGACAGCGAGACCGAGATGGTGGAGGCACTGGACGCAGGCGCCGACGATTACATCAAGAAGCCATTTCAACTGCGCGAGTTGGCAGCGCGATTGCGCTCGGCGGTGAGGAGACGGAACACGCAGGATGCGACCCGCGATGCTCCGATCCGCCATGGGGATTTGGAACTGGACCCGGTCAGGTATCGGGTGGTGAAGCGCGGGGAATCGATTCACTTAACGCCGAAGGAGTTCGAAATGCTGCATTACCTGATGATGCATGCAGGCGAACCGATTCCCCATGCGCGGCTCCTGAAATCGGTGTGGGGGGCGGACTATGGCAACCAGATTGAATACCTACGGACCTTTGTGCGCCAGCTGCGGAAGAAGATCGAGGACGATCCGGGGAACCCGCAGTATCTTCTGACGGATGCTTACGTTGGTTATCGGTTCAACGATCAGGATCCTGAGGCTTAGGGACTGAAAACTCAGCGACGGATGGACTCGGCGGGAGGCATTCCCGACCCAACCGGAGTAATCTGGTGAAACCATGAGTCCAACTGTGCACCAGCCCCAAGTCAACCTTGCCCAGACCGCCGACTACCGCGAATCGTATGCCAACAGCGTACAGGTGCGGGTGAGCGTATGGGATTTTCAACTTGTCTTCGGTCTCGCGTCGAGCGAAAGGCCCGAGGAAGTCACGGTTCGCAACCACCAGGCTATCTTCCTGAGCCCGCAGCAGGCCAAGGCGCTGTGGAATGTGCTGGGGCAAAACCTGTCGCAGTACGAGCAGGCTTTTGGAACGTTGAACCTGGAACCGAAGAGCCAGAATTTTCCACCGGGCCCGATTAATTAGATAAGAGGAACACCCGCTTGCTCCTGAGACGCCTGATGCAGCCAAGGCTGGATGCGCCGATGCCCCTCTGGATGATTTTTCCGGTGGTATTTGCGGCGCTCTACAGCACCCACTTCGCGCTTTTGCGCGTTCCCTACTACTGGGATGAGGCGGGATACTACATTCCCGCCGCATGGGATTTTTTCCGGACCGGTTCGCTGATTCCGATTACCACGCTGACCAACGCCCATCCACCACTTCCGAGCATTTACCTGGCGCTGTGGTGGAGTGCTTCAGGCTTTTATCCCGAAGTGACCCGGGAGGCCGTGCTGCTAGTGGCTGCGCTAGGTCTGCTGGGGGTGTGGCGGCTCGCCATGCGCGTGGTGGGTGTGGCTTCGGTCGCTTTCTGGACAGCGGTTCTTACTGGGCTTTATCCGGTCTGGTTTGCACAGAGTTCGCTGGCGCACGCGGATATTTTTGCCGCGGCATGCACGATCTGGGGGCTGGTGTACGCGCTGCCGGATCGGGACCGCAGACCTTGGGTTGCGGCGCTGTGGTTTGTCGCGGCCGCGCTATGCAAGGAAACCGCAATTGCGGTTCCGCTGACTCTGGCGGTGATGAGGGCTGTGGATGGCCTGCGGACCACGACCGCGGCGCGATTCCGGCTGTGGCGCGAGGCGGGATGGCTGGCAAGCTGCGTGGTTCCCCTCGCAGGATGGTACGCATGGCATAAAGCGAAGACCGGGTTTCTATTCGGCAACCCGGAGTATCTCCGGTACAACGCGCAGGCTACGCTTGACCCGCTGAGGATCCTGGTGGCGTTCGTCCATCGCGTACTGCACTTGACGGCGCACATGAACATGTTTGTGCCGGTGCTGATGACGGCAGCGGCGATGCTGCTGACGCCAAGGCTAGATGCGGAAGGGCACGAGCGAGAGACGATCAGCCGGGCTGTTTTGTGGCGGATCTTCATCCTCTTGCTAACGAACGCTGTGTTGTTCAGCGTCTTGGGAGGGGCGCTTTTGACTCGCTACCTGTTGCCCATGTATCCGCTGGTGCTGCTGGTTGCGGTGTCGACTTTTTACCGGAGGGTTCCGTATTGGCAGGGGCTGGCGGTGTTTTCCGCAGCCGCGTTTGTTCTGGGACTGTTTGTGAATCCGCCGTATGGGTTTGCGCCAGAAGACAACCTGGCCTACGCCCGTGTGGCGAGAATGGATGTGGCGGGGATTGCGCAGTTGAACAAGCGATACCCGGGGGCGACGGTGCTTTCAGCGTGGCCGGTGACGGACCAACTGGCGCGGCCGGAGTTGGGCTATGTGAAGCAGCCGTGGGATGTTTACCGGATCGACGATTTTACCGAGGCGCAAATTCAGAAGGCAGCGGAGGAGCCGGACAAGTACTCGGCGGCGCTGGTGTTCTCCACCAAGTACGACCCGCCGCCGTTGTTTCCCGTTTCCTGGCTTGGCGGCGGAGCTATGGAGGAGAAGTTTTTCGGGCTGCACCACGACCTGCCGCCGGAAGAGATTGCGCAGCAGCTTGGTGGAACGCTGGTTTGGAAGCGGGAAGACCACGGGATGTGGATTGCGCTGATTCGGTTTGAGCGGCGATTGAATGCCTTGCATGGAGAGCCGCTAACGATGGACGTGGGCGAGTAGTCAGAAACGGATCATGTGCCGTATGCGGCTGTTGTTCTGAGGCAAGACCCCTCGAAGACTGCATTGAAAAGGGTCGTTTGGTGGTCGTTTTGGCCCTTTTTTCAGCGCTAATTGAGCAAAAAAGGCGCGATTTCAGGAGGTTTTGTTTACTGGTTGGTACACGGGTCGTATTTGCAACACGTTGATTCATAGTCACTTGCTTACTCCGGGGCTCTTCCGGAGGGGTGCTTTTGAGGGGGGAGGGGGGTGGGTATTGGTATAAACCCGGGACATTCCTGACATTTTGGACCGGCAACAGGCTCCGACACATCATGCCTGCGGATTTGAATTTCGTGATCACAATTCTGATTGTGCGTCTTTGATGGGAATAAATCGGCAAAGCACCTGCTATGCGGCAGACGCTCGCTTTCGTCCGCGTTGGATTACTTGGTTCTCCATGGCTGTGGTTCGTCAGACACAGCCGGGGGCTTAAGACCGCGATTTGAGTAACGACCTGAGCCAGGTTTATCTTAGGGATCATGTCCGAGCTAGTAGTTGTCCCTGCGGTTGCTTCGCCGGTCGATGCGCCGCCAGAGAATACTCGCGCTTCCAGACGTCTGCGGTGTTTCGAGCTGGTGCTGCTGCTTGCGATAGCGTTAGGCGATTACGTACTCAGCGCCCTATTTATTCTTGCAACGGGACAGCCAAATAAGGTCAACTCGCAGGCCTCAATGTGGGGCGTCTCGCTTGTTCACGAGGTGACCGCGCTTCTCCTGCTGGGATATATCCTTTCGCGCCGCAATCTCCGATTCAAGAACTTGGGTTTGCGGTGGTCCTTAGGAGACCTGACGACCGGAGTGGGGATTGCTATCGGCTCTTACTGTGCCTATGTCGCCGGTTATTTTGTCGTCCATGCGATTCATCAAGCGATTTTTGGATCCGCCCACGGTGGGGTGACGACGCAGGCGATGTTCGGACACCCGCACATTTATGCTCTTCCTTTTTTCCTGATAAATCCGTTTTTCGAAGAACTGATTGTTCGGGCGTACCTGATGACTGAGGTAAGGGCTTTGACAGGGTCCGCGGCGCTCTCAGTGGCCTTGAGCGTTGCTGTCCAAACTACGTATCACCTCTACTACGGTTGGGAGGGAGCTCTTTCCCTCGCTTGCATGTTCCTCGTTTTCTCGGTCTATTACTCAAAGACACGAAACGCAACGCCGCTCATAGTTGCACACGGAGCCTTCGATATTTTTACACTGTTTCGGCTTTGGTGAAAGGTCTTTCGCTGTTGCGAGGCAGAGCTTCAACGTGCGGCATTATGAAGCCGAGGAAGTTCTGGTTTCGTTCTAAGTTGCAAACAAAGAGAGGTTGCCATGGCTGATTCTGTCGCTGACTATCCCTACGAAACACGGTTGAACATTCTGCATGGGCCGCTGGAAGTGATCGACGAGAAGGCGCTTGCGGACGCATGCGAGTACAAGTGGTTTAACCAGACGCTGTGCAAGGTAAACGAGTCGGTGGTGCGCGTGGCCATCATCGAGGGCGAATACCACTGGCACAAGCATGATGAGGACGACGAGTTCTTCTACGTTGTGGAGGGAAAGCTGCTGATCGATCTTGAAGGCCGGACTGTGGAGCTTTCTCCGCGGCAGGGGTTTGTGGTTCCTATGGGGGTGGTGCACAGGACGCGGGCTCCGCAGCGGACCGTGATTCTGATGGTGGAGAATGCAGGGATTATTCCGACGGGGAATTAACCACCTACGGTGGGGCGGGCGCTCGCGGGAGGCTCGCATGACTGTATTCCCCGGTCCCCAAGTGCAAGGGACCGGCAACCCGCCAATATGGACGTACGCTCGTAGGCGGTGAGGACAACTCGTGCAATTCGCTTCAGGCCTTGTGACAGACGCGAAAGTGTCCTTATCCCCGGCCTCTGTCGCGAATCTCCGCCTAACATCGATTCGTAAAGACTCGGTAAGTCTAGGCCTTGGTCTTTGCCACGCTTTGTGTCAAACCACAATGGGGAATCGATGAACCGCCTCATGATTCAAGCCGCACTTTATATCGTTGTCAGGGTTCCTCTGGTTTGCCTCTTGATGAGCTTAGCGAATACGCCGGCGCAAGGCGGAGTCCTGCGTAGAGTTCAGATCGTGTCGAGTGCAACGGGTCTGCAGGGGGCCGCGATTTCGCCCGATGGATCGAAGGTCGCAATCTATCTTCCGAACCGGCTGAAGATTTATGACGTCTCATCGCTCAGAGTTGACGCATCAGTGGAGCTTCCATCTGTTCCCGAAGGACGATATGTGGGGGGAGGAGAGCCAGAATCTGGAGTCCGTTACTGTGATCGCGGCAAATACATCCTCATCTACGGAGGCAACGCGACTTTCTTTGTAATTGACGCTATCGGTTATCGCAGGACGGCCACCATTGACCTTGACATTCCAAAAGCTGAAGAAACCGCAGCGACTGTAATAGCCGGTTCCTGCTCGGCGGAGTCGAATGTTGCCGTGATTGAAGTCTCGCCATCTCAGGATGATTGGGTCGGAGCGGTCAAGGTGTTTAACCTCGATTCGGGGAGGCAGACCGGCGAGATCCCGCTGGGCTCGCGCTCCATTTATTGGCGAGGAGTGGACGTGTCGCCTTCCGGGTCTCACGCCCTGATCTACCTGAGGGATGCCGGCAGCCCGGACACGAAGATCGCTCTTCTGGATATCGGCTCCTCCAAGCTTTCCGCGTCAATCGACACCGGGTTTTACGGCGGCCAGGCTACCTTCATCGGCGAGTCCTCCATCGCGGTCGTAGGCGGCCATTTTTTGAGATTTGATACCCGCGAAGTCATTAAGATCTTCGACGCTCAAACGGGCGCACCCACAAGGGAGATTGGGGACAGCACCAACGCGCCGAAAGTGGCAGTCGATGCGTCGGCGGATGGGCGATTTCTGTTTGCCTACACGGGCGAGGAGAACTATTGCGGGGACTGCGATGAACATTCTCGCGGAAACTTACAGATCGAGCATGCCCGGTTTACGGTTTGGGACCTGACGACGGGAAGAATCGTCGCACAATCTCCGAGCATTCCATTTGAAAAGGGACATGGCCGCGTGGCCATATTTTGGAAGGATCCAGCATGCTGCGAAAGTACGCGTCCGCAGTTTCAGTTCAGTCAGTCGGGAAACGCAGTTCTGACTACTAGAATTAGCTACCAGGATGCAGTGGACGTCTATCTTCTGAAGTGAGATATAAGTGCGCAAAGTGTTTTTGTAGTCGGCAGTTGGCCCACTCACGGATCGAGCCACCCGCCTTAGCTTTGCAAATAGGTAAGATCCTGTCCTATTCGTCGCAGCCTTAACGAGATGAACGGGGCATAGCTCCTGACAACGGGATGAGTGGGCTGCGTGCTCGCATCCCCGGTCCCCAAAAGCGAGGGACCGGGGGCACCCAAGCGTATCGGGACAGCCGGAGTCTTTGTCCACGTGAATAGCCGCTCAATAGCGCCAGGACTTTACGTCTGAGCCTGGGGGCGCGGTGGCTAGCATGTGGTCGACCATGAGCGGAAGTACCCTTTGCGCCCAATTGGCGTTGTTCTCCTGCATGGTGTACTCGGACGGACCGCCGGTGTAGCAGTGGGGCATGCCGGGGCCGTATTGGAAGGTTGCGTCGGAGTGGGGGTTGCGGGTGGCATCGAGCTGCTTCTGTAGCAGGTGGACGGCGTTGTTGAGGAAGTAGGTGTCTCCGTCGCCCACGGCGAGATGCAGTTTGCCTTCGAGCTTGGGTCCGAGTGTGGGCCAGTCGCGCTTGAGGATTGCGGTGAGGTCGTAGTGGTCGTGCCAGTAGTCGAGGACCTTCTTGTCGATGTCGCCGGTGAGCGGATCGATGATCTGGGCGGGGTAGCCGTCGGGACCGGCGGGTGAATAGACGGCCTGCCAGATATTCCACTGCTCGGTTGAGCGGCCATGGGTGCCGAGAACATATTCAAAGCCGAACTCGCCGGCGGTGGTGGCAATCACGGTTCCATCGGGCTTGCGATCTCCGGCGATGGGGATCTCGGCGAAGTCGCCTTTGCGCGTGAAGGCATTGGGGTCGTTATAGAGGTCGATGTTCTGGTAGGCATGGAAGTCTATGGGATCGGGGCAGGCGGCCCAGGTGCCGTTGTAGAAGTCTGGATAGAAGACCTGGGTGGCCAGTGCTTCCCATCCGCCGGTTGAACCGCCAAACGTGGCGCGCGCCCATCCCTGGCCGATGCCGCGATACTGCTGCTCAATGGCTGGGATCAACTCCTGGTTGATGGCCGAACCATAGGGGCCGACGTTGGCCGAGTCCACATCGTAGGAGTCGTCGTAATAGGGGTTGGCGTTTTGAATGTAGATGAGGATGACGCGCGGCAGACGGCCAGCGGTCCAATCTTGAAAGAACTTGTAGCCATTGGCGAGGCGGCGCGCGCCGGGCGTTTTTGGATCGGGCAGGGACGTGACAAAAGGCACCGGACCGAAGCCGGCGTGATAGTGATCCTGATAAACGACCAGCGGGTAGTGGGCGTCGGGGTGATCGTCGAAGCCATCGGGGAGCAGAATCCATGCGCCGAGGAAGACGTCGCGGCCCCAGAAGGCGCTCAGCTTCTCGCTCTTGAAGCGCATGAACTTCAACCACTTGGCACCGGGGTCTTTAGCGGCCATTACGACCGGGTCCTGGTCGGTTCCCTCGATGGGGGGAATCACCTGGTCGAGGGTCAGCTTGACGGTCTGCGCGCTGCTGGGATCAAAGTGGAGTTTGACGGGTTTGTTGTAGAGGTTGCCGGGCTTGCGGTTCCAGTGCTGGCCTTCGCCTTTATCCGGCGGAAGCCAGACGGTTTTGCCGGAGGACAGGTGGAACTGCTCATAGACATTGAAGACGGCCTGGACGGTGTAGTCGCCTGCGTCGAGGTCCTTGAGCGACCGACGGGGCGCACCGAAGGTTTTTGCATCGACAACGATGGGCTGTCCGGGGGCGAGATTCTCCGCGTCCACTCCAAAACCTTCAGCGGATTGGTAATCTTCGCCGAGTTGAAAGCGGGGCTCTTGCTTGTCATTCCTGGCGAACACAAGCACCAGGTGGCCGGTAAGCGGTTTGGTGGAGGGGACGGTGACTTCGATCCGCTGGCCGAAGCCGATGGCCGCCGAGCTTACCAGAAGAGTCGCAGACAAAACATTGAAGATACGCATTCAGCCTCTCATTGTGCCGCGCGTTTATATCCGTCGGATGAAGGCCAGTTTAGCATCTGCAGCTTTAGGCCGAAATTCCAATCAAAGAGGCGAGACGCCTATAATCAGGCTGTTGTGCATACCCCTTCTTTATCTCGGTTGCATTCGATTCTTCGCGCCGCCCGATGGAGTGCGTTCGCAATTTATCTGGTAGTTTTTGGGGCGGTCCCGTTGGCGAGTCAGACGGCGGTGGGCAACGAACAGGATCGGTCAACTAATGGAACAGGCCGGATTCTGCTGGTGTTGCCTTTTGACAACCGCAGTGGGCAGCCGAGCCTGGAATGGGTGCGCGAAGCGGCGCCGGAGATTCTGAGCAGCCGGTTGGCTTCCGCAGGATTTGCTCCCATGAGCCGGGCGGACCGGCTTTATGCGCTGGACCACCTGGGGTTGCCGCAAGGCTTTCATCCTTCGCGGGCCACGGCGCTGAAGCTGGCCGAGACGCTGGACGCGGATTCGATTGTGGTGGGCAGCTTTCTGACGGATGGTAGCCGGATTGTGGCCGAGGCACGGCTGGTGGATGTTCCCCATCTGCGCATGAGCGAGCCGGTAACCGCGACGGGCGAGATGCCCGACCTGATTGCGGTTTTCAGTTCACTGGCGTGGAAGCTGACCCGGCAACTTGATCCGAAGTTCAGCGTGGCGGAAGAGACGTTTGTTGCGGCAGGGGCGGGATTGCGGGTGGACGCGTTTGAGCAGTACATCCGTGGGATCACGGAGTCTGACCAGGCGGAGCGGCTGCGGCATTTAAACCAGGCGGTGACGCTAAACCCGCAGTTTGGGCCGGCATGGATGGCGCTGGGGCGCGAGGACTACAACGGGCAGCAGTACGAGCAGGCAGCAGCGGCGTTTGCAAAGGTGGCGCGCGGCGATCCGGGTTCGCAAGGGCCGGACGCGCTGGAGGCGGGGTTTTACCGGGGGCTTTCGCTGGTGTTCTCTGGAGACTATGCAAAGGCGGAGCAGGCGTTTGGCGGGGTGGCCCAGGTGCTGCCCCTGGCTGAGGTGGTGAACAACGAAGGGGTCGCGGTGAGCAGGCAGGGGCGCGATGGAGTGGCGCTTTTTCGGCTGGCGGTGGCTACCGATCCCAGCATGGCGGATTATCACTTCAACCTGGCGGTAAGCCTGAAGCGCCATGGCCAGATCGCGGATGCACTGGCGGAACTAGCGCTGTGCCTGAAGCTGCATCCGAACGACAGCGAGGCGCTGGCGCTGGACACGGAATGGAAGGGCACAACGGCGGGAACCCAGGCCGCAGCCGGTTCCAGTGCGAATGGCGAGCCGAAGGCCGATCCCCTGGAGCGCATCGCGCGCAACTTCGACGCACAGGCCTTTCGCCAGGCGGCGCAAATGATGGACCAGGTGGACGCTACGCGGTTGGCTGCGCTGACCCCGGAGAAACGGGCGCAGATGCTGTCTGGAAAGGCGAAAGAGTACCTGAATCGCGGGTTGCTTCTGGAGGCTGACCGGCTGTACCTTTCCGCAGTTGCTGCCGACAGCGCGGTGGCCGAGGCGCACACGGGGCTGGCCGAGATTCGCGAGCGAACAGGGGACGGCGAGGCTGCCCGCAATGAGGCGCACGCAGCGTTGCAGCTTGCGCCGCAGGCGGATGCTTACCTGGTGTTGGCGCGGTTGGATTTTGCGGGAGGAAATTTGGACCTGGCCAGCAAAGAGGCGGGTGAGGCACTGAAGCTGGATGCGGCGAGCCAGGGGGCTCTGGATTTGCAGCGGCAGATTGAGGCGAAAGAAGGACAGAAGAAATAGCCACCTGCGGTGGGGCAGACGCTCGCGGGAGGCTCGCTCGGGCTTTTTGTATCCCCCGGTTGGTTGAGCCCCACACTTCGTTGGGGACTAGTATGGTGGGGTACCGGCTCTGAAGGAGTAAGTCATGATGCAGCGCGGACGCGGGTTGGTAGTTTCGGTGGGCTTGTTTACGGCAGGTTTGATGATGATTTGCGGGCTTCCTTCCGCCGAAGCGGCAGGGGCGCCGGTGGTGGAGAAGATGGTGCTCTCCGACACGATTCAGCCGGTGAGTGCGGGCGAGTTGGACCGAGCCATTGCGCGAGCGAACGCCGATGGGGCGCAGGCGTTGCTTGTGGAACTGGATACGCCGGGCGGGTTGCTGGATTCGACGCGGGAGATGGTGGGAAAGATTCTTGGCTCGCGGGTTCCGGTGATTGTGTACGTGTCTCCAGGAGGCGCGCGGGCGGGGTCGGCAGGGTTCTTCATCATGGAGTCGGCGGACGTGGCGGCGATGGCGCCAGGCACGAATGCGGGCGCGGCTCATCCGGTGCTGGAGTACGGCGGCAAGCCGGACGAAATCATGAGCCAGAAGATTCAGAACGACACGGAAGCATTCCTGCGCTCGTATGTGTCCAAGCGCAATCGCGATACGGACGCCGCGACAGCCGCTGTTCAGTCGTCGCACTCGTACACGGCCGAGGAGGCGCTGGACAAGCACCTGATCGACTTGATCGCCAACAACGACACGCAACTGCTTGCGGCTCTGGATGGGCGCACTATTACCCGCATTGACGGCACGAAGCAGACGCTACACCTGGGAGGCGCGCAGATTGTGGTGCTGCAGGAGACGCTGCGGGAGCGATTGCTGGGCTGGCTGGTGAATCCGAATGTGGCCATGCTGCTGCTGGTGGGTGGGGCGCTGCTGATCTATCTCGAATTCAACTCTCCGGGCACCATTGTTCCGGGTGCGCTGGGGACGCTGATGGTGCTGCTGGCTATTTTTGCGCTGGACCTGTTGCCCATACGGTATACGGCGGTGCTGCTGCTGGTGGCTGCGCTGGTGTTCATTCTGCTGGAGGCAAAATTTGGCGGCCACGGCGTGCTGGCGAGTGCGGGGATTCTGTGTTTGACTTTCGGGATGCTGACGCTGGTGGCTGCGCCGGTGCCGGAGATGGGGATCAGCCCGATTGTGGCGCTGTCAGTGAGCGTGGCGTTTGGGCTGATCACGGTGATGCTGGTGCGACTGGCCATGCGGGCTCGACACATGAAGACCAGGCTGGGCGTGGAGGGGCTTGTAGGACGGAGCGCGAAGGCCATGGAGCCGCTGACGCCGGAAGGGCACGTATTGGTGGAGGGCGAGATTTGGACAGCGGTGGCCAGCGAACCGGTGGCAGCGGGAGAGCAGTTGCTGGTTTCGGGACATGAGCAGTATGTGCTGCACGTGACTCCGACTGGACCTAAGGAGTAAATCGCATAGAGGGCACTGGAGTACAATCCGTGCTGAGTGAGGGAAGTGCAATGATAAGTGCGATCCTGATTGTTGTTGCCATCGTGGCTCTGTATATTTTCAGTTCCATCAAGATTTTGCGCGAGTATGAACGCGGAGTGATTTTCCGGCTGGGACACGTGCTTCCGGTGCCGAAGGGGCCGGGGGTGATCCTGGTATTCAGCCCGTTTGATCAGATGGTGCGCATCTCGCTGCGGCAGGATGTGCTGGAGGTTCCCGCGCAGGACGTGATTACCCGCGACAATGTGACGCTGAAGGTGAACGCGGTGGTTACGTTGTATGTCGTTAATCCAAATGATGCCGCGATCAAGGTGGCGAATTACGTTTATCAGACTTCGCAGTTTGCGCAGACCACCCTGCGGAGTGTGCTGGGTGAAGTGGAGCTGGATACGCTGCTGAGTCATCGCGATCAGTTGAATCTTAAGATTCAGACGATCATCGATCAGCGCACCGAGCCGTTTGGGGTAAAGGTTGTTTCTGTTGAAGTGAAGCAGGTGGATCTGCCCGAGCAGATGCTGCGCGCCATGGCCAAGCAGGCCGAGGCGGAGCGCGAAAAGCGGTCGAAGATCATTCATGCCGAAGGCGAATTCAATGCCGCGCAGAAGCTGGTGGACGCAGCCGCCCTGATGGCGACGCAGCCTATGACGCTGCAGTTGCGCTACCTGCAGACGCTGTCGGACATTGGCGTGGAGAAGAATACGACGATTGTGTTCCCGCTGCCACTGGAGATGATGACGCTGCTGAACAAGCTGGGGACTTCGGCCAAGTCGACCATCGATCAGCGGTAGAGGATTGGGGACGGTGCAGGGGCAGCGGAGAGGCTGCAGGGGAATGCCTGCCTTGCGCTGTGTGAGGAGAGATATTTGAAGCGCATTCAATTCGGGCATGGGATATGAGGGGAATCTTTGACGAGGAAGAGCTACGGCCGGTCCAAGAACGGCGCGACCGGGAGGTCACGTTGGGGTCGGGAACGCTGCTGGCGATCTTCTTCGGCTTAGTGCTGATCTGTGGCGTTTGCTTCGGTCTGGGATATGCGGTGGGGCATCGCGGATCGCAGGACCTGGATGGACTTCAGGCGGCGGGGGTAACACCCGCCGCGGCGGAGACCGGTTCATCCAAAGCGAAGCCGTCGGCAATTCCGGCGAGTCCCGTGCCGGCTGCGTCAACAGACGCGACTGATGCGACAGAGGTTGAAGAAACGAATGGCGCATTAGGCGCCCAGACGGCAGTTGGAGCAGCCAGCCCAACGGCGGGGTCGGCTCCAGCGCAATTGGGAGCTGGTGCAACTTCGGCTCAAGGTTCTCAGCCGGCAGTGGGGACGGCTGCGATAAAGCCGGCCGGTTCGCTGATGGTGCAGATTGCCGCGGTCACGAACGCGGATGACGCCAACGTGTTGATGGGCGCGCTGCGCAAGCGTGGTTATGCGGTCACTGGGCAGCGCGACGCGGGTGATGGAATGATTCATGTGCGCATTGGGCCGTTTACTACACGGGATGAGGCGGACAAGTGGCGGATGAAGCTGCTGAACGATGGATATAACGCGATTTTGCAGCCGTAAGCAAAAAGAAAACAAAAGATTAGTAAGCCAGATAAGAATAGGGAAATAAGAGAACAACGGGAGATGGGGACGATGGGACTTCCGGGCTCGATCAGGAGAATTGCCGGACTGCTGGTGATGATGGGGATGTGCTGCGCGCTGATTGCGCAGCCGGACGCGCGGGTGATTACGATTCTGTTGCTGGACAGCCAGACGGGGCAGCCGATTGTTCCCATCCCGGGGGATAACGGGATCAGCATTACGGTGAATGAAAACAGCGCAAACCCACGACTGACGGCGCGCGCGAACCCGCAAGGTGTTTGGGAAGTTAAAGTTCCGCAGGATGTGACGCAGGTGCAATTCGACACGCCGGCGGGGCCGGATGGGTTTGGCTACGTGTTCTGCGACGCCTCAAAGTTCCGGCCCGCGTCGCCGCCTGTGTACTCGGTGGCGGACATTTTGAACGCAGGGGCGGAGCCGAACAACCACTGCAGCAAGCGGTTCGCGCAGGCCAAGCCGGGGGAGATTATCTTCTTTGTGCGGCGGCCGAACTGGCACGAAAGGCTGCCGCTGTGAAGCAGGGATCAGGGAATAGGGAATAGAGCCGGTTTGCATCGGCGAAATGGCTGCTCGGAGGGTTGCATTTCTTTGAGACATGAACCTACGGGGCAGCCTGGGCTGATGTTATGGGTTGCTGAGAATTGAACTAATGGAGCAAATGGGTTGCAGAGAACTAGCCGCTTTTTCAGAAAACGCGCTGAAAATGCACGGGTTATTGGCTTAACTTATTGATACGGCGTTACTAATTTTGCTTTTGTTTCTTGTGCAATTGCACTGAGAAGTGCGCCATTCCGCCGGCTCGCAGGCGAGGGGGCAGGGCTCAAAGCGGCCGTGGAGTGCTCGGACACCTGTCGACCTTGCCCGAAAACGCGCTCATCGCGAATAGCCACCCGTCGGACGAAGACCTGTCCGGCGGGGACCTTGGGGCCACCGCGATGAACGGCACAGTCCCTGATACCGGGGTGAGTGGGCCACCTGCCGAATTTGCGGGAATGGGGCTGCGGGTTGGTGATATGCTCACTGCCATGAACTCTTCCCTGGCTGCACTTCAAGCGCGACAGACGGTGTCAAAGATGAATCAGCTTACCGGCTCGGTGCGCCTGTTTGCGACCCACGCGAGCACACTGAGAGGGTCCTCAGGGAGCTTCGACAGCCTGCCGCTGTTGCAGGAAGCCGATCGATTGCTGAAGATGCTGGGTGATGTTCGTCTGCAGTTTCTGAACTCCTCGTCGAAGATAGAAACGCTGGCCAGGTCGCTGCCTTCACGTCCTCCGCAAGGCGGCGGCATTTCGCCCGCGGCGCAGTGGGTTCCGGAACTTCGCGCGGCCTCGAAGCAGTTTACTGCGGCTGTGCGATTGGCCGAGGGGGAACTGCAGAAGCTGTACAGCACGGCTCTGACGGGGATGAACAGCCCGACGCGCACTCCGACCGGCCTCCCGGGCGACCTGTTCGAGGCTCTTGTGAATTTCGCGGACCTTCTTGCTCGGTGGATCGAGCATGTGAGGGGGACGCACGGGAAGTGAGCCGACCTGTGATTGTTGCAGGGGCTAAAGAGTTTGTGGAAAAACTCCTGGGACGAACCCGAAATCGCTGGGCGAGCCGTAGCAGGGGCTGAAGCCGACTCATTCTATTGGCCTTTATCGGCCCGGCTAAAGCGATGCCCTTGTTACAGAGCCTTCGAGGTTGAGCCTATGCGAGTTTTTTCGCGGCGTGTAAGGTTCGCTGAGTTTATTGGCTTTTTCGGCATGACTCAAGTCATGCCCTGATACAAAGCATGAATTAACTGCATTTTCCAGCGCAAAAAACCTCTAGAGCCTGCCCTTAAGTGTCGATATACATCTGCAGGGGCCCGTGCGCGAGATCCGCGCACAGGGATGAATTTGGTGCGATCCGGCGCAATTCGGATACTGGCTTTTTGGCTGGGGTTGTCGACCGCTGTGCAGGCGCAGCAGTATGTCTTTCGCGCCTTCAGGCAGGCCGAGGGGCTTAAAAACCTTGCCGTCAATGACCTGGCCGCCGACCGTCACGGCTTTTTGTGGGTGGCCACGCAGAACGGCATCTATCGCTTTCTGGGTTCGGGCTTTGAACGATTTGGCCCGGAGCAGGGGATTGCCGAGTTGAATGTGCGGGCTGTGTTGGTGGCCCCGGATGACACAGTCTGGGCGGCGACCCTGGCAAACCTGTACCACTGGGATGGACATCGTTTTGTTGCCGCCGGGCGCGATCCCATTCCGCTGTCCTCTTTGAAAGACATTGTGGTTGAAGATGCGCGCCACCTGCTGATTGTGAAGGGTGGACGCCTTCACCGGTTGGAGCACGACGATCAGAACCACACGATCGGGTTTGCGCCGGTATTCACCGCCGACCAGATTGCGACCACTCCCGATCTGGGACAGGTTTCCAGCGTGAGCGTGATTCGCGATTCCGCGGCGGGCGTTCAAGTCTGGATCGGATGCGGGAAGAGTCTCTGTTCCTGGGCGGAGCCCGCTGCGGGAAGCGGGGTTCGGCCGCTCGCCGGCAAGGTCGTGGAATGGGGAGAGAAACAGGGCCTTGCGAATGTTCTTTGGGAGAGCGTGATTCTGGATCACGCAGGCACCCTGTGGGCCAGGGGGCAGGATCGCGTTTCCGTGATGCCGCGCCAGGGCGGGCGATTTGTGGATCGCAGCATCCCCGGCACCGGCGGCGTGAGTGTGGGCGGAGACGGCCCGCTGATCGAAGACCGGGAGGGCCGGGTGCTGGGCCCGTTGGACGACGGAATTGCACGGTGGGATGGAAGCCAGTGGCGAACGATTGGAAAGGCGAACGGCCTGCCGCTTACCGGCAATGTGGTTCGCATGGTGCTGGATGCGGCGGGCGATCCATGGATTGCGACTCGGGGAGACGGCCTGTTCGACTGGGCGGGATACGAAAACTGGGAGGGGTGGAACGACACGGCGGCGTTGCCTTCAGCAGACGTGTGGACGATCGCGCTGTCCCGCGATCGCGTTTTTCTGGGCACCGATAAAGGACCGGCCTGGGTTGATCCCCGCACCGGGGCCGCCGGGCCGCTGACAGCATTGCGGGCGTGGCCCTTTGGGCCGTTGTTCACCCTGGGCACAAACCCGGACGGCTCGCTGTGGGGTGGGACCAAATCCGCCGCCGTTCTGGATATCGATCCGAAGACCGGCAAGACGAAACAAACCGCAACCCTTCCGGCGCTGATTACCCGCTCAATGAGGGATGAGGCGGGCCAGGTGTTTTTTACCACCAACGAGGGCATTTACGTTCGCGAAGCTGGAAAGGCGAGGGCTGTTCCGCAACCGGAAGAGGCCGCGAATGCGCTTTTAGGAGCCTCGCGCCAGGTGAACGCGGGTTGTCAGTCTCCTGACGGCACGATCTGGTTCATGACCAAAGACCGAGTGCTGCGGCTGCAGGATGGCCATTGGACCGCACCTCCGATTGATGGAGTGCACCGACCCGCAGGGGTCTTGCTGGATATGGCATGTGCGGCGGATGGCAGCGTCTGGATTACCGGAGAGCAGACAGGCACATGGCGGATTACGCCGGGAAGGGATCGGCTGGATTCCTGGCCACTGTGGTTGCCGGACGAGTTCAGGACGTTGACGCCGGTGGCTATTGCGGTGGATGGCCGCGGATGGATCTGGCTGGGAACCGATGCCGGCCTGCTGGTGTGGAACGGGCACGGGTGGCGGCAGTTGACGCAGGAAAGCGGGCTGATCTGGAATGACGTGAACCAGGGAGCGATGACGGTGGCGGCGGACGGCTCGCTGTGGATTGGAACGAGCGGCGGCATTGCGCACCTTCTGCATCCGGAACGCGCGTTCGATCCTGTTCCGCTGAGTGTTGAAGTGACCAGCATCGGGCGCGGGGAAGAAAGCTACCCGGTAGCGGCGGGGATCGAGTTGCCATGGTCTGAGCTCCCTTTAAGTTTTCAGTTATCTTCGCCGGCCATGCGCAATCGCAGCCAGTTGGTTTTCGAGTATCGAATGGACGATTCACATTCCGACTGGATCGAAAGCCGGGACGGTGTCGCTGTTTTCTCCGGCCTTCCTCCGGGCAAATATACGTTCACGGCCAGGGCACGCAATTTGGGGCTGAACTCCAGCTCGCCGGCTATCAGGATCGCGGTACGGGTGCTTCCGCCCTGGTGGAAGACGTGGTGGTTCACATCACTTTGCGGGCTGGCATGCATTCTTGTGTTTGTTGGGGGCGACCGGCTTCGCGAGAGGCACTTGCTTGCGAGAAGCCGGGAGCTTGAATACCAGGTGAAGAAGCGGACGGTTGAACTCGAGGACCGTGTCGTCGAGGTTCGTGTGGCGGAGGAGCAGATCAAGAAGCTCGCGTTCTACGACCCCTTGACCTATTTGCCCAACCGCCGGTTGCTGGCGGAAAGACTGACGCAAATTCTGGATGCCGGCACGCAAAACAAGATCATGGGAGCGCTGCTTTTCATCGACATTGACAATTTCAAGGCGCTGAATGACACCCTGGGTCATAAGACGGGCGACCTATTGCTGCAGGAAGTGGCCAGGCGGCTGAGCACCTCAGTCCGCGCCGGCGATACGGTGGCACGATTGGGCGGGGATGAGTTTGTGGTGATTCTTGGAGAGTTGAGCCAGGACCCGGAAACGGCCGCGGCCAAGGCAAAGATGGTGGCGGAGAAGCTTCTGGATCTTCTTTGCCAGACATACCGTGTCAACGGCCGGGAATGCAACAGCACCTCCAGCATCGGGATTACGGTGATCGGAGAACAGCGGGACAGCATCGACGATGTTCTGCAGCGGGCGGACATTGCCATGTACCAGGCCAAGGAGAGTGGCGGCCAGACCATGCATTTCTTTGATCCGGCATTGCGGGAGGCGATGAATGCCCGGGCCTCAATGGAAGCGGATATCCGCATGGGAATCAAAGACAACCAGTTTGCGCTTTACTACCAGCCTCAACTGGAGGCAGGCCGGTTGGTAGGCGCGGAGGCTTTGATCCGCTGGAATCATCCCCGGCGCGGTTTCCTGGGGCCCGGCGCATTCATTTCCCTGGCCGAGGAAACGGGGTTGATTCTACCACTGGGAGGCTGGGTGCTTGAGAGCGCATGCAGGCAGATTGCGACCTGGGCGAAGCAGAGAAGAACGGAGCACCTGACAGTGGCCGTAAATATCAGCGCGCGCCAATTGCGTGAACCCGACTTTGTGAACCAGGTGCTGGCAGCGCTGGAGCGGGCAGGAGCCGATCCAACGAGACTCAAGCTGGAACTTACCGAGAGCATGCTGGTAGAAAACATTGAGAGCGTGATTGTCAAGATGACCGAGATCAAGGCCAATGGCATTGGGCTTTCACTGGACGACTTTGGAACGGGGTATTCATCGCTGTCGTACCTGAAGCGCCTGCCGCTGGATCAACTGAAGATCGACCGCTCCTTCGTGCGGGACATTGTGGAGGACCTGAGCAGCCGGGCTATCGCGCAATCTGTGATCTCGCTGGGGCAGGTAATGAACAGATCGGTGATTGCTGAGGGAGTGGAGACCGAACAGCAGCTGGATTGCCTGACGGGGCTGGGTTGTCATGCATTCCAGGGTTTCCTGTTTGGAACGCCGCTGCCGCTGGAAGATTTCGAGCTGCTGATTCCGGTGATGGGGGAGTTGTTTGGGCGGGTTGCGGAGCCGGTGGGTACCGACGGGGTGAATGAGGCTGCGGGCGGGCAGGTGGAGGCGTTTTTGCGGTCTCGAAGTTGAGGTTATCGATAGGAATAAGGTGAAATAAGGTGCTGTAAGAAGCAGGTCCTTCGGCCTGGCTCAGGAGGACAGATATTTGTAAAGAGCTTTAGATATAAGAGCTATAGATATAGGGGCTGTAGTTATGGGGGTTGTAGTTATAAGTGCTGTAGATATATGCGCTGTGAATGTAAGTGCTGAAGAGGCTTTTATTTTAGGAAGGTTCGCACTCTTTCGACCATGGATTCAATCACCTGCTCTTTATCTAAACCGAGCGACTGGACTTCTCCTTGACCGATTGCGTCGTAGACTCTCTCGGTGGTCCACAAGAGGATGGCATCCTGTTCACCGGTTTGCGCGGGCAGGGCAAAGCGGGAGCGAAGCTCGATGATCCGCTCAAGTTGCATGCGCCTTTGCTTCCTGAAGAATTTGCGCGCTTCCGGGTCGGAGAAGACCAGTTCCATGAGGGAAGCGCGAAGGCCGCTCCACTCGGAGTGAAAGCGGATTGAAAGCGCGACGAGTTTTCTGGCTGTCTTTTCCGGATTGCGCAGCAGGGCTAACTCCGCAGAGACTTCTTGCCACTGGGCTGCGAGCCAGCGCTCGTAGGCGGCAAGGAAGATTTCGCGCTTGTCGGAAAAGTGCTTGTAAAACGTTCCGGTAGCGTAGCCTGCGGCTTTGGCGATGGTATTGGAATCTGTTCCGTGGTAGCCAAGGCGATTGAACTGTTTCGCTGCAGCCTGTATGAGGCGCTCCCGTGTCTGGTCAGGAGTACCACGACGAGGGCGATCGGTTGCGGCGTGCTCTGCGGATTTTGGCGGCATTGGATTTGTTGACAACCTTTCCAGCTAATGATATCAGTATCACTATTAGTGATGTATGTATCACTAGAGCATGCCGGAAGGAGAATGGAATGAAATTCCTGGTTCCGCTTGGACGGGCACTTTTCGCTTTGAACTTCATTTTGGCTTTTCCATGGCACTTTTCCCACGAAGCCATTGTGGATGCTGCGCAACAAGGGGTTCCCTCCCCTGCAGTGCTGGTTCCGCTATCGGGTGTGTTGGCATTGGTTGGAGGGTTGAGCGTGGTTATCGGGTATAAGGCGCGATGGGGCGCATGGGCGCTGATTGCATTTCTGGTTCCCGTGACGTTGTGGATGCACGCATTCTGGAGGCTGAGCGATCCCCACACAGCTTTTGTGGAGCAGGTGATGTTTTTGAAGAACGTTTCAACGACGGGAGGGGCGCTGTTGATTGCCTGGTTTGGGGCTGGGCCGGTGAGCGTGGATGAGTGGCGGAAGGGGCGGTAGATAAAGCGTTATAAGAAGCAGGTTCTTCGACTTTGCTCAGACGGACGCGGTTTGTAAAGGGATGTAGATAGAGATAGATGTAAAGAACTGTAGATAGGTGGAGCTATCCCACTTTAACCGACGCGCCAAAGGCCGCGCATCGGCGAAAGTGGGGCACCAGCGTCAGTTGTTGTCGCCGCTTAAGCGTGACACCGGGTCTGGTTCTGCTTGAAGGAGGGCTGAAAAAGATATTGCTATTCGTCGAGGGCGGGTGGATCGTTGCGCATCCACTCGGGGAGTCCGGAGGAGATGGCGGCGCGGACGGCCTGGAGTAACTCTTCTCTCGAGGTGAAGTTGACGGGGTAGACGGGGGCGTGGAAGACGAGGTGCGCGTCGCCGGGTAGGAGGCGCAGGCTGTGCTTGGCCATCATGGTTTCAGTGCCGTAGATGGAGACGGGGATGCAGGGCGCGCCGGTTTCCATGGCGAGATAGAATGGGCCTTTTTTGAAGGGCAGAAGGCGGCCGTCTTTGGAACGGGTGCCCTCAACAAACGTGGTGATGTGAATACCTTTTTCAAGCACGCGGCGAGCGGCGGCTACGCTCTGCTGCGCGCCGGTGGTGCTGCCATCGCGGCTGACGGGAATGAACTCGCCGAGCTTGAGGCCGTAGCCGAAGACGGGCACGTTCATGAGCGAGCTTTTGACGAAGGCGGAGGTGCGGCCGGGGATATGCGGAAGCAGGGCGGGCGGGTCGAGGTTGGAAACGTGGTTGGCCATGAAGATGCAGGCCTGGCGGGGCGGAACGCGCTCGAGACCCTCAGTGAGGACGCGGATGCCGCACAGCCGGTAGCCGATGCGCACGATGGTGAGGGAGGCGCTGTAGAGCGGTCCGACGTTGCCGGTGAGGACGGCCCAGGGAATGGTGACGATGGCAGTAGGGATGGCGAGAACGACGATGGTGGAAATAAGGATGAGTGAAGCAATCATTCAGGGTGCTGATTCCGGTCTTGATTCGGTTTTGGGCCTGCGGGAAATCGTTCGCTTAGATGTATAGGTAGTTTCTCATAGATGCCGTCGAAGCCGCCATTGGAGAGGATGGCGACGACATCGCCGCTTTGGAGCTGGGGGACGATGGCGCTGACGATGGAGTCGGCGTCGGGCCAAAGCTCGGCTTTCGCGCCTTTGGCGGGGGCTGCTTCGGCGTTGAGGGCGTGGACGATGTCTTCCGGGTGGAGGCGTTCGGCGTCTGCGATGCGCTGCTGCTGGTAGACGCCGGCGAGGACGACTTTGTCGGCGAGGCGAAGGCTCGAGACGAGTTCATTCTGCAGGACCTTGCGGCGGAGGGTGTTGGAGCGCGGCTCGAGGACGGCCCAGAGGCGCGCTTGAGGATAGACGGAGCGGAGGGCGCGGAGGGTTTCACGGATGGCGGTGGGGTGGTGGGCGAAGTCGTCGATGATGGTGATGCCGGCGATGCGGGCGCGGACTTCAAGGCGGCGCTTGACGCTTTTGAAGGTGGCGATGGCGGATTGGATGGCGGGGAGGGGTATTCCCTGATGGGCGGCGAGGGCGGCGGCAGCGGTGGCGTTGAGGGCGTTGTGCTCGCCGGCTAGATGCATTTCGAGGTCGGCCCAGGGGGCGTTGTTGCGGAGGACTTGCCAGCGGGAGCGGTCGTCTACGTGGCGGAGATTTTGGATGCGCCAGTCGGCGGAGTCGGAAAAGCCGTAGCGCTGGACGGGGCAGAATGCTTTGGCGACGCAGTCGGTGACGTTGGGGCTGCCGTCATAGGCGACGATGACGCCGCGGCGGGGGACGAGATTGACGAGGCGTTTGAAGGCGGTTTTGACGGCGTCGAGGTCGGAGTAGATGTCGGCGTGGTCGAACTCGACGTGGGTGAGGATGAGGCCATCAGGGAAGTAGTGGAGGAATTTTGGGCCTTTGTCGAAGAAGGCGGTATCGTACTCGTCGCCTTCAAGGATGAAGGTGCGGGTGGGGCGGAGTTGGAAGCTGGAGATGAAGTTTTCGGCTACGCCACCGATTAGGAAGGACGGTTCTAGTGCTGGGTTGTGGTTTGCGGCCGTCTGGTAGATCCAGGCTAGGAGGCTGGTGGTGGTGGTTTTGCCGTGGGTTCCGGCGACGACGAGAGACTCGCGGCCGGGAAGGAATTCTTCGTGGAGCAGGGCGGCCATGGAGGTGAAGGGGATGCGGTGGTCGAGGACGGCTTCGACTTCAGGATTGCCGCGGGAGAGGGCGTTGCCGATGACGACGAGGTCGGGTGCGGGCGAGAGGTTGGACTCGGCGTAGGGCTCGAGGATGGGGATGCCGAGGGCGTGGAGGAGGTCGCTCATGGGCGGATAGGCGGCTTTGTCAGAGCCGGTGATGCGATGGCCTTGCAATTGAAGAAGGCCGGCGAGCGAGGCCATGGCTGTGCCGCAGATGCCGGATAGGTGGATATGGCGGGGCTGGGTGGTCATAGGGTCACGGCCGGTTCGAGGATGCGGAGTTCGGGGGTGTCGGTGGTGATCAATTCGGCTTGGACGCCGAAGGTTAGCGTGACGTTGTGGTGGGAGACGTGGCCGCTGCGGAGGCCGAAGCCTATGGGGCCGTCGAAGTCTTCGAAGACTCTCTGGATTGCTTCTTCCAGGAGTTCAGGCGGTGCGCCGGGTGAAGCGCAGTCGAGCATTTCGCCGAAGATGATGCCGCGGACCCCGTCGAGTTTGCCGGCGTGGATGAGCTGCCAGAGCATGCGGTCGATCTGGTAGGGCTTGGCGCCGGTGTCTTCAATGAAGAGGAGCTTGCCTTCGGTTTCGGGCTCCCATGCGGTGCCGATGAGGGAGGCGAGGATGCTGAGGCAGCCGCCGTAGAGGGTGCCGCTGACGGGATGGGAATCGAGACCGGGCTTGAGAATGCGGAGGCCTTCGGCGGGACCGACGCTGTAGGGCTGACCGGCGAGCGCGGCTTGAAAGCTGGGCAGATGGATGCCGTTTTCGAGGTAGAAGTCGGCGGCGAGCATGGGGCCGTGGAAGGCGGGCAGGCAGAGCTGGTCGTAGAGATGGAGTTGGATGCCGGTTAGGTCGCTGTAGCAGAAGAAGGGCTTGGGATGATTGCGGATGAGGTCGAGGTCCAGATCATTCAGAAGATAGTTGGAGCCGTAGCCGCCGCGGAGGGCCATGACGGCGGCGGTGTCAGGATTGGCGAAGGCGGCGTGGAGGTCGGTGATGCGCTGGGCGGGCGTGCCGGCGAAGTAGTGCGGGCCGCGGGCTAGGGTGTTCTCGCCGACCGAAGGAGTGAAGCCGAGGGCGGTGAGGTTGGCGAGGCCGCTGTCGATGCGGGCTTGTTTCGCAGAGGATGCGGGGGCGATGATGGAGATGGCTGCGGGGGTGGAGACGGCGGGCGGGCGCAGCAACAGAGATCTTGCGGACGACATGGCTACCAGGCCTCGCCGCGGGCTATGAGGGTGGCGGGGCCGGTGAGGTAGAGCTTCTCGCCGGGGCCTTGCCATTTGACGTTCTGCGCACCGCCGGGAGCGATGATTTCAAGCTCGTGTTCCGCATCGTAGAAGGCGATGAGGGCTGTGGCGCTGGCGGAGGTGCCGGTTCCGGATGAGCTGGTGGGGCCGACGCCGCGCTCGAAGATGCGAATGGCGGCCTGATGTATGGGCTCGGATTCGCTGCCAAGAATATGAACGAAGATGACGTTGGTTTGATCGGGGAAATCGGGATGGTGGCAGATCTCTTCGCCGATGTCGTCCCAGGAGCGGTCGTTTATGGAGAAGTCGAGCATGGACAGGGTGCGTTCGCTGGCGTCGAGTGGATTGCCGCCAAGGAATTGATTCGGAGTGGGCGTGTCGAGGACGATGACGAAGTTTGGGTTACCCATTGACACGAGGATGCCGTCGATGCTGGTTCCGTCGGCGAGCTCGATGGAGCGTTCTTCGAATTCGGGGACATCCATGTCGGCGGTGATGAGGGTTGTGGGGCCGGCGATGTCAGACTCGCGGAATTCCTGGATGGTGCAGAGACGCGGGCCGGCATCGGTCTCAACGGTGAACTGATCGCCGGGCTGTGCGCCGCGTTCTTCGGCCATCCATGCGGCTACGCAGCGGGTGCCGTTGCCGCTGATTTCGGCGACGGAGCCGTCGGCGTTGTGGAGGCGGATGCGGCCGGAGGAGTCGCCGGTCCAGTGGAAGAACTCGACGCCGTCTGCACCGATGCCGGTGTTGCGTTCACAGAGACGGCGGGTGAGTTCGGCCTTGTCGTAATCGTGGGCGTCTTCTTCCGTGATGATGAGAAAGTCGTTGCCGCAGGCGTGGGCTTTGGTGAAGGGAATCAATCGTCCTCCGGATCGCGGAAAGAAAGCAGGCCGCTGATGCCAGGCTCGGCGAGGAGCTGGCTGTGCAGGCGCTTGTGCTGGTTGCCGGTTGCATTGAGTGGAAAGGTGACGCGCCGGGTGTTGCCGATGGTGTTGGATTCAAAGTCGGCAAGGCGCATATGCGTTTGGTCCATGACTTTGAGGATGGACTGGAGCATCTGGTTCTGGTCTTCGCCGCGCGCTTCATAAGTGACGCCGTAGGGACGGAGGCCGGAGCGGCGCTCAAGGAAGCCGACCAGTTCCATTGAAACGATGACGATGACGGCAGCGACGGTGGCTGCCAGATAGAGCCCGGCACCGCATGCCATGCCGATGGAGGCGACAGCCCAGACGCTGGCCGCGCTGGCAAGGCCGCTGATGCGGTCGCGATTGTGGATGATGAGCCCCGCGCCGAGGAAGCCAATGCCCTGCACGATGTTGGAGGCGACCTGGCCTTTGTTGGGGCTGTTTTCACCGGCGAGCACGGCGGAAAGGATGGTGAAGAAAGCCGCGCCCATGCAGATGAGGAGGTTGGTGCGGACACCGGCGGAGCGGCGATGGACTTCGCGCTGAAGACCGATGGCGCCGCCGAGGGCACAGGCTAGAAGCAGGCGGCCGATCGCGCTGTTCAACACGTCCCACTGCTGGAGATCGTTGAAGCTGAAGGGGAGCGCGAACTGTGCGAGGGCGAAGGTCATTGGGTGGCCTTGAGCGATGCTATCACTGGGGGTGGGAGGAGTGACAGGTTTGGGGTCGGTGAGCGGTAGGTTGGCGGGGCCTGAAGATGGGTCTGGGGCCGCGTTGGGCGGCTGCGGTTTTCTGGGCTGATTGTGTTTTACGCCTGATGGCTAAAACATTGAGTACGGGTTGGCTCCAATCGAAGCTTCCGCATAGCCGGTGGCACGGGAGCTTGCGAAGCCCGCACCCATGTGGACAACGGGCATGGGCCCCTCAACCGGCACATTGACGACCCGCTTACCAATAAAAGGAGTCCTGCATCCGCACAACCAGGCGAGGGTTTAGATCCTTTAACGATGTGCCGTCCTTGGTGAACTTTACTTCTACGATGTATTTCTTGTTAGATTCTCCAGTAAATTCCCCAAGGTACCTATCCATGAAGCTGTCTGACCACGCCATTTGGCCGTGGCTGCTTTTGGCAGTTCCCTGGGCCACAATATGCTCACCATCCCACACCTTCCACTCGGCCGCAATTACAGTGTCAAGATGAAACTTCACGCAGTCAGGTGGATATATATTGCTTCCCATCATACAGCTCAGTTGGTCGATTGGAAGGCCTCGATTGACCCGTAGTTCGATATGATATTCAATGTTTTTGACTAGAAACTCAGGCGTCTGCACGGTTGTTCCCGCAGCGAGGGACACGGGCATTACGACCGGTTCATGTTTGCACTTAAAGCAGGGACCTGCCCATGCAGTCGATGCTAAGGTGACAAGCAAAAGCATTCCGCAAACAGCATGAAGCATCCGAAACCCCGAATGCGTTCTCATCGCTCATCTCCGTTCGAACGTGCTTTAAAAGTATCTGCCTGTAATTGTAGTAACGCTCGCCTAGCTCAGTGCTCGACTGTGTCACTTCCTAAACTGACACAATCTCCCGAAATGTGTTTTGGTTGTATCGTCGCCAAAGGGGGAAGCTTCGGAGCATGCGCGTGGCCGGTCCGCGGCTGCCTGACTATTCAAACGATGGGGATTTGGTTGGGACGTAAAGGGTGGCGGAGGGCTGGTTGGGGGCGGTGAAACGGTGGATGGCGGTTAGGCCGTAGTGATTTGCTTTGACTGCGGCGTCGATGGCGTCGCCGTCGAAGGCGAGGACTAGATCTGCGCTTGTGGCGGGCGCGGCCAAGGCGCTGGTGTAGATTTTGAGGTCGCTCTCATTGATGGTTTGGCGGAGGGGGATGCCGGTTAGGGAGACGATCTCGGGGTAGGTGGAGGTGTCCATGAGGATGACGGCGTTGGGATGGGTTGTTAAGTAGGCGTGGAGGACGGGTGGAATCTGACTATAGATGGGACGGCGGGCGTGGATGTTCTTTGAGCCTTCGACGTAGACCAGGGGACACTCGCGGAGCATGCGGTAGGCGTTGAATCCGACGGCGGCGAATAGGATGGTGGCGACGCAGTAAAACACGCGGGGCTTGTACGGGCGCGGGCCGAAGAGATCGAAGACGAAGTGCGCGGTAAAGCCGAGGCAGAGGGCGAAGGCGGGAAGGAGTTCCATGCCGTAACGGAGGTTGTACCAGGAGTGCGGCCACCAGACGGGCATGAAGATGGGAACCGAGCCCCATGCGATGGAATAGGCGTAGAAGGGGATGGGGAGGAAGAGCAGGAGGGTCCGGGCTACGTTGCGGAAGCGCGGGTTGATTGCGGCCCAGGCTGCGCCGGCGAGGCTGAGGACGAGTAGCCAGGTGCCCGAGGCGAGAGCGGCTGCGTCGAGTTCGGCGCATTTGATGAAGAAGAGGAATGAGACCCAGGGGTTGTGCCAGCCGGGATGGGGCGGGTAGCCGGGAGTTGCTGTGCGGATCTCGATGGCGCGGGCGGAGTAGGGGCCGCGGGCGAAGTCGAGCCAGTCGCCGAATGCCAGTTGGTTATAGATGAACCAGGCGATGGGGGCGGCGACGACGAAGGCTGAGGCGATCCAGAACGCGCGCGAAAGGAGGCGGCCGCGGCGGAGCAGGACGATGCCCATGGCGGTCCAGGCGAGGAAGGCCATGATCCAGCCGTCGTAACGGGTGTAGACGGCGGCTATGAGGGCGATGGCGATTAGGGCTTGGCGGCGGTTGGTGCTTGCGGGATCGCCGTCGATGTTGGCGTGCCACTCGACTAGCCAGAGTGTGGTCCAGACCATTTCGCAGAGGAAGAGTGGCTCGGTCATGGCGGTGGTCTGGAGGTAGAGCAGATTGGGATTGAGAGCGTAGAAGGCTAGTGTGAGCGCGGCGGCGGAGGAAGGGAGCCAGATGCGGGCGAGGCGGTAGATGCCGATGCAGGCGGCGAGGTAGGCGAGGGCCGAGGGGATGACGCCGGCGAATCCGTTGGCCCACCAGGAGTAGACCTGGACGAAGGGGAGCAGGAGGATGTGGGGCAGGGGAAGCCACACGGAGCCGAGTAAGTCGAGACGCGGCTGATGGGCATCGAAGACACGGCGGGCGATGTGGAGATGGGCAACGGCGTCGCCGTAGTTGAGCATGGCGTGGTTGCGCCAGCTCCATAAGATGGCTGCGAGGGATGCGGCCAAGGAGCAGAGCAGGACGAGGAGGGTTTCGCGCCGGGAAATGCGCGGCGTGGACGCCGCAATTCCTGACACAAAGCCGGGGATGGAACCTTCAGTCAAGGTGGGTGAGCTCGCGGAAGAGGAGGAAGCGGTCGTCGATCTCCTTGCGGGTGAGGGCCTGGATGCGCTCGGTGCCGAAGCGCTCAACGGCGAAGGAGCCCATGACGCTGCCGTAAAACATGGCGCGGCGGAAGGCTGCGGCGGTGAGCTCGGGCTGCGAGGCGAGATAGCCGAAGAAGCCGCCAGCAAAGCTGTCGCCTGCGCCGGTTGGATCGACGACCTCTTCGAGAGGAAGCGCAGGCGCGCGGAACGCATGGAAGACGTCGTTGGCATTATGAGAGATGCTGCCTGGGCCGAAGAAGGCTGTGGCACCGTATTCGCCGTGCTTGACTACGAGCGTGTGCGGGCCCATGTCGATGACCGCTTTGGCTGCTTGAACGAGGTTGTTGTTGCCGGCCAGCATTTTGGCTTCGGTGTCGTTGATGAGAAGAATGTCGAGGCCCTTGAGAACTTCAAGCAGGGCGGGGCGATGGTCCTTGATCCAGTAGTTCATGGTGTCGCCGGCGACGAGCTTGACATCCGGCATGGATTCGCGGACGCGGCGCTGGAGGACGGGATCGATGTTGGCGAGGAACAGGAATTCGGAATCGCGATAGGCTTCGGGGATTTTGGGCTCGAAGGAGGCAAAGACATTGAGGTCGGTGATGTGAGTCTTGGCTTCATTCAGGTTGTCGAGGTAGGAGCCTTCCCAGAAGAAGCTTTTGCCGGGGGCGCGCTCGATGCCCTGGATATCGATGTTGCGTTTTTTGAAGACGGCTTCCTGCTCGGGGCCGAAGTCTTCGCCGACGACGGCGATGACGCGAACGTCTGTGAAGAAGCTGGCGGCAAGGGAGAAGTGGGTGGCAGCGCCGCCGAGGCAGCGCTCGCGGCGTCCGGATGGGGTTTCGATGGAGTCGTAGGCTACGCTGCCTACTACGGTGATGGCCATGGGGTTCCTTTTCTTGCTGGGATGGATTTCGATTCAAGGTTCAGGGGCTAAAGCCCGTGTCAATTTGTGGCGCTTGCGGCACGACTAAAGTCGTGCCCTGATAAAAAGCCTAAGCGGTGATCCATGTCGATCAGCCGAGATATTTGCCGAAGAGCAGCGAGAGTTTTTCTTTCGTGGCGGCGGGGATGGCTTCTTTGGCGGTGAGGACGGCGTATTGGGCCGCACTGGCGCAGGCGCAGGTGCGTTCATGCGGCATGGCGGCTACCGCGGCTTTTACAACCTGGCAGGCGTTGGCGGCGTTCTGGTGGAGGACGCGGACGATCTCCTCGATGGTGACGGAGTCGTGGCCTTCGCGCCAGCAATCGTAGTCGGTGACCATGGCGACGGTGGCGTAACAGATTTCAGCTTCGCGGGCGAGCTTGGCTTCCTGCAGGTTAGTCATGCCGATGACGTCGGCGCCCCAACTGCGATAGAGATTGGACTCAGCCTTGGTGGAAAACTGCGGGCCTTCCATGCAGACGTAGGTGCCGCCGAGCTTGCCGACTACGCCGACAACTGCGCATGCTTCCGTGGCGGCTTTGGCTACGGTGGCGCAGACGGGGTCGCCGAATGCGACGTGGCCGACGATGCCTTCGCCAAAGAAGGTGGAGATGCGATGGAAGGTGCGATCGATGAACTGGTCGGGGACGACGAAGTCAGTGGGCTTGTGCTCTTCCTTGAGCGAGCCGACGGCAGAGACGGAGAGGATGCGCTGGACGCCGAGTTTTTTGAAGGCGTAGATGTTGGCGCGGAAGTTGAGCTCGGATGGCAGGATGCGATGGCCGCGGCCGTGGCGGGCAAGGAAGGCGACTTTACGGCCTGAAAGCTCGCCGAGGACGAAGGGGTCCGAGGGCGGACCGAAGGGGGTTTCCACGGTTTCCTCGTGGACGTTGGTGAATCCCGGCATGGAGTAGAGACCGCTGCCGCCGATGATGCCGATTTCCGCTTGCGCCAATGCTTGCTCCTTAGAGCGGTTCCAGGATAGTTGTCTCCTTTCCCGCGATCTACAGGGTCGCCGCTTCTTGGGGTCGCGTCGACTTGACTGTTTCGCCTTCGGAAAACTGCAATCCTGGAACCGCTTTACGCCGCGGGTGTTTGAACGGCCCGCGTGGTTGCCTTCGGCAAACATTCCAGTATAAAGGGCGGGCAGGTAGATCCATCCCATTCATCGAGCGGTGACGCTGCTCGATGAATGGGATGGATCTTTATTCCTCATTGGCCGGATTCGCTGGTGGCTTAGTTCGGGATGACTAGGAGGGTGATGGACTGGGCCGGGAAGGTGGTGGTGATGGTGCTGCTGGTTCCTCCCGTCGCCGGTGGCGTAACTGTGACTGCGGGTTGGGCGACGATTGCGGTCAGGTTTGCGTTGCTGTAGAGCCAGGCCTGGGCCGATGTTGTGGAGGTGGCAAGACCGGTGAGCGCGACGGTGTCTGTGAGGTCGCCATAGGTCTTGTTGATGACGACGACAGTGACGGCGCTGTCAGAGGAGCGAAGCGCGCCATAGACGGAGAGCGCATTCTGGTTGGCGCTGGTGGAAGTGAGGGCGGTGTTACCGAAGGTGGACTTGTTGCCATCGTAGTTGCGGTAGATTTGGAAGGCCATCATTCCCGGGATCTGCGTAGACGGATCGGTAGTCGGCCACATTGTGCCGAGGTCGAGGCCTTCGCGTCCGAAGATGCCCAGAATGTCAGCCTGGGTCAGTGCGCCATTGATAGCTTCCATTCCGCCGAAGTTATATTCGTCGATGGCGGTTTTGGTGCCGGGATAGTCCTTTGCGACCCAGGATTTCATCATCCGGATCAATTGCGGGGCCTGCTGGGGCGGATTACAGTCTGTGGCACCGGTGTAATTCGAGTCCGTGGGATAGTTTGGCTGGGGGTAATTATTGCTGGGATCTGTGTAGGCGGGGTCCCAGAAGGCGCGCGTCGAGTTGAGGCGCGCTTGTTGCGCACCGGTGTCGCCGGCGGGAGCCAAGCCGAGGCCGCTGCCGTTGACGAATGGATAACTGGCTGCGAAATAGGTGTGCAGGTCCACGTAATCGAGCAGGCGGACGCCATAGGTGGTTTGAGCCGCGGCGAACTGTTGCAGATAGTACTCGATTAACGGCACGCCGTTGTGCGCTTTGCGATCCACTGGATTGGTCCACGGCTGATAACAGGGTCCGCCGGAGCTCCAACCGGACGTAACGTCTTTCATCGAATAGAAGTAAGCCCACCAGAAATCGATTACCGGGCCGCTGACCTGGGCGGTTGGATCGGCGGTCTTGATGGCGAGGGCGGTGCCGATGCCGCCGTTGGTCACTTCGTCATAAGTGAAGGGCAGCGGATGCACGTCGGCATCGTTTGAGTACCACCAGGTGGGCTCGTTATCCAGATCGTAGATGGCGACGCCTTTGCCGCTGTTGCCGGGGCCGAATTTGTTGACGAGGTAATTGACCCAACCGCCTGACCAAGTAGCATTGGCCCAGGCTGCATTTACCCCGGACGCGGCGGGTGGCGCGGGAGGGGGCTCGGCGATGCTGGTCACGGTGGGATCGCTGGGGATGTTGCAGCCGTTGGCGCTTGTGCATCCAGCGACACCGTTGGGATAGATGCCGGAGCCGCACGCGCGACCATCGTTGGAAAAGGCCGGCTTGCCGTTTACGGCGAGCTGGTTGGGGTATGTCGACTGCGGGAAGCTGCATGAGGTGCTGTCCTTCGCGACCCAGCCAAGGACGGGCACCGTACCGAGAGTTTTGATCCCGTTGCTGTTGTTGCTCTGGACCAGGGCGTCGAATGCTTTGACCCCGTTGACGACGGGCCATGCGTCTCCGCCGGTACCGCCCCCATTCTCAAAGTACCAATCATCAATGGAGTTGGTCACGTCCAACTGATAGTTGTAGCGCTCAGTGGAATCTCCACCCCAGCGATCTACGGTGATGTTGGTCTTTGCGACTGCGGCAACATCAGCAGGGGTCGCGCCAAGCAAATACGCGTCCATGCCATAGATGTCAGGACTGATGGCGCCGGTGGGGCTGCCGACATTGACGCTGAGGGCTGGGCCGGCGGTGGTTGCGGGCGGGGTGAGCGTGACGGTGACGCTGCCGCTTTGCGCGGTGTTTGCTGTGCTGGTGGCCGTGACGCTGACGGTGGGTGGGGCAGGGTAAGGTGTGGTGTAAAGTCCGGCGGATGTGATGGTGCCCGGGCTAAGGCTGCTGCCGGAGGGAGCGGCGACGGTCCAGGTGACGGCGGTGCTGGCGGTGCCGTTGATGGTGGCGGCGAATTGCTGCGTCGATCCGATGGTGACCGTGGCGGGATTGGGAGTGATGGCGACTGGAGAATAGGTAGCCGTGACGGTAGTATTGGCGCCGATGGTGACGTTGCAGGTGGTGGTGCTGGCGGAGGTGCAGCCGGACCATGCGGAGAATTTGTTACCACCGGCGGTTGCGGGCGCCGTCAGGACCACGGCAACCCCAGAATTATAGGTGCGGGAGAAGCTGGTGGTTCCATTGGTGGCGGAGTTGTTGTCGGCGGGAGTGACAGTGATGGCTACGCCGCTGGCAGGGGAGGCCGAGTTGACCTGGAGAATGTAAGTTACCGGGGGTGGTGGAGTTGTGGAACCGCCGCCACCGCTGCCGCAGGCCCCAATTGCAATGGTCAGCCCGGTTGACATCCATACTGCCGCACGCCTACCAAAATGCTTCATGGCACATCTCCCTATCTGCGCGGCAATCCTCTCTCTGCCCAGGTACGAGGGCAGCAGGGACCGCTCACGGAACTCGCTGAAATGACCGGATTATTCTACGCTTTGAGAGCCAGTGTGGTAAGCGTTTTCAGTCGGGAGTGTGGGGATGATGCTCTGGTAGTCTGTTGGGGTTGAGTCGAGGCCGCAATCCCGTGTCCTGGATTTCCCGCAGAATGCTGATGATGGGCGGTTTCCTTTTGTCCGCGTGGCCGGCCGGGACGCACTGGGTTGATGCGCAAGAGCCCTCCCCGAGCCTGAAGCAGGCTGATGCGGATTATCGGGCCGGTGCGGACGCCATGGCGCACAATGACCTGAACACAGCACTGGATGATTTTCAGAAAGTGGTGCGGCTGGCGCCGGCGGCGGAGCAGGGGCATAGCGCGCTGGGCGCAGTGCTGGTGCGCATGGGTCGAACAAACGAAGGTATTCGCGAGCTGGAAAAAGCATTGGTGATTCAGCCGGGCGACACGATTGCGCAAATGAACCTGGCAGGGGCCTACGAACAGAGCGGACAGGCGGCCAAGGCGCTTCCCTGGTTTCAAAAACTTGAGGCGGGATCGCGGACTGGGAAGCAGGAACTTACGCCTGCGGTACTTGCCTCGTACGCACGGGCGCTTGCTGGAACCGGGCAGATCCGGCCGGCGATTACCAGGATGAAAGAAGCGGCGGCGCGCGATCCGCGGAATGTAGAGATGCAGGATGAACTGGGGACGCTTTACGCGAAGCTTGCGGACTGGGCGAATGCGAAACAGGCTTTCACGGCGGCCATCGCAGCCAGCCCGGAGCATGCCGTGGCGCACCTTCACCTGGGGTTGACGCTTGACGCGCTTGGGCAGCCGGGCGGGTTGGATGAACTGACGAAGGCCAACGAACTTGAGCCCCGTAATGCGGTGATCGCTCTTGAGCTGGGAAGGGCGCTGGCGAATGCGGGACAGGATGATCAGGCGCTGCCGGTGCTGCAGCAGGCGAGCAAGCTGGATCCGGCATCGACGGTGGCGGCTTATCAACTGGGGCTTGTGCTGTCGCGGCTTGACCGGGTAGAGGAAGCGATTCCGCTGTTGCAGCGTGCCGCGGACGCGAACCCCAAACAAGGGGAGATTCTTACCAACCTGGGCATGGCTCTTTGCCTGGGACAGAGAGCGAAGGATGCGGTTCCGTATCTGCAGCGGGCCGTTGCGCTGGAGCCGGACAATGTGACGGCGCACCAGAATCTTGCGGTTGCGGACATTCAACTAAGCCAGCTTGACGATGCGATTGTGCAGTTGCGCGCGGCGCTGAGGCTTGCGCCGGATGCATCGCAACTGCATTACAACCTGGGTTACGCACTGAAGATGCAGGACGATGCAGTGGATGCGATTCCAGAGTTGGAGACGGCGGAGAAGCAGAACCCGGCGGCGCCTGAGGCGCCTTATCTGTTGGGGGTACTTTATATGCAGGCGGGGCGGTATGCGGACGCGGAGCGGGAGTTGAGTGCAAGCCTGAAGTTGCGGCCGGAGAATGGCGATGGGTGGGCTACGCTGGGCAGCGTTTACAGCAAGCTGGACAAGCTGCCGGAAGCGGTGTCGGCGTTGCAGGAGGCGATTCGGCAAAGTCCAACCGAGGCTGATGCGCATCTGACGCTGGCGGCGGTGTTAGCGAAGCAGGGCCAGCCGGTCGAAGCGACGGAAGAGCGCAGGAAAGCTGCGGACCTGATGCGGATCCACATGAATTCACAGCGGGCCGAGGTATCGACCCATTCGGGCGACTCGCTGCTGGCTAACGGCAAGGTGGATGATGCGATTGCGGATTATCGCGAGGCGCTCAGCTTCGACCCGAACTACGTGGGGGCGCATGAAGGGCTGGCGCGGGCTTTGGAGCGGCAAGGGAAAACGATGGAGGCCGCTCTGGAGCGCAAGAGGGTTACGGCTTTGAAGTCGGCTCCGCCGCAATGAAAACTGGTGCAGGATATACCTGTGCCGATGATGGATTTGCGGGCGATTTGACCCATCTTCCGGTGGATGTACAAGCGTTTGGCGGAAGCGCTATAGTGGGGCAGGATCAACGGGTTCACTTCCGGCCAGAGCGGTTCAAAGTAGATTGGAAGGGACTTCGGCGATTTTGCGAGGTCGCAGCGGAAGTTTCAGGCGTTTCAAAACGATTTCCCATCGTTACGCCCTCGAGTTCGTAAATCGAAATTCCTGATGATTTTTTTGCATGGCGATGGAACCGGCGCATGAATGCTGGTCTGTTGCAATTGAGCCGGCTGGAGAAGTTATGAATAAGAACGCGAGAGCGCTGGTTCTCGCTGTTTGCTTTGCGTTGGACTCATGCGAACTGGCTCCTCGGATGGGAGCGCAGACGAGTGCTGTGACGCAAACGCCTCCTCCGGCGTACACGGCTCCGGCTCCAGGCACCCCGCCGGTGGAAGACACTCCAGCGCAGAAAGAAGCGCTGGCAAAGTGGAAGGCTCGCGCGGAAGAGGCAGTGGCCGCGGACCGCAAAGCGTATAACTCAGGAATAACTCCGAGTTATAACTTCCATTATGGGCCGAAGAATCCATTTACCCCCGGCAATATCGAAGTGCAGGGTGAGGGCTTTCTGCAGCCGGGCGCTTATCCGAGCGCGGAATACTGCGGGACGTGCCACCAGGAGGCCTATAGCCAGTGGCGGCAGGCGCTGCACTCGAATGCATTTCGCACACCGTTTTATCGGACGAGCGTGAACCTGCTGATTCGCGATCCGGAGCGGGGGATATCGCTGGCGCGCCATTGCGACAGTTGCCACAATCCGGTTGGAGTGCTGGGCGGGGCGCTGACCGAGGATTCGAAAGTGGATCGCGCGAAGTTCGATTCAGATGGGCTTACGTGCACCACTTGTCACTCCGTTGTGAGCCTGGATTCGACCAATGGAAATGGAAGTTTGAAGATGGGCGTGCCCGCCGTGATTGTGGATGAGAATGGCGAGCGCATTCCGGGCGAGGTTCCATTTGACATGATTCTTCGGCATCCGGAGCGGCACTCGAAAGCGGTGATGCATGATTTCCTGCATACGCCGGAGTTTTGCGCGGCATGCCATAAAGCTAACTTGCCGGCGCCGCTGAATGACTACAAATTCATTCGCGCGTTCACGGCGTATGACGAGTGGCAGCAGTCGAAGTTTTCGCAGCGGAATCCGCTGACGTTTTATACGGCGGACTTTTCCAGTTGCCAGGGATGCCACATGAAACGGGCGGCGACAACGCTTCCTGAATATGGCGCGAAGCACGGGACGTTTGCTTCACACCGGTGGCTTGCGGGTAACACGGCGGTGCCTTTCTATTACGGCTTTGATGAGCAGTTACAGAAGACGATTGACTTTTTGAGAAGCGGCAACTATCTCAACGTGGATTTGTTCGCGTTGAAGGATGTTAGCGGTGGACCGCTGGTTGCTCCGCTGGGCTCGACACCGGTCTCGCTCAAGCAGGATGAAACGGTTGAGGCATCGGTGGTGATACAGAACAAGGCGATCGGGCACTCGTTCATTCCCGAAGTGCGCGATCTATATGAGGCGTTTGTCAGCTTCACGGTGACGGATGCGGCGGGGGCGGTGATTTACAAGAGCGGCTACCTGGAGCCGGACGGAATGCTGGACCGCGGCGCACACAGCTTTACCAATCGGCCAGTGGATATGACGGGAAACTTTGTGGAGAATCACAAGGTGTGGACGATCCATTCCGTGGCGTATGACAACACGATTCAATCGGGACGGTCTGCGCTGGTGCGGTACCAATTTCATATTCCGGCGGGTGCGAAAAGTCCTATCACCATAACTGCGGCTGTGAATTATCGGCATCTGCGGCAGAGTTACCTGAACAATGTAATGGGACCCGATCATCCGGCTTACCCGATGGTTGAGATTGCGTCGCGGAGCCGCACGCTGAACATTGGAGACAACGTTCCGACGGAGCCGCTCGCAAATGATAATCCGGACTGGATGCGGTGGAACAATGTGGGGATCGGGTATCTTGATTCGCTGCAGTATGAGGACGCGATTCGTGCATTTGAGCAAGTGGTGAAGATACGGCCAGATTACAAGGATGGATATATCAACGAAGGCTTGACTTACATTGAGTGGGAGAAATATACGGAGGCGCGCGGGCCACTTGAAGAGGCACTGACGATTCATCCCGACGATGCGCGAGCGCTGTATTACCTGGCGCTGGTGGAGCGCAGGCAACGGCATACGGAAGCGGAAGTCGCCGATCTTGAGAAGGTGGTTGCGCAGTATCCGCAGTCGCGGGATGCGCGACGGGAGCTTGGCATCTCGTACTATCAGGAGCACAGAAGCGACGAGGCTATGCAGCAGTTCAAGGCGCTGCAGGCGATTGATCCCGACGACCTGGCGGCTCACTATAACTTGTCCATTCTTTATCGCCGGATGGGCATGAAGGCCAAGGCTGCGGAAGAGGCCGCGCAATACACCACGAAGAGAATCGATCCGGGCGCACCGACTTATTCGCTGGACTATCTTCGCAAACATCCTGAGATATCTACGGAAAGCGATCCGTGGCACGTGCATTCGGATCAAGCACACGCTGCGGGCACGTCGGGTGCGCAGTGAATCGAGAGGATAGAAAACCATGAAACGCCGCGCATTTCTTCAGTCACTGAGCCGCACTGCCCTGGTTCTTCCGTTCGCGGATATTCTTGCGTTGGCCGCGCCGTTGCAGCAGGGGACGCAGGAAGCCCCGAAACCTATTGGCCCGCAGGAACGGAGTTACGATGCGAAGCCTGCGCCGCCGCCGCCGGGTCCCAAGTCTCCGATTGAAGGCACGCCGCTGGGCGTCAGCTTTGTGGATGTAGCTACCGAAGCAGGGCTGAATGTGAAGACGATCTATGGCGGCGAATTCACCAATAAGTACCTTCTGGAAACGACTGGATGCGGGTTGGCATTCTATGACTACGATGGCGATGGATGGGTGGATCTGTTTCTGGTGAACGGCTGGCGGCTCGACGGATTTCCCGCGGGGCAGGAGCCACGCTGCCATCTGTTCAAGAACAATCGCGATGGAACGTTTACCGATGTTACTGCCGGTTCAGGCCTGGAACACAAGACCGGATGGGGACAGGCGTGCTGCGTTGGCGACTACAACAACGACGGGCATGACGATTTGTTTGTGACGTATTACGGACAGAATGCGCTGTATCGCAATCATGGCGACGGGACGTTTGAAGATGTGACGCAGCAGGCGGGACTGATTCAACCGGGACCGAAGATCCGCTGGAATACGGGTTGCACATTTGTGGATTACGACCGGGATGGAAACCTCGACCTGTTTGTGGCCAACTATGTCGATTTCGATTTGAAGACGGCACCCAAGCCGGAAGACGGACCGTGCACGTACAAGGGAATTCTTGTGGCGTGCGGACCGCCGGGATTGCCTGGAGGGAGAAACATTCTGTATCACAACCATGGCGATGGAACCTTCAGCGATGTGAGCGAAAAGGCCGGCATGTGGACGGCGGTGGGCACGTATGGTTTGAGCGTGGCGGCTTCCGATTTGGATGGGGACGGCTGGCCGGACATTTATGTGGCCAACGATTCGGCGCCGGCGACGCTCTATTTGAACCAGAAGGATGGGACGTTTCGCGACATTGCGATTGAGGCTGGAGCCGCACTGTCAGCCGAAGCGAAACCGCAGGCGGGCATGGGCGTGTCCATTGGGGACTACAACCGTGACGGGAACCTGGACGTGGTGAAAACCAACTTTGCGGGCGACACAGATTCGCTCTACACGAACCTTGGGGATGCGTCGTTCGAGGACCGGACGTATCCGGGCGGGCTGGGTGTGAACACGCGGTTGTTGGGTTGGGGCGTAGGGTTCTTCGACATGGATAACGACGGCTGGCTCGATATTCTGATGTCGAACGGACATGTGTATCCGGAAGTGGACCGATCGAAGGGCGATTTGAAATATGCCGAGCACAAGTATCTCTATCGCAATTTGCGTAACGGGAGATTTGAAGAAGTCACGGGCCAGGGCGGGCCGGGGATTTTGGAAAATGCTCCGGCACGCGGATGCGCGTTCGGAGACTACAACAACACGGGATCGATCGACGTTGCGGTGAACTGCATCAACGCAAAACCGCAACTGCTGCGCTGCGACTCGACGCTGAATCGTAACTGGATCAAGATCAGGCTGGTGGGCGTGAAGTCGAATCGCACGGGGATTGGAAGCCGGGTGCTGGTGACGGCCTTGATGAGCCCCGACGCCCCGAAGGCGCTGGTGCAGATGGATGAGTTGCGCAGCGGCGGAAGCTATTTCTCACAGAATGATCTGCGGATGCACTTCGGTCTGGACCAGGCAAAGAAGGTGGACATGGTGGAGATTCGCTGGCTGAGCGGGCAGGTGGACCAGGTGAAGAATCTGGATGTGAACCAGCTTTATGTGATTGAGGAGGGTGGCAAGATTCTGAAGTCCGGGCCGATTGGAAAGGTCAGAGCACAAGGGAAAGCGAAGAGCTAAAGACCAGGGATGCGGCGCGGGGCTCGGCAGTTTGTACCCGGCAGCAGAGGGTGGATTCGGTCTGTTCGGGCTTTTATAATGATCCATACAGGGGACCAAGATCGATGTCGAAACGTGAATTTCAAACTGAAGTAAACCAGTTATTGCAACTGATCGTTCACTCTCTCTATTCGCATCCAGAGATTTTTCTTCGCGAACTGATCTCCAACTCTTCCGACGCGCTGGATAAGCTTCGCTATCTGACGCTGGTGGATGACGCATACAAGGCGCTGACCTTCAATCCGCGAATCGATCTGGAACTCGACGAAGAGAACAAGACCCTCACGATTGCCGATACCGGCATTGGCATGAACGAGGAGGACCTGGTTTCGCACCTGGGCACCATTGCGCGATCGGGCACCAAGAATTTTCTCTCTCAGCTTTCAGGAGATGCCAAGCGCGACTCGAACCTGATTGGCCAGTTCGGCGTGGGGTTCTATAGCGCCTTCATGGTTGCCGATCGCATTGAGGTGGTTTCCCGCAAGGCCGGCGAAGAGCAGGCGTGGCGCTGGGTGAGCGACGGCAAGACAGGGTTTGAGATTGAACCCGCGGAGCGCGCAGTGGCGGGCACGACCGTGCTTCTTCACCTGAACGATGAAGGCAAGCAGTATGCCAATAGCTGGCGCTTGCAGGAGATTGTGAAGAAGTATTCGAATCACATTGCGTTTCCCATTTTCCTTACCTACGACAAGAGCGAATGGAACGCGGACGAGAAGAAATCGATCAAGACCCGCACCACCGAACAGGTGAATGCCGCGAGCGCGCTTTGGCGCAGGCCGAAGAATGAAATCTCCGATGACGATTACAAGGAGCTCTATAAATCCATCACTGGAGATTCTGAGGACCCGCTGTTCTGGTTTCATACCAAGGCTGAAGGAAGCCTTGAGTACACCACTCTTTTCTATGTGCCCGCGAGGGCGCCACTCGACCTGTACCACGCTGAATACAAGGTGGGCGTGAAGCTTTACGTGAAACGCGTGTTCATCATGGACGATTCGCGGGAACTGCTGCCCCAGTATTTGCGTTTCGTTCGCGGCATCATCGACAGCGAAGATCTTCCGCTGAATGTGAGCCGCGAGATCCTTCAACAGAACCGCGTGTTGACGAACATTCGCAGCGCGAGCGTGAAGAAGATTCTCAGCGAGCTGAAGAACATTGCGGAAACGCGGCCCGATGATTATCTCAAATTCATCACGCAATACAATCGCCCGTTGAAAGAAGGCCTGTACAGCGACTTCGCGAATCGTGAGACACTGCTGGATTTGATCCGCTTCAAGTCCACCAGCGTGGAAGGACTCACGAGCCTCTCGCAGGCAAAGGCGCGCATGAAGGAAGGGCAGAAGGGCATCTACTACGTCACAGGCGGAAGCGAATCGCTGCTGCGCACGTCGCCGCTGCTCGAGATTTACAAGAAGAAGGATATTGAAGTTTTGATCCTCGATGATGAGGTTGATGAAATCATTTTTTCCGGTGTAGACAAATATGGCGAAATCGACCTGAAGGCAGTGAACAAGAGCTCTACTGGCGAGGACCTGAAGGGTGAAGCCGAACCCGATAAGACCGAAGCGCTGCAGCCACTGATCGAGAAAATGAAGACATTGCTCGGGGATCGGGTAAAGGACGTGCGCGTTTCCGCGCGGCTTGCAGACAGCCCCTCGTGCATTGTCTCCGATGAAGAGGAGCCTTCGCTGCAAATGCAGCAGATGTTGCGGGCGATGGGGCAAACGGAGATTCCTGCGCCCAAGCCGACGCTCGAAATCAATCCCGATCACGAGATTGTGAAGAAACTGCTGGGGCGCCCCGATGATGCCGTTGCGGAGGACGCGGCGTGGCTGCTGCTTGACCAGGCGCTGCTGATGGAAGGCGTGCCGCTACAGGATCCGAGCGTCTTTGTGCGGCGTCTCAACCGCGTCCTTAGTCTTTCCGTTTAGCGCGGTTTTAATGTGAATAGGGCTTAAAGACAGAAACTCCGTTGCAGGATGGAATCCGATTGAATCGCTCAGGGATGGGCGGTTCAACTGGATGGCTGGCCACCTGCGTCTCAAGTCGTTGCCGCCTGCGCCGATGAAGAGTATGGGTGAGTGGATGGCGGCTGCAATTCAACTGGTTTTTAAGACGGAAGATCAAGGGTCGAAGTCGGCGAATCGATTGTGCTCAGTTGTTCGCCAACCTATTCTGGATTTGCACAGCCGTGTTCATGCGTACCAACTGTTATTCCGCGGATGGCCGGACGTGGACGAGGCGGCGGGATACAACAATCTGCGTGAGACCGCCCTTGCTTTCAGACTGGAGAAGCCCAGCGAGTTGAAGAAGCTGACAGGCAAGCTAACTGCATTTGTGCGCTGCCCGGCGGAGACGCTGAACGAGCAGCTTGCGCAGATGCTGCCAGCGTCGCTCACCGTACTTGAGATTGGCCCATTCGCGGAAGTCTCGTCTGAGTTGATTACCACATGCCGAGAACTGAAAGCGCTTGGTTTTCGAATCGCCCTGCACGACTTCAACGCTGATCCGCAAACCAGATCGCTGTTGGAAGTGGCGGATTACGTTAATGTTGATTTTGTCCGAATCCCGCCGGAGCTGCGTCGGAAAATCTCAAATGAATTTCGCGACAAGACGACCGTGATGCTGGCCAAGGGCATCAACACGCGTGCGGATTTTAGGCAGGCTCGCGAAGAGGGATTCACGCTGTTCGAGGGGTTCTATTTCTGCGAGCTCGTGGCGATGAAGAACCGGCGGCCGCCCGTGAACCAGATGCTGCGGCTCGATATTTTGAAAGCGCTGCAACAGCATCCCCTGGACATGCACAAAGTTAGCCAACTGGTGCGCCGCGATGGCCCTCTAACGTATCAACTATTGCGTCTGGTTAACTCGCCGGTTTGGGGGATGCGCCAGAATGTGGAGTCGATCGAGGTGGCGCTGGTTGCGGTCGGCGAAAATGCCTTCCGCCGCATTGCAACGTTGGCCATTGCCAGCGAATTCAATGGCGATCAGCCGGCTGAACTGCTGTGCATGGCGATGCTGAGGGGACGCATCTGCGAAGTGACGGCACCGAATCGCGGCGTGGACCCATTCGGACAATACCTGTTGGGATTGCTCAGCATGCTACCCGCGATGCAAGGCCAGCCTATGAGCGAAGTGGCACCTACACTGCCGCTTGCCGATGAAATTCGTGAGGCGCTTCTGGGCAAAAGAAATTGCGAGCGGGCCATGCTGAGTTGGCTGGAAAACTTCGAGCGTGGCGATTGGGCGGGTTGCGATGCCGCGGCCGAGGCCGTCGAATTGGACCAGCAAGCGCTGGCGAGGGTCTACGTCGACGCTGTGGCCTGGACCGAGAAGGCGCTGCATTCGGGCGCCTGAATCGGTTTCCAGATTTTGCGCCCCTACAGTTGGACGCTGACCGGCCAGGTCTTCCAAATGCCTGCACAATAGTCCCGGATCGAGCGGTCAGAGGAGAACTTGCCGATCCTGGCCACATTCAAAATCGACTTCCGTGTCCACTGCTCCTGGTCGCCATATGCCAGGCTCACTGCGTCCTGACAATTAACGTAGGACTGGTATTCAGCCAGGAGCAAATACTCATCGTTTGTGAGCAAGGAATTGACCAGTGGCTCGAACAGAGTTCTGTCGCCGTGGGAGAATTCGCCGCTGGTCAATGAATCGATGACTTCGCGCAAGTCCGCATTGCGCTCGTATTCAAGGCGCGGGTTGTATCCCTCTCGCTTCCTGTTCTCGACTTCCGAAGCGGTAAGTCCGAAGAGGAAGAAGTTCTCCGCGCCTACCTCTTCGCGGATCTCGATATTCGCGCCATCGAGAGTGCCTATGGTGAGGGCTCCATTCATGGCGAACTTCATGTTTCCTGTGCCGGAAGCCTCTTTTCCGGCGAGTGAAATCTGCTCGGAAAGATCAACGGCGGGATAGACTCTCTGGCCTAGCTTTACGCTGAAGTCGGGAAGAAAAACAACCTTCAGTCGCCCCCTGACCAACGGATCCGAATTGATGGCTTCTCCCACGGAGTGAATCAGCTTGATGATCAGCTTGGCCATGCGGTATCCAGGCGCCGCCTTGCCGCCAAAGATGAAGGTGCGCGGGACGAGTTCCACATTCGGATCGCGCTGAATGCGCTTATACAGGGTCAGAATGTGCAGCACCTGCAGGTGTTGGCGCTTGTACTCGTGCATCCGTTTGACAAGGACATCAAACATCGAATCGGGATCGATCTCGATCCCCAACCGGTCGTGAATGTATGCCGCAAGTTGCGCCTTGTTTTCGCGCTTGATGGCTCTCCATGCCCGGCAAAACTCCGCATCCTCAAGCATGGGTTCAAGGCGGCGCAGTCTCTCAATGTCGCTGATCCAGACCGATCCGAGACGCGCGGTAAGCAGTTCCGCCAGGCGGGGATTGCTGAGCACCATCCAGCGGCGGGGCGTAACGCCGTTGGTCATGTTGGAGAACTTCTCCGGGGTGAGCGCATAAAAATCACGCAGTACGCTGGTCTTCAACAGTTCGGTGTGAAGCGCCGCTACACCGTTGATGGCATGGCTTCCGAGTGAGGCCAGATGCGCCATGCGGACCGTCTTGTCGCCGTTGCCCCCGTTTTCATTGATGAGGGAGAGCCGTTGCTCGCGCCCCTCGTCGCCAGGGAATTTCTGGCGCACATTGGCCAGGTGGCGGGCATTGATCTCCTCGACGATCTCCAGGTGGCGAGGCAGGAGCGAACCAAACAGGGTGCGCGACCACTGCTCAAGCGCCTCGGGCAAAAGCGTATGGTTCGTATAAGACAATGAGTTCTGCGTGACATGCCACGCAGTCTCCCAATCCATGTTGTGCTCGTCGACCAGCAGTCGCATCAGTTCGGCAACCGCGATTGCCGGATGCGTGTCGTTCATCTGAATGGCGAAGCTGCGATGCAACTCAGCCAAGGGCCGGTCCTGAGTCGACTGAATACGAAGAATGTGCTGAAGGCTGCATGACACGAAGAAGAACTGCTGCGCCAGGCGAAGTTCCTTGCCCTGCAGGCCTTCGTCATTTGGATAAAGAATCTTGGAGATGTTTTCCGACGAAACCTTGTCGGCTACCGCGCCGACAAAATCTCCATGATTGAATGTTTCGAAGTCAAAGCTTTCGACGGCCTGCGCGGCCCACAGACGCATGGTGTTCACGGTGCTTGTTTTGTAGCCAAGAATGGGTGTATCGTGCGGAACCCCACGTACTACCTTTTTCGGAATCCATTTGACTCGCGACCGCCCCTGGGCATCGCTGTGAATCTCCGTACGCCCGCCCATCTTTACTTCAAACGCATCCTCTGGACGTTCCAGCGCCCAGGGGTTTCCAAGCCGCAGCCAGTGGTCTGTCGACTCGACCTGCCAACCGTCACGAATCTGCTGATCGAAGATGCCGTATTCGTAGCGAATGCCGTAGCCGATCGCTGGAATGTCAAGGGAGGCAAGCGAATCCATGAAGCAGGCGGCAAGCCGGCCCAGCCCACCATTGCCCAGCCCCGGTTCTTCCTCCTGGTCGATGAGAACATTGAGGTCGATGCCCAGCTGCCGCATTGCCTGTTCGGCTTCATCGTGGATGCCAAGATTGATCAGGTTATTGGCCAGATGGGGTCCGGTCAGAAATTCCGCCGACAGGTAGCAGACCACACGCGCATCCCGCGTGTGATAGCACTTGAGCGTCGCCATCCAGCGCTCGAGAATTCGGTCGCGCACGGTGTGGGCGAGCGCCATATAGAGGTCGTTGACCGTAGCCCGCTCCATCGACCTGCCCTGCACAAAGAACAGATTGTCGAGAAACGACTGGGCCAGCGCCTCCGCGCCAAGCGCGGTCCTCTGGTTCTTCTGCGGCCCCGTATGTGATTGCGACTCGGCGAATGTCTCCGGCATGATTCCCTCGGTTCCCGCTAAGTACACGCGGTAGGTTAAAAGTATCGTCGCTCTCAGAATAGTCTTTGCGCGTTAAAAGCGGGTGACGGAGATTGCTCACTGAGAGAAGCGGCTGTTCGCTGGCCCATTGTGGAACGCGTACACCTATTGTGGTTTTCGCCTTGGAGCAAATTGTGGCCACTGAAGTGACGCCTTCCGGCAATGGTTCCAGGGACTTGCGATTTTCGCCGGAGCTTATTCCGCTGTCGCCGCAAATAGCGCATGGTGTGCCAGGATGAACAGCGTTTTGTGATCCTCGCCGCCAAACAGGAGGTCGATGGGACGCTCCGGCACCTCGATCTGGCCAATCTGGCGTCCTGCCGGGTCGAACACAAACACCTGCCCGTTGGCCACGTACACATTGCCTGTGCTGTCGACTGCAACGCTTTCGCCGCCACGTTCCGCAAATGCTTTCAGATCCGCAAGCGTCCCATCTGCCTGCACCACGCCGCTGTAGGTGCGGTCCTCGGACTCGCCGCTCACATAGATTCGCTGTCCAACCTCGCCGCGGACAAATCCGTAGGTGTCCAGGTTGTCTGAGAATCTCCAGCCGGTCCAGTCCGGTGGACCCTGCTGAAACACTCGTCCTGCGAGTAAGAACACACTTCCATCAGGCGAAATGTATTCACGCGCTTTCGGGGTAGTCACATCCTGCGCAAACATAGCATCGAGCGTTTTGAACTGGAAGGTGTCGAGATTGAGCTGATCCTGAAACTCGCCATTGTTCCAATAGTTCTGCGGCAGAATTGCCGCACCTGTGGGATGCTGAGCCGCCGGCCGCGGTTTCAGCACGGTGATCTCTTCCGCTGGCGATCCGGGTTTGAAGGAATACACGGTGCCGTCCGGGCCGTCCGAAGAAACCACCAGCAGATCACCCGCTTTGTCGAATGCCAGGTTCACTGGGTCCAGCGGATTATCACGCTCCACGGTGAGACCTTCGTTTTTCGACCATCCATAAATCCGTTGTTGATGATGATCGACAAAGTAGAGCTTTCCTTGCGCATCGACCGCTGCGCCTGAAATAGAAAAGAAACCATCTTCAAGTCTCTCTACTCTCCACTTCGGCGACGCAGGGGGCGGCGGAGCCGGATTCTCCGGAACATCGAGAACGGCGAACTCCCGATCGCGCACTTCAAGATGACGCGTCACATCTTCGATTGCATTTTCGTAAGGAAATTTGCTCACGCGCAGAAATGTTCCAGGCCCGTTGGCATCGGCGATGCCATAGCCGCTCTCAGCATTTACGTGCACATTGCGGAAATGAATATCGCTAGACCGATAAAGCCGCACGGCTGCCTTGAAGGGCGCCCTTGACCGCGTGACACGATACCCATGATAATTCGCCACGGTGATATTCCGTGACCAGTCGAATTCGAGTGAGAGCGATTCGGGGCTCTCGCCCGCTTCCTCTTCGGTCTGCGGCGCGTTCACATCCCAGTTCTCCACGCGGTCGAACTTGATTTCGTCGCGCACGTGGTGCTCATTCGAAAGCTCATAAACATGTCCCGGAGTTTTGGTATTTGAGACCACGAATCCCGCCTGCGCAAAGGTGTTCGGCGTCCAGATATCGGCGAATGTTCCGCCGCCGCCATCGGCCACCCACAAGCTTGGATACTGACCGTCCCATCGCTTCAGCGCGTCCGGATCGGCGGTGCGATTGTTGTTATATGGATTGGTACCGCTGCCGTGGCCGCCGAGAAACCGCACATCATCCACGAGCGAATCTTCCCCAGCTTTCCAAAGCAGCGCCACTGCGCGCGGGTTTGTTCCTCCGGCAAAGATCCCCAACCCGCTGACAATATTGACGCCCCCGGGCGGTGTGGAAAGCACTGGTTTGGGTGTGCCCACGCCCTCATATCCCGGTGTCCCGTCGAGCAGATCGAACTGCGTCATGGTGGGATGCAGCCCGATGAGCACAGTGTCGTTCTTCAACTGAATCGTGTCTCGCACCACATAATGCCCGCTGGGAAAATACAACACCCTGCGCGCCGCAATCGCCTTCTTGATTGACGCGGTATCGTCGGTGGCTCCGTCACCAGTCACTCCAAGATCGTGGACATTCACCCATTCGTTCGTTTTTGGCAGTGCCGGAATCGCCGCATGCATTGGTTCGGGCATCGTGTTCAGAGGCTCGGCTTCATAGCGCATGCCGATGGTTCCCATCCTGCCCTCGTCCGGCACGATGAGTCCAAAATTGAAAGTCTTCACTCGATACGCTGCGCCCTTGCCCGCAATTTTCTTTCCACTTTCGCGAAACAGAGCCAGAGTCGGCACATCGTCCATCACCGCGTTCTCAAATCCAATCTCGGTCAGCGGGCTTTGCTCATTGCTGATGACCACTGCAGCTGCTGCCACATGCTCAAAGCGGCAATCCTTCACCCATAATTGATCTGAGTATCTTTCATCGATCGCAATCGCGGTCGGCACATTTCGGAATGTATCGCGAATCAGTGTCAACCCCGCCTCATGCTCACGAACCGCCGCTTCGCGTTGCCCTTCAAACACGGAATCGATCAGCGTAAACTGCCATGCCGGCGAGGTTTTTTCTGTGAGGATGCCGTATCGCCCGCCGAAAAAATGCAGATCCTCTGCCTCGTTTCCAATCTGCGTGAGCGCCGCCAGGCCCGAGCCAACATGAAAATCCATGTGGCTCATATACGCGTGCTGCGCTGCATGAAATCGGATGGCAACTGCTGCTGCGTTTCCTTCGCCAATTTCGAAGTCGATATTGCTCATCGCCGAATAAAAAGTGCTCGGCGTGGCGTCCGCAACTGTAGGGTTGGGCGGTACGCTCCCTTGTGGTGGAAATGGAACACGGGCCGATGCGCTTCCCACATCAGCCGGTCGCGGGCCGGTAAACATGACCATCACCGAGAGGCCCTTTTGAAACCCGGGCGTCGCTTGCCCCAGCGCCACAACTGGACGTGTTGCACCGTATCCGATGACGCGGACGCCCGGCCAAACATAGATGGTTCGCGTCACACGGTACCGTCCCGCGGCCACAAACACAATGCCCTCGTGTGTATGATTCTCCGCCTTGTCAATCGCGGCCTGCAAGGCTGCGCTATCGTCCGCTACTCCATCGCCCACTGCGCCAAACGCTCCCGCCGCAAGATATATGGCACGAGGATCGTCCAGCTTTGTTGTAAAAGCCGATTGTGCCCAGTTATAGGAACTGAGCAAGACCAGAGCCGCCGCTGCAAGTAGTTTCATTTGCATCATCTCCTTTTCAGAATCTGCAACACCAGGGACGAAGCAGCCTCAGGCTTGTGGAAGACGCGCTGTGTGGCTTTCACGAAGTCTGAGGGCTTGGCGCTGGATATCGGCACGAACGATTGCGGATTGATATTGGTTAGCGGAAACCACGAACTCTGTACCTGGATTACCATTCGGTGTCCGCGCAGGAACGTGTGGTTGATGTCGGGCATTGCATAATTGATCGCGGTGGTTTCATTTGGCTGCAATGCTTCGGGGCTTGAGAAGGAGTTTCTGAATCGCGCACGCATCGGTTCGCCGCGAACAAGCTGCTGATACCCAGGAGAAGGCCCATGGGTATCGTCTTCATCGATAAGCTTGATGATAAAATCGGAGTCCGTGCCGGAGCTTGAGACCTGCAGGTGGACAGCTAATGGACCAGCCACGGTCAAATCCTGATCGAGCGGATCGGTCTGATAGGTGAGGACGTCGGGACGGTGCGTCGCGAGGCTCTGATCAGCGTACATGTAAGAAGAGGCGAGTTCAGCGGGCGGCTGCTCGATATAGGGAACGGGGTTTGCGGGATCGCTGATGTACTCATCGTACGGGCTCTCCTGTTCGGTGGGCGGAACGAAGTTCAATCTTCTGTTTGCATGGAGGTATAGGTTCGTGGGCTCGGTACCGGGGGGTGGCCAGGAGGCGTAGCGCCGCCACTGGTTCGTACCTGTTTCAAAGACAAGCGCACTCGGAATGTCAGGAGCGGGCGCGTCTTTCAAATAGTGTTCGAAGAAAGCAAACAGCACATGGCTCCGGAAAAATGATCCCGTGTCCGAGCCGAAATCAAGCGCTCCAAGCTTGCGACCCGGTGAGCGGAGCCAGTCTCCATGACCCCATGGGCCCACGACGAGCAAGTTAGTCAATCCGGGGTTTGTTTTCGCGATGGCGTGATAGGTGCGGAACGGTCCTGCAAGATCTTCAGCGTCAAACCATCCACCGACGTTCAGCACAGGGCAGTGAATGTTGTGGAGGTGCTGCGAGATGTCTCGCTGCTGCCAATACTCGTCGTACGTGTCATGACGAATGTTCTGATCAAGCAATGGGTTCCGGGCGAGTGCCGCAATTGGCTGGAGTGCCGGCCCGTAGGTGAGGAAGAACTTATAGCCGTCGGAGGTTCCATAGTCGAAGAAACTACCGATCTTCGGCGAGGGGAACTCCGGTCCGGATTCGCGAGGCTTGAAGTAATTGGCGTATACCTGAAACTGCGCTGCGAGCATGAAAACGCCATTGTGGTAAGCATCGTCTCCGAAGAAGAGATTTGTCATGGGAGCCTGAGTTGAGGCTGCCTTGATGGCGGGATGCGAATCAATGATCGAGGCCGATGCATAGAAGCCGGGGTAGGACATTCCCCAGGTGCCAACTCGGCCATTGTTAGACGGTACGTTTTTCAGGAGCCATTCGACGGTATCGTACATATCCGTGCTCTCGTCGGTCTGACCGGGCTCGGGATGATCGATGTGGGGCCGCATATCGACGAAGTCACCCTGCGATTGAAAGCGTCCGCGCACATCCTGGAACACGAAGATATAGCCTGCGTCGTCGAATTCCGGCGAGGGGCCCAGCTGCGGACGATAACTCGTTTTTCCGTACGGAGAAACTCCGAACGGGGTACGCTGGACGAGGAAGGGATACACCTTCGATTTGTTTAGTGGGACATAAACCTGGGTGAAAAGCGTTACGCCATCGCGCATGGGGATGCGGAACTCGTACTTCTTATAGCGCGCCCTGGTTTGACGCGTTGCATCGGTGCGGACGTAATACAGCCACGCCGCACCCGCGATGACCGCAAGAATCGCGGCGGAGATGACAATTCGCCTGGAGATCATGACTCCGTCCTCGCGGAGATTATCTCATTCAGCCTTCGAGGATCGCCGATCTCCGCAGATCCTCGACGAGCGTTCAACGCATTGACGGCGCAGCCCGTCCTTACGGTTCTGTATAGACTTAGTCGTTGTACCACCAGACCCTGTTGAGCTTTGAGTAGGGCCTTGCGTATGGCGTGATTCCGTTGGCGGGCAGGTTGTGCACGGTAGCGTTAGTGGCCGAGCCCTTGTACAGGAACAGCTCGCTTTCACCGGGCGCAATGGCGCTGAGGTTCAGTTGGAAGAGGGTCACACGGGTTCCGGTTGACCACTGGACTACTTGCCTGGGGTTTTGATTTGCTGAAGTGCTGCTCCGATGACATTGCCGAGACCCTGCTCCTGGACGAAGACAACGAGCCTGAGATTTCCCGGGACCATTTCCGGCTTGAGCTTCGTGTGCAGGTCCATCGAGAAGCTTTTTCCGCGCTGCATTTTCCCGATCTTTATGAGTTGCTCGATCACGGCGACATGGTTCAGCTGCCGGCCGCCGTTCTCTCCATGCAACACCTGAGATTGAGCGTGATCGAGAGCCACTGCGGCATAGATGTCGGCGTCGTGCTTTTCCGCAGTTCCGTCGACATCGATCTGAGCTCGCAGGAGCGCAGGAGCAGTTCCTTCGACCTTGACTGCACTGATATTCACGCTAACTCGAGGGGCTTTTGCAGCATTGCGCAGAACCTGGCCGATCTTTTGCGGGTCGTTTAATTGCAGCTCACTCTTCCCGTCGACAATCACCTGAGGGGTGTAGGGGCTTGCGATACCCAAAGCGCGGACATAGGCGCTCTGCCGGTCAGTGAAAACCGCTGAAGAGTAGGGGTCCTTCCAACCATCGTGATCCCAATAGTCCACATGCTCGCTGAGGACGATGAGTTGTGCTCCGGGAATGGGCTGCGACTCGTCGATGTGCTTCAGCCAGGCATCAGCAGGCGGGCAACTGGAACAGCCTTCCGACGTGAATAATTCGACGAGAACTGGAGTGTTGCTACCTGATGCATCTGCACTTTGAGATAGCGCAGCGCGGGCGATGCAGAACATGATGAGCGAAGCGAGAATTATCCTCATAGACCCTCTACCTTCCGTATCGTGACCCTGTATGCGGCGTGTGCCGATTTATCCCGCTATTCATCGCGCATGATTCCCAAATTCTCAATGAAAAAGCGTTACGACAGAGGTCGAATGCGGCGAAGCGTTCGATTTGGACTGCGAGCCGTGTTGAGAAACCATTGAAACGCAAAACCAGGCCACATGAATCGTTCGTCATGGGCGGCCAGTTGACAACCAGCGTTCGAGTCGATCAGCGAAGGTGCGGCTCGATCGATGCTCCGAGCCGTCTGCGAGTTTCACCATGAATTCGCGGTTCTCCATGGATCGCAGCTCCAGGATGCCTTTTGATTGCACAATTCGGGAGCGGTGTATGCGAAGAAACTTTGCGGGGTCGAGCCTTTGTTCGAGCGAAGTCATCGTCTCACGTAACAAAAAGGAGCGTCCGCTAACGTGCAATTCCACGTAGTCTCCAGCTGCCCCAATCCACTCGACGTCTTCCGCAAGCACGATTTGAATGCGGGACCCGGTTTGGACGGTAAAACGCGCCGCGTACTTATCCGCGGTTCGGTCCAACATTTCCAAAACACGCTCAGCCATGGTCGCCTTCAAAGCGGAGTCTACGAGTTTGTGTGCACGGCCGACAGCGGCGGCAAAGCGCAGATTGTTCACTGGCTTCAACAGATAATCCACTGCGTGGAATTCGAATGCGCGCAGTGCATGTTGCTCATATGCAGTGAGGAAAATAACGCCGGGCAACTTATCTCTCGGCAGCGCTCGTAATACGTCAAAGCCGTTCATCCCGGGCATTTGGACGTCGAGGAACACAAGATCGGGAGACAACTCCAGGATTTTTCCAACGGCGGTTGAGCCGTCTCCACATTCTCCAACGATCTCCACATCGCTGAACTTCCGCAGTCTAAGGACCACACCACGCCGCGCTAAAGGCTCGTCATCAACAATCAATGCGCGCATGGAGCAGCCTCCAGGCAGCCCTCACTCCTGCGAAACGGAAGCTCCACCGTGACTTGGCAGCCGCCACTTTCCGGCCACTCCAGCAAGAACTTGTGGTTGGCTCCATAGAGCGTCGTCAGGCGCTCTGCGGTATTGCGGAGCCCCACTCCATTCTTCCTTTGCTCGCCGCAGCTCCGCCGTCCTGAGTTTCCAATCACAATTCTCAACCCATTGGGTTGCAGCGTGCTGCTTATCCCAATCCATCCACCTTCCACCAGCGGTGTCACCCCATAGCGCACGGCGTTCTCAACAAGCGGCTGCAGCAGCATGCTTGGTACCAGTGCGTCGCGGGTTTCAGCAGGAACCGTCAGGTCGAACCTGAGCCGCTCTCCCAGCCTTGTCTGCTCAATGGCAAGGTATTTTTCGGTGAACTCAATCTCCCGAGAGAGAGTAACCTCAGTTGCGACTTCGGAGTCGAAGCTCGAGCGCAGAAGGTCCCCTATCTGCGCAAGCATCTCGGTAGCCGCGGAATCTTTCCCGTCCAGGATGAGGGTAGAGACGGCATTGAGTGAATTGAATAAGAAGTGGGGATTCAATTGATAGCGGAGTGCGAGTAGCCGTGCCTCTTTGGCCTGAGTCTCAGCGCGAAGCAGCCTCTGCTTCTCCTCTGCCGACTGGTGCCATTGCTTGATGCTGAAATACAAACTACACCACATGAAGAGAACGAAAGAGGACCACATCCAATATGAGACCAAACTGAACAGGTCCTCACTATTGAAACTCTGCAAGATGAGACCGGTTCCGCAGGCGGTGAGAATAGATACAGCCACGGCAGCCCCGGCTGCTTTCAATTCAAGAGCGATCCATGACTGCGATTGTCGCAGCAGCCGGCGACAAACAGGGTGCAGGACATGACTTCCGAGAAACATCCAGAAGATAGGCACCAGTTCTTGGCGGAAGGTATACTTCCCGTTCAGTAAGCCAGGAATCGATCCCAGAAGGTCTGTGAGGCAAAAGCAGGCCCATCCCATGATCTGAAATTGCCAGAAAGACTGTCTATTCAGGGCATTGCTTCGATTCATAAATAGCATTCTAGACCAGGTGCAGAGCCGCCATTCCCCGGCCCGGCGCACAAAACCCTCGATTCGTCGCATCTCTCAATCGTCCAGCGGATTACGCCGGGACCCGCACCTTTATTGGGCTAGACTCTGAACTAATTTGGCTGGATTGCTGCCAGAGAGGGCGGCAACCAGGCTTGAACCCGGGTGATGGGTCCAACTACTTTGCGGGAGCGACCTGGCGCCGCGCGGGGTTTAGTAATAAGAACGACAGACGCCATCGCTGGGTCTAAATCGTCTTTTGTGCACCTGCCTTTGACGTGCAGATCAAGTGCGAACCCAGCCAATTGAGAAGAACACAAAACTGGAAGGCTTAACCAGGGTGCCGGATAGGCAGACTTGGCAGCAGCACAATTTTGGAGGAATCCCGATGCGACTCTCATGGAAACAGGTTGGGGCTCTCGGTTCGAGTCTCAATTGCGGATCTTGTCAGACGGCGAATCTCAACGTGCGAACACTTAGCCCTATCAGAAGAACAGCTATCGTTTGGATGGCGCTTGCATTGCCACTTCTAGCTGCAGGCAAGCTTGCTTGCGCGCAGGGAATCATCACCGGTTCGATTACCGGAACTGTTACGGACCCGACTGGGGCTGTCATACCCGATGCCACCATTACGGCAACCAGCGAAAGCACAGGAGCAGCGCTGCAGGGAAAATCGAATGGAACGGGATTCTTTCAAATTTCCGATGTGCCCCTCGGTTCCTATACGGTGGGGATCACTGCGAACGGATTTGGTTCGAGCAAAGTGAACCATGTGCAGGTGGTAGCCGGGAATGCGAGTTCGCTCGGCAAACAGGTTTTGACCCTCGGGTCATCAACGCAGACAGTTGAAGTGGCTGCGGGCGCTGCTGAAATGATGAATACCGAGTCGTCCCAGGGCGAATTGGTAATTGACAGCGTCCAGTTGCAATCGATGCCTGTAGACGGTGCAATGGACAACGTGACGCTGATGGTGCCCGGCGTTGTGGCAACTCACATGGACAGCTTTTCGAATACCAATGGCGTAAACTTCTCCGTCAATGGCGAGCGCGGCCGTTCCAATAACTCCGAAATCGACGGGCAATCGAACAACGACAATATGATTTCGGGTCCGAGTTTCTTTTTCTCCAATCAGGATGCGGTTTCGGAGATCCAGGTGATCACCAACGACTTCAGCGCGCAATATGGCCGCAACATGGGTTCGGTGGTCAATTACATCACCAAGAGCGGCACTAATGCGTTCCACGGCAGCGGATTCGAGATGTATACCGGTTCGTTTCTGTCGTCTCTGCTTGGTGCGCAAAAGGATCCGCAGGATGGCTTCTGCCCCGCCGGCATAAGCCCGTCCACAGGATGTAATCTTCCCATCGTTCCGCGCTTCGTGGACAACAACTACGGCGGCACGCTCGGCGGACCGATTATCAAGGACAAGCTTTTCTTTTTTGGGAGCACATTCTGGACGCATGAGTACCAGGCCGGCGCACTGGACACATCGAATGGAGCTGTCCTGCCAGATGCAACCGGATTGGCAACTCTGCAAGCGGCGTTTCCCAACAATCCAGGCGTAACGGAACTGGCCATGTTCGGGCCTCAATCGGTGGCGCAAGGCCACCCAACCTTCTTTGGTCCCACCACCTTGATCCCGGTAACCAATGGCACCACGACGGCCAATGTGGAGGTTGCTCAGTTTAGCCGGAATCTGAACTCCGCCATCCTGGATCAAGAGGATCTAGGCCGTCTCGACTATCAATTGACCGCCAAAGACCGCTTCTATCTCCGCTATAACTACCAGAACAACCCATTCCTGCCGGCCTACTATCTTTATGGATCAGAGGCCATCGCTGCGGGCGGCTACGCAAATGTGAATGGCATCACCCATCAAGTGGGTGGCGACTGGACTCACACCTTTACTCCTAACATCGTTAACCAACTGCGCTATGGTTTCCAGCAGTCCAATATCGCGTTCGAAGGCGGCACTATCCCTGGCTGCACCATTGTCAGTTTTGGACCTTGTTCATCGACGGTAACGATGGGTGCAACCCAGGGCACTACATTTGGCACTATCGGTTACGGCAGCGGCTTCCCGCAGGGTCGTTTCATCAAGGTCAACCAGGTGCAGGATAACGCAAGCTGGAGCCACGGGCGCCATACGCTCATCTTTGGCGGAGAGTTCGATCACCAGGACTCACCGGCCAGCGGCTTGCCCGCTGCCCAGGGCTCATTCGACACCAATCCCGCCGATACCGGCGTTGCGATCAGGGTCCCCAGCAGCGTGCCGTCGAGCCAGGCAGCTGCCTACAGCAACGGCCTCAGCGGCTTGCTCGAAGGTACTTCATTCACCGCATTGACTCAAGGCAAACCGACCACGCCATTCAAAGAGCCGGACTTCGCGCTCTATGTCCAGGATGACTGGAAGGTCAAGCCAAATCTAACCTTGAATCTGGGTGTGCGGTATGAGTTCTTCGGTCAGAGTGTCAATCTGCTGCACAACGAAAGCGTCGCGCAGCAAACCGGCTCCAATCCATTCTGGAGCACGGCTTTGCCGCTCTCGGCGACGACCTTCCCGCACATCAATCCTTCCTACAGGAACGTTGAGCCGCGACTCGGCCTGGCGTATACGCCAGGCTTCCAGAAGAAAATGGTTGTGCATGCAGGATTCGCCATCAACGTGGATCCGGCGTTTTACAACATCTTCCTGAACTCCGCTCAGAGCGCGCCGCTCGTTGACTCCGGAAGCTTCACGTGCGATGGGGTAACAGTCAACTGCATGCCGGCCGGCGGCCTGACATACGCTACCGTGCAGGCAGCGGACGACAAGTTCATTCCCACCGGTGGCGATCCGCGCGTCAATCCTCTTACACTCGTCCCCACCAACTTCCGCAACCCCATGTCTGAAACCTACACGCTGGGAATTCAATACCAGGTGATGCCGGCTGCTGTCGCTGAAGTCCGCTACGTGGGCAATCACACCTTCGATCAGTTCCAGTCCTTGAATTCAAACCCGGATATCCTGGATGTGCAAAGCGGATTTCCCAGCTATGGCAGTAGCTCTACCGTGTGCACCACTCCCGGCGCAACCGGCTACACCAGGCCGAATTGCAATTACGGATTGGTTGACACAGTCGCAAACACGGCATTCTCCGTCTACAGCGGATTGCAAACCTCGTTCACTCTTCACAACTTTCATCATTGGAGCGGTACGGCCAGCTATACCTGGAGCCGCGCCATCGACAACGTGAGCGAAATCTTCTCAACAGCCAGCGGCGGCACAACCAACGCTTTTGCGCAAGATCCGCTGAACACCGATGTGGGCGAACGCGGCGTTAGTGGCAACTCCTATCCGAATGTGTGGGGAATTCAAACAGTTTATAACGAGCCCTGGTTCAACCACCAGTCTGGGATCTTGGGCCGGATTCTCGGCGGCTACTTCTTCAACACCTTTTACCAGTACAACGGTGGCCAGCCATTCAACCCATTCCAGGCAGTTGCGTCCTCCAATCCCTACCTGCCCAACCCGAACGACACGATGGCCACCACGAGCTTCTGCGACTCCGCCTTTGACCTCCAGTTCGATTTCGGTGGGTTTGTTAACCAATGCCGTCCGATCCTGGCCAACAAGTCGGCTCCCATTACCAGTGTCGGCATCAACGTGGGCGGTGGCAGCTATATGAACTATGCAACAGGCGTGTATGGGCCGCGGTCGTCATTCCACTGGCTCTGGAACAATCAGTATGAAGCCATGGCGCTCAACAATCCCTTCCCCGGCGTCGGCCGCAACACGCTGCGCGGCGACAGCTTCAACAATCTTGACCTGACAGTCGGAAAGAATTTCAAGATCAGAGAGCGCGTCAACATGCTTCTGGAGGTATCGGCCTTTAATGCCTTGAACCGCGCCTACTATGGAACGCCCGATCCAAATATCGAGGACACGCTCTACCCGGCAGAGGGCCTATATCCAAGCTTCCTGCTGAACACCTATGAAAACGGCAGCGCAGGGAGCTCTGCCGGCGGCGGCGCGTTTTTCCAGGGGGCGGGCAACCGCAACATCCAACTCATTGGCAAGATCACCTTTTAGCCTCTTGATTCGTGGCAGAAGCAGCACAAAGGGCACCCGTTGTGGGGTGCCCTTTGTGCTGCGACTTACTTCGTCGACTCAAGTACAACTGAATGATAAGGGCCTTTGCGACGCACCAACGATCTGGGCCGAAGTCGACGACCGCCCCGAGGATTTGATGAATCTGAATGTGGCGAGGACGCGCGTGCCAAGGCATTCACCAGCCGCTGGTCAATTCTGCCACGTCCGGTAGAGGTAGAGCTCAGGACATCGTGCCCTTGGGCTGAGGCAAATCAGACTACCGTTCGTGCTTCTGCCAATGAAGCATATGGTGGTCGTCTACAGTGATCTTCGCGGGCAGAGTCAGGCCGCATGTTTTGCAAATCAATACGTTCTTGCCGATTTCCCAATGGGTGCAGGACTTGCACTTGCAAACCAGAAGTTCGATTTCTTTCTTGTCGCTCACCTAAAGCCTCCTGAATTCTTCCTTTACTTCGCGAACAAAATCGGTGAATCGAGCCGTTGTAATAATGTCCGGCTGCCAGCACAAATCCTTGTCGATGAGATTGTATTGTTGCACGATCCGGGAGCCTGCGACAGGAACTCCATTCTCGGCCGGGCTACGGCCCATGAGCCAAAGGTGGTCGGCCACGGAGCAAGCGGCGGTCACGTCGTGAGTGACAACAATGATGGTATTGAGGTCGTCCATATCCGCGACCTTGGCGATCAGTTCGCAGGTCTTCTCCAGCATGATCAAGTCAAGTCCAGAAAACGGCTCGTCCATCAAAAGGAAATGTTCGCTGCACAGGATCTGCTGGATAATGGCACATCGTTGCCGTTGGCCTCCCGATAATTGCGCGGGGTACAGGTTGTACTTGTCTTCCAGGCCAAATTCTGTGAGAAACGCCATTACCTTGTCCCGAGCAACCTTGTTGTCCTTCTCCTTCTTGCGCGCGCCTAACATGAGGTTTCCCAATACGGAGCGGTGCTCGAAGAGCGGATAGCTTTGGGCAACCACGCCGACTTCGCCTGCGACGACTGCGCGGTCGAAGCCATTGACCGACACCCGGCCTGATGTGGGTGCGAGCAATCCAGCGATGATTCGAAAGAGCGTGGTTTTGCCGCAGCCAGATGGGCCGAGAATACCGACCACCTGCCCTTTTACCTTGCCCGGTACGAGAATGTCACGTACCTCTGCGTTGACGCCGCTGAGGATGGGCCGGCCGTCATATTCGAGGGACACGTTCTCGATCTTCAGGAGAGTTTTGCCGAAGCTGTAAGAAGTGATTGCCATTATTTACGCTCCAGCGTCAGTGCCGCGTATGGGCAAAGCAGGCTCTTGGCAACTCCTATGCCGTAATCCTGGAAAAGACCGAGGAGCAGGATGGTTAACTGAATGGCGAAAACCGCGGCCAGTCGAAAGTGGTGGTTTTGATCGAGCAGGACAGTTCCGACACCGCCTTCAGAGCGAACAATACCTTCCACCATGGTCAGCATCATCCATCCCATCGCGGCATTCTGACGGAGAACATCAAATACCTGGTCGATCTGACCGAGAACAATCACTTCCCAAACCACGCGCCATTCGCCCATGCGCAGTGTGCGCGCCAGGTCGAACATCTCCTTCGGTACGCCATTGATTACGTCGGCCATCCCGGTGACGAAGAAAACGGAAACTGAAAACACCAGCAGGGACAGCTTTAGTTCATGTCCGCTGCGAGCCATGAGCGTGAAGAAAAAAGTCAACCCAACCAGCGAGAGGAAACGCAGCTTGCTGAGCAAGGCGACAATCGGACGGAAGAAGGGCATTACCGTTGCATAAGCCAGCAAAAGCGAAACGATGGTGGACACTATGATGGCCTGGATATTCAGATAGAAGCTTGTAATTAGCTCAGCTCCCAAGCCCTGCTCCCACAACTCTCCAAAGGCGCTCCAGACCTCACCCGGCTTCGGCAGCAGCGCAAATGGACTGAACACCCATAACAAGAGCACGATAATGACCTGGACCACAACCAGGGCGCGCACGGCTTTCTTGTCCAGAACCGCATTGGGTGCAAACACAGCGATAGCTTGATTCATGATTTCCACTTGGATGAAAAAGATTTGGGGAGGCTCACGCCTCCCCATTTTGTTGCTGGATTACTGACCTATCTGCGTGATCTCAACGCGGCGGTTGAGTGCTTTTCCTCCGGCGGATGCGTTCGAAGCGATGGGACTCTGCGAGCCATGGCCCGAGACCTGTTTGAAGCGCGACTCGGGGAAGCTCAACGGAGCTACCTGTTGGAAGTATCGCTTCACCGCCTGGGCCCGCTTTTCGCTCAGCGGCACATTGACAGCGTCGCTGCCGGCGTTGTCGGTGTAGCCGTCGATCTGCAACGCCAACTGCGAGTTGATGGCGAGTGAATCTTTCAGTTCATTTAATGTTGGAATGCTGTCCGGCAGAGGCTGATCGGAGCCGCTGGCAAAGTTGATGTAGACGGCCTTGTGCCCCAGCACCTGCCCACTCTGGGCTTCCTTGGCATAATCGACAGTTTCCGCGCTCGCGCCCTGCACTCCGCTTGTGTTCAACAACGCCTGTGCGCTGAAGATGAACGAAGTATCAACCGCCTCCTTGTAACTCGGGATCGGATTGTCTTTGAAGAGCAGTGGGTAATTTTGCGTAGCGATCTTGCCGAAGGTCTCATAGGTGGCGCGCATATTGTTGTTATGCTTGCCATCCAGGCCGAAATAATTGACATCGTCTTCCAAGCCAAATACCGCCGAGCCACCCAGCATCTCGCCTGACTTGGGATCGCGGAGACCCGCATAGTACTTGTACCAGTAGTCGCCGGTCTGGTCCTTATAGAGCGCAGCCGACATTTCACCGGCCTTGCGGCGAACCGCATCGAAAGCCTTGACCTGGTCGGCGGCCTGGAAGCTCGCAGCCAGCAAGCCGGAGATTTCATCGCGATTATCGTTAAAAAACTTCTTGATCCCCAGGATCACGGCGGGCATCTGGGAGGCGTATTCGTGCGAGGAGACAATCTTCGTGGTACCGGGACGGCCATGCACGGCCTGCTCGTCTCCAGGGGTCCAGGTGACTACGCCATCGGGGCAAATATTCTTGGTTTCGCCTGTTGGACGGCCATCCTTGACAACCTTGCGATCTTCGCACCGATTGGGAATAAAGACATCCGTAACAGCTTTGATGTAGTCCTCATCCGGAGCGGCAATCCAGTTGACCGCATCCGGATCCCACGTCTTCAGATCGGGATTGTTCTTCAGTCCGTTCGACCCCTCGTAATTCAGAGCTATGTTCCAGTCGCCATCGCGAATCACGCCGACGACTGTCTTGCCTTTCATACTCTGTGGATTCGATTTCCATTCAGCAGGACCGAGAAGCGCATCTTCTCCGTTGGAGCGGCCCACGGCTCCAATGATGACCGCCTGGTACTCCGGCCCCAGCTTTTTCAGTTGCGGATTCAGATTGGAGAGCCATTGGCCGCCGCTATCGCCCATCACGACGATGGCCTCAGCTCCCTTGGAGCAGGTTTTTTCGCCGTCATGCAGCTGTTTGGCGCAGTCGATCAGGTCATTGCCCATCTGCGTGTTCGAGTCCTCGCGGTGCAGCGTCAGGTTCACACCGTTCTTCTCCATCAGCGAACCTTTAGTCGTGTCCGCGCCTCCGTTGGCGTAGATCAGCGAGAACATCGCGTTCCATTCCCACACATCGAAAACGATGTGCGTCGCGGATACGTTGGCGGGTGCAACGGTCGGATACGGCAGAGCCTGCACATTGGCCACCTGAGCCTCCTCCTGAGGAGGAAGCTGGACACGCGAAGCTACGATCGACTTCATGATGCCTGGGGTTGGGATGAGTCCATGCTGCATGGCCGCACGAAGTCCAAAGACCACTCCGGCTCCAGCTACTATAATCAGGACCAATTTCGCTTGAGGCTTCAAACGCGGCATTTCAATCTTCCCTTCGTCAATTCGAATGGCGTTACTTACTTGAACATGTTGTCGTAGTCGTTGTCGGATTTTGTGCTGGACGCGGCTACGCTGGCGAGGGTCGTGGGCATCTTCACAGGTTCGGGGGCTTCCATCCCCGGAATATGAATCATGTCGGCCCCAGTGGACTGGCTGCCGGAGGTCAGCAGCTTCTGGTTGAACTCGGCAAACTTGGCCGCCGCCTCATCTGCTGCCGCGCCGGATTCGATCTGGTCGTCCGTGAGCAGCTTATCGGTGTAGCGTGAAAACTCGCGAATCTCGCCCAACGTACGCGCTGTGTCGTCTTCGAGATAGTCCAGAGCCATATCAACCATCTTCAACTGCTCCGGATTGCCGCGCAGTAACTGCTGGCCCACACCGAGGGTGGCCTTCGCATCCAGAATCATCTTGCGCTGTTCAGCGAGGAAGTTGACCTTATTCTCTGTTCGCTGAATCTTGCTGTCTGCGATCTGCGACCAGTGTTGGAAAGTCTTCAGCATCTTCGAGGTCTGATCTTCCAGCGCCTGCAACTGCTTGACGCCCTGCATCAGCATCCCGGCCTGCTCCAGAAAGGTCTGGCGCTCCAGCGAGAGCCGTTCCTTCTCCATCGGGTCGGTAGCGGCAGCGGCCATCTGCGCGGCCTTGGCGGCCTTGCGGCCCAGGTTGTTGATCTCATCGCCCTTTGCGGCGATGCTGCGCTGGAGCCGTTCGTCGCTCCCGGAAAAGCGCTGCAGAGTCTGATCAAGGTTGTACTTGGCCTTCTTCATGTCGTCGAGGTTGTTGCGGAGAATGCCGATCGGATCGGTCTCCACCACCCACGATGCGAAAAACCGCACAGCGTTCTGAAAGAGATTCGATACTGCCGTGCGAAAGGTAGGATTGAAAACCAGCCACAGAATCGCAATGAGCACAGCGCCCAAAGCGACGGCGTGAAGTGTGTCCTGCAAGAGCGTGATCAGGTACGGCAGTATGACGTATAAGCCATACGCACCACCCAGAATCAGAGCTACCAACACGACCATTCCGAAGGGGCCCTCGGGCCGCTTCCAGAACGACTTCGGCGTGTAATTCTGAATGTTCTGGGTAAAGTTGGGAGTTACTGGCGAAATGCCCATAAGAATCTCTTATCCTTTCAGCAGAGAGGCGTAAAGAGCCTTTTGCTGTTCAAGTTCACTGGCGCGACGTGCAACAGCGGCTTCGAATTGGCTCTGCGCATGGGTGCTTTTTCCCTGCGCCTCTACCAGTTCGTTCGACAGCCGGGCTAGCTCCTGCTGGAGCCCGGTGATCTGTTCGGTGATTTGCTGAATCTCATCCTGCCGGCCTTTGACTTCCTTGGCCGCGAAGAGCTGCGCTTTTCCGCCGAACGCATCCTTCTCCTGTTGCAGTTTCGCCTTCAACGTATCAAATGTTCCCAGGATGCCGTCTTCGGTCAGTCCGGCCTGCGCAGTAGCCTGCAGCACAGCGGTCTTGAACTTTACATTCGTGGGCATCACGGTATCAGGAATTGCCTTGAGCGGATCGAGAAACTTGTGGATCGTGCCTGCCGCACTGGTACCCTCAAAATCCGTCTTTGCCAGCAGGGTCTGATACACGGCATCGTTGTCCGGCACCACTCCCGCATCAATCGCAGCAATCGGCGGTGCATAGGCAAGCGGTTGTGCCGATTCCACCTCCGGAGAAGTGAATGTAACAGCTGTAGCGCTCGGGGCCGGTGTTGGAGCATGCTTCGCCGGCGGAGCCGGTTCATCTTCAAAGGCAACATGCTTCAGTGCGTCGAGAAACCCGTGCTTTTCAGTCATCATGCTCCCCTTACGAATCAAATTACCGGGAAATGCCCACAATCCTGCGACCGAATTGGAGTCTTATAAAAGTTGTGCTAAGGATAGTCCTGTCTGGGCGGGTGCGGCAAGCAAATAGGAGGAAACTCAAGGCAGGGTTCTTTCGAATCCATCCGTGTATCCATCGAGTCGGATTGAGGAAGTACAGTCTTCGCCATGCGGACTGTTCTATTGTCTTCTCCGAATGCCGACACATTGCAGTTTGCAATTCCCACAATCGAGGGCCTCATAAGTCTCAGCCCATTTCTTCATACGCATTTTCCTGTTGTGTGGTTCCATCTTGTCTCTGAGAGAAGCCTTATGACTAGTTCGTAAACAATCTTCGCTTCCGAGCCTCCAGACGCACCCAAGCAAGCTGGCTTGACCGGGTCCTGGCCGAAGCGAGCTATAGACCTGTAGACACTGGACTTAGTGAAGGGTTAAGGATCCGGGAATGCGCCAATCATGTCGATGCGACGCACCGGGCGTGCAAGCAACCGCTCCGTCGTTTGCAGCGATTCGTCGGTAGCGTCATGGATTTTCCAAGGGCCTTTCGCGCAGCGAACACATTCGTCAGGCCTGCTATACTTTCGGCCATGGAAAACCGTTCACTCAGTGATGCTGGTGGAACTCCAGGGGGCCTTGGCCATTTTGCCCTGGGTTTCGTAATGGCGTGCATTGGCGGATACCTTCTGGTCAACCAGGTTACGGTCATGGGTTCTTACTGGTCCTTCCATGGCGAAAATGCCTTTGGCATTACGCTGTTGCCCATGCTTTTCGGTATCGGTCTTCTATTCTGGCGCGGCCGAAGCATTGCCGGATGGGTTCTTACCATCGCCGGCGCACTCTTCATTTTTGCGGGAATAATCGCAAATTTGCATATCTATTTCCGTCCATTGAGCCTCTTCAGCACTATCGTGATGTTGGTGCTTCTTGTCGGTGGGCTGGGCTTCATCGCCCGAGGCGTTCAGCCCCATGGCAACCATCCCGGCGAGTGACGCCGTTGAAGGTCCCTCCATCGGCCGCGCGCCCAGGCGGCATCTGATTCACAGTAGCGGCCTGCCATGTTTTGTGACCCGCCGACGTTGATTTTCATCGGAGGGCAACGTTGAGGCGCTGGCTACTCCCATCCGCCCGAGCCCACGAATCCTGCCCAGTACCACGGGTGTGTGCTCTTGCCAGCGGCGCGGCGGTCAAGCAGCACCTTGCGCGATGAATTCCAAACCGCTTCCGCCGTGGTTGCATGGCGGCCAAGCCGCTCCGCGTATAAGTCGTGCATGAACTGACGGGTCACATTGTCGTCAACGGGCCACAGGGTCATGACGACGCTGTGCGCTCCGGCGACGCGGAAAGCCCTTTGGAGTCCAAGCACGCCTTCGCCGTTGCGCAGCTCGCCGTTGCCCGTGTTGCATGCCGACAGAACCGCCCAGTCCACGCCGCTCAAATCCAGTGATGCAATCTGTTCCGCGGTCACGGTGGACTGTGCGCCTCCGTGACTGCCCCCGGCGAAAACAAGTCCGGAGTGCAGCAGAGGGTTGTCATCGTCGCAGCTCTTGTCCAGCAGGAATGCGTGAGTGGCGATATGCAGCACGCGGCTGTGCACGGAGTCCGAAAGAAACCGGGCCAGGGCAGCATCGTCGCCCGTTACCAGTTGCGCAGGCTCAGCGGCATTCCAGCGCATCCACGAGGAACCAACGTCGGCGACCTCGTAGGCTGCGCCAGGCAAGGGTTGGAACTCGATCTGACTCAGCGCGTCGCAGGTGGGATTCGCGCCGCGCAGCGGGGATGGAGGAGGCTTGTTCTCTGCCAGCTCGAACGACGGACCGCCGATGGCAAGCAGGCCAAGCTTCTTTGGTCCCTGATCGGCGGGCACTAGGTCTCGCTCGCTGGTTAGCATGTGAATCACGGGCCCGTGTTCGACGAGGTAGCCGCTGCCATCGGGCAGGCCCGCAAAGGGAACCAGGTTGAGGCTTCCGTCAGCTACCACCAGCGCAAGCCTGGCATGGGAGAGCTCGGCCTTCAACGGATCCCATATGCGCTGGCGCAAGCCGAGCGCCGCGTCGCGATAAGCGCGCTCATTGCGCGTGGAGCCAAGTCCTCCGCTGCGCGCTTCGGCATTGGCAGCCGCGCGCATTTTCTTTACCTGATTGTCGGCCGACGCCGCATCGCCGAGATTGAAGATGCGGATCCGATCCGAGTCCGGATGAAGCACGAAGGCGACATAGGACAGTGTGTCACCGAGGGTAGGGTCCAGCCGATCCACCGCGCGCTGCCTGAAAAGAACGTAGGAAATCAATACGGAGTGCTCGGGCAGGCTGTGGCGCACATCTTCAGTAGTGGCCTCATATATCCGCTCATCAGCGCGCAGTGCAGCACTGCGTTCAGCCAGCGAGTGCTCAATCGATTCCATGCGGGACCTCGCGGCGCTCACGCGTTCCGGGCCGCCGGTCTTCTGCGACGAAGAACTCTCGGCTGCGAGCAGATCGTTTCGAGCCTGGTCGAGATCTTTCAGCAGTTGCGCGGTTGCCGGGTCATGGTGGGCGTTTAGGTCTCTTTGCCGCCGCGCCATTTCGTCGGCTACCAGGCACGGGAACGCACGACCTCCCGATAAATATCTTCCAACGGCAGTTCGGGATGCTTCAGGACGACAGAGATGGCTGTGTCGAGGCCATGCGGACGAATTCCGTCGTATGCCAGAGCCTGGCGCTCGGGCAAGGTCCGGGCCTGGAGCACAAAGATCTCGCGGCTCATGCGCGCGCTGATCAACCCCTCCTCCACGGCGCGCTGCGGATTGCCTCCCTGCGCTAACGATTGGGCAAACATGGAATGATTGGTGGCCTGCATATCCATCTGCTCATACTGGTTCTTCAATGAAAACTCGAAGGCCTTCCAAGCCAGTGGAAATTGGCCGGTACGGGTATACAACGATGCCACATTGCGATTGACCTGCATCAGCCTCTGGCTTTCCGGTCCGTAGAGCTTGCCCAGCATGTCGACGGCGCGATTGAGATGCTCGGTGGCCTTGTTGAAGTATTGAGCCTTCAGATAGTTCGAACCCAGATTATTCTCGATTACGCCTATGTGGTTGTCGGTGGGGTCGAGCCGGTAAGCAATGGCTAACGCCTCTTCCTCCGCCTGAATGGCGCCGTCCACGTCTCCCATGCGGCTCTTCATGGCACCCAGATTGTTAAGGGCGATCGGGTCGGCGCTGGTGCTGCCGCCGATCTTGCGCGCCAATTCAACCGAAACTCCGTGGGCGCGGACCGCACACGGAAAGTCGCCCAGCGAAGAGCAGATCCTTCCCAATGCGTTGGCCGATGCCTCGCTCTCTGACGAATCTGGAAGCTCCTTCTGACCTATCTCAAAAGCCTGCTCCGCAATGGCGCAGGCGTCGGAAGCGCGATTGAGCGCCACCATCAAATCCGCCTGCGTGTCGAGTGCGCTGACATAGGCCTTGCTCCGTCGACCTTCAAGGGTCTCTTCCAACTGAACCTGCCGTGTGACCAATGCCAGGGTCTCTGCGTCCGCGGTGCCGGAGTCGACCACGCTTGAGACAAGGTCATTGAGCGCGGGGGCGACTTCGGGCGTGTTACCCGGATGCGCGGCTTCCGCTGCCTTCAGCGCTTCGCGCGCCTTGGAAATCTCATTTGAAACCGGGCTGTTGACAGGCGCGGCCTGCTGCGCGGCACATGGAGCGCACAGGAAAAAAGCAGCGAGGAAGCAACGTAACCTTCGGTTCACAGGGACCTCCGTGGATCCGGGCTCATGGGAAAGGCGAGACGGACTGTCCTCGGCCCGATTCTGCAATTGGGTGTTGCCGGCGTAGGCTAATTCAGGTTCAGCGGATCTGGTTCAACTCCGAGCGAGCCCGCAGTTCGAAATCGCCGTGAAGGGAGGGAGCGCGCGTCAGGTAATGACGAGCATGGCTGGCATCATTGCGTTCGAGCGCGATTTGCGCTAAATAGTAGAAGGCCGCCTCTTCCTGCGGCGAGTCGCCGGCATCGGCCACGCGTTCCAGCGTCGCGGCTGCTGCTTTCATGTCTTTCAGATGCATCTGGCAGACCCCGATGTAAAACTGTCCTGCCGGCGAATCCTCATCCTGGACCGGCACCTGCGAAAGAGCATTCACAGCGCCCAGACAGTCCTGGCGCGTATAGGCTTTCATCCCGGAGGCGAAGTGAGGGTCGCCGCTTTGGCGCGCAGGTTGGGCAACTGAAATGCGGGCAGCGTCAGATCGGCGAGGCGCGAAAGCGCGGAGGGTGCCTGCGAGGTAAGGCCAGGTTGGGGAGACGGGCAGAGCTGCGGAACCTGCACCGCTGGATTATTCGCGACAGTCGAACCGGTAGTCCGGTGAATACTCTTGATGCCCCAAAAGCCGAGGATCAGCATCGCTGCCATTGCAGCCAATGCGCCGACGCGCATCGGCCATGGGATCGGTCTCGTCGCCCTTGTCCAGGGGTGGTTCCCAAGCCTCTTCGCCACAGCCTGAAGAGCCTCAACCTGCGCCAGGCATTCGGGGCAGTCGAAATAATGCTCCTCAAACTTCTGCGCCTCTGGTTCAGGCAGAGTTCCCTGGCTGTAGCGTTCAAAGCATTGATCGATCGGTGTTTCAGTACATTGGAACATGTTACTTTTCCTACAACACTGTGGTTGGACGTTTTCGTTTGTGACCGGCGTACAAGATCGATCACTCGGCGGGTCGCCCGCAGTTTCCGCTGCCGCACCGCGCCCGGGTTCAAGCGTAGCCGCCCGGCAATGATGCCTAGCTTCAGTCCATCCACAAGTGTCATTTGCATGATAGTCTCGTCCAGCGGTTTCAGTTTCAAAATGGCATTCAGCGCCAGATTCTCGCGCTCCTTCTCTTCCACTTTGTCCGCGCTGGAGGAGAGATCAGGCAGATTGTCGGGGAATTCGAGAGATTCGGGTCCGCAGATGGACGAGCGGTAGTGGTTGTTGAGCCGGTTTCGGGCAACGGCCAGGACAAACGACGACAGTTTCGCGGGTTCGCGCAATGGCCCTGGCCGCAATGCGCAGATTGCTTCGATCATCACATCCTGCACAAGATAGGCCGTCGTGTCAGCATTACCTGTTTTCAATGATTTACAAATTCGAACGGACGGGAGCGGACGAAGATGAACCACCACGGAGAAGTATTGGCGGAGGGAGAGGGATTCGAACCCCCGGTACCCTTTCAGGCACAACGGTTTTCAAGACCGCCGGTATCAACCGCTCACCCATCCCTCCGCGGGGTGCAGGGCTGTCTTAGATTGTAAGGCCAAATGACGCATGTTGCCGGCAGGGGCGCTGCGAACTGCCGATGCGGTGCCGGCCGGCGCGCGAAGTTCGGGGAGACTGAACGGCAGACTCGGACCATCGCTCGGCAACGGCGTCCGCAAGCTAAAAAAGAGATCAAAGTCTCCGAAAATCACGGCGGACCCTGTGTCAAGAGTGTTACAACAGTTGTGCATGCCCAAGCGAACAAAATCGGGTACCGAGCCGCTGCCCGGACAACCCATCAGTCTGCGCACACTGGGCGAATATCTGAACCTTTCGCCGGCCACGATTTCGCTGGTTCTGAACAACGCGCCCGGTGTGCGTTCAATCCCGCAGGATACGCGGGACCGCGTAACCGAGGCGGCGGCCAAATTCGATTACCGGCCGAGCTTTTACGCCCGATCGCTGCGCAAGCGGCAAACGTTTTCGGTCGGAGTGCTGGTTCCGGACCTGAATGACAACTACGCGACCCAGGTGTTGACCGGGGTGGAAGAGCACCTGATTGAAGAAGGGTACTTCTACCTGACCGCGAGCCATCGCCGCAAGCCAGATCTTATTGAGGAATACCCGCGGTTGCTGCTGGACAGGTGCGTGGAGGGTTTCATCCTGATCGACACGGTGCTGGAGCACAGCATGAAGCTGCCCGTGGTGGCAGTGGCAGGGCACAAGCCGATTGAGGGCGTGACGAACGTGGTGCTGGACCAACGGCGCGCGGCCGAGTTGCTTTTGCGCCACTTACACCAACTGGGTCACCGCAGAATCGCCTTCATGCGCGGCGGCAGCCACAGTTCAGATGCCGATGAACGCTGGGAATGCATGATGGCCATGGCCCGGGAACTGAAGCTGGAGGTGCCCGCAGAACTTAAAGTGGGAATTCAAACCAAGGTTTCCACGCCGGAGATGGGCTTTGGGCCAGCCGCTGAACTCGTAAACCGCGGAGCCGACTTTACCGCCCTCGTCTCCTACAACGATTTGTCAGCTATCGGAGCGATTCGCGCATTGAAGGACCATGGGCTGCGCGTACCGGAAGATGTTTCCGTGGTGGGGTTCGACGATGTTCTGGCCGCGGCATACCATAACCCGAGCCTGACTACCATTCGGCAGCCGCTGCAGCAGATGGGAATTGTGGCTGCGCGGATTCTGTTACAGCGAATTAGAGGACAGTCGGATTTTCCGACCGCGTTGGCGATTCTGCCGGAGCTGGTTATTCGCGAGTCGACCTGCCCGCCGAATCCGAAGCGCATGCGCGGTAAGCGGGGTTAAGAGTCTCTTGATTGCTCCTTTAGGCCGCGCGTGTTACAAGCTAAAGAACAGGGTTCAGGCGGGATGGCCTCGAAGAGCTCGAGCATTCTGGTTGTTGCCGATCTGTTCGCGAGCCGGAATTGTTTCAGCCCAGCGCCCTGAATCTGCAGTGAAGGAAACCCAGAGTCTTTATGAGCGCCGGTCTTCCATTGGAAATGGAAACGCTTTTCGGAGACTACCCGCTCGACCTGGCATTCGACGAGATGCGGGAGCGGGGAGGGGAGCTGCGCCCTCATTACAAGGCGCTGGCCGAGACACTGGCGCGTCTGCCGGAAGAGGAGCTTCAGCGGCGCAAGCAGTCGGCGGACCTGTCCTTTCTGACCCAGGGAATCACCTTCACGGTGTACGGCCGCGACGAGGGAACGGAGCGGATCTTTCCCTACGATTTGCTGCCCCGGCTGATTACGGCGGCAGAGTGGGACAGGATTGAACGCGGTCTGACGCAGCGCATCACGGCGCTGAATATGTTTCTACGGGACGTCTATTCAGACGCAAAGATCCTGAACGATCGTGTGATTCCGCGCGAGCTGGTCTACAGTTGCAAGCACTACCGGCGTCAGATGCGCGGCCTGCAGGTGCCGCGCAATGTTTATATCGCCGTGGTTGGTTCTGACCTGCTGCGTCTGAACACCGGCGAGTACGTTGTGCTGGAAGACAACCTGCGCGTGCCCTCTGGAGTGAGCTACATGCTCACCAACCGGCGCGTCATGAAGCGCACTTTCCCGCAACTGTTCCATAGCTATGGCGTGAGGCCCATCGAGCATTATCCGCAACTACTGCTGGCAACGCTGCGATCGCTGGCGCCGGAAGGCCGGCCTGAGCCGAATATCGTTCTGCTCACGCCGGGTGTTTTCAACTCGGCGTACTTTGAGCACACCTACCTTGCGCGGCAAATGGGTGTCGACCTGGTGGAAGGCCGCGACCTGGTAACCCACGACAACATCGTCTACATGCGGACGACCGACGGGCTGAAGCGCGTGGACGTGATCTACCGCCGCGTTGACGACGACTTCAGCGATCCACTGATTTTCCGTGGCGACTCGATTCTCGGTTGCGGCGGGTTGTTCAACGCCTATCGCGCCGGAAACGTCACGGTGACCAACGCATTCGGCACCGGGCTGGCTGACGATAAAGCGGTCTATGCGTATGTGCCGGACATGATCCGCTACTACCTGAGCGAAGATGCGATTCTGCCCAACGTGAAGACCTTTCTTCTGGGCGAGGAAAAGCACAGGAAGCATGTGCTGGCCAATTTGGACCAGCTTGTAGTGAAGGCAGTTGGCGAAAGCGGTGGCTACGGCATGCTGATTGGGCCGCAATCAACCGCACGCCAGCGGGAAGAGTTTGCGCGGCAGATTGAAGCGAATCCGCGGAACTACATAGCGCAGCCCACGCTGGATTTCTCCCGTGCGCCATGTTTGATCGGCAATCATCTTGAGCCTCGCCACGTGGACCTGCGTCCTTACGTCCTGTTTGGCGACAAGGTGAACATTGTGCCCGGCGGCCTGACACGCGTAGCTCTGGAAAAAGGGTCGCTCGTGGTCAACTCCTCGCAGGGCGGCGGCAGCAAAGACACATGGGTTCTTGAATAGCAGTCAGGAACGGATTTCGGGAGAGTCCGACGATGTTATCGCGCGTTGCCGACAGTCTCTATTGGATGAGCCGCTATCTGGAGCGGGCGGAGAATACTGTCCGTCAACTCGACGTGACTATGAGCCTGATGCTCGACACCAGCGACACCAGTGCGGCGGTGCGATGGCAGCGGATGATGGCCTCGCTGGGCAAGCCTCCGGGCATGGAGTGGAACGACGATCTCGAAGCGATGGCCCGCATGCTGGTGTTCGACAGCCTGAACCACGCAGCGGTCACGTTTTGCGTCAATGGTGCACGCGAGAATGCTCGCCAGGTGCGCGAGGAAATTTCCAGCGAGCAGTGGGCGCGGCTCAACCGGCTCTACCACCAGATGCACTCGCCTCACGCGCAGTCCCAGTTTCGCGCGAATATCAACGATGCGCTGGCCTCGGTTGTGGACGGCATTCATCTGTTCAAAGGCGTCAGTGATACCACCATGATTCATGGACAAGGCTGGCAGTTTATCCGTCTTGGCCGCTACCTTGAGCGCGCCTATGCCACCGCTACGCTGCTTGAGGTTTACCAGCCTGACCTGTTCCAGCCCAATGAGCAGGACCACTCCGGCTACCAGTATCTTGAGCTCGTGGGACTGCTCCGTTGTTGCACCTCGTTTGAAGCCTATTGCCAGGTCTATACAGCCGATATTTCTTCCGACCGTATCCTCGAGTTTCTGCTGCTGAATCAGGATTTCCCCCACGCCATTCGCTACACCGTAGACGGCATGCGCGATGCCATTGAGTCCATTCAGCGCTCGGGTGGCCGTCGGCCTCCAGACGAGTTGATTGCGGTCATCGGGCGGCTCCATGCCATGCTCGGCTACACCACCATTCAGGAGATTCTGGCCGGCGATGTTGGGAAGTTTCTCCACACCATTCGTGAGCAGTGCATGCGCATTCACGAGCTCATCTACCGTTACTATGTGCACTATTCCATCCAATCCGCGCTGGCAACCTAGGGGAGTGTGGTCTTGAACTTTTATTCCATCCGGCATCTCACGCGCTTCCGTTATTCGAAGCCGATCAGCGAAAGCATCATGGAGACGCGCATGCATCCGCGCTCCGATGCGAATCAGCACTGCCTGACGTTTTCGCTTTCGGTGAGCCCGCGATGCCGCGTCTTCAGCTATCGCGACCACCAGGGAAATACGGTGCAGCATTTCGACATTCCGGGCGAGCATAACCAATTGGTTATTATCGCGGAATCGGTAGTAGAGCAGCAGGTTCTGCCCGACGTTCCCGCGTTCCTGTCGCCCGACGCATGGGGTGCGCTGGACGACATGATCGAGGCCGGCGATTACTGGGAGATGCTGTTGCCCAGCACGTTCGCACTGGAGACGCCGGCGCTTGTATTGCTTGCCAAGCAAATGGGCGTGACGCGCCGCGACGACCCGCTGATGCTGGTGCAGGAGTTGAATCAGCGGCTCTTCGATTACTTTAAATATGTGCCCCGTGCCACCCGTGTGGACTCGCCCATTGACGAAGCCATCATCAGCGGTGAGGGTGTTTGCCAGGATTTTGCCCACACCATGATTGCCCTGTTGCGGCATGTGAAGATTCCAGCGAGGTACGTCTCTGGCTATCTCTACCGCAGCCGCGAAGATCACGACCGCTCGACGCCCGATGCGACGCATGCATGGGTCGATGTGTTGCTGCCGCATCTCGGTTGGGTGGGCTTCGACCCCACCAACAATCTGGTCGCCCACCACCGTCATATCCGCACCGCGGTGGGACGGGACTACGCGGATGTGCCGCCCACACACGGCATTTTCCGCGGCAAGACGGAAAGCGAGCTCTATGTAGCCGTGCATGTGCAGGCCGGCGATCAGCCCCCGGCGCTTGACCAGCAACTGCCCATCCCCGAAGACTGGAGCGTGTTGGTGGAGCGCGCGCAACAGCCACCGGAGGCTGCCATCCCCTTCGTCGATTTGCAGCAGATGCAGCAACAACAACAGCAGCAATAGGACAGGGAACAGGGAATAGGCGAAGCGGCTTGCGGTTTCAACCGGCCTTTCGCACCTCAGCCGCAATCTTTCTTAACTCCGGCAATACCTGGCCGAGCGCCGCCGGTTCCGCATTGCGCAAGCCCAACGCAAAGTACACATCGCGATAAAGCCGGTAGAGCTGCTCATAAACTGCGGCGGATTTGGCGTCAGGCTCAACGGTCCGCAGCGGCAGGCAAACCGCGGCCTGCGCCTCTTCAATCGTCTTGTAGGCGCCAGCGGCCAGCAGCGCAAAGATGCCCGATCCAAGACTCGTAGGAATCCCCGCAGGCACAAGCACCGGCTTGTTCAGCACATTGGCATACACACGATTCAGCACTTCGCTCTTCTGCGGAATGCCGCCTGCATTGATCACGCGATCGATTCGCACACCGTGCTCCGCCATGCGCTCCAGAATCAGCCGGGTGTGGAACGCCGTGCCTTCAATCGCCGCGAAAAGTTCGTCGTGCGCCGTGTGCATAAGGTTCCAGCCAAGCGTAACGCCACCTAGCTCCGGGTTCACCAGCACCGTACGGTCGCCGTTGTCCCAGGTCAGGCGAAGAAGGCCGGTCTGGCCAGCCTTGTAGGTATCCAAACCCTCCGATAGCGAAGCAACGCTGGTGTTGGCGCGCCGGGCGATGGCGTCAAAAATGTCGCCCGTGGCCGAGAGCCCCGCTTCAATGCCGGTAAATCCTGGATAAACACTGCCAGGAACCACGCCGCACACGCCGGGAACAAGCTGCGCCTCCCGCGCCATGGCGATAATGCATGTAGACGTGCCCACGACGTTCACCGCGTCCCCTTCGCGAATGTTCGAGCCTATTGCGTCCCAGTGCGCGTCAAATGCGCCGACCGGGATCGGAATGCCAGCACGCAGACCAAGCGCCTCGGCCCACTTAGGCGAGAGATGCCCGGCCAGTTGGTCGCTGGTAAGGTATTCGCCGCCGAGCTTCGCACGAACGCCTTCAAACAGAGGGTCCACCTCGACGAGAAAGGATTCCGGCGGCAGACCATCCCAGCGCGGATTCCACATCCACTTGTGGCCCATCGCGCAAACGCTGCGCTTGAGCTCGTCGACCCTGGTGATGCCGCTCAGCGTGGCCGCCACCATGTCGCAATGTTCCAGAGCGGTGACAAAGCGCGATCGCTTGTCAGGGTTATGGCGCAGCCAGTGAAGCAGCTTTGAGAAACCCCACTCGGATGAATAAACACCTCCGCACCACTCAATACCTTCAAAGCCCAACTCATGCGCCTTCGCCGTGATCTCTTCGGCTTCGGCCCAGGCGCGATGATCGCACCAAAGGTAATAGTCGTCGAGCGGCTCAAGATTCTCTCCAACGGGAATCACGCTGGAACCCGTGGTGTCGAGCGCAATGGCTGCCACCACGCTGCCATCAACGCCGGTCACTCGGAGTGCATCGCGCGTAGCGGCAGCGAGAGCGGTCATCTGGTCGTCGTGAGACTGGGTGGCAAAGTCTGGATCTTCGCGCCGCCGGTGCAGGGGATAGGACGCCGACGCGGTGCCAATGGGGCCGGTCTGGCTATCGACAAGGGTAACGCGCACGCTGAGTGTGCCGAAGTCGACGCCGGCAACGATGGTCATGGGTAAGCTCTCCGGTAAACGCTTTCTAGTACGCAGACCAGACTACAACAGATCGGCGGACGGGGAACAGTAGCCGGTGGGGAGAGCCGGAAACTGGTGTGGATGCGCGCTGCGAGCGAGTCGCCTCGCAACGTGACCAGCGCGCGGCGATTTGTTTGAGTCTATTTTGAATGTGCGACACAATTCGGGGCGGCGATTTCGACGCGGCGGTTCTTTGCTCTGCTCACGTCCGGGGTGCTGTCAGCCGCGGGCCTGGTCTTTCCATAACCCGTGGCCGAGAGGTATGCAAACTTGAAATGGGAGCCACAGCCGCGCTACTGCTTCACCAGTTCCACTCGTCGGTTCATCGAGCGCCCATCTTCGGAGTCATTTGACGCCACTGGCGCGTACGGTCCAGCGCCAAACGGCGCAAGCCGGTCCGCCGCCACACCATATTGGCTCGTCAACGCCTGTACCACCGCCGCCGACCGCCGCTTTGACAAATCCATGTTGGCCGCCAGTCCTCCCACGTTGTCCGTGTGCCCAACCACGTACACCTTCATCTTGGGGTCTTGCTTCAGCATCTTTGAAATCTGTTCCAGCGCCGTCTTCGACTCCGGTTTCAAATCCGCCTTCGCCGTGTCAAACAGAATTCCGTTCACCACCATGTGTCCGTTCTTCGTCAGTCCTGAATCCAGAGCCGCAGCATCCGCCACCACCTCCTGCTTCAGTTCTGTCAGCGTCAGAATCGTCTCTGAATAGTTAAGGCCCCAGTCGACCTGGATCAGCACATAAGTCTTTCCCATGTGCACCGTGAAAACTCCCCCATCCCCCGTGTCCGAGTCGAAGGTGTATCCTGCGTTGCGCAATGCAGTGTGAAGGTTCCGGGCCACCTGGGGTTTGGTTGCCGATCTCGGAAACTGGTAGATGATTGTCTCGAGTGCTCCTTCCAAGTGCAACTTGGGCTTGCCCTGGATCGGAAAGTCGGCTGCGTCGTCGTCTTTCTTCGAGCACGAAGCAATGTAGCTTCCCGGGAATCGCGTCAAGATCGGTGAATCCTTGCAGCCAGCCGCGTCATTTTGCGCCCATCCGCCAACTGTAAATACCATTTCCAATGCCACAGCCAACACCAAAAAAGATCTCTTCATGACTTCCTCCGATGATTTGTATTCGCCCAGTTCAAAAGACGGAACAAGCTGTATGGTCTTGCCCATCGAATCCGTGTCTCATAGGTGAATGTTCTTCGTTGTCGCTGCAACTGGATTTCGAGCCGGGCAGCGGACCAGGAACCTGAGTTTGGCTGGAATCGGTTGCTGCGCCTGGAAAGGGAGGGCTGCGAAAGCAAGCATCGCAGTGATGACTGCGAGGCGCAGGCTGGACGCGGCGGTCCAAGCGAGCCAGAGACGAGGTTCGTACATGTATACCTCAGAGTCTCCGAAGGGTAACACGTCTTGTGTGCCTATCGCTTTTTTCTTGCAGTTGCGCTCAATTGGTTTTGCAAAGAAATGTCGAAATCCCGGAAGCGGTCCGCGACACTGGTCCCTCTCGCATCATGGACATATCGGAGCCAGTGATGCCTCGACTGAGCATTTCTGAATGGGCTGGCGATCTACTTTTTTCCCCCGGGAAGCATCGCCTTGAATTTGTCGAACATTCCAGACTTTGCGGCTGCACTTCCGGCCGCGGGCTTGGTTGCAGGCGCGGCGGCAGAAGACTCAGATGGCGCCTTGGATTGCGGCGTGGATTGCGGTGTGGGCTGCGGCGCGGAGGGTGGGCTCGCCGCCGCAATGAGCTTCTCCGGCGGGCGATCGATTACCTTTGTACCGGGCAGGTTGGGAACCGGCGCCTCGCTGTTTTTCACCAGGATTGAGATCCTGCGGTTCGAGGGGTCCTCAGGATTGCTCTTAACACGCAGAAGCTGGTCCGCATAGCCGCGTACTTGCGTTACCTGGTCGGAGCGCACGCCGTGGTCCTGCAGCAGTCGCCGCGCAGAGTTGGCGCGGTCGGCCGAGAGCTCCCAGTTGCTGTAGTTGGCATCTGTGGAGTATGGAGTCGCATCGGTGTGGCCCTCGATCAGCAGAGCGTTGGGCAGTGTCTTCAACTCCCCGGCCAGCAGCGCCAGCAATTCCTGCCCGCTGTCACTCAGGCGCGCGCTTCCGCTCTGATAGAAGGTGCCGTTCTTGTCTTCAAGCAACTCGATGCGCAGGCCCTCGGGGGTGATGGTGATCTCAATTTGCTTGGAGAGTTTCTCCAGTTCCTTGCGTGCCTTGATCTCCTCTTCAAGTTTTTCTTTCAGCTTCTGCAGGTTGTCGTTCACCACCTGGGATACCGTTGAGCCGGTCCCGGTCATGGTGGTGCCGAGCTGAGAGCCTGTTCCCTTGGGATCGTTGAAGTAGCCGGCGACGGCGCGTTTGACCTTGTCGCTGGAACCCATGAGCCACAGAACGATGAAGAGCGACATCATGGCGGTGACAAAGTCAGCGTAGGCCACTTTCCACGCGCCGCCGTGGTGGCCGCCGTGGCCGCCTTTCCTCTTGATCACAATGATGGGTTGACTCTTGGCTGTCATGATGCCGCTTCCGGCGAGGTTCCCTTGCAGCCCTTTTCCATTTCGTCGAAGCTGGGGCGGACATGGGAAGGTATGGCGCGGCGGCCCATCTCAATGGCGATCATGGGCGCAGAGCCTTTGAGAAATGCGAGCAGAAGAACGCGCAGCACGTGGAGATACTCATCTTCCGCATCGGCAGATTTGGACATGCTGGAGCTGAGAGGCCCGGCGACGCCGTAGCATGCCAGGATGCCGAGGAATGTGCCTACCAGCGCCGCAGCCACCTTCTCCCCAATCTCTTCTGGAGGACCGCCCAGCGCGCCCATGGTGATAACCACCCCGAGAACCGCGGCCACGATGCCGAGGCCGGGAAGGGCATCGGCGACTGTGGTGAGCGCATTGACGGGCTGGGTAGCCTCGTGATGATGCACTTCCATGTCGAGCTCCATCATCTGGTCCATGTCGAACGGTTCCACGCCGCCGGTGATGGCCGTGCGGAGCGTGTCGCAGACAAAGTCTTTGGCGTGATGGTCGTTGAGGAATTCGGGATAGTTTTTGAAGATGGAGCTCTCTTTGGGCTTCTCCACATCGTTTTCCACGCTGAGCAGGCCTTCCTTGCGCACCTTGTTCAGGAACTGGTACATCATTTTCAGGGTGCTGAGATAGCGGGCTTTTCCAAATGGCGACCCTTTCAGCACGCCCATCAAACCGGATCCAATCCCCTTGAGAATGTGGATGGGGTTGGCAACGAGGAGAGTTCCAATGGCAGCGCCGCCTAGGATCAGCAGTTCGGCGGGCTGAATAAGGACCTGGATGTGTCCTTTCTCCATCAAAAAGCCCCCGATGACTGCCCCGATGACGACAACAATGCCTATGATGGCGAACATGAAAACCTCCCCGATGCCGATGTGATCTGGTTTCCCCCCGCGTGGAGGCTTGATAGCATGGCAATCTGCGCGCGCTCCAGCAGCTGGGCGACGCTCTCCGATTGGTCGGCCTGAGCCGCGCCTATGCTGACGGTGAGGGATACGCGATCTCCCCACCAGCGGAAATCCGCGGTTCTGGCAAGCCCTGCGAGCATCTGCGCGTGAGACGCCAGCATCTCCGCGGTGCGTTCGTGAGATAGGACGAGAAACTCGTTATCGCCCCATCGCCCCAACTGGTCAGTGGGACGCAATCCTCCCGCGAGCGCCCTTTCCACCCGCTCAAACATGGCATCGCAAGCCTGAGGGCCATGTGTCCTTCGCAGCGACTGTGCCTGGTCGATGTTGAGCCACAAAACGCCGAAGGCCGGCGCGCCCTGCATGAAATCCTCGAATTCTCTTTGCAGCCGTTCCTGGAGATTGGTGACGTTCTCTTCTACCCCTGCGTCGTCCGTCGTTGCGCCGTGGGGCAAGGCGTCCATGCTCATAGCGGGATGGAAGACCACCAGGTTTCCAATGCGCTCTCCAAGTCCGTTGCGGAGCACCAGAACGCGAACGATAGCGGGAATTTCGTGGCCGAGACGATGGCGCAGCGGCATGTGGGTGCCAAGGCCAGGTTGGGGGGTCGCCCCGGCATGAGCTGACCATCGCCGCGCCCCGCCGACAATCACCGTGTCCAACGCGTCGCCCACCGGCCGGCCGATGAGAGTGGCGCGAGGATAGCCGGTGATGGCCTCCGCAGCGCTGCTCCAGAATGAAACGCATCCGTTGGAGTCAGCCAGAGCGATGCCGTCCGGAAGAATATCCAAAGCGGCTTCCAGCAGTTCAAGGCGATCAATCATCGAAGCCCCCCCGAGGGTTTCATCGGCGGGAAAAGCGACAACTTGATTGACCTGCTGTGGAGATTCACGCAGAGAGGGGGTCGCTGCGCGGGCATCGGGATTACTGCGATCCCACCCATCGTGCGATGAAACTGATCGATGGATGGAAATAGCGCGAGCGGCGGAAGTTCAGTGCTTGAGTGCAACCTGGTCAGGTTTGGCGGCGAGGGCCGGAGCCTTCATAGGCAGCCGGACGGTGAAGGTTGTGCTTCCGGGAACGGATTGGACCTGGATGCCGCCGCCAAATTTCTGAGTGACGATGCGGTGAACGATCTCCAGGCCGAGACCAGTGCCGGCCCCCTGGGGTTTGGTGGTAAAGAACGCTTCGAAGATGTGTGGGAGAGTTTCGGGAGGGATTCCGGTTCCGTGATCGGTGATGCTGACGGCCAGGGTAGCGGGTTCGGTTCCCGTCCCCGGCTCGGTCCATGTGGAGATTTCAATCCGCGCTTCGTTGGGCGAGGCGTCGACGGCGTTATCGATGAGATTGGTCCAGACCTGGCTGAGAAGGGAACCGCGGGAATGAATGGTAGAGGGGGAGGCTTCGAAGTGCTTTTCGACCGAGATCTGCTTGACGCGAAGCTTGTGGCCGAGCATGGTGAGGGTACTCTGCAGGCTGTCGTGGAGGTCGAGTTCCCGCGTCTGGGAGCGATCGTCGTAGGCGAATTTCTTCACCGCCATAACCAGTTCGGTGACGCGGGAGATGCTTTCCTCGATGGCGCAGACCAGCGAGACGCTGGAGACCAGCGCTTCCAACCAGTTGAGCGCGTCGGAGAAGCTGCCACCCTCGAATTCCTGCCTTGCGCAGGCGAGCTCGTGCTGGTCAAAACCGATGGCCACCAGAGCCGGCCCGATGGTGAATGCGTTTTCAACACCGGCCGACTGCAGCCATTCCGACAACGCTTCTTCCTGCTCCGATTGCTCGAGCGTACTCAATGCGGGGGCATGGCATCCACGGATGGCATGCTGCAACAGATCGTGCATGCACTCCAACTGAGGAAGGGTTTTGGGTTTGGCGCTGGAGCGCAGGCTGAGCTCCTGAAGACGCATGAGATTGCCCCGCAGTTGGGAGGCAGCGCGCTTTGCCGCCGAGCCGGGGTTGTTTAATTCATGCATTAGGCCGGCGGCGAGGGTGCCGAGGGCGACGAGCTTTTCGCGGTGCAGAGCTTCCACCTGGTAGGACTGTAAACGCTGCGCCATATTTGCGAGGATTACAGTGCGTGCCTTTGGGCAGCAGGAAAGGAGGAGCCAGAAGTTCTGTTCGGTGAAGCGCAGCAGGACGGAATCCTTGACTGTCGTGATGAAATGGGCGGACTGGGTCTTGCCGGTCAAAAGAGGAGTTTCGCCGAAGCCTTCACCTTCGCAGGCGCTACCGAGCATCGTCCTGGAGCCGTCGGGCTCAGGCCGTTCAGCGCGGGTTTCGCCTTCGAGCACCAGCCAGTAAGAGAGAGCCGAATCCCCTGGTTGTACGAGTGCGGTACCGGCCCCGGCCTTGATGCGTTCCACGCGCTCCACGCCGTGGAGCGCATCGAGAAACGTATTGGGTTCGGTCTCAGCGAAGGGACGGGTGCGGCGTAAAGCCTCGGCAACGTCTCGCAATGGGATCGATTCGATCTCTAGTCCGTCGTGATTCATTTCTGTTTCATGCTTCCCCTAAAGCTCATATCAAAACTCCCTAGAACCCGGCCAGATACTGATGTGCAAACTGCACGGCGATGGAACCCTCACCAACTGCCGAAGCCACCCGCTTTACCGAGCCGTGGCGCACATCGCCGGCCACAAAAACCCCTGGCACGCTGGACTCCAGCAGGAATGGCTCACGCGGCTCACTCCAGCTTTCCGGCAGCTTTCCCGCAACCCGCAGGTCCGGACCGGCCAGCACGAATCCGTTCGCATCGCGCAGAATGGTGGGCGGCAACCACGCCACGCCCGGCTCCGCGCCGATAAACACGAACAAGGAACTCGCCGGCACCACTGATTCTCCTTTTGGCCCCTGCAAGCGCAGCGATTCGAGCCGCTCGTTGCCGAGGGCCTCTACCACCCGCGTTTCGGGCTCCAACACTATATTCGATGTGCGCTCGATCTCATCGATTAAGTATTTCGACATGGTGACAGATAATCCGGCTCCGCGCACCAGCATGGTCACCTTGCAGGCGAATTTGGCGAAGTAGAGTGCCGCTTGACCAGCGGAGTTAGCGCCGCCAACGACAAAAACGTCTTCGTCCTTGCAGGCGGCGGCTTCAACAAGCGCGGCTCCATAGTAGATGCCGCAGCCGGCGAGCCGGTCGGCACCCGGAACGTCGAGCTTGCGGTAGTGGACGCCGGTGGCAAGCAGGACGACATGGCTGGAGACTTCGCGTCCGTCCGCCATTTGAACGAAGCGGTATTGGCCGTCGATGCGCAGGTCCGTTACGCGCTGGGTGACAAACTCTGCGCCGAAACGGAAGGCCTGAGCGTGCGCGCGGCGTCCCAGGTCTGCACCGGTAATTCCAGAGGGAAATCCAAGATAGTTTTCGATGCGCGAGGTGGATCCTGCTTGTCCCCCGGGGGCTTCCGGCTCGATGACCAGGGTGCGCAGGCCCTCGCTGGCGCCGTAGACGGCTGCGGCCAGACCGGCAGGACCGGCGCCGACGACGATCATGTCATAAAACTCCTGGGCCGCCTGGGTCTTGAGCCCGACCCGCGCGGCAAGCACTTCCACTTCCGGATCCACCAGGAAGCTTCCATCAGCAAACACCACCACGGGCAAATGGGCCGGGTCAAGCTGGCGATCGGAGAGCAGCTTGAGAGCCGCTTCGTCGGCAATATCCAGCCAGCGGTAGGGAACATGATTGCGCGACAGAAAGCTGCGCGCCTTGTGATCCGCGAGCGACCAGCGATGGCCGACCACGCGCAGTCCTTCAAAGGGCGGCTGGTAGCCCGCCTTCCAGTCGTCGAGCAGATCGCTGAGAACCGGATAAAGCTTCTCCTCCGGCGGATCCCAGGGTTTGTTCAGGTAGTAGTTGATGCGGGCGGAGTTGATGGCCCGGATGGCGGCTTCCGTGTCTGCGTAGGCGGTCAGCAGCACCCGGCGGGCCAGCGGATAGATTTCGCGCGCCTGCTCCAGGAATTCAACCCCGGTCATGCCCGGCATGCGCTGGTCGCTGAGCAGCAGTGCGACCGGCTCTTGGCGGGCATTCAGCTGGGTGAGTATGTCCAGGGCGGCTTTGCCGCTGGCTGCGCGCATCACGCGGTACTCGGCCCCGTAGTGCCTGCGCAAATCCTGCACTACTGCTTCAAGAACGCTGATGTCGTCATCTACCGCCAGCAGAATCGGTCTCGCCATATTCCTGAGTGTAGAGCCTTCCGGGCAAGGTGGGGAGAGCGGCTGAGGGTTTTCCGCGCCGGAATTTTCGTGACCGTGGGTGCTAAATGGCAGTAAAATCAGTGCAAGGAAAATCGCTGTAGAACCATCTCAGGCATACAATCCGCGGGGCGCTGGATCATCGATTGTCAGCTTTAGTGTCGCAAATGCAAACAACGATACGATTCGGATGTTTTTGCCGATAGTGTGACAAGGTGCAGAAACCAACCCGTGCTCGAGGGAGGGTTTCCGGTTTTGCCGGGAGAGCACCGAAAGGCTCAAAGGGAGCATTCGATTGAAGTTTCCAGGCAAGCGAGGCAAACATCATGAATAAGGTCATCCTGGCCGATTCGCAGGCGATATTCCGTGCAGGGACTGCCAAAGTGCTGGCCATGGACGAGGATCTGCGCATCATTGCGCAGTGCACCGATCTGGAACGGCTTCAGCATGCGGTGACGACATTTCCTGGGTCGATTGTTCTGTTCGCCGCTTCGCTGCGACCAGACCTGGCGCGGCTTGGGCTTCTGCTCGAGAGCGTAAACAGCCGGGGTATTGTGATTGCGGAAAACACCGATGCCCCCAGCGTGTTTATGCAGCAAGGATTTCGCGGGGTAGTCTTTCGCAGCGTCACCGGCAATGCGCTGGTGGAGTGTGTGCGCCGGGTGGCCAACGGGGAGACGTGGCTGCCGCCGGAACTTGTGCTGTCCGATTCGGCTGAAGACGATATGGTTGGCACCCGTGTCCGCGACCGGCTAACGCCCAAGGAGATGCGAATTGTGGCTCTCATCGTGCAGGGCTGCAAGAATCGCGAGATCGCAGTCCGGCTGAAGACGACCGAGCAGGTCATCAAAAACTACCTGCGGTCGATTTACGACAAGACTGGGGTCAGCGATCGTTTGGAACTTGCGTTGTTCACCATCCACCATCGGGTACTGGCACAGGCTGCGGCCGAAGTCGGTAGCCGCCTGGAAGCCGAGGAAATGGCCACGCCGACGGCGGTGGCATAAGGCCCTACAGCTTTTCCGCCACACTCTTAGCCTGCGTAAACAGGTAAAGATAATCCGGGCCGCCCGCCTTCGAGTCCGTCCCGCTCATATTGAATCCGCCAAACGGGTGCGCCCCCACCATGGCCCCCGTGCACTTCCGATTGAAGTACAGATTCCCCACGTGGTACTCCCGCGTCGCCACCTCAATGTTCTCGCGATCCCCGGTATAAAGCGCCCCGGTCAGGCCGTATTCGGTGTTGTTGGCCACTGCCAGGCCGTACTCAAAACTTTCCACCTTGATGATCGCGAGGATCGGTCCGAAGATCTCTTCCTGGGCCAGCACCGCATCCGGCGCGATGTCAGCAAAAACCGTAGGCTCCAGGAAATAGCCGCCGTCCGCAGTATCGACAGCGTTGCCTCCAGCGACAAGCCGGCCTTCTCGCTTGCCGGTCTCAATGTAGGCCAGCATGGAGTCGAGAGCGGTTTTGTTTACCACCGGGCCCAGGTTCGTGTTGACGGCTGGATCTCCGATGGAGAGTTGTGCGACGCGCTCGCGGACGCGTTCCACAAACACGTCGTATAGCGAGGCATCAACAATCGCGCGCGAGCAGGCGGAGCACTTTTGCCCGCTGAATCCGAAGGCGGAAGCGACGACTCCTTCGACGGCCGCATCTAGATCCGCATCGGCACAGACAAGAATCGAATCTTTGCCGCCCATCTCGAGAATGGTCCGCTTGATCCAGATCTGGCCCGGCTGGGTGCGGGCGGCTCGTTCGTGGATGTCGAGGCCGACTGCTTTGCTGCCGGTAAAGGCAATGAATCGCGTTTTGGGGTGCTCGACAATGGCGTTGCCGAAGGTTGCGCCGGAGCCGGGACAGAAGTTGACCACGCCGCCGGGAAGGCCGGCTTCCTCAAGAACCTCAACAAACTTCGCGGCGATGGTGGGCGCATCGCTGGAGGGCTTGAGGACAACTGTGTTGCCGGTGACAATGGCCGCCGCGGTCATCCCCGCCATGATGGCGAAAGGAAAGTTCCACGGCGGAATCACCGCGCCCACGCCGAGCGGGATATAGAGCAACTGGTTGCGCTCGCCGGGGTATTGGATGGGCGTTGTGGCAGCGGCAAGGCGAAGCGCCTCGCGCGCGTAGAACTCGAGGAAGTCAATGGTTTCCGCCACGTCGGCATCGGCTTCAGCCCAGTTCTTGCCCACTTCATAGGTGAGCCACGCGCAAAACTCGAACTTATGCTGGCGGATGATCTCCGCTGCGCCAAGGATGAGGGAAACTCGCGTCTCAACCGGGACGCGGCTCCAGGTCTCGAAGGCGCTGAGAGCTGCGGCCATGGCTTCTTCCGCGTGTTCCGCGCCGGCTTTCTGATGCACGCCGACGACCTGGGCGGGGCGGGCGGGGTTGAGGGAGCGGATCTTGCCCTCGGTCCGGGAGCGGTTTCCGCCGATGATCAGATCGTATTCGCGGCCGAGTTGGCCCGCGACGTGGTCAAGCGCGGCCTGCATAGCCCGGATGTTTTCAGGGGACTTGAAGTCGACGAAGGGCTCATTGACAAAGCCGCCCTGCGGGGAACGCGGCTGGATCTCGGTGGAAAGCGAAGCAGTAGCCATAACAGATTACAGATTACAGGTTACAGATGACAGTGGACAGCGGCTGGTTGCTCGATTTCAGCGGCGTTGGTTACCCAGTCAAGTTGTGACTGGAAAGAAAGCCCCAATCAACGCACCCTGCTCAATGCGGAGTGCAGCTGTTCTGACCACAAACCACCTCGAAAACTGAAAGAAAACTACTCTTTTGTGGCGTTTTTTGAACGAAAAAGGGCTCGATTTTCACACACTTTGTTTACCAGATGGATAACAGGGGACGTGTTGGTGCCTAGATTGCATGCCTTTGATTCAAAACGAGTTGGGTAATACATGTCAGGCGAACATAAGGCGAATGAAAGGGGTGGTTTATGGGGGGAGGGGGTGGGGTATGTAGGGTACGGACCGGGGACATATCTGACATATTGAACCGGGAACATCCCCGCCAGGCGGCGCGTACGGGATTGAAAGCTGTGTTCACAATTCCGATTGTGCGCCCTTGGTGCGAATCAATCGGCAAAACCACCGAGGTGACGCGAACGCTGGTTAAGCGTCCTCGTCACCTCGGTGGTTTTGCCGTTTTCTATTCGTCAGACAGTGCCCGAACCGTGGCTACTGCACGGTGATGCTGATGGCGGCGCTGGTCACTGTTGTTGAGCCAGACGTGCCCGTAACTGTAACCGAATAAGTACCAGGTGTGGTGCCGGAATTGCCGTTGTTCCCTCCTCCACCGCCTCCGCCGCCGCAGGCGACTGCGCCGCCTGCCAGGAGGAAGAGAAGCGCGAAGGCTCCGAGCAGGGTCCGCCAGCTACGCCGACGCGCCGGAATGCCGAACAGCATGAGCAGCGCGAGAGCGGCTCCGCCCGCGGACGGCCAGAAGAGCTTTCTGGACTGGTTCAGGGAAGTCGTCACGGCAGTCGTAGAGATTGTCAGCGTGGAGGTTTGCGCGGTGGTACCGGAGAAGCCGGTGAGCGACGCCGGATTCATGCTGCATGTTGCCGGATCGTTTTGCGCATTGGTGGTGAACGCGCAGGTGAGGGCAACGGTTCCTGTAAACCCGGTCTGAGGAGTGACGGTGATGGTTGAGGTATTGCCGGTGATTGCGCCGGGAGAAGTGATGGTGACTGCCGTGCCGCCAATGGTGAAGGTGGGCGGAGGCAGAGCGACTGTGGTGAAGGAACCGATGGTTCCGTCGGTGGTTCCGGTGGGGTTTTGGGCCACTGCCTGGAAATAGTAGGTGGTGCTGGCTGAAAGCCCGGTGAGGTTGGCGGTAACCGCCGTGGCTGTGGTTCCGGCTGCGAGGGACTGGGAGGTTGTCTGGGTTGCGCCAGCGAGGGTGCTGCTGGTGCCGTAGAGGAACCAGACGGTGGTCGCCTGTCCGTTGGGGTTGACGGTGCCAGCCAGCGTGGCCGAGTTATCGGTAAGGGCGGTGGCCGCGCCGGTGGTGGTTGTGGGCGCCTGCGCAACCGCAGTGGTGGTGAAGGACGCGATGGTTCCGTCGGTGGTTCCGGTGGCGTTCTGGGCCACGGCCTGGAAGTAGTAGGTTGTGCTCGCGCTGAGGCCGGTAAGGTTCGCGGTTACGGCTGTGGGGGTGGTCCCGGAGGCGAGGGACTGGGAGGTTGTCTGGGTTGCGCCAGCGAGCGTGCTGCTGGTGCCGTAAAGGAACCATACCGTGGTGGCGGCTCCGTTGGGATTGACCGAGGCACCGAGCGTGGCCGTGGTCGTGGTGATCGCGGTGGCTGAACCGGTGGTTGCGGTCGGGGCCTGGCCGGAGGCTGTGGTTGTGAATGAGGCGATAACTCCATTTGTAGTGCCGGTAGCGTTCTGGGCAACAGCCTCGAAGTAGTATTTGGTGTTCGCCGTCAGGCCATTGATATTGGCGGTGATTGGAATGGCCGTGCTTCCGGCGGCGAGGGATTGGGAGGTTGTCTGCGTCGCTCCGGCCAGCGTGCTGCTGGTGCCGTAGAGGAAGTAGACGGTAGTGGCGGCTCCGTTGGGATTCACTGATCCGCCAAGCGTCGCAGTGGTCGCGGTGACAGCGGTGGCGGTGCCAGTGGTTGTGGTGGGCGCTTGCGCGGCGGCTGTGGTGGTGAAGGAGACGACAGCGCCGGGAGTGTAAGCGGCAGCGTTCTGGGCGTAAACCTGGAAGTAATAGGTAGTGCTTGCAGTAAGGCCTGTGAGGTTGGCAGTGACGGCTATGCCTGTGGTTCCGGCTGCAAGGGACTGCGAGCTTGTCTGGGCGGCTCCCGAAAGTGTGCCGTTTGTCGCAAGCGTGTCACTTGTCCCGTATAGGAAATAGACGGTGGTTAAGCTTCCCTCCGGATTAACCGTTCCTTCCAGCGTAGCGGTGGTGGCCGTAATCTGGGAGGCTGCGGTGTTCGAAACCCCTGGTGAGAGAGGTACGGTGGCGTAATTGGCAATAAACTGCGCTACATCCAATGAGCCCCAGCCGGTAACTTCGTCGTATCCGGCATTGATCAGATATCCCGATTCGCCGCCGGTGAGGGCTGTCGGCGAGGGGATGCTGTTGTTGCACATGCTGGGGGTGGTTAACACGCAGCCGTTTAAGACTCCACTGGTCTGCAAAGTAACGTCGTGGAATGCGCTCGAGAGCGCAGCGCCCAAAGCGTAAATTCTTGGATTGAGATTGCCCTGCTTGCCGGCCAGATCCTGGTCGAGCAGGGCGGCAACTCCGGCCATGTCGGGTGCGGATGCAGAAGTTCCGCTGAAGATTTCAAAGTAGTAGTTGGTACCGACGCAGCTTCCGCCACCCGCCGCAAAGCAGGCGAAGTAGCCATCGTGGCCAGAAGCTGAGAACGAGACGTCCGGCGTATAGCGTCCGGTTGCTGCGCTGGGTACGCCGTAGCCTGTCTGCCAGCTCGGCGTAGGGATGTAGCTGCTTACGCCGCCCCCTGAAGCGGCCACCTGCGTGGTCGCGGGAGTTGCTGAAGTGAGCGGTTCATTCCATGCGCCCTCGGGTATATACATGAATGCCGATCCGAGGGTAGCTGAATTTGAAGATCCCCAATAGAAGGTGTAGCTATTTGCATCATTGAACTCAGTCCCGCCGACGCAGGTTGCGTAGCTCGAAGAGCAGATGTAGTTGGGGCTGATGGGCGATGGACTCACCGGCGGCGCCGCGTTGTGAGTGTCACAACCAGCGGCGCCGGCATCGCCGGATGAGACAAACACGGAAATGCCTTCGGTGGCCGCTGTCGTAAACAGATTGTTCCAGAAGTCAACGCCGGAAGCGCCGCCGCTGATTTCGCAGTTTCCAAAGCTAATGCTCATGACCTGGACGGGAACCGGAGTGGTGTCGACCAGGTACTGCGCATCATCGTCGATACCACCGCTGGCTGCGGTGGAGACCACCAGGTCGATGGCTGCGCCTGGAGCCACGCTGCCGGACCGGGTAACGTCGAGCGTAGCTTCGCCCTGGGCTTCGGTGCCGGAGGATTGCTGGGTGGTAAACGCGGGACCCGGATCGACACCGCCATATGCGGTGGGCACGATCTCCGACGGGGTCTGCATGGCGGAGCCGGTAAGAGTACGGAACTGAGTCAGATCAGCGGCGTCGACTCTGGATTCGCCAACAATGCCGATGGTGACGCCAGCCCCCGTGACGGTCGTGGGAAGGTCGTAAATGGTGGCAAAATCCGCTGGCGCGACGAAGTACTCAGATCCTGGATCAGCCGTAAATTGGGGTGAGGAATGGTGCGCAACCCTGGAGAAATGTTGAGGTCTGTCTTCAACGGTGAAAAGCCCACGGACCGCCTTGATGACCGGCGCCAACGCCTGAGGAATCTTTGGGTCGGAGGAGACAGAGACGCGTGTATCGCCCTCGACGCTGTAATTGTGGAATTCGGTTTGGAAGGCGCGGCCGAGATCGCCGGCTTTGCCGTTGAATCCAATGAAGAGGCGGCTGTTTGAGACGAACTGGACGTGCAGGCCCTGAGATTGCAGCCAGCCGGTGACAGCGGAGATGTCCGATTGCGAGAGACCGAAGCGCTCGCCGACTTCTACGGGTGTAAGCCAGTGATGGTAGTCAGGAGATGCAGGATTCTGCTGGTCCTGGATCAGCTTTTCCAGGGCGGCCTCCTGTTTGGGAGAGCGGCTGAGCACGATGGTGAAGCCGGACAAACGGTTGTCGGCGGGAAGGGCGCCGCGGTCGTTTTCGGCGTTGGCCCATTGGGGGAAGTGATTGGGCAAGGTCTGAACCTGCGTGGTGTCGACCGTTTGGAGAACACGATCAGCGATTTCCGCTTCCTGTGCAGCACAGGCTGCTCCGGAGAGAGCGACGATAAGCCCGAGCACGAGTAGGGGCGCAGAGACAAACACGCGGCCCAGACGGGCGGATGACTGTAGGAGGGCGGAGAACGATGAGCCATGCTGCAACGGACGCATACGGTGACCTTTCACTTCACGCAGATTGTGAGGGTGGGCGAAACCATGGTGTCGAAGACCTTAGCCAAGACGTTGGTGATAGAGCCTTTACCGGTTTAATGGCCGGGAATTTAAAAAGACAAGAACACACAATTGTCCAATAGGCGGGAACGCGGACCACTCATTCGGTCCCATCGAGCAGTTCGGAGAGCGCCAGCCACGAGGGTCAGTTAGTTGTTGTGCAATTGTGCACGTAGCGCTGAGGAAACTGCAAGTGAAATATTCCGTTCATACGGCTGTTGTATTTGTAATAACCAGGCCTAATTGCGACGACTGGCGGTCGAGATTCTCATGGTTTTGGGGTTGAGGACAGAGTTGGGGGGGCTTCCGTCGATTTCGCGCCCGGACCGTCTGCGATTTCGTTTGGCCAGCCGGGGAGACGCTGGTCGCCAGTGATTAGGCGCGCGCCGCGAGTAAAGGTGAAGTAGGTCCAGACCCAGGCGGCGAAGACGGAAAGCCGGCTGCGAAAGCCGATCAAAAAGAAAATGTGCACGGTGAGCCAGGTGAACCAGGCGGGGAAGCCGCTCATGTGGGCTTTGAAGGGCCATTCGACCTTGGCGACGGCGGACATGCGGCCGATGGTGGCCATGTCGCCCTTGTCGAAATAGCGAAAGGCGGGACGCGGTCTTCCTGCGAGATCGGCGGCGATGACTTTGGCTACGTGGTCGCCCATCTGCATGGCAGGCTGGGCAACGCCGGGAACCTGATGACCGTCCTGCTCGAAGTGGGCGAGGTCGCCAAGGATGAAAAGCTCCGGCATGTCTGGAGGGTTGAGGTTTTCGTCGACGATAACGCAGCCTCGCTGATCGAGAGGCGCACTGATGAGCTTGCCCAGCGGCGAAGCCTGGACGCCGGCGGCCCACAAAGTGACGACGGAATCGAATCTCTGTCCACCAGCTTCAACCCAACCGGGACCTACGCCAGTGACCTGGGTCTTGGTGTGGACCTCGACGGCGAGGTGTTTGAGGGTTGCTTCGGCCTTGGCGGACAGGTCCTCAGGATAGGCGGCGAGGATGCGCGGACCGCCATCGAGGAGGATGACACGGGATTTGGCGGGGTCGATGTGCCGGAAGTCGCGGCGCATGTAGAGCTGGGCGATGTCGGAGATGGCTCCGGCGAGTTCGACGCCAGTGGGGCCACCGCCGATGACGACGAAGTTGAGGGGTGGGTGCCATCCGTGCTCGACCATCTGACGCTCGGCCAGTTCGAATGCGAGGAGCACGCGGCGACGGATTTCCGTGGCATCTTCGATGGTCTTGAGGCCAGGCGCGGTGGATGCCCACTCGGGGTGCTTGAAATAGGAGTGGGTGGCGCCGGTGGCGAGGACCAGGTAATCGTAGGGGATGCTGAAGCCGGAGCCGAGCGAGACCTGGTGCGCGGAAACATCGAGGGCTACGACTTCGTCCATCAGGACCTGGGTGTTGGGATGTTTGCGGAGGATGGTGCGAATGGGCTGGGCGATGTCGGCCGGGGAAAGGACGGCGAGGGCGACCTGATAGAGGAGCGGCTGAAAGATGTAGTGGTTGCGGCGGTCGACGACGGTGACGTCAACGGGAAGCGTGGCCAGGCCTTTTGCGGCGTTGATGCCGGCAAAGCCGCCGCCGACGATGACGACGCGGGGTCGGGAGGGATTGAGAGGATTGGTGAGAGCGGCCATGCGGTGCCTCCTCTGTAGAGGAGATGCAGTAATGGGGAGGGAAGTGGCAGCGGGAATGGGATTGGAATGGGGGCGGTCCCAGATGTCGAAACGGGGACGGCCCGCGGGCGGCGCTGAGTGTTGCAATGTGCGGCTATGGATTGGATTGCTTTGAGCGGGAGCCGCGCCAGTAGAGGATGAGCCCGATGAGGATGGACGCGGCGGTCCACGCGACCAGGGTTAAGAAAAAGCCGAGTCTGCTGGCTGAGTTGCCGGGAGGAATAAGCGAGACGAGAATGCCGACGAGAACGACGATGAAGCCCAAGCTGCCGCAAATCCAGACGCCCGGAATATCGCCGGGGACGAGTACGGCGTGTGGATTTTCCCTGCGGTCTTTTCGGCGCGAAAGCTTGATGACGGCGGCAAACATGTAGAGGAACGGAATGAAGTAGAGAATGATGGCGGCGTCGATAAGCTTTTGATATGCGCCTTGCGTCGTTTCGTTGATCTGGCTGGCGAGAAGAATCGCGCCGGAGAGGATGGCTTGGACAAGGATGGAGATGTAGGGGGTCTTCCAACGCGGGTGGATTTTGCCGAAGGCCGCGGGGAGATAGCGGTCGATGCCGACAACGAAGGGGACGCGCGCAATGCCGGCTACGGTGCTGCCGACGCCGCCGGCGTTGCCTACGGTTACGAGGATGGCTGCAAGAACGCCGAGGAAGCCGACGCGCAGCACGATGGAGCCGATGGTGATGGCGTGGAAGACGCCGCTTTGCGGGTCGAGATCGGCGGCAGGGACGAGTGCGAGGATGGCAAAGGTTCCGGCAATGTACATGAGGGCGATGAGCGCGCCCGCGCCGAAGACGGCTCTGGGCAGCGTGCGGCGCGGATCGCGGACTTCTTCGCTCATGGCGGAGACGAGTTCAAGGCCGGTGAAGGCGAAGGCAATTTGCGACCAGAAGTTGACCGTGTCCCAGTTCCACGCGGGCATCATGTTGGCGGCGGTGAAGTGAGTGGCTGAGCCATAGCGCAGGCCAACGATGAGAGCCACCACGACGAGGATGATGAGCGGGAGATAAGTTCCTACGCCGCCCGCGTTCTGCAGCCACTTGCCGATGTTGAGGCCGATGATGTTGAGAATCACGGAGACGAGCAGCAACACAAGTGACACGGAGACGAGGAAGGTGCGGTCCTGTGCGAGCTGTGCGCCGCGGCCGGCAATGATGTAGGCGCTCATGGAGGCGCTGGCAAGCAGGAGGCCCGGAAAGTAGAAGACGGTGTAGAACCAGTACGTCCAGCCGGCGACGAAACCGTGGAAGGGGCCGAAGGCCTCGCGGGACCAGACGTAGAGGCCGCCTTCTTCAGGGAAGCGCGAGGAGAGTTCATTGATGACGAGAGCGCCGGGGACGAAGAAGAAAACTGCCGCGAGGACCCACAGGCTGATTGAGGAAGTGCCATTGTGGCCGGCGGCGGCGATCCAGCGGGGGCCGAGGACGGTGGCGATATTGAACAGCAGCACATCCCAGAAGCCCATGGTTTTGCGAAGTTGGGATTTGGAATCGACTATGGGCACGGAGATGGGCATGCATTCACCTGGGATCGCGGAAGTCGGATTTTCCGGATTGGGAAATCATAAATGGACACTCTTGATTAAAGCAGTGCGCCCGTGCGCGATGAGAAGAAACGGCCGCCTTGCGGTGCGAGGGGATGAGCTGTTTACAAAGCGACCTCGAGGCTTTTAACCTCCTCAGCAGAGAAGAATAGCCATGCGCAGACGCGATTTTGTGAAGGGCATAGTGGCGGCAACGGCAGCCGTGAAGACCGCGATGGGACAACAGACGCCTGCTTCAGCGGCGGCACCGGTGGCGCCAAGTACACCGCCTCCAACGCCCACTGCACCAGGACCGGTGCCGTGGATGCGCGGCCTGCTGGATGCGAAACCGCTGTCGATGACCCCGCTGGTTGCAGATGTGGTGGCGGCGAGTGAGGCAAGATTCTTTAACAAGCAGCAGACGGCGACGCTGCGACGATTCGCCGAGGTGTTGATGCCTCCGCTGAAGGGCTATCCGGGAGCGCTGGACGCAGGAACCCCCGAGTTTCTTGATTTCCTGATTGGGGCATCGCCGCGCGACCGGCAGCAGATGTACATCGAGGGTTTGGACAAACTGGACGCGGAGGCAAAGCGTCTGTTCGACATTTCATTTGCCCAGACTGGGAATTGGCAGGCGGACCAGGTGATAAGGCCATGGTTGCGGAGCTGGATGAACGACCATCCGCCCACACAGCCCTTCACGCGCTTTATCAACGTGGCACACAGCGATATCCGCACCGCGACCATCAACTCTCAGGCCTGGAGCGCGGCGGCCGTTGCGGCTGGAAAGCATCCGCCGGACACGGGCTTGTTCTGGTATCCGGTGGACCCGGATCTGCGCAGGGAGGCTGCAGAGCGCGGTCCACAGTTGAACAAAAAACATTCGTAATGCCATGCGTACAGGGTTCCCGAAAGAACAGAAACAGGTCCTTCGACTCACCACCCCCAAACTGAAGTACGTTTGGGGCCCCGTTCGCTCAGGATGACAGTCCCTTTTTGGATTATCAACAGAATTAAGTTTGAGGAATCATGGCCGACGAAACGGTAGATGTGCTCATTATTGGCTCCGGCCATTCAGGCGGCATGGCCGCAAAAATTCTGACGGGAAAAGGCATCTCCTGCCTGATGCTCAACGCGGGGCCGGTGGCCGACGCGCGCAAGGATACGGAGATCAAGCCGGCCTATACGCTGCCGTTCCGCGGGTTCAAGCAGCCGGGGATTCTGCCCCACGTTTTTCAGGCCAATGAGTTCAATGCGAATACCTGGGTCGACGAGAAGGAAGTTCCTTACACATACGATCCCGCGCATCCTTACAACTGGGTGAGAGTGCGGCTATTCGGAGGGCGTTCGCTGTTCTGGTCGCGGCAGTCGTTTCGGCTCAGCGATTATGAATTCAAGAGCAAGTCGCACGATGGGTATGGCGACGACTGGCCCATCGACCTTGCGGAGATGGATCCGTACTATTCGCGCGTGGAAGAGATTTTCCGCGTGCAGGGGCGACCTTACGGAATTCCGCAATATCCAGATGGCAATTTCGTTCCTGACGACTCGCCCTGGCCACAGTGCCTGCAACGGTTTGTTGATGCAGGAAAGAAATTTGGCGTGCCGGTGTGCAAGGCGCGCAGTTCGCTGGGAGAGAATGGGCTGGCCAGTTCAGTGAACCTGCTGTTGCCAGATGCGTTTGCGACTGGGAAGCTGCGGGCGATTCCAAACGTGGTGGTGCGCTCGCTGAGCCTGGACAAGAATAGCGGGCTGGTGAATGAAGCGCACTTTGTCGATCGCATCTCGCGGCGCGAAATGTCAGTGAAGGCGCGCGTGGTGGTGCTGGCTGCGGGAACGCTGGAGAGTACGCGGTTGTTACTGAATTCGAAACTGGCGAACTCGAGTGGCGTGATGGGACATTACCTCATCGACCAGGTTTATGGCCCGGGGATTGTAGCTTCCGTGCCCGAGGCGCGCGATGGGAAAGCCGATCCGCAGATCACGGGCGGCGCAGCGCTCATTCCTCGCTTCCGTAATATCGACAGCAAGGCGAAGGACTTTATCCGCGGCTATGCGCTGAACATCTACAGCCATACCGATCCCATGGATCCGCGCAACTTTGCGGAGTATGGCGAGGCGCTGGAGAAGAAGCTCGACAGCTACAGCGGCAGTGGATTTACGACCGGGATGATGGGCGAAGTACTGGCGCGCTACGAGAACCACGTGAGCATCGACAAGACCGCCGTGGATGCGTGGGAAATTCCGGCGCTCCGGATTGAGACGCGTTACACCGACAACGAATTCAATATGGCGCGCGATGCAGTGGATACCAGCATCAGGTTGGCTGAGGAGGCGGGCTTTGAGGTGCTGACAAAGAACTACGATCCGAATCCGCCGGGCTATAGCATTCACGAACTCGGCACTTGCCGCATGGGCGATGATCCGAAAACCAGCGTGTTGAACAAGTGGAACCAGAGCCACGATATCAAGAACCTGTACGTGGTGGATGGGGCCAGCTTTGTGAGCGGCGGGTGGCAGAATCCGACGATTACGATTTTGGCGCTGGCCATGCGGGCTGCGGAGCACCTTGCGGATCAGATGCGGCAGGGAAGCGTGTAGAGCACGTTGGACGCAATGAGATTCAATCTCCACCTAAGGCATTGGGTGTACTATTGCGTCGTAATCGGAGAGGCGCCTGGCCGAAACGGCCAAGGTTTACTCGCGAGAGCAGCCCTCGACGATTCGTAAGAGGAAGATGCCGTGAAACGTCCTTCTGGCGTGACTTTTTCCGCTGTCCTTCTGGTGCTTGGATCGCTACTTCAACTGTTGCTCGCAGCCATGATGGCGCTTGGCGCAGTCCTTCTGCAGTCGCAGCTTGGTTCCGGGGGGCCTACCGGCACGACAGCGGCCACGCAGATGCCCGCATGGATGCCGATATTCGAGTTCGCGATGGTCGCGATTTTCGTCGCCCTGGCGGCGTGGGGAATTGTGACCGCAGTGGGGTTGTTCAGAATGCGTCGGTGGGCGCGATATTCCGTATTGGTGATTGGCGGAGGATTGGCTCTTCTCGGCCTGTGCTCCATGCTGAGCATGCTGTTCATGCTGTTTGTTCCTCTGCCTGTGGCGACCGGCGTGGACGCATCGCAGGGCCCGAGTGTACAGACCGTGACACGAATCATTGTTGGAGTGGTTGGTTTGTTTTACGCGATCCTCTGTGCCGTGGGCGTTTCATGGCTGGTGTACTTCAATCTGAAAAAGGTGCGTGCAGCGTTCGCCGACGCGACTGCTGAGCTCGTAACGAGCCGGCGTCCATTCCTGATTTCTGTACTTGCCGTACTCAACCTGATCGGGGCAACCGGTTGTTTGCTGATGGTGTTTCTTCCGCTTCCGGGCGTGATTTTTGGATGGGTATTTCACGGCTGGGAGAAGGCAGCGCTCTACCTGGTGTTTGCTGCCCTTGAGGCAGCGGTGGGAGTTGGCCTGTGGCGGATGAAGAAGTGGGGATACCAACTCACGCTGGGGTTCATGGCCTTCGGCCTGATTCAATCCGTAGTTTACCTGGTGCGCCCGTCGCTGGTGCTGCGCTATATGGATGAGGTGAATGGGATCATAAGTCCCATTCAATCGCAATCCCCTCTGCCAGCTGGATTTCAGACCGCGATGATGAGCGCATCATTTGGATTTTCAGTTTTGTTCATGCTTGCAATCCTGGCGGTTCTGATCTATTACCGCTCTGTCTTTAATGAGCCTGTCAGGCCGCCGCAGGAAACAGCGATCCAGGCTTAGCGATGACGGATGTGATCGCAGGCAATCTCCCTACGGATGCTGCTCGATTGCGATGCTGACGGTGGCGGTGTTGCCGGAGGCGGCAAGACTCTGAAGATTGGTGGCGACGCCGGGGAGCGATACTGGTACAAAGCTTACGGTACCGTCAATGGCGGATGTGGCTGAGGCGGCTTGCGTGGCCAGCAGCGGTGCGGACGCACAGACTGCGTGTGTGGCACAGGGCGGAGACCATGCATAGAGGGCCTGATAGAGGCTGACTGATCCACCGGCCATGGGATTGCCGTCCATGTCGAGAAGGCGGAGGGTAATCTGCGATGGAGTGGACTGGACGGAAATGGACTGGGTGGCGCCGGAGACGGGCTGAAGCGTGGCGTATTCCGGGCGTGCTCCAAATGCGGTGAAGGTGACGCATTGGCTGGTGCCGTTAAGACAGGCGTTGATGGTAGCGGTTTGGCCTTCCGCCAACGGCCCGACGGTGAGCGTGGTGGTAGCAACGCCGGCGGCATTGGTGAGGGCGGCGGCGTTCGACTGCGTGGTTATGCCGGGATTGGCAGGTATAACGGCAATGGACTGGCTGGCGGCCGGCACGCCGTTCGCGAGCACAAGGACCTGAATCGTCCAGTTGAAGACGGCTCCCGCGGCAAGCGATAGCTGCGGCGTCAGAGAGGCGAGGACGGGTGGCGTTCCACCCACGAAATCGGTTTGAACCGCGGAGCCATTGGTGAGCGAGGCAGTGACGACCGACCAGGTTCCGTTTTCGGCGGTGACGTTGATGGAAGCGTGGCCGTCTCCGGTTGTGGTTACAGAGCAGGCGGGCAGGCCGCAGGAGAGAACGGCGGTTCCGCTAGTGACGGTGTACAAAACAGTGACGCCACCAGCCGGAGAGAGAGTCGAACCCAGAGCGGTGACGGCGAACGGAATGGGCACACCGATGGGGACCGTGTTGGTGGGAGCGGAGTCGAGCGTGAGAGCATCCCCGCTGCCCGAGTCGTAGCTGATGGCACAGGTGAGGATGGCGGCTGCGGAAAAGGTGGGCAGATCGTCCACTTCAACGTTGACCGAGCCGGTGAAGCCATTGGGTGCCGCGGGCGCGATGGCTGTGATCTCGGTTGGCGAGATGCTGGTGACTATGGCGGGCTGACCGCCGACTAGGACCGTATCCGCAAGGCGGAAGCCCATACCGTGAATGACGATGGGCCCTCCGGATGCGGGCAGACGCGAGGGCGCGACGGTATCTGCGTAGAGCACCCAACCCGCGTAGGCATAGTCGGGACGGCCGTCGCCGCGCCGGTCGGCAATTCCGATTTTGACGATGTCGCCGTTGCCGGAATTGAGCTGAAGCCAGCTTTCCCCGGTGGCGTTGCCGTTCATCCCCGGGGTTGCGCGGGCGGGTGGAGCGTCCGTTGGATCGAAGGCATCCCAGGCGCCGATGGAAGGCATGGCTTTGGTTGCCGTGGGCACACCGGCCTCGTCCAGAGCCTGGGTGACGATGGTGAAGGTGCTGTTTGCGCGTACCGGGAAGGTGAACCAGTCCGACTGGCCAATCTGGCTGAGACGGCCGTACCAGAACCCGCTGGCGGGCAGAGGGCGTGGCGCGGCCTGGGTTCCGATAGCATCCTGATAACCGCCGGCAGCTGAGTCCGCGATGCCCACGGCGAGGGTCTGGGTGCTTCCAGGCGTCAGGCCAGGGATAGTGAGGGCCGGCATAGTGCCGGATGGAGCCACTTGTCCTAACACGTAGGGGCCTACCGAGGAGGTGAGCGTATACAAGGGATCGATGGGCTCAAATGTGACCTGGTAGCCGGCAACGGCGACGCTGGGAGGGAGCGGAATACCGCTCAGGTCGAAGTACCCCTGCTGGCTTGGATTCGATGATCCCCACATGGCCAGAGGATTTCCGTTGGCATCGTCATAGCCGGAGATCGGGTTGCCGTGGTTGCCGCTGAAGTATGCGCCAGAGGGGAAGGTGACGGTGTATTGATAGAGCGGATTGCCGTTGGCGTCGAGCGGACGGGCAACGACATTGACACCTTGCATGCCCAGACCGGTTCGAAAAGAGATGGAGCCCTGGATAGAAACCGTCGAGGCCGCAGTGAGTTGTTTGCCGGGGAAGTTGGCCAGGTTCTGGGCGGTGATGGGGTAGATGCGATTGAGCGCGGCGATGTCGTCGTAGGCCAGTTGCGCGGAAGTGGGGAGGCACGCTCCGCCCACGGGACCGCAAAGGCCGCTGAGGGGCTGCATGACGGGCCAGCCGTCCGTGCCGGCCGGCTCTCCGATCTGGAGCGCGTCGGGATTCACCTGGGAAAAATCGAGGTTGAGAATGCGGCCGAAAGCGCGCTCTAATTCGAAACTCATCATCGAGAGCAATTTGGCATTTGTGGCGCAAAGGCCATTCAACAGGATGATGGCGTGGGCGATGGTGGCGTCGGGATTGATGTTGTCCATCCACACGAAGACGCCGTTGTTTTGGCAGTTCATGGGCTGGCTGGCATCGGCTCCGAATATGGCGTCGATGACCGAACCGTCAGCGTCGTAGATGACTGCCACGGGATAGCCTATGGCGGAGGATGTTACGTCGGAGGGCTGCGTGATTTGGCCGGTCGATGAGACGGCAATGTTGCTTCCGTTGACGTCTTCGTTGAGCGATCCCGCGTCTGTGAGGTTGACGCCGGCGGTAGGTACGGCGGACCAGAGCGCGGCTGCCGCATCGACCATGGACGTGACCTGCTGGTTGGTGACCGCGCTGTTGAGCGAGCCCTGGTCGACGTAGTAATTCACCTGCCCGCCGGACCAGTGAATGGGTTGGCCCAGAACCGAGGGATTAAAGTAGCTTGTGCCGGCTACATACTTAGGCCCTCCAGCAAGAGCGGCTGAGGGAGTCAGAGACAAGAGGGCCAGGGCGACCAAGCGAGCGGCTGCGATGTGCGGCTGAGCAGGGATGGACACGGCCACTGGGAGCCCTCCAGACGGAGGATTCCCAGCATCTGATGGACCAGTGAGGTCGGGGGCCTCTTAGAAACTGCTCAGACGGGCTTGAAACGGAGATCGGACGCCGGTTCAAAATGCGGCTCGACAGATCCTTCGTCCCTATCGAACCGTGCCCAGAACAACCCACCGTCCGCTGTCACCTTCTGCGAACCCAGCGAACCGGGTAGGTGCCGATGGAGATGTTCGCTTCGCTATAAACGGTCTCCTCACCCACCAACGCCTGCCCATCCCCGGACAGCGCGAAAGTAACAGACACCATGACAAACGGGTAGCCTGGATCGTGCCCTGATAAGCGGAAACGGATTTGCCCGGTTTGGAGTTGTATATCCTCTATGGCCCAGTTATGCCGGGAGCAGCTGTTTGTAATGTCCCATCGTCCGCTCTTTTGATTGATTGAATAGTCGCACTCTGGCTTCAACTCGCCGCCGACAAAATAGTTATTCGGTAAGGGAATCGCATACCACCTTCCCTCGAAGGTGTATTTCCCAGCTTCGAAATCGGCGCGTTCTTTTTGCCGCTGTTCCTCCAGCAGTTTCCGTCGCTGTTCATCCGCATCTCGCTTAGCCTCCTCGTCCGCCGCTCCCTGCTCCAGCGCCAAAAACCGGTATATATCGTCCTGAGCGGTGCGGGCGTCGATGGGTTGGGTGAGCAAGTAAAAGTTCAGGCTGGCGACGGCGTCCTGATAATGACCCTCGGCCGCTTCGGCAGCGGCGAGCTTCCTATACGCGTTCCCCCACCAGGGAGCGATTAGCAAAGCTGCCTTGAACTCCTCGATGGCGCGCTGCCCGTGTCCGGCTTCGTCCTCCGCCGACTTGGCCAGTACCCCGGCCATCACATAATGCTGACGGGCCTCTTCGGGAATCTCCGGCGGAGGCTTCATCGCCTGGGACTGCCTGAGGATCTGCCGCCGGTTTTCGTCGTTCGGGTTGGCGCTAAACAGCTTCAATGCCTGTTGAAAACCCTGTGCGGCCTGCTGTTGAGCGATGTTCCGCTCCAACTCCTCGGCATTGCCGGTGTCAACACCGGGACGTACGGCCGCCCGGTAAAGCGCCAGCTTGCGCCGAGCGTCGTCGAAGTCGCCGGCCCGCACAAAGGCTGATGCGGCGCTGAAGTCGGCAGCGGCATACCACGGAGCCTGCACGGCGGCCCGCTCAAATAGCGCGGCCGCAGCTTTGAATTCGTCCGGCGAAGCAGCGCTTTCCATCTGCTCGGTGGCCTTGGCGAAGTACTCCCGCGCGATTTCGGGAACCTGCGGGGCCGGATTTATGGTCTTGGCCAACGCAACAACCCGGTCGCGCAAGCTGGCATCTTCAGGACTGTTTTGATAGTCCGCCAAGTCGGCCGCGAGCTGCTTGCGGGCAGGCGCGTCGGCAGCCGACGGCCGCGACGGAGAAGTGTGCTTGGCCGCCTGCGCCAGCGCCGGAACGGCGTTTGCGCAAAGCAGCGAAAAAAGTGTGATCGCGAACGGAAGCAATCTTCTGTTCATGGTTTCTCTCCCAGCGCCACCTTGTGTTTCGAGACGAAGTGTAACCGCATTATAGCCCGGCGGCCGACCCGCCCTCCATGCCTCGATCCCTCGCTGACACCCATGCCCTTCCGGCATGGGGGTTGCCGGGTGATCCGGCGCGACAGGCGCTCGGCCGGCGTCGTCAGATCTCCGGATAAAAACTGAAAAAGGCGTCGAGGCTCCGTTTGAGCTGGGTTTCGATCTCCTCGCGCGAGCCCTCAATGGTGTGCATGGTCACGTGCGCTTCGTGACCTGTTGCCAGCTTGAGGGTTGCGTCCTGAATCTCGGTGACCTCGCCTTCAGGGAGCAGCCGGAGACCGTAGACTAGAGTCAAATTCGCCATAGGATCATCTTAACCTCAGTGACGGAGAAGGCTCGGTGTGGGTAAGCGCTTGGGCCTGACCATCTAGAATCGACTCGGGAAACCTTATGACAGAAATTCGCGATACCGTTATCCTTGGTTCCGGCTGCGCCGGGCTTACGGCGGCCATTTATACCGCGCGCGCTGGACTGAAACCGCTGGTTCTGGAGGGACACGAACCGGGCGGACAACTCTCTATCACGACGCTGGTAGAGAACTTTCCCGGCTGGCCTGAAGGGATTCAGGGGCCAGAACTGATTGACAACATGAAGAAGCAGGCCGAGCGGTTTGGCGCAACTTTCCAACTGGCGCATTTGTCGCGCGTGGCCCTCGGAACGCATCCCATGCGGCTGTTCACCTCGGGAGGCGAAATCGACACGCGGACGCTGATTATTGCCAGCGGCGCGAGCGCCCGGTGGCTGGGGTTGCCGAGCGAGCAGGCGCTGATCGGACACGGGGTTTCAAGCTGCGCCACCTGCGATGGGTTTTTCTTCCGCGGTAAAGAGATTGCGGTCATAGGCGGGGGGGATTCAGCCATGGAAGAGGCGCTGTTTCTCACGCGATTTGCCAGCAAGGTCACGCTCCTGCACCGGCGGGAGAGCTTCAAGGCGTCGAAGATCATGCTGGAGCGAGCCATGGCGCATCCCAATATCGAACTGCGGACCAACACGGTTGTGGATGAAGTGCTGGGCGTAGAAGAGAAAGAAGTGAAGGGATTGCGGCTGCGCGACGTGAGCAATGGGATGAAAAGTGAGCTGGCTATCAGTGGACTATTTCTCGGCATTGGACACGTGCCGAATGCGAAGATGTTTACCGGGCAGATGGACCTGGACGAAGACGGCTACATCAAAACCACGGGCAACGTGCTGACGACTCACCAAGGCGTGGTGCTTTCCGGCGTCTTCGCCTGCGGAGATGTGCAGGACCGGCGGTACCGTCAGGCGATTACTGCGGCCGGATCGGGATGCATGGCGGCGCTTGAGGCTGAAAAGTACCTCGAGGAGCATGGGCACTGAACCACCAGCCGTGATGGCAGGCGCTCGGCACCTGCGGTGCGGCAGACGCTCGCGGGAGGCTCGCACAGAGTTGGTTACTCTGAACGGAATCGAATGCATGCTGGAAGTACTAATGGACGGTGGGCGCGGCGAACATTGCGGCGTGCGGTAGTTCGATGGGCGGACGATGACGTTTTTGGCTCAGAATCTGGAACGAGTGGAAGAGGCGATTGCGGCTGCTTGCCGCAGGGCTCAGCGCGCACGCAGTGGCGTGGAGTTGATGGCCGTTTCGAAGACTTGTTCAGCAGCGACAATAGTCGAGGCGGCAGAGCTGGGACTGCGCATGTTCGGCGAGAGCCGTGTGCAGGAATTTGCGGCGAAGTCGCCGGACCTGGCGGGTTGGCGTGCTGGGGGAAGCAATGCTGCGGCCGACGAGCCACTTCTTGTTCATTTGATTGGGCACTTGCAGAGCAACAAGGCGGCGCGTGCAGTGGAGTTGTTTGATGCAGTGGATTCGGTGGACTCGTTACGGCTGGCGGAGAGACTGAATGAAGTTGCCGGAAAGTTGCGCAAGCGGCTCCCGGTACTGATGGAGGTGAAGCTGAGCCCGGAAGAGAGCAAGGCCGGGTTGGAGCCGGAGTCGGACGAGGCTGCGCAATTGCTGGAGCGGCTACCGGATCTGGCGCATCTGCATGTGCAGGGACTGATGACGATTGCGCCCTGGGGCGTGGCGGAGGATGTGACGCGGGCGTGCTTCCGCGGCTTGCGGGAACTGCGCGACCGTTGGGCCGCGGCGCATGCGCACTTGAAGCTCGACGTGTTGTCTATGGGGATGAGCGGAGATTTTGCGCTGGCGATTGAGGAGGGAGCGACGCGAATTCGTGTGGGGACGGCGCTGTTTGGCAAGCGCGCGCCGTGGACGGGATCTCAGGAATGAGCGCCGGCTTCGTCCGCGCGGCTGCCGGTGGCGTAACCCTCGCGGTGCGCGCGCAGCCGGGGGCGAAGAAGACGGCGATTGTCGGGATCTATGGCGAGGGAGCTACGGCGCAGTTGAAGATTGCCGTGCAGGCGCCGCCGATTGAGGGCCGCGCTAACTCAGCGCTTATCGCGTTTCTGGCAGAGTTATTCGGGTTAGCTAAGAATCAGGTAGAGATCATAAGCGGTGAGTTGTCCAGAAATAAGGTCTTCTTGCTGCGCGGCGCTGCCCGCGCCCGGGCGGAATCTCTGTTCTCCGAGTGGCAATCGAAAACCTAAGGTTTATCGGCCGTGGTGTGCGGCGGTGACGGCGAGGGCTTCTTCGGGCTCGGGCCGGACGCGGAAGTCGGCATGCGCCTCCGCAAATAGAACCTTGCGATCCTGGCCAATGACATAAGTACCAGGGAGGGGCAGGCGCCAACTTGGCTCACCGTTGACGAAGGGAATGTTGACGAGGATGGAGCGGTAATAGTGCTGGTGGTACTCGGGCACCGTGTAGACCAGGCCGAATTTCTCGGCGAGGGCGCAGCCGGGATCGTGCAGCACCGGGAACGGCAAGCCATGCTGGCCGGCCATGAAGTCGCTCTGCCGCCCAATCTGCGGCCCGATGGCAACCATCAGCGCATCGCGTTCGCGGAGAACGCCATAAAGGTCACGCCACGCTTCGAGTTCTGTCACACAATAGGAGCACCAGCGGCCGCGGAAAAACTTGATGACCAGGGGCCCGAGGGCAAGCAGGTCTGACGAGCGGACCATGCGGCCGGTGGCATCCTTGAGCGTGAACTGCGGGGCCATGGCGCCGACGGGCAGGATTCTCTCTTCGATGCCAGAGGCGAACAGCTCTTCGACTGCGCGCTCACCAATAGCAAGGCGGTCGGCCTGCACAAGCTGCCGGGTGTTGTGGGTGATCTCGTCGAGTTGGTCCTGCAGGGTGGTGGTAATCATTGATCTGTCCTGCCGCTGATTAAATCTTACTCCGGTTCTGAGATCGATTATCGCCCAAATCGTTGTTTTCCGCCCATGCCCATGGCGCCGAGCCCGCCGCGCATCATCTTGCTTGCCAGGCCGCCTTTGCCCATCTGCTTGAACATTTTCGCCATCTGCGCGTATTGGCGGAGGAGATTGTTGACGTCCTGCACTTCTGTGCCGCTGCCTTTGGCGATGCGCTTGCGGCGGCTGCCGCTGATCATCTCGTGGTTGCGCCGCTCGAGCGGGGTCATGGAGTTGATGATGGCTTCGAGACGCGTAAACTGCTTCTCGTCCACGTTGCCGGCGGCCTGCTGCATGCCGGCGAAGGGGCCAACGGAAGGAAGCATCTTGAGGATGCTCTCCATGGAGCCGAGCTTCCTGATCTGCTTGAGCTGGTCGCGGAAGTCTTCGAGGGTGAAGCCGTCGCCGAGCAAGGCTTTCTTCGCGAACTCCTCTGACTTTTTGCGGTCGAGGGTCGATTCGGCCTTCTCGATGAGCGACATCATGTCGCCCATGCCGAGAATGCGTCCGACGATGCGGTCGGGATGGAAAGGTTCGAAGGCGTCCGGCTTTTCGCCCACGCCGATAAACTTGATGGGCTGACCCGTGACGTGGCGGATGGAGAGCGCCGCGCCGCCGCGTGCGTCGCCATCCATCTTGGTGAGGATGACGCCGGTGAGGCCGAGGCGCTTGTGGAAGTCGAGGGCGGAGTTGACGGCGTCCTGGCCGGTCATGGCGTCGGCAATGAAGAGGATTTCGCTGGGGTTGAGAAGCTTCTTCAGCCGCTCCATTTCGCTCATCAGGTCTTCGTCAATGTGCAGACGGCCTGCAGTGTCCACGACGAGCGTGTCGCATCCCATGATGCGGGCTTCACGCAGAGCCTCCTTCGCAAGACGCTCGACGAGCGCCGAACCTGCCGCTTCGCCTTTCTGGTCGCCTTCGTAAAGTTTTGCTTCGATGGACTTGGCAACGACTTTGAGTTGCTCACGGGCGGCGGGGCGGTAGACATCGACCGAAACCAGCATGGGGCGATGACCACCCTTTTTGAGCCAGGCTGCCAGCTTGCCGGAGGTGGTGGTTTTACCCGAGCCTTGCAGTCCGGCCATGAGGATGACGGTGGGCGGCTGCGAGGCGAACTTGAAGCGGGCCGTGTCTTTGCCGAGGAACTCGATAAGCTCGTCGCGAACGATCTTGATGACCTGCTCGGACGGCGAGAGAGCGGTAAGCACTTCGGTCCCGACGGCCTTGACGCGGATTTGTTCGATGAGGTCGCGGGCTACGTTGAGGTTGACGTCGGCCTCAAGCAGGGCGACGCGGATCTCGCGCAGGGCCTCGGCAATGTTTTCTTCCGTGAGCGTGCCCTGGCCGCGGAGGGTTTTGAAGGCGCGCTGCAGTTTGTCTGTCAGGTTCTCAAACATGGTCAATTACAAGTGTATCTCGAATGCCAACTGCGCGACCCACGGTGGGGCAGCCGGTTCACTGCGCTTGTCCGGTGGGCCGGCCAAGTTGAACGGCGACCAGACGCACTTCGCTGGTAAACGGCGCCGGGGTGGAACGGGAGTAGGTTACATAGATGGTCTGGCCGCCGTTGGCATCGTATTCGGAGTGTTGGTGCGCGTCGTAGGTGTTGCCGCTGGACGGTAGCATAGCGGTGAACGCAGTGGTTGCCAGCGACCAGGGGCCTTCGGGATTGGGCGCGGTACGGATCATTACATTCTGGGAGAAGGGCGCGCTATAAATCGCGATGTACTGCTGCAGGAAGTTATTCCAGGCAACGCTGACGATGCTGCTTCCAATAAATGCCGGAACCGCATCGGTAATCTGCGACGACCAAGTGCCATTGCCGGCGTAGTAGCTCCATGCGTTTCGGTCGAGCACGTTAGACGGAGCAACTTTGCCCAGCCTGCATCCTTTGTCGGTGCCGCTCGAGGGGATTCCGCAGCCGTAGACATAGAGCATGCCCCCACTGATAAGAGAGGACGAACCAAAGGCTGGTTCATTCTGGTTGAACAGCAGATCTGGATGAGCCGGCACCACCGGCGGGTTGAAGGTGGGGCGCTGCGGCTGTTGCTGAAGGCTCTGCCATGTGGCAACTGAGCTGCCTAGCCCTTTGAAATTGAAGGCGCCGGGCAACGAATAAACCAGCCCGTAAAACGCCAGAGCGTGACCGGTGGCGGAGTCGACCACGACGGAAGCCGGCCAAAGCGCCCATCGCGCTCCGCAAGGCTGTTGCTGGCAGTTGGTGCCATTGTGCGTTGCATTAAAGGCTTGTTCCGTGGGCGTCTCAGGAAGAATCATGGTGGGCGCTCCGGCGGAATCGAGTTGCTCTTTGAAGCCTGCGATCCCGCTCTGTGCATTCAGGTCGCTGGTGTAGGACCACGAGTCGCTGATCAGCGAAAAGCCCTCGGCGTTGGGATTGGCGAGGAAAGTATCTCCGTACAGCCAGACCGAATATCCCTGAAAGAGGGCGCTGTATCCACCATCTCTTCCGAGAATGTCCGGGTTGGTTGGAATTGTTCCGAGATCTTTAATGCCGACGATGGTCAGGTTGGGCGAAGAACCAGAAACGGAGCTGCATCCGGTGGTTTTGAAAGTGCAAAGCGGGAGAAGGAAAACGATTAACAGGACACGAAAAAATCGATCGCGTGGAGTCGCGCTTCGAGCGAGTTGCGGGCGCCGAGTCTCGATGGAAGTAGAGAACTCCATTGTTTTGCTCCGGCGGCTTGGTGGCGAACGCGACACATCTGTTCGCTCCATATGCATAGACGGGCAGCTCCGGAAACCGTATGGATTGCCGCGATAACTGGCGTTGCTAACCGCAAGTCAATTGGAATCCGGACAGCTCCAATTCCTAATCAAGTCTGTTCAATTTGTGTCAGATACCATAAACTCGGCTTGCGTGAGCCATCTCCGGGATTCCCGCCCGGATTTCCTGGAGGTCTGATGAAGTTGAAGCTGCTCGTTCTGCTGATCCTTGTTTGCATTGCCTGTTCCGTTCCGGCGCGGTCGCAGTCGCACGATCCGAAGCACCCAACACCGCTTGCCCCGGGCATCAACAAGGGCAACGTGGATACCACAGACGGTCCGGTTTACTACTACTTTTATGGCGAACCGGGACGCATCGATTTTCGGATGGCGTTCCATGAGATGGGGCTGTTCGGCAACCCTTTGCGCCAGACGCTCACCTTTGCACTAAGCGACGAGACGGGCAAAGCCTTCTTTACGCAGCCCGTTGTTTCACAGGGCAACCTTGGCGAAGTCTCCAATCATGGCACCTTCAACAAGCACACAAGAGTGCTGGTGACCATTAGCGCGCAGCAGGCCATCAACCGCATGGGCGGGTACTACGAGTTTTCAGTCACCGGCGCCGCGACTCTTGAGGGCAAGGCGGGCAGTTCAGCAGGTGTGAGGCCGGAAGACACCCATTTGACCACCACAGCGAAAAACGGTCCGGTGAACCTGACCCCAGGCACCGCAAGCCTCACGTCGGGCCCGGTCAGTCTCACGTCAGGAACCACCAGCTTGACTTCGGGGACTTCGGTACAACTTGTCTATCCGGGACAGGCGCTGACGGTGCGGGATAGTCCCACCGAGCTGCGCATTCTGCTAGCCGCCGATGTGCTGTTCGATTTCGACAAGGCCAACATTCGGCCGGACGCTGCGGCGACTCTTCGCCAAGCCGTCGCGAAAATGAAGGCAGCCAGGCCGCACAGTGCGATCCGGATTGAGGGCTATACGGACGCAAAAGGCGCGGACGCGATCAATCTGCGCTTGTCGCAGCAGCGCGCCGAAGCGGTTGAGACATGGCTCATTCAGAACGCGGGCATGTCTGTTTCCGCGTTTGCCCCCAAAGGATACGGGGCGGCTCGTCCTGTTGCGCCGAACAGGAAGCCGGATGGCCAGGATAATCCCGCGGGACGCCAGCTCAACCGCCGCGTTGAAATTGTTGTAACCAAGTGAGCAGGGATTCGTAAGTCAGGATTCGCGGCGGGCGGGTTCTTCTGCCAGCAGGCGCGCGATGATGAGTCCCCAATAGGAGAGGTCGGGCTTGCGGAACGGCTGATTGTGCGCGAGGTCCGGCACCACCAGCAACTCGACCTTGCCTGGACAGCAGGAGACCAGATCGTGAGCCATCCGGACGGGAAAGAGACGGTCTTTTTCGCCGTGGAGGATGAGGACGGGGACAGAGCAATCCCGCAGGGATTCCATTGCGGACCAGATCGGCGGCACGAGGGCGGAGAGCGCTCGCGGGATTCCAGCGACGCGGGCCGCGTCTCGAAACGACGTGAAGGCCGCGCCGAGGATGAGGTGGTCAGCCCGGACGCGGTTCGCAATAGCGGCAGCCGGACCACTGCCGAGGGAAAAGCCGAGGATCGAAATGGGAAGCGGAGAGGTGAGATGCTCGAGCTGTCGGAAGGCGGCCTCAGCGTCCAGTTCGCATTGGATCCAATCGACGCGGCCGGTACTCAGGCCATACCCCGAGTAGTCAAAAACCAAAGAGGCGACGCCGTGCGCGGCCAAGAGCTGCTGGACGGGGAGCCAGCGGCCAACGGTTTCGCCAATCCCGTGGCAGATGAGAATTGCTGCGCGCGCAGGGCCTGTGGCTGGCTCGACAAAAACTGCGTCTACCGTATTCTTCCCGCTCGGGATGGAATGCCGGAAAACCGGTTGGTTGGAGAACGCGCCACGTGGGCCGATGCCGAACAGATCGAGCGCCCGGTCTCTCCATACCAGGAATCGCACGATGCAGGTTAGGGCAAAAGTGAAGGATCGGCGGTGGTAGGGCATAGGTGGATTCCACAACGAGGCGAGGGCGCGGGAAATCCCTGCCCATGATGGCATGCTAATTGATTGGCTCAGCTATATATCACAAAGGAGTCAAAATGATGCGAGATGGGTATCCGCTTGACTCACCATACCCGAACAGGTTGTATTTTGTCCCATGACATGGCCTTACGTGTTCATTCGTTTCTTTCTAACGCACGCCGCAATGGTTAGGAAGGTTGGCGCCCAAAGAGCAAAACGCTCGAGATTGTCGTGAAATACCCATGAAGCATCAGTTCTCCAGCTGAAAAGTATGTATAGGACTGTCCCAGTCCACGCAATAATTACGGCGAGTAGGCCGCGCTTTGTTGCGACCAGGCAGCTTGCCAGGAACACGACAGTCAGCCCTAAGGCAACATATGTCTGTGCGGTCCAACCCACCAGGAAATCGAGGGCTAAGACTCCTATTCCCACATAAATTGAGCCGCAAAGGGCCAGCGTGATAAAGACAATTTTCATTTCTTCAAGTTCTACCATCATTTCAGAGTGGATCAGATCCGGCCTCGTCGTAGGCAGATGCAGATCAAAACTCTGGAAGCTGATTGCGCCCGTGGGAACTGACAATTTGCAGGCGAGTGACAGGAGATTGGGCAACGGCTTGTTGTACGAGGCGGAAGAATAGCTTGCCGCGGCTCTTAGACTTGCGTCGGTTGAATCGAAACGTGAATTCATCGAGGTAATAGTCCAAGTGCTTCTGACTAATTGCCCCTTGGTGAGTGCCCATGAGCCAACGCTTCAACAATGAAACCACCAGATGAACTCTGGGAAGCAACTCTGACGCGGTTTCTTTCTTCCCCTTGATGAATGTGATCTCGTGCTGGTAACCCTCTTTTCCAAGGGGGAGATAGCCGAGCCATCCATCCGTGTGAACGACACTTCCCAAGGCTACAGAGTCACGCACGAAAGGTGTCAAGGCGGCGGAAGAAGCATCGACGATTTGGCGCATGCGAATGCGGCCGATACCCGATCCATCTTCCTGGGCGGCAACTACAACCAGCGACTTCTCCAGATTGAGTCGCCCCGGCAAGCCCTCCTCTTCGCCGCCGATGTAACACTCGTCAATTTCGACTCTGCCCGTGAGCAGGTCACGGCCTGGCCTTACCATCGCCCGACGAAGCCGGTGCATGATTGTCCAGGCTGTTTCATATCTGTTTAGGCCCAAAACGCGTTGCAGTCCCAGCGTACTTGTCCCATTCTTCTGAGTGGTCACCCACCACATCGCCTGAAACCATACCCGAAGAGGAGTGCGAGTATCTTGAAAAATGGTTCCGGCCGTGACTGAGACTTGATACCGACAATCACGGCATCGCAGCAATAACGCCCGCACGGGCGAACTTTTGGGGCATCCGCAACGCGGGCAACGGAATCCATCCGGCCATCGAAGCTGGATTAAGTAGTTTCGACACGCATCTTCGCTTCCAAAGCGGAGATCAAACTCCCTTAGATCGCGAGGGTAATCTTCCACCCGAACATGCTACCGGTTGTATAGTGGTGAGTCAAGCGGATACCCATCTGATGCGATAGGCTATTCGAAGGTAGCCGCGCGAATTGGGGGAGCACTGAACGCGGACAGGGAGCAAGAATGGATCGGCTGATAGCGGGACATAAGCGGTTTCTGGCGGAGGTTTTTCCGGGCAAACGAACGCAGTTTAAACTGCTCTCCGATCGCCAGGCGCCGGAGTGGCTTTTCATTACATGTTCGGATTCGCGCATTGTTCCGGATCTGATTCTGGGCACCGGCCCGGGAGACCTGTTTATTTCACGCAACGCGGGGAACGTTGTGCCCATGACCAGCCACGATGTGGATGGCACGACCGCGACAATTGAATACGCCGTTGACGTGCTGCGGGTGAAGAGCGCCATCTTATGTGGACACTCCGATTGCGGAGCGCTGAAAGCGGCGCTGAACCGCAAGGACCTGGAGAAACTGCCCAAGGCGCAACGCTGGCTGAGCCACGTGGAGGGAGCGTGGAGCCACCGGCAGCCGCTCAACCCGGCCGATGGAGAGCATGCCGAGTTAGCATCGCTCATTCGAGGGAATGTAGTGGCGCAACTGTGGAACCTAAAGGCGCAGCCTGCGGTGGGGCGGGCTGTTCAGGAAGGCCGGCTCACGGTGCATGGGTGGTACTATGACATTCTGAGCGGGAAGATAGAAGAATTCGACGAGCAGATGAGACGGTTCTTACCACTGGCGGAGTAAGCTAGAAGCCCTTGGCTTGTTGCAGGCTTTCAAGTGATTATGGGGAGAATACAAAAAGGAAACGGGCTAACTCTCGAAAGAGAGTTAGCCCGTTTCCTGCTTGCAAAGATAATACGCGAGTTATTGGGGGGGATTTGAGACACCGGAAGCTCCGTTGTATTGCGCGGCGTTTCCTGGCGCCGGTTGCGGTTGTACCGGAACGGCCTCCCCTTGAGCACCCGGTTCGCTCTGCTGGATGCCGATCGCCGCTCCCGAAACAACTAACTCCACGCGCCTGTTCTGGGCGCGTCCTTCATTTGTCGAGTTATCGGCAACCGGGTCCTTTTTCCCGTAGCCCTCTGCGGTAACATTCGCATCAGGGACACTTTGTGCGACGAGATAGTCACGCACTCCATCCGCGCGCTCCTCAGATAACTTCTGGTTATATTCATCCGTTCCGATGTTATCCGTGTACCCTTCCACCTGAAGCTTCAGGCCGGGATACGCGAGCAGGATGCCTGAAACCTTGGCCAGCTTCTCGCGAGCCTCGGGCTTGAGTGTGTACTTGTTGAAGTCGAAGAGCACATCGGACATGTTGACGATGAGCCCGCGTGCGGTCTCAGTAGTTTGAAGCACCTGATTCAACTGCTGGCGGAGCCGCTCGCGTACCTGTTCCGCGTTCTGCTGGGCTTGCTGCGCGCTCAGTTCGGCTTGCTGCTGAGCTTCACGTGCTCTGGCTGCGGCTTCTTCTGCGCGTTGGCGTTCAGCATCAGCTTTTTGACGTGCATCGGCCTCTTGTTGTGCGATGGCCTGCGCCTGCTGTGCGGCCAGTTGCGATTGTTGCGCGGCCAACTGCGATTGCTGCGCCTGCTGTTCCGCGTTCACACGCGCCTGTTGCGCGGCCGCCTCATCCTCGGCTTTGATCTTGCGAATGGTGATGATGCGCGCATCTTCCGCCGACTGCACCGCTTCCCGAGCGAAGGTGATGGTTTCCTTGCGATCGTGCTTGTTCATGTCGGAATCCTGCGCATTCTGCAGGGCGGTTTTTGCGGTTGTCATGGTGTCTGCCGCGTACTTATCAGCGCCGGCGGCGCTGGCGATTTGCACGGCGTTGACTGCTTCGTAAAGTTCAAGCGGCGAACGCTCATCACGCCGGATCGGATTCAGTACAGTGTGGCGTCCTGCCGTTTCAGCGTAAGCTCCGCGCGGCAGCAGAGAGTAGTGCGCAGTGACCTGCTCAATTACTCCCTGCGTCCGGTCTTCGACGACGTTCTGCATCACAACGAGGTCGCTGGGCATGGTTACTGCGTAGTAAGGTTCGGCTGTAACAATCAGGCCGAATGACTGCAGGTTAGTGGTAACTTGCATGTCCACCTTGTTCTTGCCTCCCGTGGGAAGCACTTCGCCCAGGTTTACTGGACGGCCTTCAGGCGTAATCGCCCAAAGAACATACGTCAGGTACTCGTTGCCGAATCCGTTTGCGGGCGTCAGACCTTCGAGACTCACATCGATTGAAGTGCGTCCCAGGTGCGCGTCCACCTTCGCGGTTCCGTGTGCAGTGGGCAGTAGGTCGGTGCCCTGGAAGCCGATTTTGGTGGAAGCACTGCGATGGAAATAGTTGATCGCGGGGATATCCCGGCCGACGACATTGATCCTGTAGAGGGGAACGTTGTCGCTCGTTCCTACTTGCTGCATCGGCACAGCATTTGAAGGGCTTTGCGTGGAGGTGGGATTGGGCTCCTGGGCGGCCGCTAATCCGGCTGCCGCGAGCAAAAGAACGAGAGGATAATGTTTTCGAGAGCTAGTGTTCATAGGTTTCAACTCCCTCTTTGTGATCGGCGGGGCCCGGAGTTCCGGGCCGTTCGCCAGGACCGCACCCTTCGAGTCGCACAGGATAAGATGGATGCTTCGCGAAGGGCGCAAGTTGTCCTGAAGGGGCCTCAGACGGGCCGGACAAGGCGCAGGAACCAAGGAGAAACCTGCTGCAACAGAGAAATGCGGAGCGGGCCGCTATGTCCCGCATGTGGCCGTGTTTGAAAAGGTTAGCGGCGCAAAAGGAACTTGGAAAGAGAAAGGCGGCCCGCAAGGCTTCAGTGCATAATTTCCCGTAGAAGTGTTTTTTATTGGCGCGGTTGTCCCAGGTGATAGCAGATGCCCCAATTCGCGTTCATCACATCGGTGCCGGGATCGCTGGCAACGACATAGGCGTTTGAGAAATGAAAGTCGCCCCAGAGCCCCAGGCGCAGATCGACGCGCTCCGTCAGCTTGGTCTGCACGCCGAATCCTGACTGCAAGGTGAAGTCTTCATAGGTCGCCGCAGGCGACAGCGCCTTCTGGGTAAAGCCGATCATCCCGCCCTTGATCAGCACGTAGGGTTTGAAGTGTTCCTTGTTGCTGCGCCACATCATGCGTAAGCCCACCGGCGTAATACCCAACCCCGGCACCAGTTTCCGGTTCGCCGATTGCGGATTGCCGTAATAATCGGATTTGGCAGGTTCAACCAGAAGAACAAAAGGCAGGACTTCAGCAACGTAGTCCATCTGCGCTCTCAGGAAATATCCCCAGGCGTGGCGGTCATATTCCACGCCGCTGGTATAAAGCTTGGTCATGTCCTCAATGGCGAAGAGGTTGTAATTGCCATAAGAGGCCATGCCCTCCCAGATGATTTCGCTCTCGACGGGAGTCTTTGTCTTGACCGCCTCGGTGGCTCCCGAGCCGTCATTCGCACTGGATGTGGAGTTCGATGAGCCGTCTGCTTCGGCCGCTCTGCCTGGATCCACAAGGATCTCCGTCATCGCAGCGGTAGTAGAGGCCGGTGCTTTCACCGGGGCCGCGGTCTCCTGCGCAGAGAGGTTCTCCGGACCCTGGAAAGCTGAAACTTCCTGGGAGGATCCAGGAGCGGACACAAAAGGGGCGAGGCCTGCCAGAAGCAATAGCCAGGAAGAGCGAAGAATTCCGGGAATGCGCAGCGTACTCTTTCGCGCGGCGATTCGGCTAAGACAAATTTGATTTATCGGCAAGTGTCACCTAATCGATTGAGATGGAAGGTTTAATTTCTGTTCTTCTACGTTAACTCGATTCAAGTTTACCTGTTTTGGAGGGAATCGCAAGGCGAAACGCCCGCTGCACTGCAGCACAGAAACTCGCGGCTTGTCCCCTGCCACTCAATGCACTCCCGGCGGCGGCGCAACATGCTTGATGGGCTTTTTGAAGAGCCACACGGCGAAAGCGCAGAAGAAGGCCAGAACCGCGGTCCAGCGGAAGACATCCACATACGACATAAGAGCCGATTGCTGCTCCATCAGGCCGTAAAGCAGGCCGAACGAGCCCGGCCTGGCCTGCGCGTGCCCGACGTGGTGGGCGAGATAGCCGGCGATGGCAGTGGATCTCTGCTGAAGCATGTACGGAGGAACCGCGGCCCCGATTTCAGTCTGATGAAGAGCAGCTCTGCGAATCAGCGCCGTCGTGGCCATCGCGATCCCGATTGACCCGCCGATGTTCCGCAGCATATTGAAGAGGCCGGTGGCGTTGCCCATCTCCTGGCGGTTGATGGTGGAGGTGGTCATGGTGGCCAGGGGGACAAAGACAAAGCTGAGAGCAAAGCCAGTCAGTGTGATGGGAATCAACAGGGTATAAGGGCCGATATCGAGATTGACGGTGCCGAACACAAGTGCGCAGACACCAAAGGCGACGAATCCGGCGCAGAGGAGTTTGCGATTGTCGATGCGGGAGCCGAGGAAGCCGACCATTGGCGAACCGATGAAGGAGCCAATTCCGCGCGGGCCGACGACCAGCCCGGCGGAAAACGCGGTATAGCCGAGAACCTCCTGGTAATAGAGCGGCAGAATGGCGATGGTGATGTAGATACACATTCCCAGCAGTGCGATGAGGAAGCAGCCGGTGCGGAAGTTTCGGTCTCGCAGGATGTGCAGGTCGACCAGGCCTTTGGGATGGGTCCAGGAATGCCAGATCCAGCCGACAAGAGCGATAACCAGCGCGGCAACCGCCCAGCGGACCCAGAGGGCGCCGAACCAGTCGTCTTCCTGACCCTTGTCCAGGACGATTTGCAGGGCGCCGGTCCAGACGATGAGCAACCCGAAGCCCAGATTGTCAAAGGGACCGACTTTGGCGTTCTTGATATACGGCGGATCGTGAATGAACCGGGCGATCATAAAGACCGCCAGAATGCCGACCGGGATGTTGATGTAAAAGGCATAGCGCCAACTGAAGGTATCGGTGAGCCAGCCTCCCAGCGTGGGACCCAGCACCGGCGCCACCACGATCCCCAGGCCGTAGGCCGCCATGGCCATCGAGCGCTTCTGAATAGGAAAGCTTTCGAGAAGGATGGATTGGGACAGCGGCTGCAAGGCTCCGCCGCCTGCTCCCTGCATGACCCGCGCCAGCAGAATGATGCCCAGCGACGGAGCGGCTCCGCAAAAGAAGCTGGCCACGGTGAAAATGATGACGCAGATCAGCAGGAAGCGCTTTCGGCCAAAGCGGTGGGCGAACCAGTTGGAGGCAGGCAGAATGACGGCGTTGGCCACCAGATAGCTGGTCAGGACCCAGGTGGCTTCCGAATTGGAGGCGGAAAGCGAGCCGGCAATGTAAGGAAGGGCGACCGAAGCGATTGCGGTGTCCAGCACCTCCATGAAGGTGGGGAGCATCACAGAGACGGTCACCAGCCACGGGTTGACGCCCTGGGAGAGCGGGTAGCGGGCGTGGGCGGCGGCGGTGGTCATGGAAGAACGGAACAATCGAGATTAACCGATTGGGGTAGAAGCGTGTGTGAGCGCGAATACTGAGGCGTCTGGACGCAACCGGCCGGATCGATGGTGAGACATGGTGTAAGGCATGTGGAATGAAGGGAATACGATGCAAGACGGTTGTAAGACAATCGTAAGACATTTGTCGGACGGCGATAATATCGTGGGACAACGGATCTGCCGGATGTAAGACAGTGGGCGGTGGACGCGACGCGGGGAGGCCGGGCGATTACGCCTTCGGCGCTTTATGGAGATTGAATCAAATAAAGTTGACACTAAGTCACTCAATGATGCATCTTAAATAGTGTTAGAAATTTATTGAACAGGCGGGAATTCAGACCATGGCAAAAATCATCGGGATTGACCTCGGCACCACGAATTCGTGTGTTGCTGTAATGGAGGGCGGTGAGCCCAAAGTCATCGCAAATGAGGAAGGTGCGCGTACGACCCCCTCAATTGTGGCATTTTCAAAGAGCGGCGAACGGCTGGTAGGCCAGGTGGCCAAGCGTCAGGCGATCACCAACCCGGAGAATACGATTTTCTCCATCAAGCGGTTTATGGGCCGGCGCTACAACGAAGTGAATGACGAAATGAAGATGGTGCCCTACAAGGTGGTGCAGCAAGGCGACCACGTGGCCGTCGTGGCCCAGGGCAAGGAGTACACTCCGCCGGAGATCTCGGCGATGATCCTGCAGAAGCTGAAAAAGAGCGCGGAGGCCTACCTAGGCGAGACCGTCAAGGAAGCCGTGATTACCGTGCCGGCCTACTTCAACGACTCCCAGCGTCAGGCCACCAAGGACGCCGGCAGGATCGCCGGCCTGGATGTGAAGCGCATTGTGAATGAGCCCACGGCAGCCGCGCTGGCTTACGGGTTAGACAAAAAGAAGGACGAAACCATCGCCGTGTATGACTTTGGCGGCGGTACGTTTGACATCTCCATTCTGGAAGTGGGCGAGGGAGTCATTGAGGTCAAGTCGACCAACGGCGACACGCACCTGGGCGGCGACAACCTTGATCAGCGCATTGTCGAGTGGCTGATTGCCGAGTTCAAGACCGAACAAGGACTGGACCTTGGGTCGAAGGGTAACGAAATGGCCCTGCAGCGCCTCAAGGACGCTGCCGAGAAGGCCAAGATCGAGCTTTCGACGACCGTCGAGACCGAGATCAATCTGCCGTTCGTCACAGCAGACGCAACGGGTCCTAAGCACCTGGTGCGCAAGCTGACCCGCGCCAAGCTGGAACAGTTGGTTGAAGACCTGCTCGATCGCTCGCTTGAGCCTTGCAAGAAGGCGCTCGCAGACGCCGGCATCGGCGTTGACAAGATCGACGAAGTCGTCCTGGTGGGCGGCCAGACCCGCATGCCCAAGATTCAGGAGATGGTCAAGAAGATGTTCGGCCGAGAGCCGCATCGCGGTGTGAACCCCGATGAAGTGGTGGCGATTGGCGCGGCGGTGCAGGCGGGCGTGCTGGCCGGCGAAGTGAAGGATCTTCTGCTGCTGGACGTGACGCCGCTGACCTTGGCAATCGAGACGCTCGGCGGCGTGGCAACGCCCATGATTCCGCGCAACACGACAATTCCAACCAAGAAGACGGAGACGTTCTCAACGGCGGCCGACAACCAGACAGAGGTTGAGGTGCATGTGTTGCAGGGCGAACGGCCACTTGCGGCGCAGAACCGCACGCTGGGCAAGTTCAAGTTGGCGGGCATACCTCCTGCGATGCGCGGGGTTCCGCAGATCGAGGTCACATTCGACATCGACGCCAATGGAATTCTCAACGTGAATGCGAAAGACAACGCAACCGGCAAGGACACGCGCATCACCATCACTTCGAGCTCGGGCCTGAGCAAGGAAGAGATCGACCGCATGGCCAAGGATGCGGATGCGCACGCGGCTGAGGACAAGGAGAAGCGCGAAGAGATTGAGGCGCGCAACGCGCTCGATGGCATGGTCTACAACATCGAAAAGATGTTGAAGGATGCTGGCGACAAGATCCAGGGTCCCGAGAAGACTGAAGTGGAGTCGGTGCTGGCTGAATCGAAGAAGGTGCTCGAAGGAACGCCGAGTTCGGTTGAGCTGAAGGCCGCGCACGAGAAGCTGACGCAGGCGAGCCACAAACTCGCCGAGGTCATGTACAAGGCCAATGCGGCGCAGGCCGCGACTGAAGCCGGTACGCCACCCGGAACGGACGCAGGTGCGACCACGAAGAAGGACGAAGGCGTCATCGACGCCGAGTACGTCGACGTGGACGAGAAGAAGTAGGACTGGCCGTCCAGGCGGGTCCGCCCGTCGGCGGAGAAGCTCAGGGGTGGGCGACGAAATGTTGTCCACCCCGAGTTGTTAGCCGACAAGAGCGGGCACTTTTTAAGGTCAGCCCGCGGCGCTTGTTTCGTTTACCGTGTTACGATAAACGTTAAGCATGATTCAGTCCTTCGCCGACGAAGAAACCGAAGCCGTCTACCTGACAGGAAAAAGCCGGCAATGGAACAGGATATCCAGAATTGCTGCCCGTCGACTGCAGGCCATTGATTTCGCCTCTACGATTGAAGATCTGTCCAATCCTCCCGGTAATCGGCTGGAGAAGCTGAAAGGTGACCGGAAGGGCTGCTGGAGCATCCGAATCAACGATCAATACCGGGTGTGTTTTCGGTGGGATGGCAAGGATGCGTGGGACGTGGGGATTGTTGATTATCACTAAGGAGAACCGGCTATGAGTATTCCACGGAAACACGATCAGAGGGGGGTTCCGATCCATCCCGGCGAGTTCTTGCGTGAGGATTTTCTTGTACCGCTGGGACTTTCGGCGAATGCTTTGGCCCTTGCCTTGCGTGTACCTGTGACGAGGATCTCAGAGATTCTGCGCGAACGTCGGGGGATCACGGCGGATACGGCGTTGCGTCTTGCTCGGTACTTTGGCACAACACCGGATTTCTGGATGAAGATGCAGATGGCGTACGACCTGGCTTTGGCCAGCCGGGAAGTGATGGCGCGGATCGAGGTGGAAATCCTCCCCGCACCGCGAACGGAAACCGGCCAATTGAAGGTGAGGCGGATTGCATAGCAGGTTCGATCGACCCGGCTCAAAAAGAGGCGCAAGGCGAGTTCAGAGGTAACAGGGAAACAGGTCAAGAAAACACACATGCCCACCGCACAGAACAAAGACTATTACGCGACGCTCGGCGTGAAGAAAACAGCCACGTCGGACGATATTCGGAAAGCTTTCCGCAAGCTGGCGCGCCGGTATCACCCGGACGTGAATCCCGGCGACAAGAAGTCGGAGGAGAAGTTCAAGGAGATCTCCGAAGCCAACGACGTGCTGAGCGACGAAAAGAAGCGCAAGGTGTACGACCAGGTCGGGTTCTACTCCGACCAGATTGACCCGGCGACGGCGGAAGCGTATGCGCGGCAGCAGAGTGCAGGCGGCCGGTCTCCGGTGGATTTCGACGGCTTCGACTTTTCAGGCTTTCAGGGCGGGCCTGGGCAGCCTGCAGGGGCGCCAGCGGGTGCAGGTTCTGCGTCATGGGGCAGTTTCAAAGACATTTTCTCCGGGATCTTCACCGGGGCGCAACAGCCCCAGCGGCCGCGTGGCCCGCAGCCGGGAACCGACCTTGAGTATCAGGCAACGGTAGACTTCTGGACCGGAATTCGCGGCGGACAGGCGCGCATCCAGGTCAACCGCCAGGAGACGTGCCCTACATGCCATGGCCAGGCGCATACCGGAGGGCCGATGCAGTGCCCCGAGTGTAATGGCACAGGGCAGGTGATGCAAATGGGCGGGCGGATGAAGTTCAACATTCCCTGCCCACGCTGCAACGGCACCGGGCGCATCTCAAACGATTGCCCCACCTGCCAGGGCGAGGGCGTGGTGAACCGGACAGAGACGGTCGAGTTCCGCATGAAGCCGGGGACGCGGGATGGACAGCGCATCCGGCTGCAGGGCAAGGGCAACGCGGGGCTGAACGGCGGCGCGCCGGGTGATCTTTTTGTGATTGTGCGTACCGGGACCCACCCGGTTTTCACGCGCGTGGGGGACGACATTCAATTAACTGTACCCATCACCATCGCGGAGGCCACACTGGGAGCCAAGGTGGATGTGCCGACCATCGACGGGCGCGCGCAGTTGAAGATTACGCCGGGAACGCAAAGTGGGCAGAAGTTGCGCATGCGGGAGCGTGGTGTGGAGAACGCGCAGCGGCCTGACCAGCGAGGCGACCAGATTGTGACGGTCGAGGTTGTTGTGCCCGTGTTGCAGGACGAGCGCAGCAAGGAGATCATGCGCGAGTTCGCCAAGTTGAACAGCCAAGACCCGCGCGTGGCGCTGTTCGACAAGATCTGAAAAAGCAGGGAACACGGATTAGCAACTTGGAAACACGCAATACAACATCGGTGCGGTAAGCTGATTGCGGGAAGCGACGACATGGCGGCAAAACGCAAATCGAAGGGCGCGTACATGATCTCGGCGGTGGCCGAGATGTACGAGATTCATCCGCAGACACTGCGCCTTTATGAACGCGAGGGCCTGCTGAAGCCGTCGCGCACCGAAGGCAACACGCGGCTCTACACCGACGAAGATCTGGAGCGTCTTGAGTTCATTCTGAACCTGGCACGCGACCTCGGCGTAAACATCGCGGGCATCGCGATTGTGCTGCAGATGCGCGAACGCATGGAAGAGATGAACCGCCAGATGCAGAGCTTTGTGGAGTATGTGCGCACGGAGATGCTCACGCGGTTCCAGCAGAATGCTCCGGGTGCTTCCGGTGCAATTGTTCCGATTCGCAGGCCATCGGTGATTGTGAAATCGACTACGGCGCGCAAACCCTAGCCGTGCTATTCGGAACTGGCACACAAAGCCGCAGATTCTTCACCTGTACCCTCACCCGGTTATGCTGGTAGCTGCATGTTCCACGCACTTCTTTTCTTGGCAGTTGCCGGGCTGGTAACATCTACGGGCTTTGCCTGCATTGTTCTGGCGGCGGTGCCCGTTTTCCTGCGCGAGCGCCGGGTTGCATTGGCTCAGTTGCAGGCGCGGCCCGGCTTTACGCCGCCTGTGACATTACTGAAGCCGGTGCATGGCGCCGAACCAGGGCTTGAGGCGCATCTCGCCACTTTCTTTCAGCAGGATTATCCGGAGTACGAGATCCTTTTCTGCGCGCGCTCGGCCCAGGATGCAGGCCTTGAAACGGCGCGTCGCGCAGCGGCTCGCTTTCCGCAGATCCCCGCAAAGTTCCTCTCCACCGGCGGCCAGCCGGACTACATCAACGCCAAGGTTGCCTCACTGGAGCGGATGGAGGCCGAGGCAGCGCATTCAATTCTCGTCATCAGCGACAGCGATGTTCGTGTGGGGCCCGATTATCTGCGCGCTGTAGTTCTGCCCTTCGCCGATGAGCGCGTAGGCGCAATGTGCTGCCCGTATCGCGGCATCGCGGCGGAAGGCGGAATTTGGGCGCGGCTTGAAGCCGTGGGCATGAGCGTAGAAATGACCGCAGGAGTGTTGGCTGCGCGGGCCATGGAAGGAATGAAATTTGTCCTCGGGCCGACCATGGCCTTCCGACGCAATGTGATTCAACAGATGGGCGGCTTCAAGGTCACGGCCGAGTATTGCGCGGATGATTTTGTCCTTGGCAATGAAACCTGGAAGCTGGGCAAGACCGTGGTGCTAAGCCATCATGCCGTGGATCATGTTGTGATCAATTCCAGTATGATTCCTTCGCTCAAGCACCAGGCGCGGTGGATGCGGTCAACGCGGTTCTCGCGGCCCGCGGGGCACTTTGGAACGGCACTCACATTCGGCATTCCCTTCGGGCTGCTGGCTTGGGGCGCCGCTGTCGCTTTGGGACATCCCTGGTGGGGGTTGGCGCTCTTTGGCTGGAGCGTGGCCACGCGGCTGGCACTGGCCATTGCGGTCGGCCGGCTCGTGGTGCAGGATCGAAGCTGGTTCGGGCTGATAGTGCTTTACCCCCTGCGCGATCTGATGGGCTTCGGGTTCTGGGCCGCCAGCTATTGGTCAAGTAAAGTGCTTTGGCGCGGAAGAGTGTTTCAACTGCTCCCCGGCGGCAAAATGCGTGCCGCGGAGTAATCTGTTGGTGATGCGAGCGAGCCGGTTACAACACAATCCAAAACCAGTCAGAAAGCCAAGCTACCCGGCAATCGGGAATGTAAGACAGGAGAGTCCTCAAAATGTTTGAGCGGTACACAGAGAAGGCGCGGCGCGTGATCTTCTTCGCGCGGTATGAGGCCAGCCAGTTTGGCCAGCCATACATCGAGACCGAACATTTGCTGATGGGCTTGCTGCGTGAGGACAAGGCCTTGACGAACCGATTCCTTCGTTCCCATGCGTCCGTGGAGTCGATTCGGAAGCAGGTCGAGGCGCACACCACGATCCGCGAAAAAACCTCCACCAGTGTGGATCTGCCGCTTTCTGACGAGTGCAAACGCGTCCTGGCCTATGCTGCGGAAGAGGCGGAGCGGCTGGGGCACAAGCACATCGGCACCGAACATCTGCTGTTGGGCTTGATGCGCGAAGAAAACTCGTTCGCCGCAAATATTCTGAAGGAACGCGGGCTGGAACTCGCCAAGGTACGAGAAGAACTGGCCAGCGTGACGTACAAACCAGCGGGGGAAGGCTCCGCGCAGACTCAGCTACCTAAAGCGCTGACGCGGGATCTTACACAAGCGGCATTGGACGGTGAGCTCGACCCTTTGGTGGGCCGGGAACAAGAGTTCGAAGGGGTTATCGAGATTCTTGGGAGACGGAACAAGAAGAATCTTGTCCTGGTGGGTGAGCGCGGTGTGGGCAAGACCGCAATCGTAGAAGGCCTGGCAAAGCGCATTGCAGATGGGAACGTTCCATCATTCCTTGCGGAAGCGCGGATTGTGTCTTTCGAAATCCGGCAGATCCCCGGCGCGGCGACAGACTCATTGAAGCTGGGAGTACAGCTGATTCAAATCGTCCAAATGCTGGCGGATGCTTCAAATGCAATTCTGTTCATCGAAAGTCTAAAGACGCTTCTCTTACCGGTATTCGGCGCCGGACCGCAAAAGGGAGTCGATATCTTCATGCCGGCAATGCTGGAAGGCGAAAGGCAATTCATCGGCACCGCTACGCCCGGCGAATATCAGGAGCTGATTCAAGCGGCTCCATGGGTGGGAGATTGTTTCAGGGCCGTTCATGTCGGGCCATTGGATGAGGAAACCACTCTTCAAGTGCTGAAAGTTCGCAAGCACCAGTATGAAAAGTTTCACGGTGTTACGTATTCAGAGGAGGCTCTTGATTGCGCAGCTCACTGCGCTGGTCGTTTCCTGCCGGATAGCCCGCTTCCAGGCAAGGCGCTTGAACTGCTTGACGCTGCCGGGGCGCGTGTAAGGCTGCGTGAAGTCCCGCTGCCCGAAGAGATCATCGAGGTGCAGAAGCGTATCAAGTTCATCGTTCATCGCATGGATAGCGCGATTGCGAACCACGAGTTCGTGAAGGCGCGGTTCTACGAAGACGAGGAGCGAAAGGAAACAGAAAACCTGGCTGCGCTACGGGAGAAGTACAAAATCAGTGATTCTCCCGCGTGCAATGTGACCCGCGAAGACGTGGAAGAAGTGATTGCGCGCTCGTCGGAGTATCCGTTTCAACCCTAAGAGCGCTCCGTTCTTATCTACTTCAGCGGCCGATCGGTCCACAGTTCTTTATCGGCCAGCGACTGCACGAGATATAACCGCCCTGCAAGCAGGCTCTCTGCCTTTTGCTGATTGATGTCCTGGGCGAAGAGCCACTTGCGCTCGCCTGTACCCCAGACTTTGGAGAGCTGATCGTCTGAAAGGAAAATGTTGGGCGCATCGGGATAGCAGGAACCCCATAGCAGCGGCGTGCCTTCGCCGTGCTGACCGCAGCGCGGAAGCACAAGAAATGCCGGTTTGCCCGCGAAGAACTTGTGCGTGTAAAAGACAACCGATGATGCGTCAGACTGTTCTCCGAGGATGATGATTGAATCTGCTGGCGAACCATCGCGGATGATGGTGTCGGCGAACTGCTTGGAGCCGAGCATGGGATCGAAGCGAGCGAAGGCGATGTGCGCGGCGATGAGAAAGACCGCCGAGGTGAGCGCCAGGCTGACGGTGGCCGCAATCTGTTTTCCCTTGAGGCGCAGAATCCATCCGATGGAGGGACCGATGAGCAGAGCGACGGCAGCAAGCGCGGCGGGCAGGCGTAGCGCGGCAAACGATGCGCCCGTGAGATCGAATAAGTGCGACATGGACAAGGTGTAATCGCCTACGCCGCGGTGAGCGAGCACTGTGCCGATGTCCGCCACGTAAGGCAAATTGCGCGAGTCCCACAGGCCCCACGCAAGCGCCGCTGCCACAAGAGCGCCGACGATGGAAAAGACGGCCTGCCCGCCAGTGAGCCAGCGCGTCGAGAGCAGCGGATGAGGACTGTTGGGGCCCTCGTCCGGCGTTCCGTCGAGTCCGCGCTTCTCTTCAATGCCGGCCACCACGCCGGCGATCAGGATGAACAACGGCGGCCACACCGGGAACGTGTAGTACTCCTGATTGGTGGAGATGCAGAAGAAGAGCAGGCTGAATGCGGAGAAGATGCTCAGCAGCCAGACGGTGCGGACACGGAACTTGAGGCGAATGACATAGCTGGCCACGTCTTCGCGTGCGGCGTGGTCAAGGTAGAAATCGACCGTGGCGCCGGCGTCGTGGCGCATGTGTTGCAACCAATGATGGCGCGTCTTCCAGGCCACGGCAACAAGAGCCGGAAGAAATAAGCTCCACGGAAAAAGCCAGACCAGGTGCGCCAGCCAATACCAGGCAAACGGCATCTTGTTGTAGTCGTGCGGGTAGCGCTGGCCAAAGAAGCGCAGCACATGCTCGTTGATGAAGTAGAAGTACCAGAAGCCGTGCACGTTGCCCAGGGTGGGGTGGTTGCCCACAGGGTGTCCCTGGTCAGGATTGGCGAGGCCGCAGAGTATGTGCCATGGCGCCGCGATAGCGAAGAAAAGCAGGAAACCGGTGACGGGCTTGAGCGCGCGCCAGCGGCGCCATTGGCCGGTGAGCAGGAGATAAGGAATCGCGGCGCCGCAGAAGAACACGGGTGCAATCAGGCCCTTGGTAAGCGTAGCCAGCGCCACGCAGGCCCACATGCAATAGAAGCGCGTTGGGCGGATGGATTCAAAACCGGTGAGCAGGCAGTAGAGCGCGATGAGAAGAAAAAGCGCCAGCTCCGCCTCGGGAATGATGAAGCGTGTGAAGAGGAATGGCCCGATGGAAGTGAGTACGCCAAGGCCGGCATATAGCCCCGCGCGCGGTCCCCATGCACGGCCGGCCCAGACCCACGCAAGCCAGGTCAGGCCGAGCATCGCAAGCGAGTTGGGTAGATGAGTGGCGAATGTGTTCTGCCCGAAGATACGGTACGACCCGGCGATGATCCAGTAGGGCAGCGGTGGTTTTTCAATGTAGCGGATGCCATTGATCTGGCTGGTAATCAGGTTGCCGCTTTCAGCAATATGCTGCGCCGCCTGCGCGTGCGAGGCGTCCACATCGTCCATCAGCGGCGGAGTAAAGAGCGAGGCAAACTGTACGGCGAGAAAAATGATCGTGAACAGCAGCCATGTAGCGCGTGCGGAGGGCGCGGATGGAGGTTGTTCGAGTGTCGTAGTCCGGTATGTCGTCGCGGAAGATGGCATATGAACAAGGATACCAGCGAGGCCGCGACAGATTTTAGATGGCAGGTTACAGATGACAGTAGCTGGCCGGCAGGGGGAGCATGAGCGGCAGGTCGTGGGGTGGTTTGAGCGACATGGTTTGGGCCTCTAGATTTTAGAATGCACTTTTCGGTATTTACGCCACACGAAGATAGCCGGGACGCCGAGAATTACGAGCCAAATCAGAAGAACTGGGCCGTACTCCTCAAAGGAGAGGACGATTCCAAGCAGCGTGTCCGAGGCGTTGTCCAAGCCTGCGACGAACGCATTGTGCACGCGAATCGACGCGGGCGCATTGAGAGAATTGAACTGCGCCTTGTACTCCTCTACCAGTTCAAGGTCGATGGTGGCAAATTCCACGCGGTGCTCGAGGGTCTTCTGATCGGCCTCCATAGATTCGATTTCGCCGCGGACGCGGGCTATCTCTTCCTCAACCTGGAGAACATCTTCTATTCTGCCGGTGCGTTGGGCAAGTATGTCGCGGAGTCGTTGCTCTGTCGCACGGGAATTCTGCAAGCGTGCGACGAGATCCGTGTGTTGCTGTGTGACCTCCTCTCCGGACTGCTTTTCGCGTTCAACACGTCCAATGGCTCTGAGATTGGCAAGGGCCGAGGGCAACTCGGACGATGGAACGCGCAGAGATGCGACGATGCCGCGCGGTGGAGCGCTATCGGAGAGATCGACCGTGATTTGCGATGAGTATCCGCGATGCTCTGCGACGATGATGTCGAGCGAGGAGCGAGCAGCGGCGATGTCCTTGACCAGGATGGCGAGGGACGCTGTGCGAGCGATCATGGGAGCCACAGAGGGAGGCGGCGGAGGCGCAGGAAGAGGAGCTCCTCCTCCTCCGCCTTGGGCTCGCCGGCCGGACATTGAGAACGTGTTGGCTCCAGCAATTCCCGCGACCGCGCCGGGGCGGCCGGATTTCAGGGTAGCGGCTTGGCGGCCTTCGAAGTACTCGTCGTCGGAACGGGAATCGATTGCGGGTTCTGGTCGCACCATCGCCATCGAAGGTTTCGCTACCGCGTGTTCTGAGTAATAGGAGAGAGACACCTCAGTAACAATAAGGACTAGAATTCCTGCAATCGCGCCTCCGCCGGCGATTGCCCAAATCTTCCAGTTCCAAATACTGAAGCGGGTATATGAAGCCGGCTTGGCTGGTCTGAGCTTGGACGCGGACTTGACTGCACAGTCATTGACCGCGTCTTCAAGAGTTGAAGAAACAGCCGGCACGGTCCAACTGGACAGAGCTTGCGCCGTGTCGCGGAATTGCGTGGCAAGATTTGCGCATTCAACGCACCCCTCGACATGGGCGGAAACTGCCTGCGCTTCTGCGCTCGAGACTTCGCCGTCGAGCCACGCCATAAGCTCTTCGGGGGTGACGGAATGTGTTGTGAGATTCATATGCGTCCCTCCGATTCTGCGAGTTCCGTTGCATGCGTTTTGGAAGCTGGAGCCGTGAGCAGATCATGCAGCGCCGTTCGTGCACGGAAAAGACGCGATCGAACCGTGTTGAGCGGCAGGCTGCATAACTCGGCAATTTCCGCGTAGCTCAGCTGTTCAAATTCACGCAGCATCAGTATTTCGCGATCCATGCTGTCGAGCTTGCCAACGCTCTCGCGCAGAAGTACTTCGCTATGAATGGTGTTTTCGATGGACGGTTCGTGGCCGGGCGGTTGATCTCCGTGAAACATGGCACGAAATGTCGCTTTCCTGCGATGCGCTCGCAGGATTCTGAATCCGATTGCATAAAGATAAGTCCGGAATAAGGCGCGTGCATCATATCGCGACGAAGCTCGCAACACTGCGAGAAAAGTCTCCTGGGTCAGTTCTTCAGCCTGTGCAGGATCGGCGAGCCTGCGGCGAAAGAATCCAAAGAGCGGTTGTTTGTAGCGTTGAAAGAGCGTGTTGAACGCGTCGGTAGAGCCACGCGAAAACGCGACCATCAACTGCTCGTCAGTCAAGGATGGTGCGGAATCATCCAGCCCGGAATCTCTTGCGGCTTCGCTCATAGTGGATGGATTTGTCACCTCGAAGTCTAGAACGAGCATGGGCATTTCGTCTTGCATGACATTTCGACCAGGCCCTTCGCAACTGGTAATGCAACGAGGAGAGAAAAAGTTCTCGGTCGATCGAAAAACTCTCTGACGGTCTCAAGATTCTCGCCCGTATCTCCACAGTGGCGTGTGGGTCTACTGGTGTATCTTGACCCTGAAGACGGATTCATTTTTCCCCGGAGAAAGCCTTAATCCCTCATGCCTACATTCGCCGCTATTGATATTGGTTCCAACTCCTGCAGGCTCAAGATTGCAAAGGTTGTAGCTCATCAGTTGAAAACCCTGGCGGAGGATCGCGAGGTCACTCGGCTTGGCGCCAGCGTGTTTGAATCTGGCCTGGTGGCTCCCGAGGCCATGACGGCGACGCTGCGAGCGCTCAAGCGGTTTCAGCGGGCCGTGCAGGTGCATGGCGTTGACCAGATCCGCGTGGTGGCCACGGCCGCCATGCGCGACGCGCGGAACGGCGCAGCCTTTCAGGCGTGGGTGAAGGCGGAGACCGGCTGGAACATGGAGATCATTTCCGGTCTCGAAGAAGGGCGGCTCATTCACCGGGGGCTGATGGCGTCGGAGCCCGGCCTGGGTGGGCGCGCGCTGCTGTTTGACGTGGGCGGAGGAAGCTGCGAGATCACGCTGAGCGAGAAGAAGCGGATCAAGGAGACGATCAGCGTTCCCCTGGGCGCCGTGCGGCTGACCGAGGAGTTTCTAACTGCGGACCCTGCGCCCGCCGACGGTCTGGCGCGCATGCGGCGATGGATTGCGCGGGAGCTGCGGCGAGCGCACAGAAGGATTCAGCCCGTGGGCGTGACGCAGGTGATTGCCACGTCAGGAACCGCGGCGGCGCTACGTGAAGCATGTGGCAGCAAGTCGGCACGACCCCGAGTAGGCAGGGCCGCGGTGCAGCCAACCAACGGCCTGGTGGCCACGCGCGATGTGCGCAAGCTTGCGACCAAGCTGGCGAAGATGACGCTGCCGGAGCGCGAAGCAGTCGAAGGCATTGGGCCGCGCCGGGCGGAGATCATCGTAGCGGGCGCTGAGGTTTTCGCGGAAATGCTGGAAAGTTTTGGCCTGGCCGGGTTTCGCTACTCGCCGCTCGGCCTGCGCGACGGGATTCTGGCGCAGATGCTGGCCGAGCAGGATGCGCGGGCCACGGCGCACATCGAGTTCGAGCAGGAACGATGGCAGAGCGTGCTGGCGACGGCGCGCCGCTATGGCGTGGAACCGAAGCAGGCGGAGCCGGTTCGAGCGCATGCGGTGCAGCTTTTCAGGGAGCTAAAGCTGCTGCACCAGTTGCCGGCGGAGTATGAGAGCTGGCTGGCGGCCGCGGCCATCCTGCGGGATACAGGCAAGTTCATCAACCACCAGGGACACCACCGACACACGCAGTACATCGTTTCCAGTTCAGAAATCTACGGCTACACGCAGCTGCAGCGGACCATCGTCTCTGCAATTGCGCGATACCTGGGCAAGAGCAGGCCGCAGCCTGGCGACCGCGCGCTCCGAAACATTCCTGCGGAAGAACACATGCACGTCCATCGGGCGATCGTGCTGCTGCGGCTGGCGGTGGCGCTGAATCAGGACCGGGCAAGCGACGTGCTGCGGGTAGCAGCGAAGACCTATCCCAAGCGAGTTTACCTGGAGCTGGAGCCGGGACGAACGGGCGCGGAGCTGGAACTTTGGTCCCTACGCAAGGAAGCCGGCTACTTCCGTGAAGTCTTTGGGCGGGAGCTTTTTGCCACGTTGGCATAGATGGCGCGGGCCATGCGCGGATCGATAAGCCACTGGAGCTGCGGCGGGTGGCGATCCATGTCGACGCGTGCGATGGAGCCTTTACGCATGCGGATGGCAGCTCCGCCATTGCCCGTAATCAGACGCCCTAAAAACTGAAAGATGTTGGGATTGTGTCCTACGACGAGAACGCCCTCGCGGTTCGTGTACTTGGAGAGCAGTTGCTGAAAATCGCCGTAGGAGCCGTCGGGCGCGAGGGCCTTACTGATTTCCACCTTGGCTTCGTAGCCCATTTCCGTGCCAACAAACTGGGCGGTCTGCAGTGCGCGCTTCAGCGGACTGGAGGCAATGATGTCCACCTGGACCTTGAACGTGTTCAGCATGCGCGCTATGAACATGCACTGGTCTTTTCCCTCCTTGATGAGGGCCCGCTTGGCATCGAGAATGGGATTTTCACGGGGCAGGCCGGCGTTTGCGTGGCGCATTAAATAGAGGATCATGGGGTTCTGTCTTGGCGGGTACGGGCGGGTCTGGCCAACTCCTTGAACTTCGATATTAACACATTTGTAACATTTGATCGGGTACAAGTGCGGGTTGCAGTTGGGGTTAGGCGTCCGACGCGGCGGACCAGAGTTCGCTGACCAGCAGACCAGCAAGGCGCGTCTTGCGCTCCCGTAGGACGAAGCCGGCGAAGCGCAGGGCGGAAGCGTGATCTGGCAAGGTGCGCACGGTGAGGCCGGTGAGAGCAGCGAAAACGCGGTAGAGGCTCCAGATGAGCGGCCGCGCGACGAATTGACCAAAGCGGCTGGCCGGGATGGCAAATTCAGAGACGACCCAAACGGCAGAAGGTGCGAGAGAAGGGCTCAGGGACTCCGCCATCGATTGAATCTCCGCTGTGGTCAGGCAGTCCAGAAAAAAGTGAGTGCAGATTGCGTCGAACGGTTCGTCTCCAGGGCCCGGCTGCCATCGGCGTGCGTCCGCGGGCTGCGTGGATATGCGCGCGGCGTGGATTCCGGCGTGTCGGACTAAAGCTTGGAGCATGGCGGGACTGGCATCCACGGCATGGATACGGACGGTGGCGTTGGCGTGGAGCAGGCTGGCCGTAAAGCGGCCATCGCCGTCGCCGAGAACGAGGACGTTGCGGCAATGGGCAAGCTGGGGCAGAAAAACGCTGCGGACTCGGACGAGCCATGGGCCGAAGGTGAGGTACTCAAGCCAGCGATAAGGACCGGCCAGGCCGTCGAAGTTTGGAGGCGGTGCTGGCCAGTCGCTGACCTCCTGGTGCCGCATGAAATGGGTGCTCATCGGAACAGGAAGGGAACCGGAGTTAGCAGGACCAGATCGGCGGCGGCGCGCAGCGCGAGCGGAGTTAGATTGCCGCGGAGCCGGTCGAGGAGCGCAAGCAGCAAAGCGGCGGCCGCGCCGGAAGCGACCAGAAGCGCGATTCGGTGATTGGGCGACAGAGCGGCTGCAAGCAACAGCCCGGCGAGTCCCAGGCCGATGGCCCGAGAAAACGTTCCGCGGCGGCGGGAGTGATCGCCCCGAGAGTCGTCCTCCCCGAACTCCCACCTTTCAATCGAGTGGCAGTTGAGCCACGCAAGGAGTGTGAAGTAGACCATTGTGAACCCCAGGGACCACATCGGCGAAGCGGAGTGTGCTGGGGCACTCGCGGCCCCGCGGCCCAGCGTCGGCAGCGCGCAAGCGGCCGTGAAGATGACAGCGACCAGTGTTTCCTTGGTCAGCAGAGGTGCCAGGAGCCCGGACAGGAAGCGCGAGAGACTGCGGCCGGCGTGGACGCTGGAGAAGTAAGCGAGTCCCGCGGCGACGAGGATGGAGTTGCGCTCCCGCGCGGCAACCGGCATGTAGTCGAGGATGATCCATGCGGCCACGCACGCGGAAACTGCGGCGAGCGGAATGAAGAAGCGGCGATGACGCCAGTGGAAGTAGTGCCGCAGACGCAAAGGGTGAGCTTGAGCCGTCCGAAATGCGGCCCGGACGTCAAGCAGCCGGTCTGCGATGTAGACCGGCCAGGCGACCAGCGCCAATAGCACCGGGGTCCAGGCAGGAAGCGGGACTCGCGCGGCCCAGGCAAAGGCGAGGGCCCAGACCACGGCGACAGTCGGCGCGTCGAGGCTGGACAGATGCCAAAGCGCAAGCGGAACGGGCGCGTCGAAGCAGCGCCGCGCGGGTCCAGCAGGTGCGTCGGCGCGAGCCTTCCCAGCAATTCGCGCACAACCGGTGGAGGATGGCGTGGTCGGATTGGCCAGTACCGTGGTCACGTGTCTCCATTGTAGGAGTATCGCAGGACGGCCTGGGTTGGCTAAGAAGGCAGTTGGAGCTTATGAACACGGCGCAAAGTCCCGCTTGGGTCTGTGTTCGCGGCTTCCTAGCGGTGCGTTCCTCCGTGGTGAGCGACGGCGAGCTGCGATTTCTCCAACTCCTTCAAGTTCAGGTAGCCGTCATGGTCAAGGTCGAGGCGCTGGAATTCAGCTTCCATGAAAGCCGTGAACTCGGCATGGGAGATTTTGCCATCCTGATTTGTGTCCATAAGCTTCAACAATTTCACGGCCTCCGGGCTGGCGGCCACTACGTTGGGCGATGTCGGAGTCGGTGCGGGCGTTTGCGCGGCTTGTCCAGGTTGTGCGGGCTGTGCGGATTGAGCAGCGGCCACGTAGGCTCCGGCCGACGCCGCGAATACAAGTATTGCGGCGGCAAAAATGATGGCTGGAAATCTCTTCGGTATGCAAAGCATGGGATTTCTCCTTGGTCAGGATCTTGATTGAATCGTCCTGATTGCTCCAGAACTATACAACAGATCAGGGCCGGAGTTCAGCAACACGCGGCACTCTATTTCCACGCGGCGCGTGCGCTATCGAAATTTGGGGAAGATCTGCGGAAGTTGCAGAGCACGACAGGTAGGCGAGATACCCCTCATGCGCCGATATGCTAAATGCGTGCGCATCGGCGCATGGCAGACACCCAGAGTCAGCGCGTGAAGCCGCCTGAAGCGTAGATAGTTTGACCGCTGAGCCAACCCGAGTCAGTAGAGGCGAGGAAGGCGGCAGCCGTGGCCACGTCGTGCGGCTGGCCGATGCGGCCAAGGGGAGTCTCCGCCGCCGTGGTCTTTTCAAAATCGCTGCCGATGAAGCCCGCGTCGTGCGCTCCTTCGGTTTCAATCATGCCGGGGTTGAGGGCATTCACGCGGATTTTTTTCGTGCCCAGTTCCTTCGAGAGGGATACGGTGATGGAGTCAACCGCACCCTTGGTCGCGCTGTAGACGGAGCCATTCGGAAACGCCATTCTGCCGACCACCGAGCCGATATTGATGATGCTCCCGCCAGCGGGGTTAAAGCGGGGAACGGCGGCCTGGGTAACCAACAGCAGGCCCAGAACATTGACATTGAATTGCTTGTGGAAGTGCTCAGGCGTTATGGCTTCGAGCGGGCCAAACTCGTAAATGCCCGCGTTGTTCACCAACACGTCGATGGGTCCGAGTTGGGTCGCGACGGCGTCGATCAGCGGCTGAATGCTGTCCGGGTCGGCCAGGTTGGCCTGGATGGCAACAGCTTTCCCGCCCTTGATGGTGATTTCTGCGACGAGCTTCTCCGCGGCGGCCTTGCTGCCGGAATAATTAACGGCTACGGCTGCGCCACGCGCGGCCAACTCGCGGGCGATGGCGGCGCCGATACCCTTGGATGCGCCGGTGACCAACGCGACTTTACCCTGAAGATTCTGTCCCTGAATGCTGCTCATGTGTTCTCCTTGCCCAAATGTCATCGCTTCGACAATTCGACAACTATCGAATTGATTAGCGGAACGGGAAATAGATTCAAGACAATTGTGAATATTCTTTCTCGGAGCCCTTCAGCGCGGTCCGCAGGGGGCGATTTCCATGGCGCTAAGGGCAGCCGCAACGGCTTGCAGTACGCCGGGGCGGACGGTAAGGAAGTGAAATTTACCCTCACGGCGAACGTGGATGAGACCGGCAGTCTCGAGCTCCTTGATATGATGCGAGAGCGTGGCTGCCGAGATGGGCAGCGCGGCCAGGGCTTGCGCGCAGCCCAGCGGACAGCCTGCCTTGGCAATTCGCTCCAGCAGTTCGAACCGGCGCGGGTCGGCGAGGGCCTTGAGGATCGCTGTGCGGCGGGCGCGCGTCAGACGGATCGGTTTTACAGCCCGCGCGTCCAACAGTGTCGAGGACATTCCTATACTCCGGGTGTTGGATGCTATGGTATCGCGAATCGATTGCCGCCTGCGGTGCCGCAAACCGGAATCAGGGATTGCTTGAGAAGAAGCCGCGGGGCGAGCGACCGCAGGTTCGAAGGGTCTGTATAATTCCCGCAACTTCCAGGAAGGTCTGTGGCTTTGGCATTAACGAGTAAGAAGACTTCGAACAGGGGTGTGCGGGGAGACAGGCACGAGAGTTTTGGCCTGACCCCGGCAGCCCTGCGCACGCTGCGGGCGCTGAAGACACCGAAGCACATCCAGCGTTTCATTGACGAGCTGACCTACCAGTACGCGGACACGGCGGGCTCTCCGCAGCGCACATTGCGCGAGCGCAAGGGCCACTGCCTCGAGGGTGCCCTGGTGGCTGCGGCAGCGCTGCGCCTGCTCGGGCATCCGCCGTTGCTCATGGACCTGGAGGGCGTGCGCGACGACGATCATGTGCTTGCCATCTATCGCGAGCACGGGCTGTGGGGCAGCGTCGCCAAGTCAAACTTTGCCGGGCTGCGCTCACGCAAGCCGGTCTATCGCACGCTGCGCGAGCTTGCGATAAGTTACTTTGAGCACTACTACAACTTGCGCGGCGAGCATACTCTGCGGGCCTACTCGATGCCCGTTAACCTGGCGCGACTCGACAGCAAACACTGGACGACGTCAGAGGAAGACGTTTGGTCTGTGCCGGAACTCCTCATTGCGGCGCGTCATTACCCCATCGCTCCCGACAAGGTGGTGCGGGCGCTGCCGCGGCTGGACCGGCGCAGCTTTGAAGCGGGAATGCATGGGTGGGCGAAGCATTGAGCGGCTGCCATTCGGAGCACCCGGCGCTGAGCTGCATTGAACACCACTGCAACCTGCGCGGATAACACACGCATCACACAAAAGATGAGATGCGTCATGCAGAGACGAGATTTCCTTTCAAGGCTATCGCTCGCAATGGGCGTGGCCTTCGCGAGCCGGAGCGCACTGGCACAACAGGGGGCCACAAAGAGCATTCTCGACTACGGTGCGAATCCCGACGGAAAATCCCTGAGCACCAGGGCAATTCAGCGTGCCATCGACGAAGTGTCCCACGCCGGCGGGGGCATTGTTCACGCGCCCGCGGGCAGGTTCCTCATCGGCGGCCTCGAACTCAAGAGCCGCGTGACGCTTTACCTCGATGAAGGCTGTACGCTTCTTGGCAGCACATCGATTGACGATTATGAATCTCATCCCAGTACTAAGGGCTTCCACGTGCTCTTTGCGCAGAACGCTGAAGATGTGGCACTCGGTGGTCCCGGCACCATCGACGGACAGGGACCGGCCTTTTGGGAAAAATCCGACCGTGTTCCCCCGCTCCCTCAAGATGCCTGGAAGGATGTGGCGACGCACTACGTTCAGGTGAAGAAAGGTAGACAGCGTCCCTCGCCGATGATCGAGTTTGCCCAGTGCAAGAATGTGAACGTCAGCGGTGTTACGCTCAAGTTCTCTGCTGGCTGGACGATTCGATCAGCCGCCTGTGAGAAGGTCAACATCGACGGCATCCACATTCGCAATCCTTTTTTCGGCATCAATACTGACGGCATTGATATTGCCGCTTCGAACGATGTGCAGATTTCCAATTGCGACATCTTGACCGGCGACGATGCCGTCGTGTTGAAGAGCGCGAATCCATACGGCGAGCCGCGGCCGACGAAGAATATCAAGGTCACCAACTGCAAGATGACCACGTCCTGCAATGGCTTCAAAATCGGTACGGAGACGTCGGGGGCCTTCGAGAGTATTTCCTTCAGCAACTCCTTCGTCTATTCGGATCCCGCCAACCCCTTGAACACACACGTCATCGCGGGCATCGCTCTCGAGATGGTGGATGGGGGAAGCATCGACGGCGTCACCATCTCGAACATCCGCATGCAAAATGTGCGCACGCCGATTTTTGTGCGGCTTGAACAGCGCAAGCGGAGCGACGCCTCATTCCTGCGCGATGTTTCCATCGACGGGGTGGAGGCAAGTGGGGCCATTGTTACCAGCTCCATCACTGGTATCCCCGGCCTCCGTCCTTCCGATATCACCGTGAGCAACAGCCACATCCGCACCGTCGAGCAGGGGAAGAGAGACTGGGTGCATCGCGACATTCCCGAGGAGCCCGATCACTACCCCGAGGCATGGATGCTGGGACATCTGCCCGCGTACGGGTTTTATGTTCGTCACGGGGATCGCGTGCAGTTGCGCAATGTGGAGATCATCCCCGATAAGCCGGATGCCCGACCGGCAATTGTCTGCGACGATGTCAACGATGTAACCCTCAGCGGACTTCAACTCGCTGCGCCGGTCGACGATGCTCCGCTCATCGAACTGCGAAATACAACCAAGGCATTGCTTACGGGCATGCATTCCCCCGCGGGCGTGAAGGTGTTCGCGGAAATCAGCGGCGGCAAATCTTCGGGCATCGCGCTCAAGGGAAACACGCTGGATGCGGGCCAGCAGGCTGTGGCTTATACGCATGGAGCGGCGGACGGTTCGGCTCAAGTTGAATAAGCAATCACCGCTGGTGCCGACGAAGACTAATTCTCTCCATGCACAAGAGAGTAACGCAACTGCACCTGGGCGCCCCCGTTGTATTGTTGCAGCCATGCTTCAAAGTTGCCTGCCGGGGTGGCGCGCGTGACAGTGAGAAACGGACGGTGCTGGCATGTGCTTGATACACTCACGCCGCCCTCATAGCCCACTCCCGCTTTCCATTGCGGAGTGGCGGCCCACTCCAGTTTGGCGCGGTCCACGTCGAATGCCCATCCCTGCGCCCGGTTGAGCGGGAGCGTCGGATACGTGGCAACCTCCGCAGTCAGCCGGGGACGGAATCGAAAGTCGAGAACGGGCCAGAGCCAGATGAAACGCTTGTTGGTGGATTCAGGCCCAGCCTCCTGCAGCACGTAGAGTTCCTGCTCCCAATCAACGTGCTTGCTGTGCAGCACATTGGCGCCGCCGCCTGCAAACCAGATCTGATCTTCTCCGTAGCCCGTATCGTAGTAACCCACATCGGGAAGGATCCAGCGGCCACGCATCTGTTCCCACTCGGCCACCCGGTACGTGACAACGTGGGGAGACTGCAACTGTTCGCCCATGCGCAAAATGTATATGTTGACCACGGGGTGCGGATTCTCAGGCTGGGCCGGCAAATCACGCGCGACAAATAATATACAAAGGATCAAAAAACCCAACTGCCGCTTCATAAAAGCCTGTACCGGTTCGAGCAATAGGTCAATCTAGTCTCATCATCGGCGCAGGTCAGTGAGACATGACACAGCACGTGTGGTTCCAAGTGCTTTGTGACTTCTGGAAACGGTTCGATTACCGGCCAATTTTGGTCGATTTGGGACCAGTAATTGGCCTTTTTCGATCAAAAACAGCCCTGAATCAAGGGGTAATGTTTACCGATGAGTACAACTATCCCCTTGACACATGTTGGCCGCTGGTGCATTATTGGTAGTCAAGGGGGATTGAATATGGCGAACGAAGAATTGATTGCCGAGATAGCAGAACTGAGACGCACAATAGAAGGCGGATTCATTGCCTTAATCGCGCAGAAAATCATTTCCGAAAAACCGGGCAAGGTTGGTTCGTCTGGCGCGATAGACGCCGCTCGTTCTTTGGTTGAGAACTCCAAACCCAAACTAGGCTAACGACTGTAAGCAGCCAGATATCGCGGCCAAACCACATAGTCGTAATGCAAACTCTTGAGCCATGACGCAACCAAGTTCGCTGATAGGACGGCAATGAATACGGCAATTCCGAGGTAAACCATGAATCTCTATTCTCTGGCCCGCAAGTTCCCGACAGAAGAACACGCTCTGGCCCATTTGATGAAAGTCAGATGGCCGAGCGGTATCCGTTGCCTGAAATGCGATCACGATAAATGCTGGCTTGTCGAATCCTTGAATAAGACAGGCAAGCCACGCAGGTTGTTTCAATGCGCTCAATGCAAACACCAATTCAGCGCGACTACGGGAACACTGTTTCACGATTCCCACTTGCCCCTGTCCAAGTGGTTTGCCTCTATCGCACTAATGGCGGAGGCTAAGAAAGGCATTTCCGCAATGCAGTTAATGCGGCACGTCGGCATGACGTACAAAACCGCATGGTATGTCTGTCATCGGATCAGGGAAGCAATGACGGAAACAAACCCAAAGCCATTAGGCGGGCAAGGGCAAATCGTCGAGATTGACGAATCGTTCGTTGGCGGTAAGTTGCCTCTTACATCAGGCAAACCAAAGAACTCCAATAAAATCAAAGTCTTTGGTATCGCTGAACGTGGCGGGCGAGTTCATCTGCAAACCGTCGCTAGCTTGAAAATCGAACACATCAAACCCGTCATGGACGCAATGATTAGTCCAGAGGCGTCGAAGATTGCCACGGATGGCACTACCCGATATAAGAACATCATTCCCGAAGGCAAACACATCAAGGGCGATCACGCCAAAGAAATCAAGTCTGGCGATCCCATCTCAAACCAAACCATAGAGGGAGTATTCTCCCTGTTCAAACGCGGGCTAATCGGTCAATACCATCAGCTTAGCCGTTGGCACCTTGACAGGTATTTAGGCGAGTTCTGCTGGCGGTACAATCGGCGCGGTTTGCAACCTTGGATATTCGGCATGACCTTAAACAACATGGTTTGCCGTAAACCGTTGCCGTACAAAGAATTGGTGAAGTTCTAAAATCCAGTTAATGGACAGTGATACACTTCTTTCCTCCGCTGTGCAGGCAGGGAGAACGAAGCGCTGCCCGGAAGGGTTATCTCACGTAAGGAGAAGCCACCTATATGCACTATCTGGCCTATCTTCTGCCCGCCGGATGGTTAATAGCCTTGAAAGCGGTTCAGAAAATCGAACTGACCGTAAAGGTCAAGATCACCCGTTAGGGCTAACCCGGTTTCTAGAGCCGGGTTTAGTCTGTCCATTAACTGGATTTTTCAGCCAGTAGAAAGCGGATTGCCCGCAAGCGTTATAGAAACCTCAGTGACCTGGGTACGCTCTAGTCTACTGGCCGAGCTTTTTAGATTTGTTCTTCTTATATCGTTCGTACATTGCCGCGCGTTCTGGCCCGCGTTCCGCCTTGATTCTCGCGCTGATCTCCGCTTTCGTTAGCGGTTTTAGGTTGAGCATTCGGCCTAAGATGCCGTCGAATTTATCGGCGTCTACGGTTATGTCTTTCGGTTCATCTGACATATCGCCATTCTACGGCGTACAATTTGTGGCATGAAAAAGACTGCCCAAACCAAACCAGCAATTTCTCCTAGCATTAAATCCCTAGCCTCGGAAGCAATGACACATCCGAGCTTATTAAACGCAGAACAGGTCAGAAAACTAGGAGCGGAGATTCTGAGACAGATTGAACCTCGCAAGGGTGGAAAGGTCTAGACTTTCGCTTTTGCGTGTCTTTCGACCATCTCGCGCAAGGGCAGCCAATCCATGGCAACATCGAATAACTGTCTCCTCGCGCCCTTGCTGAATGATGCAAGATAAAGCGCCCCTAATAATCGAATCTCATTTTCTCTTTCTTCCAATCGACAAATCCAAACCAATCTAGACGGCTATTTCCCCCGCATCCTGTCCATTACCAGACTATCTTTGGCTCAACGTGTGTGAAAGGGATAGTTGTACCGATGAGTACACGGGGTTGATTCTTAAGCCGCTGATTCAAAGGGATGTACGCGTTTCCCCCCGGATCGATTGGGGGTTTTTTGAGGGGGAGGGGGTGGGGTACTTATTTTTAGGGCTGAATTTGAGGCCGGTTTCAGTGGGCGGCCAACGGGTAGTTTGGGCATCTTGGCGCTGGAATTGGGCGATGCGGAGGGCGGAAGCCATTGCAGTTTCTCCTGCAAATAGTGTGCGCCGGAGAGGACTAATTATCTGCAACCGCTTGGTATATGCCGACTTGTCAGGGCTTGATGAGGTTGCAAATTCGATCCGCTCCAGCTATGTTGTATGTGACAACATAGGAGAAGAATGTGCGGTCATCATTCGTTGAACAAGTTAGGAGTTTCAATCGCTTCTACACCCGGGAGATCGGATTGCTGACCGAGCACTTGCCCGGAAGCGACTTCACGTTGGCCGAAGCCAGAGTGCTCTATGAATTGGCGCAAGCACGCGAGCAAACGGCTGCGGACATCATCCGCAGCCTGAGAATGGACAAAGCTCATATTAGTCGTATCGTTGCGCGATTCAAGAGCGCCGGACTGGTGAAAGGCAGGGTCAGTCCACAGCATGGCAAGCAGAAGCTACTGTCGTTGACGGCGACGGGAAGGAGGGCGTTCCAACTATTGAATGACGGCACAGAATCGCAAATTGAGGCTCTGGTTGCCCCGCTCATTTCAGAAAATCGCCACCGTCTTGCGAGGGACATGCAGGACATCCAGAAGTTGCTTTCGGCAAAAGCGACGTCGCCGGACGACGTGCAGCTCCGATCATTGAGAGTGGGTGACCTTGGATGGATCACACACCGGCAGGCCATCCTGTACGAGCAGGAATACGGCTGGGATTGGACATACGAAGGGCTTGTCGCCCAGATCCTCGGGGAGTTTGCCATGCACTTCGATCCCGCTCGCGAGGACGCATGGGTCGCTGACCTTGATGGAAACGTGGTCGGCTCAGTGTTCCTGATGAAGAGCAACGATGCACAGGTCGCGAAGCTACGGCTACTTTACGTGGACCCATCCGCCCGTGGGTTAGGGATCGGTTCCCGCCTGGTGCAGAAATGCATTGCGCGTGCGCGAGAACTCGGGTACGAGAAGCTAACGCTTTGGACGAATGACATCCTTGTGTCCGCACGAAAGATCTATCAGGCAACTGGCTTCACGTTGCTGGAAGAAAATCGACATCACTCTTTCGGGAAAGACCTGGTCGGACAGACGTGGGTGCTCGACTTGTGCGCCGGAGAGGACTAATTATCTGCAAACCCCTGCGCCACCTGTGGTGGGGCGGCCGCTCGCGGGAGGCTCGCACGGGTTGTTTCTGCTAGTCGGGAATATTCTCGGACGGATAAGCAGATACATGCCGACATCCCGGGAAAAATCCAGCCGACAATCCATAAGAGACTGTCACAAATACACTTGCCCCATAATGCAACTCCGGCTGCCCGCTTTGTGTTCCGCTCATACCGTGGAAAGACCGGAGATTGTTTTGTGGAGTTGCGATCAGGAATGTCTCGTCAGAAACGTGCTTCTCCTGATTACTCAATGCAGCGTCTGAATCGAAGCCTCGATAACGGCCACTTCTGAGCCTGGTTCCGGCGGGGAGGAGTTCACCTGGCTTCGGGAAATGGTTCCGCGTCAATTTTCGCGGCTGCGCTGCATTACTGAACTCCTTTGTTTTTTTGCCGATAGTTAATCATCGGGGCCGGTGCATGCCCAACAGCAGAGGCTCGTGCGTGACCGAGGATCTCGTCTAGATGCGGGTGTAACAGCGGTTTTTCGTCTCGAATGTTGCCCGATTGGGAAAAGAGTGTGCTTGGACAGCTCTCCATTGAGCCTGAAATGGACTTCAGTCCCAGAGGTAGTTCTTTGAAAGCTGTTTGCAAAATCGCGTATTTGCTGGCCCTGCTCTTTAGCTCCGCGAGCGCCTTGCTGGGACTCGACCCGAGCAAACAGATCGACCAGTACGGTCATGGTGTCTGGACTTCGCAACACGGCCTGCCTGGGGACGCCGTGTATCAGATCATGCAAACTCCCGACGGGTATCTTTGGATGCGGACCTCCGCGGGATTGGTTCGCTTCGATGGAGTGCGATTCGTATCAATGGATCCGGTGATCGGCAGTGGGCCGGTCAAAGCCATCACCATCGGTGCGGACGGCGATCTGTTGATTCGCACCAATTCGAGAACATTGGTTTACAGGAATGGCAGCTTCTCAGACTATCGAAGGCCCGGCGCCCTTCCAGACGGCGGCATCCAAACGCTGGTTGAAAACAGCAGGCACGAAGTGCTCCTGGGTTCGGATGATTTTATCTATCTCATCCAGAACGAGGGAATCCGCATGTTGCTGCATGGATCAGGCCATGTCGATGCCCTCGCGCAGGATAAGGCGGGCAGGTTGTGGATCGGGGGTGCATACGCCCTTTACAGCTACCAAGACGGAAAGCTTTCAACGGCCCTGGACACACGTGCTGGGCACGGAAGCATGTCGATTTCCGCCCTGGCTGTGGATCATCGGCAGAATCTCTGGGTCGGTACATGGAGCGGGCTCTATCGTGGGGAGTCAGGCCGGTTGCCACTCACGCGCATTGCACCTGACTCTATCCATGCTCATATTCAAGCGATTCTCGAGGATCGTCAAGGAAGTTTGTGGGTAGGGACCGACGACCAGGGACTGATGCGCGTTAACGGTGATCAGGTCACGTCGTTCAGCGCCGCGGATGGTTTGAGCGACAACAGGGTGCTCTCACTCTTCGAAGACCGGGAGGGCAGCCTGTGGGTGGGCACGGCGGGCGGACTGGATCACTTCCGGAATACCAAGATCACCACGTTGACGATGAAAGAGGGACTTCCCTCGAACGATACGCGGGCAGTTTTTGAAACCCGTGAGGGCGATCTATACGTCTTCTGCATTCCCGGGGGCCTGGCCGTGATCAAGAATGATCAGGCAATCGAGGTTACGAAGGACGCGGCCCTTTCTTACCAGGGCAATGGCGTTTTCCAAAGCAAGGATGGCAGCTTGTGGCTAGGTACTTTTGGTGGCCTGACCCGCTTCAAGGATGGAAAATTCACGGTCTATGATCCAGAAGGCCGGTTCTCGAAATATCATATTTCTACCATCAGCGAAGACGATGAGAGCCTGATTGTCACCACCAACGACCAAGCCGCATTCCGCTTCAAGGATGGGCAGGTTCGACCGTTCACCATTCGCGGCCAGGACACCCCTCTAACGCGGCCCGGGAACTATACGATTACAATCTACCGCGACCCGTCTGGCACCCTCTGGTTTGGAACCGTGCATGGGTTGTTCAAATTTGCGCCGGGCCAACCACCGATGCAGGCCCGACAAAGCCAGGTCGACTTTGCGGTAACCACCATTTCCGACGACCACAAGGGCAACCTCTGGCTGGGCGGACGGGTGCCTGGACTTGCTCGTTTCCGCATTCAGGATGGACATGTAACCCATTACGGACAGAAGGACGGGCTCTTTGATGATTTCCCTTCAAGCGTTCTTCTGGACGATGACGACAATCTCTGGATCAGCACCGCGAGCGGCATCTATAAAGCCCGCCGAAAGGATCTGAACGATCTTGCCGAAGGGCGAATTTCCAGGATAACGGCAGACAACTTCAGCACCGACGATGGGATGAAGACCAGCGAAGCCAACCTCGCGCTTTCTCAACCTGCAGGGTGGCGGACCACGGATGGCCACCTTTGGTTCACCACCACCAAAGGCGTCGTTGTACTCGATCCCAGGCATATTCCGCACAACGACATGGTTCCACCTGTGATCGTCGAGAATATCGTGGTCAACGATCGTTCGATGCCTGTTGGAAACAACCTTCAAATCCCTCCGGGCCGGGAAAGGCTCGAGTTTCACTATACGGCTCTCAGCATGCTTATTCCGGACAGGGTGAAGTTCAAATACCTGCTCGAAGGCTACGACCGGGATTGGGTGGATGCCGGTACGCGGCGCGTGGCCTACTACACGAATCTTCCTCCGGGACCGTACCGTTTCCGCGTCATCGCCTGCAATGACGATGGAGTCTGGAATGAACAAGGTGCCTCGGTCGGCTTCCTTCTCCGGCCGTTCTATTACCAGACCGACTGGTTCCGCACTCTCTGCATTGTGATTCTGGCGGCCACAGTCATTGTTGTATTTCGATTCAATACTCGTCGTTTACACAAACAAGCAGAAGAACTCACCCGGATTGTGGATGAACGCACCAAGTCATTGCAACTGGAAGTTCTCGAACGCCAGCGTGCGGAAGATTCGGCGGTTCAAGCCCGCGAAAACATGCGATTCCAGGCAACCCATGACGCCCTCACTTCTCTTCTCAATCGCGGATCGATTTTGGAAGTACTGGACCATGAGCTTCCGCGTTCCGTTCGAGAAAAGACCTGCATTGCTGTGCTGATGGGAGACCTGGATCACTTCAAGGACGTGAACGACAAGCATGGCCACATGGTTGGGGACCAGGTGCTGCACGAGGCGGCAACGCGCCTGCAGAAGTCGGTGCGTGCCTCCGATTTCGTTGGCCGGTATGGCGGCGAGGAATTCCTCGTTGTGTTGAGCAACTGCGATACAGACCAAGCGATCAAGCGTGCCGAAGAGTTGCGTCAAGCCATTGCAGCGAAACCAGTGGAGACTGACTGCGGTCCCATCCCAATCACAATCAGCATGGGAGTGCTTTCTACTCAGCACTGGAGATCGTCTTCGTCCGACCAGGTCCTGCGTGAGGTAGACGCCGTCCTTTATGCCGCTAAGGAGGCCGGGCGCAACTGTTTCTGCGTGGCCGCCCCGAATGCAAGCCACCTGGTAAAAGCCTGATCCGGCAAATCCGGGAGTGCCCAGGCGCCCCGGCCCAAGTGATTGGCTCGCCTGATCGCCAGCTTTGCTCTGCCCTTAACCGTGACCACAGTAAAGACGTCTCCATACAGTCCCGGCGCGCAGCGGGGTCCCCGCGGAGAAAAGCGGATTGAGGAATTTATCCCGGCAAATGCCGATGTAGCCGCGAAACGGAGCTGTTATTCCGCGTGCCCGCCGCCGTCGATAAGGACGGAATTCGCATCACCCATCGCGTCTTCATGGTTCTCCGTTGGTTCTGACTCAATTCCGCCAGCCGTATGCATGGCATGCGCAAGTTCCAGCGATAGAGGCAGGCTTTCCTGCTTCGCTCCCAGCTGGAGGAGCGTCTCGCGTTTGGAGAGATAGGACTTCAGCATTCGGAATTGAATGTGTTTGGACATGATTCCCTGCCACATTGCAGTGATGAACGTATCGTCTCCGACGATTTTTTCGGCGCTGGGGCGGGAGACAAATGTTGACCGATTTCCCGCGGCATCGACAAGCAAATCCAGGAACTCGTTTGCCTTTTCATAGGCATGCGGATCGGCCTTGGCATCCTGCATTGTTTCAAGTAGTGCGCTACTGATCACTGGCCCCCAGGGAAGCCGTTCCACCGAAAACAGCACGTAGCGAAACGACTGCGAACCGTTGGGCGTAGAAAGCAATCGCAGACTCTCCGGACGACGAAGGTAAACGACGAGCGCCTGCTCAACCTTGGGCAGCAGGAGCGAGACGCACTCGTTGCGAAGATCCTTCTTCAGGCCCGCGGTCTGAACATCTTCAGGCGAAAAGGCCCAGGGGTCCCATGGCTTGAGAGTCTCAAGCATTGCAGGAGCCTGGTCATTCGAAGTACGCTCCAGCAATGAATAGAGCAAGTGTCGCTCGGCATTCCGCAGTTCACCATCTGCCGGGTTCGCTCGAAATGCTATCCAATACAACGACTTCTCAAACAGCTTGCCGAACCTCTCCGGGGTAAGCAGGTCAGGAAGACTGAGGAATTGCTCAGTGATTGCGAGCAGGGACTTTGCTTCCGCACAGTACCTTGAATTCTCTTCAACCGTAGATGCTTCTGCTGCCTTGGAAGCGAATTCGTGCTTGGCGTTCAGGAGGGTCTCAAAGAGGTCTTTTTCAATGTCCGACGGGTCAATCCAGTTTGTGGCGGACTGCTTGGCGACCCACCCCGAGATGGTTTCAGCAACGGGGGTCTCCTTCCATTCCGCCAACAACTCATAGAATTCCTTCCAGGTAATGGACTCCGGTCGCAGGGCAAACTTGAAGTTATACAGTAGACTGAATCCTCCGAGCGTCCGTGTCGCACTTATGAGTTCGATCAGCCGTGCGCCCTGCTTTTCACTTATTCCTCCAACCTCTTGAATGAGTTTCTTGATATCGGCATTTTCGGTGGATTGGTGATCCTCGCCCTTTCCTCTGCGTTCGCCCAGACGTAACTTGTAGCCAGCACCTATCAGTGACTCGAAGACGCTGCCGTCCAGGAGGCGAATGAAGAAAGGATATGACTCCTGGCGAATCATCTCAGCGAGCCAAATCTCGACCCAATTCAGCTCGTCGGCACGGTGCCTGGCAAGTTGGGGCTGTAAAGGCACCAGGCCGCGAATAAGCCTTTTCAGCTTGCGGGGATTATCGGGCAGCAACTGTTCTATCGGAATGATGGAAGCCTGAGGAACGAACGCGGCGTACCGGTCGAGCATGTTTCTCAACAAGAGGCGTTTCGCGGCCTTTGAAATCGGGGGAAGGTAGTAGTGAAAGTCCAGAATCTTGTCGAGGAAGCTATCCCCGTCACCCCATGCTTTATTTGCTGTAACAAGACCATCGGCCACAATCTCATTGTCGAAAGCCAGCACAAAGGTAAATCCCGGCAGGTCGAGAATCTCTCGCAAAGACAGCAAGAGCTTGGGCAGTAGGTCCGGGGTGGCGCGATCCAGGTCGTCGATCAAGACGACGACTCGCTTGTCTCCGAGTTTCTGGCGGATATGCTTGACCTGCGCACCGTCTGGCTTGAGCCATTTGCCAACGAAACCGAGCGCGCTTTTGTAGTCTTTACCCAGGTGCTCTGCCGCGCCTTGCGCCGTATCCGGTGTCGCCGATCCGCTCTTCCCCTGAAGTTTGCGCGTCATTCCTTTCCATGGAGATTCTGCCTCCAGTTTCCCTTTCCACGGAAATTCCACCTCCAACTTCTCCGCCTGGAGTGCTTCCAGAAGGGCGCTTCCAAACTCTTCCCAAAGCTCTTCAAGTTCTTGAACTGACCAAGGGGTGAAGTAGAAAACCATATTGCCTTCCGGCTTCAACATCCCTTCCAGGAAGTGGAGGACTGTGCTCTTACCTTCGCCCCACTTGCCAAAAATCCCTATGCGCGCAGACCAGTCGGCTGGGGTTGAACGAATCACCTCGGCGATCTCGGCAGCAAAACGCCATCTGCCTAAATCGTCATCTGCTCTCAGTCGTTGTGCTGAATCATATCCGGGCATATCTAGCATCACCTTGAGCTGCACTTAGGAGAAAAGAATGAAGCTTATCTACCTATCTTCTACCATTATTCTTGTCTTTAGCCGCACTTTTCACTGGGGGGCGCCTGGCGCGAACCAGACCCGCACTGGTGAGCATCTGTGTCGGCCGGAGAATTTGGTCCACGCTCGATCGATGGGCCGGAGGGCGGCGGACCTTAACTCGCCCGTCTGCCGGGGGCGTCCGCTTTTGAACACTTTTTCTCAGGAATGAACGCATTTCTGCTGGGTCGATGTTTCTATGACATTGATTTAAAGTCGCTTATACAAGAATCTTGTGGAACATGACTTGCTTGTTCGCAGTGCACGTGGAAGTGTGTGGAGGGATGATGCGGATTCTGCTTCAGGATGTAAGCTACGCGCTGCGACAGCTCAGGAAAACGCCGGGCTTTACCATCACGGTTCTGCTGACACTGGCGCTGGGCATCGGCGCAAACTCGGCGATCTTCACGCTGGTGAACGCCATCCTGCTCCACAACCTGCCGGTCACCGATCCCAAAAGCCTGATCCGTATTGGCGATAACGACGATTGCTGCGTGAACGGCGGCTGGCACGACAGCGGGGACTATTCGCTCTTCGCTACAGATACGTACTACATGTTCAAGAAGAACCTGCCGGAGTTTGAAGAGCTCGCGGCAATGGAATCCGGCTACGCGTGGCGGCCCATCACAGTTCGCCGTGCGGGGGCGCAGACGGTGGCCAAATCTTTCACGGGCACGTTTGTGTCGGGCAACTACTTCCGCGTTTTCGGGCTCTCGCCTGCAGCGGGGCGCTTATTTTTGGACAGCGACGACCAGAAGGGCGCGCCTCTTACCGCGGTGATGAGCTACGACGCCTGGCAACAGGATTATGCAGGAGACCCCGGGGTTGTGGGCAGCACCTTTTATATCAACACCAAGCCGGCCACCATCATCGGCGTAGCACCCAAGGGCTTCTACGGCGACCGCATCGACACCAATCCGCCCAAGTACTTTGTGCCCATGAACGCGATGGATGCGGTCAGCGGCGCGCCCTACTTTAACGACCCCGATACGCAGTGGGCTTACATTATCGGCCGCGTCAAGCCTGGAACCTCGATCCAGGCGCTGCAAGCCAAGGCCAGTGCGCTGCTGAAACAGGAATTTGCGCCGCTGAAGACATTTACCGATCCGCGCGCGCAGAAGGTGCTTCCCAATACGCACGTGGTACTGACACCCGGCGGGGGCGGCATCCAGAACATGCAGCAGGGCTACAAAGACCATCTGAAGTTGCTGCAGTGGATTGCCGCGCTGGTGCTTCTGGTGGCCTGCGCCAACATTGCCAACCTGCTGTTGGTTCGCGGCATGAGCCGCCGAGCGGAACTCTCCATTCGCTCGGCCCTCGGTGCGCAGCGCAGCCGCATCGTTCGCCAACTGCTTACGGAAAGCGTGCTGCTTTCCGGCATGGGCGGCCTGCTGGGGCTCGCAATCTCCTACCTCGGAGCACATGCGCTGCTGGCGCTCGCCTTCCCTGACCAACACAACATGCCGGTGAATGCCGCGCCTTCGCTGCTGGTGATCGGCTTTGCGTTTGCGCTTTCGCTGGTTACGGGAGTTCTCTTCGGCCTGGCCCCGGCGCTGATGGCCGCGCGCGCGCATCCTGCTGAAGCTCTGCGCTCGAACGCCCGCACCACCGCACATGGCGCTTCCTGGGTTCAGCGCTCGCTGGTGGTTCTGCAGGCCGCGCTCTCGCTTGTGCTTCTGGTAGCCGCCGGTCTGTTTGCCCAGAGTCTCAACAAGGCTCAAAGCGTCGACATGAAGCTGGATGCGACGAATCGCTATATTGCGCATATCAATCCGCAGGCGGCGGGGTACAAAAATACCGAGGTCGAGCCGCTTTACCAGACCATTGAAGACCGCTTCCACGCTATTCCCGGCGTTCTCAAAGTCGGCCTCGCCACCTACACGCCGATGGAGGACAACAACTGGGGATCCGGCGTAAAAGTTCAGGGAGAAGCCGACCTGAATAAAGGCGCCTCCTGGGTGAAAGGCACTCCGGAGTACTTCGATTCGGTGGGCACGCACGTGGTGATGGGGCGCGGCTTCACATCGCAGGACACGATGAATGCGCCGCCCGTCGCGGTGGTGAACCAGGAATTTGTAAAGCAGTTCTTCGGGAATCGTAATCCTATCGGGCATCGCTTTGGCTTTTGAGGGCCGGGCCAGGCCGGCTTGGATGGAGCGCATGAGATCGTCGGTGTAGTCGAAGACACTACCTACACAAGCGTCTACTGGAAAGACCACGCGATGTACTTCCTCCCCCTCACTCAGCACGCCGGCAGCGTCAACGATCCCAAGTTTGCGCCTGAAAAGGACCTATCCACGTTCGCTGGAGCCCTGGTCATCCAGACCGCCCATCCTATCCCGGGGTTTGAAAAAATCGTCGGCGATACGCTGGGCGGCATCAACCCCAACCTGACCATCGTGAAGTTCCAGACCTTCCAGCAGCAGATTGACGACCAATTCATCCAGGAGCGCCTCATCGCGCGCCTCACTTCGCTCTTCGGTGCGCTGGCGCTGCTACTCGCCGCTATCGGACTTTACGGCGTTACTGCATACACCGTCGTCCGCCGCACGCCGGAGATCGGCATCCGCATGGCGCTCGGCGCCGAACGCGGGCGCGTGATTGCGATGGTGATGCGCGGGGCCATGCTGCAGGCGGTTGCGGGGCTCGCCATCGGCGCGCCCGTCGCCATGCTCTGCGTACGCTACGTCAAATCGCAGCTCTTTGACATCACCAGCGTCAACCCGTTGGTAATGACCGGCGCCATCGCCACCCTTACCGTTGCAGCCGCAATCGCCGGCATCATTCCCGCCAGGCGCGCTGCCTCCATCGATCCGGTGAAGGCCCTGCGCATTGAATGAGCCGCGCCGTTACCTGGTGAATGTGACCTCACCATAGAAGCCGCGCTTGATTCCGGCAAGAGGTCCGGGATCGTAGCTGAACTCGGCATGGTGAGGCTGAAAAAGATTCTGACCCGCGCCCTTCAAACCGATGTGGTGGGTTGCAGCCCAATGGACGGTGGCATCCCCGGTCCAATACCTTGGCACCGTGAGGGCGGGAAGCGCGCTGACGTAGCGCACCTGAACATCTGCACTGACCGACTTAGGCAGATCAAAACCGTTCTGGAAGAGCGCCTGGTATTCGGGACTTGATCCTTGCACGCCGGGGGAGCTGCCAATGTCCTTTGAGTTGGTCGCCGGCTTTACGTGCATATCGAGGAAGGAGTACGAACCGCCCAGGCGCCACCACGGCGTCGGCCGCCACTGCGGTGCAACTTCCATACCGGTTGTACTTGCCACCAGCCCGTTCCCGAATTGCGCGGAGATCAGAACTTCAGTAGGAGGCGGACTGGTCACAACGTGCGGGCCTTCGACCAGGTCTTCGCTGAAGAGGTCGCCGTAACGGTTGTAGAAGCCGGATATGTCGACATAGAACTGCCGGCCCTCAAGGCCCCGGTAGCCTAACTCATAGCCGTTCAACTGCTCCGACCTGAAGTTGGGATTGGCGCAGAAGCATGCAAAGATTGGCAGCCCACTGGAGGTATTTCCCAGGTAGCTGGAAAGATTGAAATCGCGCTCCACATCGGCAGGCGTGCGCAGTCCGTGGGTGTAAGCCGCCCATAGCGTCTGCGTGGCCGTTGGAGTGAATAACACCCGGGCGCTCGGCTCCGCCAGAACGCCGGTGTAATTCGTCTTCAGCACCTTGGTCCCGGCTATGATCGACAGCCGATCCTGCACCAGCGAGATTTCGTCCTGAATGAATCCCTGGTAGAGCTCGTCGGTTCTGTGCGACGGCGTGAAGGTGAGTCCCGAATAGAGTTCGACTTCGGTTCCGTGGCTGGCACGGGCGGTGATGCCCCATGAAACTTCCTGATGCGACAACCGGAAGCGATCGAGGAAATCTACATTGACTGTATTGCGAATGTCGCCGAAGTTCAGCTCATTCCGCGTGTCGTGAGCGTAATAGGCGGCGAACTGCATGTCTCTGCCCTCAGCCTGCGCCCTGGTCCAGTTAAAGAGGAGGTTCCCTCCGTAAAGAGAGGCGTCGCCGCTCATGTCGGTGTTAGCGGGCGGGTTGTAGGTTGTGGCAGTGGTTCTCTCGCCAAAGCCCTGGCGGTAACCATCGCCCTGCAGTCGAAAGCTATCGTGACTGCGCGCATTCCAGTCCATGCGGAAACCACCCTGACCACTATGCCAGTCGTCGTAGTTGTTGCCATCGGAGTGGTACTGGGGCGCCCATGCAAATCCTTTGGCGTAGACGCGGTAGGTGAATCCGTTGCCGTTACCGGAGCCGTAGCGAGTGTCTCCTAGAACCTCTTCGACGTTGCCGCCAATCCCTGTCGCCAGCACGCCTTCAGTATCCTTGGTGTTCCTGGTGATGATGTTGATAACTCCATTGACCGCGTTGGGTCCCCAGATGGTACCGCCGGGACCGCGAATGACTTCGATGCGGTCGATGTCTTTCATCAGCACGTCCTGCGTTTCCCAATAGGTGCCCGCAGTGAACGTGGTGTACACCGTACGGCCATCAATCAGCACCAGGACCGACCGGGAGAGACGACTGTTGAATCCGCGAATGCCGATCGCGTACTCGCCCGAGGTGATGCGTGCCACCTCAACTCCCGGCGCCAGCCGCAACGCCTCCGGGATGTTCGTGGCTCCTGAGCGCTGAATGTCGTCCTGCGTGATCACGTAAATCGCCGCGGGCGTGTTCCAGACCTCTACCGGTTCTTTTGAAACGGTGGTGACCTCGGTATTCCCGAGTTGTTCGAGAGTCATGGTTTTCAGTGGATTCTGTGTGGGGGCATACAGAGGGGATTCCGCACGCAGAGCAGGACCGGTCTGCGCGATGCAGGCAGCCAACGCGAGGCACTGGAACGCTTCCGCCAGACGGTGACGGAGTCGAAACCTGGGCGGGTTTACCACCTCCGAAAGTGCTGGCGCTGGATCCCCAAAAAAGCTGGAACCCAAAGGTTGCGATAGATGAAACCGCCCTGCCAGTCCACTTTGATAAACGAGCAATGAGAACATCGCTTTCCAATTCTCAATTCAATGTGCGAACACAGAAACAACTGGGCCCCGTGACAGGCGGCAAGATTTGGGAGAGGAAATCCAAATTCGTCTGATGCCAGTTCGTTGAATAATGGTTGCCTGAAAAAGCACGTAAGAATATTCACGCCGAATGGTTCGTCGCGGACCACTCAGCTCGCTTCGTCGGCCACTGCCAGCAGGGTTTGAAAGTTGCGAGTTTCAGGCTCTTTGTAGGTCGTCAGCGCTAAGGGGAGTCTATGTTCGGACAGATCAGCGGACACAATGACTACCTTTGAATCGCCATTGCATTAAATGCAAATTCTGGTCTAGGCGGCCTTATTTTAATTGTGGAGAAAAAGACGGGAAGTTCAATTTACTAAGAGAGTTAGATAAAGACGCGCGCAAAGAAAATGATGGCCGATTCTCTATTGTTCGATATAGGATGAGCTGTTAGATCCCCATTGTTATTCCCTAAATTTCAGTAAAGAAAGCTTCGCAAGCTCGCAGGTGATTGCCTGCGGACTGCATCGGGAGGTACGGTATGTCCCTGTCTCGTCGTCAATTTGTTTATGTCGCATCCCTTTCCGTTCTCGCCACCTCAGCAAGCCCCTCTCTGTTTGCACAAGATGAGGCTGAAGAAGCAAGAGAGATCTTCACTGAAGAGGGATCGGCAGCCCTGGGCAACTTTTCGCTTCGGGACTTCGAATGGTTGATCGGAGAACGCTTTTCAATCAGTCTCCCCGGTCAAAAGTTGGGGAAGCTCACTTTAGTTGAGGCCACCGTGCTGGATCCCATCAAGCCTTCTTCCATGACGCGCACGGTCGGCCAGGTTGCGAAGCAAGCACCGAGCGTGGCCCTTACAGGCTTCTGGCTGCGCTTTCAGGGCGCGGGCGGAACACTGCCGCAGGACAGTTACATTATGCAGCAGGGCGGTCTCGGCACTTTCCCTCTTTTTATTGTGCCGGCGGGGCTGGGGGAATCCAATCATCCTACCTACCTGGCACTCTTCACGAGGTTTGCCGGCCCTGCTCCGAACATGTCGCCCGCCCCGTCGGAATGACGTGATTGGCGGCCACGCTAAACCGCCAGCCTGACACTTAGCCCGCCTTGTCCGCAACCGCCAGCAGCGTCTGAAAGTTTGGCGTCTCAGGCTCCTTGTAGACGACTGAAGTCTGCACGTCGCGGAATCCGGCCTCTCCCAGCATGGATTCCAGATCCGACTCGCTGAATCCCAGCCACTCGTCGGCGTAGAGTTCGCGTGCTTCCTCGAATCGATGCTTCACCAGGTCGAGGATCACGATCCGGCCTCCAGGGCGGAGAATGCGATTGGCTTCAGCCAGGGCGCGCCCGGGGTGCAGCGCGTGGTGCAGCGACTGCGAAAAAAAGACCAGGTCGACCATTGCGGTTTTGATCGGCACTTCTTCTATGTCGCCGAGACGGAACTCAACGTTCTTGACGCCATTGCGCAGGGCCTGCTCGCGCGCCACTTCAATCATCTTGGCGGAGGTGTCGACGGCAATCACCTTCTTCGCACGCTGGGCCAGCAGCAAGCTGAACGCACCTTCTCCGGCGCCCAGGTCGGCAATCACCATGGGCGGCATCAGGCGCAGCAATGCTTCGGCCAGGCTCTTCCACGATTTGCCGGGAACGTAATCCTTGCCCAGACGGCCGGCCACGGAGTCAAAAAAGCTACGCATCTTGTCCTGGCGTTTTTTCAGCACACCGCGCATGGCCAGCCGGTCGGCCGCGGCTTCAGGGATCTCCGATTTGACGCGATCGAGCAACTGATCCAGAACGCCACCCCCGCCGGAGGGGTCGAGTCGATAGAGGCTGCTCTTGCCCGCGCGGCGGTCTTCCACCAGGCCGGCGTGCTTCAATTGCGACAGGTGTGTGGAGATGGTGCTCTGGCCCATGGTGAGGATTTCCTGCAACTCGGCGACCGAAAGCCCTTCAGCGCGCAGCAGCAGCAGGATGCGGAGCCGATTGGGTTCGGCGACGACTTTCAGGATTTTCACAATCGAGGGCATAGTTTCCGGTTGACGGCGCTGCTTGTGTTCTGTTACATATCAACATATCACGATGTGACGATGGAACACAGTAGAGTTTCCACTCAGACCTTCAATCAGGAGAATCGAATATGGCAGCTTCAACACTGGAAATTACGGATTTGGCTTACAAGGTAGCGGACATGTCTCTGGCGGATTGGGGCCGGAAGGAAATCAACATCGCCGAGCACGAGATGCCGGGCCTGGTGTCGATCCGGAACAAGTATGCGGCGGGCAAGCCGCTGGCCGGTGTGCGCGTGACGGGATCGCTGCACATGACGATTCAGACGGCGGTCTTGATTGAGACGCTGGTGAGCCTGGGCGCGGATGTGCGCTGGGCGAGCTGCAATATCTTCTCCACGCAGGACCATGCAGCCGCGGCGATTGCGGCTGCCGGCGTGCCGGTGTTTGCGTGGAAGGGCGAGAGCCTTGAGGAGTACTGGTGGTGCACTTACCAGGCGCTGGCGCACAAGGGTGGCAAGGGGCCAGAGCTTGTAGTTGACGATGGCGGCGATGTTACGCTGCTGATCCACAAGGGTTATGAGCTGGAAGACGGCGACAAGTGGGTCGATTCGCCATCGGGCAGCCACGAAGAGAAGGTCATCAAGGACCTGCTGAAGAAGGTGTATGCCGAAGATCCGCAGCACTGGCACAAGGTTGCGAAGGAATGGCGCGGCGTTAGCGAAGAGACGACCACAGGCGTTCATCGCTTGTACAAGATGCTGGAGCAGGGCAAGCTGCTGGTGCCGGCCATCAATGTGAATGACTCCGTGACCAAGTCGAAGTTCGACAATTTGTATGGCTGCCGCGAGTCGCTGGCTGACGGCATCAAGCGCGCAACGGACGTGATGGTTGCCGGCAAGGTTGCAGTCATCTGCGGCTACGGCGATGTGGGAAAGGGCTGCGCGCACTCGCTGCGCGGTATGGGAGCGCGTTGCATCATTACGGAGATCGATCCCATCAACGCACTGCAGGCCGCGATGGAAGGCTTTGAAGTGACCACGATTGAGGACACCCTGGGCCGTGGCGACATCTATGTCACCACCACCGGCAACGTGGACATCATCACGCTGGATCACATGAAGCTGATGAAGGACCAGGCCATCGTCTGCAACATTGGCCACTTCGACAACGAAATTCAGATGGATCGTTTGAACGAAGAGCCGGGCGTGACCAAGCTGAACATCAAGCCGCAGGTGGACTTCTACACCTTCCCGGCAAATGGTAAGCAGCCTGCTCACGGCATCTTTGTGCTGGCTGAAGGCCGCCTGGTGAACCTGGGCTGCGCAACGGGCCACCCGAGCTTTGTGATGAGCAACAGCTTTGCCAACCAGACGCTGGCGCAGCTTGACCTTTGGGCGAAGAAGGACAGCTACAAGATTGGCGTGTATGTGCTGCCCAAGAAGCTGGACGAGGAAGTGGCGCGGCTGCATCTCGAAAAGATCGGCGTGAAGCTCACCAAGCTTTCACCCAAGCAGGCGGAGTATCTGGGTGTGCCGGTGGAAGGGCCTTACAAGGCGGATAACTACCGGTACTAACCACCTGCGGTGCGGCAGACGCCTTCGGCTCGCCCGCGCTCGAAAGACGCGCGGGAGCAAGATTAGGCTGTTGGAATGGGCGGCTTCTCTTTGTGAGATGTCGCCCTTTTTACGTTCACGCGGTCTTAAAGAAATGCAGGCGTGAGAAACCAATGGCTTTGATATTTTTCGGTCAGAGGGATGCTTAGCGAAACCAATCCCCATATCATCTGCCTGAAAGGAGCCCATGATGAGCTTTCGCTCGGTAGCAGCGATTTGCCTGCTCGTAATCTCTTCCCACAGCATCCATCGCGCTTCGGCGCAGGAGCAACCAGTTCCCATCGGCGCAATCGATTTTTATGGCTACGGAGGAATCGACGTCGACAAGATTCGCGCAGCGTTGCCGGTGCACATTGGCGACTCCTTTCCGACAATGGAAGCCGAGAGAGCCATGTCTCCCAAGATCAGGGAAGTTGTTTTGCAAATGACCGGCAAGCAGGCTACCGGTGTAGCGAACGTCCGCATTGATAAGGCCTACCTCATCTACATTGGGCTGGCAGGCGCGACCATGAAGAAGTTCCCCTTGAATCCTGCTCCGACGGGGTCGGCCGTGCTCACCCAGAAAATGCTCGATAACTACAATCAGAAAATGGATCTCTGGCCCAAGGCTGTCGCAGCCGGGGCAGCGGACGACCAATCGAACGGCTATCCCCTCTCCAGCATTCCGGAACTTCGCACGGTAGAACTCACGACCAGGGATTTAGCACTCCAGAATGAGGACCTGATTCTCAATGTTCTGAAGACTGCCGCTGATCCGAAGCAGCGTATCGCCGCTGCGGATGCGCTGGGTTATGCGAAACAGTCTCCAACACAGATCGACGCGCTCGTTGAGGCTTCTCACGATCCGGATAGCTATGTCCGGAACAATGCAACGCGCGCTCTCGTAGTTCTCGCCCAATCCAATCCAAAGACCGCGGCCCAAATCCCAGCCGAGCCATTCATTGAAATGCTCAGCTCGGAATCATGGACAGATCGCAACAAGGCAGGATTTGTCTTGCAATCGCTCACCGCCGGCCGCGATCCTAAAGTTCTTTCTGCATTGCGAGCTCAGGCTTTGGATTCCCTCATAGAAATGGCGAAGTGGCACGAAGCTGGGCATGCATATCCGTTTCGCATCATGCTCGGGCGCATCGGCGGCATCGATGAAAAACAACTGAATGAAATGGCAGGGAAGAACGATCAGGTTGACGCCATCATCACCGCGGCTCGGAATGCAAAATAATGATCAAGGGCTGTACAGTTGTTACCGAGCAGTAAGCTGTTCAAGCGTTTCCGACTTTTCGTGCGTCTCTTGATTTGCAGCAATCCAGGTGAAGAGAGGCACGCAGACCCTCATCGTACTATCCCATTCGGAGGTTCACATGCTCAAGTATTTGCTGGCGTTTTCGCTTGCAATTCCGATGGACGGTCATAGCCAGAGCTACACCGACTCACCCTTCTATAGGCTCGCTCCTGGCATTCCATCGACAGCGCAGGTCGAGGGTTATGCGCATGGGAGCATCAAGGCAAATGGTGTCGTGATCGATCTTTCCGATTCCGTACCCAGGCCGTCACCGGATTTTAACGAAATCCAGGACTGGTCACTCGGAGCGTTTGTGGACAGGAACCGCCCTGCGCACATTTTCCACTTCCTAATCCAGTACGACCATTTGAACGTCGCTTTCGGGTACGATCTGCTGGTGACGCCCGTCGAAGGGACGGATCAGATCAAGTGCACTTTCAGCGCCCTTACCGATCCCGAAGATCCCATGCTGTTCCGAAATAAGGACATTCCTCTCGTCGCTCTCCCGCCCGACCTGACTCCCATCGTGATCAAATCGGGCGATGCACTCTCATTCACGACACTCCCGCTTGGTGAAGGCAAGATTGAGGTAGTCCACTATCTCCGCCTCACCCGACTCGATCTGGCATTCGCTTCAGGTCAATGATCTTCGATCTTTGTGGTAGGTTTTCCTGGCCGGGAAGCCATCGGCATCTCTGCGGTCGTGTCGACTGCTAGCCGGAAATTGTCCCACCAGAGCGCAAATCCTTCGGCGGCATAAGAGTGGCGCTGAGGGCACGGCAAACAGTAATTAAATTGGAGCGGTGCTATTCTTTTCGGATGGAGGCGATTGTGCGCAGCGCGGTCCTCACCCTCTCTCTCCTCTGTTTGATTTCTCTGGCGACGGCGCAGGAACCGGAGCATGATCCAGCCGATCCTTATTGGGCGTCCTTCCAACGCCGCGGCACGCCTCACCACGAGGAAATGATTGGGCAGTTTGTTCCCGATGTGACGTTTGTTGGAGCAGACGGCAAAGAGGTCGCTCTTAGCTCGTATCGGGGCAGGCCGCTCCTTATTGATTTTTGGGCGACTTGGTGTGCGCCGTGCCTGGCGGCTTTGCCTTCATTGAACCGCATTTACGCGGAGTTCAAAGGCAAAGGATTGGAAGTTATCAGTCTTGATCAGGACAGAGATCCCGCGCGGGCGACCAACTACCTGGCTCAGCATCATTACGAGTGGAAAAACTTTCATGATGGGGCTCGCCTAGCAGCGGCGTTGCAGAGTGATGGCGTTCCTCTCGCCATGTTGGTCGACGCAAACGGCAAGATAGTCTATTGCGATTTTGGGAGCTTGGATAACGAGGCATATCTGCGCAAGGCGATCGCAGGACTCGGACCAGAGTTCGCCCCTCCAGCGCTCCCGAACGAAGGCGTTGCTAATGAATCTAAGGACGCTCCGAATCAGAATTGACGAGTTGACTCAAGACCTCACACCTTACCGTTTGCTGTCGAAGAGCCGGCGCTTAATCCCCCACAGACGGCTGTGGATGAGCCGCGTCTGCTCGGCCTTGAGGGCGTGATCCGAGCGCTCAACATAATCGTCGAATTCCGGAGGCCAGCCGATGGTGGACCGCCGTTCGGCAAAGTCGCCTTCAGCCCACTTGGAGAGCACGGCCTTGTAACCAACCACATGGGTGACAAAGTCGAGCAGGCAGCGCGGCATCTGCTCTTCGACAATCAGGTATGCCTTTTCGATGATGATCTTCTCGCGCGTGTCGTTGAGCGGCATGAAGATGGTGGTCATCCACAGAACCCAGTCCTTCATCTCCGCGTCGGTGATGGGATCGCTCTGCGTTTTGCCCTGTTTGCCAAGCAGCGAGCGGTAGGCGATGTTTCCGGCCTGCGAAGCAACATAGAGCGGCCCGTAGAACTCGTTGAGGCGTTTGTTCACCAGGTCGAGCTCGTCTTTGCGCCGGGCCAGCATGCGGGCGCTCAGGAAGGTGGCCAGGTAGCCGATGAAGGCCAAAACGATGGTGAGAATGGCGGCGCTCTGCAGCGAGTTGGGGTTCGAAAAGTCGGATAGGTCCATAGCGTGCGTTGCCTTGCGGATGAATATACGCGGCAGACGACATCGCCCGATGTGACGGAGGTCTCTTATCAGCCCCCACGCGCTTGTTTTGGGGAAAGCTAGTGTTTGGGCTGCTTGGCGGCTGTGGGCTTGGCTGCTTCGGGAATCACCTTGATTTCGAAAATCTTCGGCCAAAGCTTGCCGGTAACAAACAGCCGGTTATGCTCTGAATCGTAGGCTATCCCGTTGAGGACAGCTTCGGGTGCGGAGCGCTCGCTGGAAGGCAGCAGCCCGGCCAGGTTGATGAAGCCGAGAACTTTGCCAGTCGTGGGAGAGATGCGCGCGATGCGGTCGGTGTGCCAGATGTTTGCGTAGATCTGGCCGTGCACGTATTCAAGCTCGTTGAGCTGATCGATGGGTTTGCCATGGTCTCTGACAGTCATGCGGCGCTGGACCTTGAAGGTTGTGGGATCGAGAAAACGGAGGGTCGCGGTACCGTCGGAGAGGATGAGGCTCCTGCCATCTTGCGTCAGGCCCCAGCCTTCGCCGGTGTACGAGAACGTGCGCAGCAGTTTGAAGCTGAAGCGGTCGTAGATTAGCCCTATGTGGGCTTGCCACGTCACCTGGATCAGGGTGCTTCCCCAGTTGGTGAGGCCCTCGCCAAAATATTTCGGCACGTCCCGAAACTGCAGAATACGGCCAGTCTGAAGGTCTTCCATGCGCAGCGACGAGTGGCCCACAATCCCGGTGCTTTCGTAAAGATGACCGTCGAGATAGATGAGTCCCTGCGTGAACCCCTGCGCATCGTGTGGGTAGGTGTGCACCACCTGGACTGTGTCGTCTGCCCAGGCGGGCGCAACAACCGCGACCGCGATGAAGACTGAGAGCAGCGCGCGGTGGAGTCGCGTCAATCGCATGGTTACGGTCGCCCTACAACCCGCCGTGGAAACGCGCAAAGCTACGGGCGAGCATCACCGAGATGATCAGGAAACCGGCCCCGCAGACGAGCATATGGAAGCCGTTGAGAAGGCTGAAGCTTCCCACGCAACACAGCAAGAACCACGTGGCGACAAGGTTGACGAAGCCCCACACCACATTGACTGGGGCCGACGACAAACCTTGACCGGGCGGTTTGGCGAACGGGCTTTGGAATGGCATTCCGGAGATGCCATTAAGGAGATGGGGAAGGGAGTTGGCGAGGAACGCCCCGCCGAAAAAGTACGAGACCAGATAGTACCAGTGCATAAAAGCTCCCTTGTTGGTGCGAAGCAATGCTAGCACCCGCCGCCTGCAGTGGGGCAGACGGCACCTGCGGCGCATCAGACGGCACCTGCGGCGCATCAGACGGCACCTGCGGCGCGTCAGCCGCCACCTACGGCGCGTCAGCCGCCACCTACGGCGCGTCAGCCGCCACCTACGGCGCGTCAGCCGCCACCTGCGGTGGGGCAGCCGCTCGCGGGAGGCTCGCACTGGCTTTTTTGCTTTCGAGCCTTGCGCTGGTAAAAAGCGCAGAAAAGGTGCACCCAAATTCCTGAATGTGGGAGGGTGGATTTAGTTGGCTCCCAGGTAGATGAAGCGGGCAAGGAAGAGAGCGGCAAGGATGTACAGGAGCCAGTCCTTGCGCCTGAATTTGCCCGTGGCGAGATGCAGGACGGCCCAGGAGATGATGCCGAAACCGAGTCCGTTGGCGATGGAATACGTGAGCGGGATGAGGACGAGCGTGAGGAAAGCGGGAACGGCGACCAGGGGGTCGGTCCAGCGGATTTCCGTAATGGTTGCCAGCATCAGCGAGCCCACCAGCATCAGGGCCGGCGCAGTTGCCGCGCTGGGCACAAGACCGACGAACGGCGCCGCGCCAATGGCGCCGAGAAACAGCAGCCCGGTAACAATTGCGGTAATTCCCGAGCGACCACCTGCAGCCACGCCCGCGGTGGACTCCACATAGCTGGTGACGGTTGAGGTGCCGGTGAGCGAGCCGAGGACGGTTGCCGTGGCATCGGCAAACAGGATGCGGTTGAGTCGGGGAATGGAGTGATCCGCGGAAATAAGGCCTGCGCGCTTGGTCACGGCCACCAGCGTGCCGAGATTGTCAAAGAGGTCGACAAAGAAGAAGACAAAAACAATTTCCAGCAGGCCTTTGCTGAATGCGCTGCGGATATCGAGCTTGAATGCAGTGGCGCCCAGCGAGGAAAAGCCGCCGCTGGGCGGCGTCCAGCGCACCATGGCCTGCGCCCATGCAACCGACGTGGGCGAGAAGAAGTCAGTGGACGGCGCCGAATGGACAATGGTGAAGGCCAGCGCCCACGCCAGCGCAGTGGTGCTGAGCACTCCGATGAGGATGGAACCGCGGATCCTTTTTACTTCAAGCCCGACCATGAGGATGAGCCCAATGAGCGCAAGGCCGGTGGTGGGATTGCGAATGTTGCCCAGACCGACCAGCGTCGCGGGATCGGCGACGACCAGGCCGGAGTTGCGGAATCCAATGAACGCGATGAAGAGCCCGATGCCGCTGGCGACGGCCGCGTAAAGCTCGTGCGGAATGGCGTGCAGAATCATTTGCCGGATACCGCCCGCGGTCAGAGCCAGGAAGATGCACCCGGAAAGAAACACCGCGCCCAGTGCGGTCTGCCAGGGGATATGCATCTTCAGGCAGACGGTGTACGTGAAGTAGGCGTTGAGCCCCATGCCCGGCGCCAGGGCAATGGGATAGCGCGCAACCACACCCATGAGGATTGAGCCGATGGCTGCCGAGAGGCACGTAGCCGCGGTGACTGCGGCCAGCGGCATGCCCGCGTCCTTCAGGATGGAGGGATTGACCAGGACAATGTAGGCCATGGTCAGGAACGTAGTGACGCCGGCGAGGATCTCGGTCCGCCAGTTGGTTCCCAGGCGGGTGAACTCGAAGTAGGTTTCAAGGCGTTTGAGCATAGGCGGGTGCTTTTAGAAGACCACACGCGGGCCGCTATGCAAAGCAGTTTGTCCGCCTGCGGGCACCTGAGGTGCGGCAGACGCTCGCTACTCGCTCGCACTGGCCTTATCCTTGCGGCAGGAAAAAGCCGCAAGCGGGGTGCGCATTTTTCTTTTCAAGACAAAAAAACGCCGGAGTTGTCTGGGGTCAACTCCGGCGTGCGGGGAGGGCTTGGTTTGCGCTCTAGTCGAGGGTATCGATGTAGTGGGCAAGCAGGCAGGTGTTCCCCGAGACGGGATCCTTGATGAGCAGACCAACCACGCGGACATTTGCGCCGCCCGTGACGCCGGTGATGCCCGTGAGGCCGTTACGCCATTGGGTTCCAGGCGCGGTGTACACGGTGACCACCTGCGGCGCCAGCACCCCGGCAAAGCCGTTGATCTGGATCTGGAATGTGCCTTCGCCAGTGTTGACGCTGTTGGCAACCACGGTGGAGTTGTATCCCCAGTGGCGCAGGACAACGCGCTTTACGGTCACGTCACTGGCGCTGGCCGCGCCCGTGGCAGGCCCGCCCACAGAGACGTGCTGGCCCGGCAGCAGCAGGCTTGAGTTGAAGATGAAGTGGGTAAGCGGGTTGTGGAACCAGTAAATGAAGTAGTTCTCACTGCCGTTGAGATCTACCGTGGCAATGTCGCCCAGCGTCAGGCCGGTTGTGGTGGGAAGAAGTCCGCGCACATACAGGTCGAAGCTGGTTGCGGGACCCGTGGAAGGCGTGACATAGGTGACGAGGCCGCCCGCGTAGAAGCCGGTCTGCGTGAGGATCGCAACGTCGTCGGCGTCGATGGTCTGGTCGGCTTTATCCAGTGTGCCGGAGATGGTGACGATGCTGCTTGTGGTCAGGGCGCTGATGCTCTCGTTGTTCTCCCACTCGGTGTTGCCGCCCACGTTGACGGTGAAGTTTTCACCATGAGGGCCTTGGACCACGAAGGACTGGCCGCCGCTGCTCACGCTGACCACGGCCGCATCAAAGCAATCAATGTAGCCGCCCGGATCGGTGTTGGCCACGGAGGTGACATCGAAGGTCGGCGTGACATCGCCGGTGATGTTGCCGTTGGAATCAACCTGGATGGACTTGTGGAGATCGAAGTCCATGCGCAGTCCGGAAGGCGCTCCCGCCTGCGTGATGATCAGGGGCTTGGTCAGGTTCACGGTGACGGTGCTGGTGGAAAGCGTTGCGGCTTCCGTAACAATGGTGGGCGCGCCGCTGGCCGGCACGTTGAGGTAACCGAGGGTGGCCGTGCCCAGCGTGATCTGGACGCTGTTATAGGTGCCCACGGGAACGTCGTTCATGTCGAGCAGCGTCTGCAGTCCATTGAACCGGGCAAAGTCGACCGTAGGCGTTCCGCTGATGAGCGGGTGTCCGTTGTTGTTTGAGTCGATTGCCTCAACGCTTTCCAACTGCACCGCAAACGAAACAACGCTGGCCATCGGAGCGTCTGTGCCGACTACATATGAGGAGCCGGTGACAACAGTTGGTGAAGTGGGATTGGATGAAGAGCCTCCGCCGGCGGAGCAGCCTGTGGCGACCAATGCGACCGCTGCCAACGAAGCAAGTGCGAGGGGCAAAATTCTGAGCTGTGTCCTGGAATCCATAATGGTTGAATCCTTTCTCAAATTGGTGTCGAGTTTTTCTCTTTTGGCACGCGAATGCCGAGCAGGCAGAAGGATCGGATTCCTGGCTGGGAGCGTAGCGGAGACCGCGAACCACGCGTGTTTGACGCTGTGTTCAGCGCATACACCCGGCTCGCGACTTCAGCGGGAGCCCAGCGAAGAGGCGCCCATGGAATGCCCTTTACGCATCTGCGCAGGCGCTATTCCTGGAGACCAATTGCCGTCGCCTGGTGGGTACTCAATTGAACGTGAGGAGCTATTCGAGTTACAGCCAGGCTTTAATTGGAGAAACACCTCGGTGTGCGGAAAGTTGTGCAGGCTTGAAATAAAAGTTGTACGGGTTCATCTTTCTCATATTCGTAACATGCGATAAGTAGTTCGGCTCACGCGAGCAGCCTCGCCGCGTCCTTCGCGAAGTAAGTCACAATAAACCCCGCACCCGCGCGCCGTATCCCGAGCAGCGATTCAAGAATTGCGCGATCGCGATCGAGCCAGCCTTTTTCAAACGCCGCCTGCAGCATGGAGTATTCCCCGGAAACCTGGTAAGCGCCGATGGGCACATCCACGCGCTCGCGCGCCGCGCGAATCACATCGAGATAAGGCATGGCCGGCTTCATCAGAATCATGTCCGCGCCCTCCTCTAAATCGAGGTCGATTTCGCGCATCGCCTCGCGGATATTTGCGCCATCCATCTGGTACGTCTTGCGGTCTCCGAATTGTGGCGCCGAGTCCGCAGCTTCGCGGAAAGGACCATAAAACGCGGACGCAAACTTCGACGCATAGCTCAGGATCGGCGTGTCTGCGCATCCATCGTGATCCAGCGTTTCGCGGATAGCAGCCACGCGGCCGTCCATCATGTCACTCGGCGCCACAATATCCGCACCCGCGCGGGCAAGCGACGACGCGGTGCTGGCCAGCAGACGAAGCGACGAATCGTTCTCCACTTCAAAGCCGTCCTCGGTTTCAGCCACAATGCCGCAGTGCCCGTGACTGGTGTACTCGCACAGGCAAACGTCCGCAATCAGCACCAGCTTCTTCGCCGCCTTGGATTGCTTGAAAGCACGCAATCCCTGTTGCACAATGCCGTGATCGTCATACGCGCCGGAGGCCTGTTCGTCCTTGCTCTCAGGCAGACCAAACAGCAGCAGACCGCCGATGCCCAGGCTGGCGGCTTCTTCCGCTTCGCGCACAGCTTCGTCCACGGAAAGATTGAACACGCCGGGCATCGATCCGATGGGCTTGCGGATTCCCTCACCGGGGACCAGAAACAGGGGATAGATCAGGTCGCCGGGATCAAGTGTGGTTTCGCGCACCAGCGCTCGCAGCCCTTCGCTGCGTCTCAGCCTGCGCATTCGCATTTCAGGAAAACTCATGGTGGAGATTGTAATTGAGAGCATGCATCGGAAGTGTGAGCTGCCGCACTCAATCTTTGTGCGCGATGGCTTCTGACCCTGCGCTCGAGCCTCCCGGATGACCCCTGGGAAGCAAGGGTTGCCTGTCCGAATCAAAAAAATCGAAAATCGTTCTGAAGTGACCATACGCAGGTGCCGGCTATCCGCTAAGTTTTACTTGCTGATGTTCATTTCAACCAGAAAGAGGCCCATCATGTCCCCCCATCAACGGTCCACCTTCCCACATCGGCTCAACCCGAATGGCTCGTATGACTCAATCTGCACGGAATGCCATCAGACGGTTGCCTCGTCTCCCGATGAAGCCGTACTCGTCCAGCATGAGCGAGACCATGCATGCAGTCCGATGCGGCTCTTTGAGCTTGCCCAGGATCAGAGCCAAAGCGCACGGTCCACTTTCTCGTACTAGGGCCTTCTCATCAACGGCAATGGCCACTGTTCACTGTCCACTGCGGACTGACGTGGCTGCTAGTATCTATTGTTATGAAATCCGAAGAGTCCACGCGGCCGGCCATGCCTGCGGGCGAGCACACGGCGCGGAAGCAGCAGTGGGCGCAGATGATCGCGTTGACGGCGCTCTATGCGGCTCCGGCGCTGGTATGCGCGCATCTTGCGGTGGTGGCGGACCCGGATGTCTGGTGGCATTTGCGGACCGGCCAGTGGATTTTAGAGCACGGCAATCTGCCTAAGACGGAACCTTTCTCGGTATTTGGCGCAGGCAAACCGTGGGCGGCTTACAGTTGGCTGTTCGAATTGCTCGTTCTCCAGCTTTTCAAGGGCCTGGGCTTAACCGGGCTGGTGGCCTACACGGCGGGAATGGTGGTGGCCATCACGGCCGCCCTGCATCGGCTGACCCGGCGGTTGCAGCAGGACTTCACCGTCGCGCTTCTGCTGACATTTGCGGGCAGCTTCTGCCTTATCAGCCTGTGGACACCGCGCTCGTGGTTGTTCTCCATCCTCTTCTTTGTGCTGGAACTGGATGTGCTGATGCAGGCCCGCAAGACGGGCAAAATGCGTGAACTCTACTGGCTGCCGCTGCTGTTTGCCTTGTGGGCCAATCTGCACGTTCAGTTTGTCATTGGGCTGCTGGCGCTGGCAGTTTTGGTGGGGGAAACGCTGCTGGCAGGCTGGTGGAGCGCGATCGAAACACGGATTAACCCGGTGCGGCTGTGCGCCGTTTCCGCCGCATGCCTATTGGCGACGCTGGTGAATCCGTATGGATGGAAGATCTACGCGGTGGTCTACGATCTGGCTTCGCAGCACGGGGTCATGAGCCAGGTTTCAGAGTTGAAGGCAATTCCGTTTCGCGGTATGCAGGACTACGGCGTGCTTCTTTTCGCGCTTGCCGCCGCGGCAGTTATCGGGCGATCGCGACGGCTGGAAGTTTTCGAACTGCTACTGCTCGCGTTTGCCGTGCTGGTATCGTTTCGCTCGCTGCGCGACGAGTGGGTGGTGGTAGTGGTGGCCAGCGCGATTGTGGCGCGTGGTGTACAAGGGGATGCCCGGAACCTGTTTGTGGTTCGGGCATGGGCTGCGCCGCTGGTGGTGGCTGCTACCTGTGTTGTGGTGTTTCTTGGATTCCGCCTGCAGGGCGTGGACAATGCATTCCTGAGTACGGAGCTTGGCAAGAGCCTGCCGGTGGGCGCCGCGGATTTCATAAAGCAAAAGGGATTGAGAGGGCCTGTCTATGACGACTACAGCTGGGGAGGCTATCTGATCTGGAATCCAGGGCTGTCGGTGGTGATTGACGGACGGCAAAACGTCTATGGCGACGAACGGATCAATCGCAACATTGCAACCTGGGGCGGGGCGCGCAGCTGGGCATCCGATCCTGATCTAAAGACAGCGAGTGTGGTAGTTGGGCCGGTGAACGCCCCGCTGATCCAGTTGCTGCGCATGAGTCCGGCATTCGACCTTGCTTACGAGGACAAGGTTGCGGCGGTTTTTGTTCCGCGCGCACATGGGGAGACAGTAGCCGGGACCCAGGCGGATGCGCCCTAGCGCTGCTCCAGTTGCTCATAGAGCGTGCTGTTCTGGAATCCCATCAGCACCACCATGGTCCAGATGCCCAGCGCGGTTCCGATGGGGAACTTGATGAGGCTCAGGATAGCCACGATGATGGCCAGGATTCTTCCCCAGCGGGCGCGCTGGTACAGGCCGTAGCCGGTCACCAGGGCCAGGCAGGTTCGCATCAGAACAGCAACCCACACAATATGGAAAATCGCCGGCAGGAACCAGTTGGGACCAGAACCGTTGGTCCATGGGTTGTTGCCCCAGTCGCCTCCATGATGCGAAAAGATGGCGTGCACAACGGCCATCCCCATCATCCCGCTCAGCACCGAATAGCCCGCGTAGATGAACCACACGATGCCCAGCGCCTTGATTTTGCCGGCATAGTTTTCCAACTGAAACTGGAGGCCGGGGACGGGGGGAACCACCGGAGCCACCGGCCGGCCGCAGTTGGGGCAAAAGGCCAATCCCTGGGTCAACGCGTTACCACATGAGCTGCAAAACATATCGGCCTCCCGAAAGGCGAGTGCACAGATTATTACGCACCGGGCCCGGAGCCGGTTCCACAAGGGCAGGGAACAGGGAGTAGGGACTAGGGACTAGGGAACAGGGCGCAGTGCATTACGCGAGCAACTGATCACTGATCACTAAGAACTGCGAACTCAGAACTTGGAACTGCGAACTGACCACTACCGGCTCGCCGCCTGCACATGCCTTTCCCAGCGCTCTTCGTGCCGGTCGTCGCGAAGCACCAAAGCAGTCACGCGGCCTTGCGCGTCGCGTTCAAAGGTGAGGCGCGTGATGCTGGAGCCGTTGGGATAATAGAAGACAAAGGGTGTTTCAGCAGCCAGTTCGTCAATTTCGCCCGTGCGGTTCTTCTCGTAAAGTTGCTCTCCCTGGCGGATGATGGCGATTTCCGGCCGCCCGCTGCGGTCTCGGTAGTCGCCGGCCAGCGCGTCGAGCTGCGCGGGTGTCAGCTTCAAGGCAGGCGGGTGCAGCGGAACCAGCAGGCGCTCGGCGAAGGGGGGCGGCGGCTCAACCGGCGGCTTGGCGGCTTGCGCGGCTTTTTCCGCAGCCGTTGCGCCTGGCGTAAACGCGCCTTCAGCACGATGCGCCAACAGCCAGTGCGGCAGTTCGGGCTCGTTGAAGCCGCGCGTCCACGAGTCGTGCTTCAAGCCCTGGTACACCCACAGCCGCACGTGCCCGCCGGAAGCCTTCAGCGCGTCGTACATCAACTCGCTCTCGCGCAGCGGCACCACGTTGTCTTCCGCGCCGTGGAAGAGCCATACCGGCGTATGCCCCACAGCCTTGGCATATTCTTCCGGCAGCGTGTTGATCTGCTGCCAGCGCTCCGGCGCGTAGCTCCAGAACACGCCGCTTGAGGCAATGGCGATGGCCGCCCAGCGATGGTCGTTGGTGCGGGTCAGCTCCCATGCGCCATACCCGCCCAGCGAGATGCCGGTCACATACGTGCGCTCGGGGTCGGTATGGAACTCCGCCGCCTCCTGGTCAAACGCGGCCATGGCCATCGTCTGCATCTCCGGATCGGTCCAGTAGTTGGACTGCGGGCACTGCGGCATCACAACCACAAACGGCCAGCGCTCCGGGTGGTCGCGCACCTCCTGTGCCAGGCCAATCTGGGTTTGCCACATGCCTTCCGAGCCCCGTTCGCCGCGCCCGTGCAGAAACAGGATGATGGGCCACTCCTTGTGGTCGTCGCGCCGCCAGTCCTCAGGCAGGTAAACCTGAAAGCGGTAAGTCACCCCGTGCAGCTCGATCTTCCTGTTCAGGAACCCGGTCTCCTGCGGCGGCTCCAGATGCACCGGATGCGGCCTGGCCGTCGCGCGCACCGCCGCGGGCACAAGAATACTTGCTAGCGAGAGGCAGGCAGTCAGCAATGGAGAGGCGCGCAACATCTGGGACACTTACAGTAATTCTATGTTGGATGCAGTGCCCTGCGTCACGTACTCTTGCATCTATCGTGTTACCTTTTGAATTCCTTAAGGATTTTCTTATGGTTTAGGGGTAACAATTAGAGTGATATGCAGACCTTGCTCATGACCATCCTCGAAACCGGAGACACGCTGGACCACTATCGCCTGGACGCCACGGTGGCGCACAGCGGCATGTCCACGCTCTATCGGGCCACCGATCTGCGCGACGGGAGGCAGGTGGCCATCAAGGTGCCGCACCCCGAAATGGAAGCCAATCCCATCCTCGTGGAGCGCTTCAAGCGCGAGCAGGAGATTGGCCAGGAGCTGGATCATCCGGGTGTGGTCAAGACCTACGCAGATGAAGAGCGCAGCCGCCTCTACATGGTCATCGAGTGGGTTGAGGGCCGCCTGCTGCGTTCCATCCTCAACGAGGAAGCGCCGCTGCCCATTGAGCGGGCAGTCGACTTTACTCTGCAGATTTGCGACGCGCTCGACACCATGCACAAGCACGGCGTGGTGCACCGCGACCTGAAGCCGGAAAACGTGATGGTCGACGACCGCGACCGCGTCAAGCTCATCGACTTTGGCATCGCCATGAAAGAGGATGCGCGCCGCCTGACGTTCGTGGATATGTCAGCCACCCTCGGCACGCCCGACTACATCTCGCCCGAGCAAGTGAAGGGGCAGCGCGGCGATCAGCGCAGCGACATCTACTCCCTGGCCATCATGTTCTACGAGATGCTCACTGGCGAGGTGCCTTTCAGAGGTCCCAATCCGCTGGCCGTCATGAACGAGCGTCTGCTCCACGACCCCGGACATGCGCGCAAGCTGCGGCCGGAGATTCCCGCCGAGATCGATGAGATTCTCAGCCGCGCCCTGCAGCGTGAGCCGCGGAACCGGTATCAGACGGCCAGCGAAATGGCATGGGAGCTGGAACACCAGGAGCAGGTAGCCGTGGACGACGCCGCCCGTCCCAAGCTGCGTGTGCCCTTTTCCGTAGATAAGCGCAAAGCGATGCTCTATGCCGCGCTGGCGCTGGTACCGGTGCTTCTCTTCGGCCTTATGATGGTGCTGGCCAGACGGTGAGCTAGCGAGCCGGCGGTTGAGCGGGAACTCCTTCGGGCGGCGAACCGGCTGGCGCAGCGCCTTGGTTCGGTCCATGATCGGGAATCTGCGATCCAGCCTCCGCTACCCGATTGAAGATAGCGCCTCCATTGCCGCTGAAGTCCAAAAACTCCAGCCTTCCGGCAACTTCAGGATTGAAGGTCAGCTCAACCTCCTGATTCGTCAGATAGAACCTCGACGAGGTCTCCGCATACATCCGTGGCGGATCACCCGGCGCCCCCTCGTTCTTGATGTAGAGATGACCGTCCGCATAGCTCACAGTCACATACACAGGATGTTCCGCATCCGTTGAACGATACTTGCCGACATAGCCGCGCAGGATCTTTTCCGGCACGTTCACCTCCTTGCCCTCCGAGGGAAGAATGGCGTCGTTGCTGATGGCGAGAAGAAGCAGTTCGGTCGCCAGGGCAAACGTGCCTGGAGTGGTGTGATTGCCTTCGCCAACCAGGTTGGAGAGAATGACAACGGTCGTCTTGGTCTGCGGAAGGAAATCGAGGCAGGAGTAGAATCCATCGATCGTGCCATTGTGAAAGATATCTGTCGCGCCATCCTCCGTGCTGATTTTGAGACCGTAGCCGTAGTTGTCGAGGAAAGGCGTAGTCATCTCGCTCAGCGATGACTTCGATAGCACCTTGCCGCCGTGCAATGCTTCGGTCCAGCGAATCAAATCGCGAGGGGAGGAGTCAAGGTTCCCCGCTCCAGTCAGGGATTCGAGTGCGTAGTCATCAACGGCAACAGGCCCATGCGCGGATGGGCGGTAGCCAACGGCACGGTTCGGCGCGGGGTTACTGAGCGAGTCACAGCCAGTTTCAGTTAACTCCAGCGGAGTGAAAATCCGTTCCTGAAGAAACTGGCAGTAAGTCTTTCCGCTCGCCTTCTCAATCACGCGTCCCAGCAGCATGTAATTCACGTTCGCGTATTCGGATTTAGTGCCGGGCTCAAACTCAAGCGCTTTTTCAGGAATCCCTTTCATCAGTTCTTCCGGCGTGTGCAGGGAGTTTTTTGCCACGTCCCCGAAGTCTATGTCCGGAATCCCCGAGGTGTGGGTCAGCAGATTGCGCAGAGTAATCTTGCTCCATGCAGCGGGAGCGTTCCGGTAGAAGCGGCCTATTGCATCGCTTGTCTTCAGCTTCCCATCCTGCTGCAGCAGCAAAATAGCCGCTGCGGTGAATTGCTTGGTCAGAGAGCCGATGCGGAAACGCGTGTCTTGCGTGAACTCAATCTTCGATTCGAGATTCGCGTAGCCATATCCATGCTCGAAGAGGATCCGATGATCCCTGGCCACAGCCACCATCCCCGTAAAGCCGTCGCGCTTCTGGTAGAACGTTGCAGCCCTATCGATGCGGGCAGCCATCGATGGTATGGCTTGCGCCGGCGCAGTCGGCACCGTCAAACCAACGGCGATGGCGAGAGCTGAAAGGACGTGTCTCATGAGGGTGCGCCCGGCGGAGCGGGAATCCAATCCAGTATGCCAGATTCACGCCATCGCATTGGCAACCCTTCGTCTCCATCCCATTGATCCGAAGGATATAATCCTTCAACTATGCAAAACTTCAGCAAATTGCCCCGCATTGCGGCCTTCGCCGCATTCGCCATCTCTGGAATTGTCGTTCTCGTGGGGTTGGTGGGACCGATTGTCATCCTTCCCCTCGCGATCGTTCCCCTATGCGCCGGGGTCGGCATCCTGCGCAAGCGAGTCTGGAGCGCTTATGGATTTGCAACGTGGTCATTCGCGCAGCTTGCGCTTATACCGATTATCTTGATCCGGCCTGGGTTCTCAACCGCGGGTGCTCGTCAAATTGCTTTTAATTCCATCGGTTCTCTGCTTATTGGATTCCTTTTTCTGGCTGCAGGTCGCGCGTTGGCCGCCTCGGGCGCAGCCAGAGGCAGAGCACTGCCCTGGATCGTTGTAGCAGTACTGTCTGTTGTTCCATTCTTCTTTATTCAGACGTTCGAAATTCCAGGCTCGTCAATGGAAGGCACACTGCTGCCGGGAGACCGCATTTTCGCTCAGGAATTTCCTCTCCGGCCTCCCGAGCGTGGCAAAATGGCGATCTTTTTGTCGCCGCAGGATCACAAGATTGATCTGGTAAAACGGGTCATCGCGATCCCGGGCGATCACATCCGTATCTCGCGGAAAGTTGTGATTCTGAATGGAACTGCGCTCGACGAAAAGTACGTATTCCACAAAGCCATTGACCCAGACTTCTATCCGGATGACTTCCCGAACGATTCAAGCCTCCCCGGGTGTCAGGAAGGCCATGAGATGCTTTCTCAGCAAGTTGTGAATGGGGAGATCGTAGTACCGGCCGGAAAGTATTTCGTCCTCGGCGACAACCGGGACGACTCGCTCGACAGCCGCTGCTGGGGGTTCGTTAGCTCCTCCGACATAATAGGCAAACCGCTAATGATCTACGATTCGATGGAGCTAACACCTGAGCAGGCGTTGAGTCCGAGCCAGGATCGGTTGGGGCATAGGCGTTGGGCACGACTCTTCATGTTCTTTTAGCACCAGGCGCGTCAGGCTTCGATTCCTCGATATGGGAACCCTTCAACTCGAATCGATCAAGCTACGCTTTACGCTAAAGGCACGTCGGCCGTAACCTCGGCGGCAAAAGGCCAGTGCGAGCGAAGAGCGAGCGGCTGCCCCACCGCAGGTGGTCAGCTCTCGATGACCGTTCGGATCTTCTTGAGCAGGTCTGTCGGGTGCACCGGCTTCGCCAGCACTTCAAAATCATGTCCACTGGCACGGGCGTTCTCAAGCATACCTGCGGTTGCGGCTTGTCCTGAGAACAGCAGCACTTTGCAATTTGGACAATGCTCGCGCACTTGAATGGCCAGTTCGATTCCCGAAAGCAGCGGCATCACCACGTCTGAGATCAGCAGATCGGGCATCAATTCACGAGCTGCGTTCAGAGCTTCCAAAGGCAAACTAAAAGAGTGCGCCTCAAATCCTTGCTGGCGCAAAATCATTCCCAATGTATTGGCAATGACAGTTTCGTCGTCCACCACAAAGACTCGAACTTGAACGCGATCAGCGGACATGTCGTTCCTCGTCTCAACAAGATAATTAGCAATCTTTGCACGATTTCAACCCGAAGCGTTTTGCCTTTTCAGGAGTTTATACGAATCTCACCCTCGCATGCGTCGGCCATTAGGCATAGGTTTCCTCACGGACCGAGTCAAAGGGCAGAAACAAGGTGAACACAGTCCCGGAACCCGTTGCAGCCTGTTTGCTGCGAACCCGCAGGGCCCCCTCATGCCTGCTGATAATCTCCAGGCTCACCGGCAAACCCAGTCCCGTTCCGCTGTGGCCTTTGGTTGTAAAGAAAGGCTCGAAGATCTTTCTCCGGACGTTCGGATGAATGCCGGTCCCTGTATCCGCGACTGTCATGGACAGCCCTTTTCTTCCGCTGGACCAGTTCGTGGCGCACCGGCTCCGCAACAGCAGCCGCCCGCCCGAACTCTGCATGGCCTCGATGGCGTTGGAAACCAGGTTACTGAGAACCTGCCGGATTTCGCCTTCGAAGCAGGTAATCGGATAGTGCGAGCGGTTCCTCAACTCAACCCTTACCCGGCCGTTCAGCAGGCGGCTGTGAAAAATATTGACCACCCCATCAAGCAATTCCGCGCTATGGACGGTCTTCCTCGTGGCGGACTGTTTGCCGAAACTGAGCGTCTGGTTCGTGATGGCTGTAATGCGGCGAAGTTCGCCGTCCGCCCGGTCAAGGAAATCCTGAACCTCGTTGGAGGAGCGCTCCATTCTTGCCAGATACAACAGGTTCGTAACCGCCCCCAGCGGATTGTTGATCTCGTGGGCAATAGAAGCCGAGAGCCGCCCGATTGCCGCAAGCTTTTCGTTCCGAATCAGCGCCTTCTGTGCTCGCTGGTTCTCCGTCACATCCACCCCAAGCACCATGATCGCGGAGATCGAGTTGTCCTCTTCGCGCAGAGGCTGATACAGAAAATCGACGTATCGCTCATCCGGTACCTCACCTGCGGCCCACGTTAGATCGATGCGCGCGCCCTGTCCTTTTACTGGTTCTCCCGTTGCAAGCACATTGTCCAGTATTGCCACGTAGCCCTGTTCCAGGGCCTCAGGCAACGCTTCCGCAATTGGCTTTCCCAACACATCCCGGCCTCCAACCAGGCTCAAATAGTGTTGGTTCACCATCGTGATCACGTGCGCCGGCCCTTCCAGCAGCGCAAAGAAGACCGGCGCCTGCTGAACGATGCTCAGCAACCGGGCTCGCTCCGCACGCAGCGCTCTCACGCTCTTGTCGAGTTCTTCCTGCCGCGCACGCAAAGCTTCTACTGCCGCCATGCGTTCCCTATGGGCAATCGTTGTTTCCGTTACATCCTGGCAGATGGTGATAATGCCGGCGATCCGGCCGTCAGGCTCAAAAACAGGACTGTAGTTGTAACTGAAGTACGCCTCTTGCAGCTTCCCGTTGCGCAGAATGGGAACCAGCGCGTTTTCGAACGTTACCGTCTTCCCATCGTTCAAAACGGATTCGAGTTGCTGTCCCACCACCGGCCAGACGTCGGTCCAGAATTCACGTCCGCGATCCCCCAGGGCCTCGGGATGCCGATCGGTCAGGATCGGCCGGAAGGCGTCATTGTAGAGAAGCACCAATTCCGGCCCGCAAAGCAGCAGGATCGGATGACTCGCGGAGAGCATCATATTCACTGCGCCAAGCAGCGTTTCGCTCCATTCGGAAACAGGTCCGATCGCAGTCGATTCCCAATCGAAGGCACGAACACGCTCTGCCATCTCGCCGGTTCCGATGAGACGGCGAGATCGAATGGCCGGCTTTTCAGCTCGAAGTTGTTGCCGCATCCCAAATCAGTCGTTCCTTTTAAGATGCAAAATCTGCACAAAACGGCAACTCGCTGCCACGATTTAACTTTCGAGCCACACCAGCACTGTGTCCCATTCATCACGGCATTCTCGTGATGAGTGGAATCGCCGTCACCGACCGTCAAGCGTCTGGGACTGGATTTGTGCAGCCATTTCCAGGTGCAATTGCATAGAAAAGAAAATCAAAATAAAGAATGCATTATCAATAAGTTAAGTCGCTATCTCGTGCAAAATCAGCGCATTTTGGGAAAAAGCGTTCAATTCTAAGCAATCCTTTGCCTCGTTTAGTTCAATTCTCAGCAACCGAAACATCTCGAAAAGGCTGCCCGCAAGGTTCATGTCGACGCGAAATGCAACCACTTGAGCAGCCTTTTCGTATGTTTTGTAACCACCTAAGCAGCCTTTTCAGCTATGTAGAACAACCCTCCGAGCGGCCATTTGGTTCTCGAAAACTGACAACTGATCACCGTCAACTGACAACTTGGAACTCGTAACTTGGAACTGCTTTACGCCGGCAGTCGTCGGAGCAATTTGCTCGCGCTGCGGAACCAGGGGCGTTCGCGGCGGCGCAGATAGCCCGGCATGGTGGGCCGCTTGTCCAGCACCTTCTGCGCCCACTGGCGGGCTTCCGCATTCTTACCTTCCGCAGCCAGCAGTCCGGCGAAGTTAAGGTAAGTCTCTGATAACGTGGAGGCTACAGTGACATGGCGGAAAAGCGCCTCGGCTCTTTCCTTTTGCCCGGTGAGGGCGTAAGCGTGCGCCAGCAGCCCCGCCGCCCGCCGGAAGTCGTAGTCCGGCTCCTTCATCACCACGCGCTCAATGTCCGGCACGGCCGCCGCCGCATCCCCCAGTTGCAGCGCGCACACCCCCCGCCGGTAGTAGGTATCCGGCGTATCCGCCCGCGCCGCAATGGCCCTGTTGAAAGCCTCCCTGGCCAACGCAAGCTTCCCGTCATCCATGTATAAGTTGCCTAGTTCCTCATAGTTACCGGCAGAGGGATTGTCGCGGATATCGAACTCGAGGCGCTTGATGCGCTTGCGGCGCGGAAAGACCTTGAAGGATTCGCGGGCCAGACCAATGTCCGGAACCGCCTCCACGAAGATGTAGACCAGCGCGCCGAGAGGCCCAAGAAAAACAATGACATAGAGCCAATAGAAGCTAGGGCGCCTCCGGATGAAGTGGAGCACGGCGCCTACCTGGAGCAGCAGACCCCAGGGGTAGAAAAGATGGCTTAAGAAACCCATGGATGGTTTGAACCTGAAATCAGCTTACACAAGTATTGGAGATGGCGCAGTTAAACCTCTGCGGTTGTGGGACTTTTCTGCTTGTATCGCATGTAGCCACCCAACAGCCCAAGCGCTGGACCGGCAGCAAGCAGCAGAATCTGAACGTACATTGGGTGAGAGTCTTTGCTGGCAGCAATGGCAAAGATGCCAAGGCTTACACAAAGAAAGGCTGAGAGTGTTCCATTGAGCCGCTCGTGGTGTCCAGCGATCCACGCAGCCACGTAGCCGCCAAGCACGGAACAACACATGCCAACGAACACCTGGCCCCAATACAGGGGAGAATTTCCCCCTAAAACAGCGGAGACAGCGGGCCCGACCTTATCCGGCGGCAGGTGGGAAAGATATACGGAAGCAATTGCATAAATCGCGAAAGGGATGCCGAGGACAAAGGACGAGACAATGTCCACGATTCCACCAATTAGAACGCCCTTGATGGAAACGGATTTCATGCGTTGCTCCGTGAGGTTGTGAACACAGTTTATCGGTAAGATTCGTCCCGGTGGATAACAAATTCCGGATACGCACCACCGCCCAGTTCGTGCAGGTCCATGCCGATGCGCTCGCCGTCGGCTTCTACACGGAAGGGAACGACGCGATTGAGGAGCCAGAAGAGCAAGTAAACAAAGGGCAAAATGATGCCGAGGAGCGTCGCGATGCCGATGAGCTGGGCGAGGAACTGGCCGTTGCCTCCAGCGAAGAGGCCGGCAGCGGCGAGTCCCCAGAGGCCGGAAACGGCGTGGGCAGAGATGGCTCCGGAGGGGTCATCGATGGAGACGGCCAGCTCCAGGAGTTCGACAAGCAGCGGAGTTATGACTCCGGCGACGATGCCGATGAAAAGCGCCGGGAGAGGCTGGACGAGGGCGGCGGAGGCGCTGGAAGCGACCAGGCCGGCAAGCCATCCGTTGGCGCAGAGGCTGGCGTCAGGCTTGCCGAAGCGGATGCGGGTGACGGCGAAGGTGGCGGCGAGAGCTCCAGAGGCGGCGAGAACGGTGTTGATGGCGGTAACGGGGAGCGCAGTGAGCGGAGTACGGAGCCAGAGGAGTTGTCCGGCGAGGTTGAAGGCGAGCCACCCGACCAGGGCGATGAGACAGCCGAAAAGGATATAGGCGGCATTGTGGCCGGGCATGGCGGTAGAGAAGCCCTCTTTGGGAAATTTGCCTCTGCGTGAGCCGGTAATCCATACGATGGCGATGGCACTGAGGCCGCCGAGGACGTGGACTGTAGCTGCGCCACCGGGATCGAGGAAGCCGGAGCCGAGGCCGAAGTTTTCGCCAAGTTGGGCGAGCCAGCCGCCTGCCCAAACCCAATGGGCGAAGAGAGGAAAAACGACGGCAGCGAGGACGGTGGCGGCTGCGCAACCGGCGGTGAGCCGGAGGCGGTCCGCTCCCGAGCCCCAGGGTATGAGCGCGGCGAGGGCGACGGCGAGCAATTCATAGAGCAGCGCCAGTTGGGACTGGGGCGAGGCGGCCGAGAAGCCCGCGAAGAAGAAAGGGCCTTTGCCTAGCCAGTTCCAGGGCTTGCCGGCGAGGTGGAAGAGGTGGCTGGGGCCGTCGGGCGATCCGGTGAAGGTTGCGCCTGCGAGGGCGAAAACGATGGCGGCGACGGCAAAGATGGCGACATTTCCAAGCAGCGCCTGGGCTGCCGAGCGGGAGCGGCCCAAACCGGCATTGATGAGGGCGAGACCGGCGATGGCCAGCGGGGCAAGAAGGAGCAGGACGAGGATCACCGCGAACGCGGCATCGGAGATGGCGGGAGTGAGGCTAGGAGCCGAATTCATCACTTGGAATCTCCGCGGGGCTCAATGTGGCCGCGGACCGCGACCACCAAGCCGAGGATCTCCACGGCGAGGCTGCAGAGGACAAAGGCTGTGCGCGAGGCGGGAGCGGGGAAGAGTATGAGCGCGGCAACGCACAGGAAAAAGCCGGCCGGCATGACGAGCAAACCCGCGTATTTCATTCGCTTTCCCTTTCAGACATACGACGATGTAGTTCGACCCACCGGACCAGGGTTTAGGAATGGATCCGCAAATCTTCTTGTATGTGGCTGAAGACAACCGGCCCGAATGTCTTTATGAATTCTAAATGCTGGCTTTCAGAGCGTCGAATCCCCGGCCGCGACGCGGTGATGAGGATCACGCGAAGGGCTAGCGCCAGCCGGAGGATGCCGGTTATGGGCGGGCATAGGCACGCCTAGGGCGGAGGTACCACGGCGCGCACGATTTGCGCCGCCGGGCCCGGTGGATTTGGAAGGGCGGAAGGCGCTTTACAGGGCTCGCGGCTTTATGCCGTTTTGGCGAAGGGCAGCGAATCCTCAATCCTATCGATGCGGCCGATGCGTTCGTCCTCCACCCATCCCTGCGGCGGCTCGGTGACTCCCGGTCGCAGGAGATGGTCCTGGGCGATCCATTTTCGCTCCATGTGAGATTCAAAACGCGGTTGGCCGGAGTTGAGTTCGCATTTTTCGCCGGGAGCCGCCCCGCAGATAGGGCAAGAGAAGTTCGTTGAGACGATTTTCAAAGCCATTGCTCTGTTCTAGCTGATGCGGGCAGGCCGCGATTGGTCAATCTTGGGCACTTTTGCCGGTTGAATCAAAATTAGCGAGGAAATCAGGGCGGAAATCGCTCTTCGGCGCGAACCGCATCCTCTGCCCGTTGAGAGTGGTTGCTTTGGGAATGGGGAGCGGAGGGTGGAACGGGGTGCGAAAGCGACGGCGAAGAGGACGTGGCCCTTACGGTTTCCTTTCATTGGCCGGACCATAATTGGGCATGTACATTCGTCTTGATCGGGGCCGTCGAGTCCTGCCGGTGGTTCTTGGAGTGGTGACACTGGTTGCGGTGGGCGTGTTGTTTGTTTGGGATGCATTTCCGAGGTTGTTTCCGGCCCGCAGCCACGATTTTCTGGCGGCGTTTTCGCTGGGGATGATCGCGCTGGCTTACATGGTTTACCAGGTTGCGCACCGGCCGGCGCGGATGGAGTTTCTGAAGGCGGCGATGCTGGCGGTGGCCTTCCTGTTTTGGGCGGCGAACCAGCTTTGGCCAAATCTGCCTCAGGCGACGCTGTTCAACGATATTGCCATTGCGCTATTTGTGCTGGATGTGTTCCTTGTGATGCTGGGCTGGCCGGCGACATCACCGGACGAATCGTTTGGCGAGGCATACGCGGACCCGCCACAAGAAAGGCAATCCTGAGCTTTGATGCTGGTGCGTGGACTTTCGACTGTGTTCAGAGCTTTTAGCAATGGGTACAAGATCCCCTTAATCTACCAGGACTGGAGTTGCTCATCCATGAGAACTGCGAAGTTAGTGGTGTTGGTCGCTCTGCTGATGGCCGGGAGAGCCGTTGGGCAGGTGGAGGAAAAGGAGCCGGCAGCGATTCTTGAAATTGGCGGCGCCGGGGAATGGGCGTTGACTCACGGCACTCCGAGTTATGGTCCCAATGTCGCTGTTGAATTTACTCCGATCAAGGAGTGGCTGGAGATCGAAGCGGGAACGACGCCCTTCTTTAGCCGTGGCCAGACTGAATGGGACACGGACCTGCTGTTCAAGAAGCCGTACACGTTGTCCCAGACAACGGAATTCATGGCCGGTGTTGGACCGGAATGGGCGCACACAAGCACACACACGAGCGGAGACGGCAACAGCGCTAATTCAATTGGAGGCGAAGCCGCCCTCGACTTCATGTTTTGGCCGTGGCCGAAGCGAAGATTTGGCTGGTACATGGAGCCAAGCTATGGATACAACTTCGGCAGCGGGCATGAACAATCCATAAGCATTAGCGTGGGTTTGCTTATTCCAATTCGATAATGCGCCCGGGGTCAGCGAGAAGGGTGTTGCTTCTTACCCTGGACTTTGAATTGCTTGCGGATTCGAACCGATCCTCTCTCGTTTCTCGGACCGGATCGCTTCGTGGTATTTTGGATACGATATCCCAGTCTCTGGTACGCTCCGTGCCAGGAGAAAGGTGGGTCTTTCCCTCAGCCGAAGTTCGTCACAAGCTATATTCTTTTCAATCAATTACAAATCTGTCCTGGATGCACATTTTTTCGGATTTTGGAGATTTATCCACCCCTTTCCCGTGGCCTGGCTGCTATATTGATTTTTCAGGCTTCTCCGCCTCTCGGGTGAATTCTGCCCAAGAATGTTTTTTAAACACAACCTGTGTGACCGTCGATACATTTTTTGCATTCAGCCAGGACGAGCAATCCGCTGGATGATTTCTTCAAAGAACAGATCTTTTAGACAACGTGTTCGACCGCCGGCAGTGCGGGTAGAACCAAAACGACTATCAAGCAGGGAAAGTATCCATGGCGCAGATATTTGAACGCAGCTCCAATGCACTGGCTCGGGCGAGTCTGGTGTTATCGGGGCTGATCGTGATCGCTTTGGGGGTAACACTGGATGGGCTGCAGCGTTCGCCCTGGGTGACGAGGCAGGGGCAACGCCCGGACCAACCGGTACCCTTCAGCCACAAGCATCACGTGCAAGGGCTGGGGTTGCAATGCCAGTACTGTCACGTGACGGTGGAGAAGTCGAGCTACGCCGGGATCCCGCCGACGAAGACCTGCATGAACTGTCATGCACAGATCTGGACCAATGCGCAACTGCTGCAGCCGGTGCGTGACAGTTGGGCAACGAACAAGAGCCTGGTGTGGACGAAGGTCCACGATCTGCCTGATTTTGTGTATTTCAGCCACGAGATCCACGTGAACAAGGGATTGGGCTGCGCGAGCTGCCACGGGCGCGTGGACCAGATGCCGTTGATGTACGAGCAGAACACGCTGCAGATGGAATGGTGCCTGGACTGCCACCGCAATCCTTCAAAGAACATTCGACCGACGAGCGAGATTTACAACATGGCGTGGGAGACGCCGGCGGAGGACAGGCCGGTGTGGTGCTCTGTTTCCGATGTGGCGAGCGGAGTTCCGACGGCGCAGGGTGTGAATTGTGTGGCGAAGGACCCGAGTGAAGCAGGGCCTGAAGTGGCCTCGCTGCAACTGCCTTTGCGCGGGACGAGTGGCGTGGCCGGCGATGTGGCCGCTGGAACCATGCCTGTTGCGCCGGTATTCAAGAAGTTTACGAACCAGGACGAGCTGGGGCACTTTCTGGTGGAGCGGTACAAGATTCGGACCCCGAAAGAGCTGACCAGCTGCGAGGTCTGCCACCGATGAGCAAACGAGACAATCGCCAGATGATCGCAAAGGTACAGATCGAGAACGGAAAAAACCATGCCGCGCCGATGACGCTGGCCCAGGTGCGCGAGGACCTGAAGGGCGTCAAGGGCAAGAGGTATTGGCGCTCGCTCGACGAGTTGGCGGATACGGCGGAGTTTCAGGCAGCGGTGGAGAAAGAATTCCCGTCTGCCGCGCAGGAGTGGGTCGATCCAGTCAGCCGGCGCGGCTTCATGAAGCTGATGGGCGCGTCGATGGCGTTGGCCGGATTGGCTGGTTGCACCAAGCAGCCGGATGAGCCCATCTATCCCTATGTGAAGGCGCCGGAAGATTTGATTCTGGGCAAGCCAATGTATTTTGCGACGGCACATCCGTTTGCCACAGGCGCGGTTCCGCTGCTGGTGAAGAGCGATGAGTTCCGACCCATCAAAGTCGACGGTAATCCAGAGCACCCTTACAACGCGGGATCTTCCGATCCTTTTTCTCAAGGCACGCTGCTGGATTTGTACGATCCGGACCGTTCGCAGCATGTGACCTATCGCGGCGAGAACCGCGAGTGGGCGGAGTTCGCGCAGGCGTTCAAAGAAAAGCTCGCGGAGAGCAAAGATGGAACGGGTATTTACATCCTGAGCTCGACGATCACTTCGCCGACACTGGCGCGGCAATGGAAGGCTTTTGGAGATGCTTATCCGAAGGCGCAGCGGATTCAATATGACGCGGCGTTGGCGCAGACGTGGTTGGAGTACGCGCCGGGCATTCAGTATGACCTGTCCGCCGCGGACGTGATTGTATCTCTCGATGCGGATTTTCTTTCGGGCGCATCGTATCCCGGCTTCCACAGACTGGTGGGCGATTACGCCAAGCGGCGCAAAGACCCTGCGAAGCTGAATCGGCTTTACTCGATCGAGTCGACGCCGACGACAACGGGACTGAAGGCTGAGCACAGGCTGGGATTGCGGGCGAGCGAGGTTCCGGCGTTTGCGGCGGAACTGGCCAAGGCATTGGGTGTGGCTGAAGTTGAAGCTCCGGCCTATGCCTGGACCGATGCGCAGAAGAAGTTTCTGGCTGTGCTGGCGAAGGACCTTAAGGCGTCCGCAGGCAAGAGCGCGGTGCTTCCGGGCCTTTACACGGATCGGTCGGTGGAGGGGTTGGCGCTGGCGATAAACAGCGCACTGGGCAATGTGGGCAAGACGGTTTTTGTGGCCGCGGAGCCGGTGAATCCGATTCCCGCGAAAAGCCAGATCATGGATTTGAAGGCGCTGGTGGCGGATTTGAATGCGGGCAAAGTGGACTGGCTGGTGCTTCTGAATGTCAATCCGATTTATACGGCCCCTGCAGATCTGAACTTCGCCGATGCATTCAACAAGGCTAAGACGGTTGCGCATCTGGATTCGCAACTGAACGAGACGGGGCAGATTTCACACTGGACAATTCCGGCAGCTCACTACCTCGAGTCGTGGAGCGATGCACGGGCTTACGACGGGACGATCACGATTGTGCAGCCGATGATTGAGCCGCTGTATGGCGGCAAGACCGCGCATGACGTGCTGCAGTTGGCGTTGAACGAGCCGATGCTGAGTGCGTATGAAGCGGTTCGCGAAACGTGCAAGCCGCTGATCAAGGGCGATTTTGAGACGGGATGGCGCAAGGCCCTGCACGATGGATGGATTGACGGAACGGCATTCGACAAATCCGGGAAGGCGGGCGGCGCGAGTGCGGCTGGCAGCTTCAAGGTTCCAGAGCCATCGAGTAAAGATTCGATCGAGATTATCTTCCGGCCCGATCCGAATGTATATGACGGCCGCTGGTCGAATGTGGGCTGGCTGCAGGAGTTGCCCAAGCCGGTAACGAGCCTGAGCTGGGACAATGCTGCAATCGTTTCGGGAGCGACGCTAACCGCGCTCGGTCAACTCTGGAAGGTTCCTCTCGAAGAGGATGACATTATTGAGATCACGGTGGCGGGCCGCAAGGTACTTGCGCCGATAATTGCCGCGCCGGGGCATCCGGATAATTCAGTTACGGTATACCTGGGCTACGGACGGCAAGTGGGGCGCGTGGCGGGCGGAGCGGGGTTTGATGCTTATCTGATCCGCACTGCGGATGCGCCGTTTTATGCGACCGGCACGATCAAGAAGGTGGATGGCAAGTGGGGCGTGGCGATTACGAAGAGCCACTTCCAGGACCATCGCGGCAAGACATTCGGCGAGCAGGGCAATGGCAACAATTCGCTTGAGGCGGATGAGGCAATCAGCGAGCGTGGGATTATTCGCTACGCGACGATCGAGGAGTACAAGGCCGATCCGGGATTTGCGAACGAGGGCGATACGCACACTACGACAGACAAGAGCGTTTCGCTGTTTCCGAACTGGGAGTACAAGGACAATGCCTGGGGCATGTCGATCGACATGAACAGTTGCACGGGATGCAATGCGTGCATTGTGAGCTGTTATGCCGAGAACAACATCGCCGTGGTGGGCAAGCAGCAGGTGCGCATTGGCCGCAACATGCAGTGGCTGCGCATCGACACATATTTTGAAGGCGACCTCTCGGCGCCGCGGGCGCACTTCCAGCCAATGGCCTGCCAGCACTGCGAGAATGCACCCTGCGAGCAGGTTTGCCCGGTGGGCGCGACGGTGCATACGCCGGAGGGGTTGAACGCCATGGTGTACAACCGCTGCGTGGGCACACGCTACTGCTCCAACAACTGCCCGTATAAGGTGCGGCGATTCAACTTCCTGCTGTATTCGGACTACGAGACGGAGAGCCTGAAGCTCTCGCGAAATCCGGATGTCTCTGTTCGCTCGCGCGGCGTAATGGAAAAGTGCACCTACTGTGTGCAGCGAATTACAGCAGCGCGAATTGAAGCCGACAAAGAGAACCGGGCGATTGCGGATGGCGAGATTGTAACCGCATGCCAGCAGGCGTGCCCGGCCTCGGCGATTACGTTCGGCAATCTCAATGACAAGGGGAGCCGGGTGGCGAAGCTGCAACAGGATGAGCGCAGCTACCAGGTGCTTGCCGATCAAAACACACGGCCTCGGACGAAGTATGTGGCCTCGGTGTTGAACACGAACGCTGAACTCGAAGGAATGCAAACGCCGGTGGAGCATATGCCGGCGAAGGGCTGAGGCCAGGATGGCAACCAAAGACCTGATACCGAAAGATTCGAAGCCCGGCGCGGGGATCGATCCCGCAACCGGCGAATACCGGGTGCTGGGGCTGGGGCAGACTTTCAAGTCGGTTACGGAGAAGATTTCCGGACTTGTGCTGACGCCGTCAACGCCGCTGGGATGGTTCGCCCTGTTTACGTTGGCCGGTGCCGGCGCGACTGCACTCCTGGTGGCTCTCACCTGGCTATTCCTCAAAGGCGTGGGCATCTGGGCTATCACACAGCCGGTGGCCTGGGGCTTCGCGATCATCAACTTTGTGTGGTGGATCGGCATTGGACACGCGGGGACACTGATCTCAGCCATTCTGTTGCTCTTCAAGCAGCAATGGCGCAACTCCATCAGCCGCTTCGCCGAGGCGATGACGATCTTCGCCGTGGTCTGCGCGGGCATGTTCCCGCTCATCCACGTGGGGCGTCCATGGCTGGGGTATTGGCTGTTTCCTATTCCGCTCACCATGAACATCTGGCCGCAGTTCCGCTCCCCACTTCTTTGGGACGTGTTCGCGGTATCTACCTACGCCACCATCTCGGTTGTGTTCTGGTACGTCGGAATGGTTCCGGATTTCGGTACATTCCGCGATCGTGCCGAGTCGAAAGCCGGCAAATATTTCTACGGCATGTTGTCTCTGGGATGGCGCGGATCGACGCGCCACTGGATGCGCTATGAGACGGCCTCGCTGTTGCTTTCCGGCTTGGCCACGCCCCTGGTGCTCAGCGTGCACACGGTCATCAGCTTTGACTTCGCAGTTGCGGTTTTGCCGGGGTGGCACACCACGATTTTCCCGCCCTACTTTGTGGCGGGCGCCATTTATTCAGGTTTTGCGATGGTGCTGACGCTGGCGATTCCGCTGCGCAAGTTCTATCACCTGGAAGCCCTGGTCACTGAGCGCCATATCGATAACATGGGGAAGGTGATGCTGGCGACAGGCTTCATTGTCGCCTACGGGTACGGTATGGAAGCCTTCATGGCATGGTATTCGGCCTCGCACTGGGAGGCGTTCACCTTCTGGAACCGCGCCTTCGGCCCCATGGGATGGTCCTACTGGGTGCTCATCACCTGCAACCTTCTGATTCCGCTTACCACGCTGTGGTCGCGCAAACTACGCACCAACATTGGTTACATGTTCTTCCTCTCCATCGTGGTCAACACGGGCATGTGGTTTGAGCGCTTCGTCATTGTCGTGACGAGCCTCTATCGCGACTTCCTGCCATCGGCGTGGGGAACCTACCGTGCGACTACGTGGGATTACCTGACCTTTATAGGGACACTGGGGCTCTTCACGACGCTGTTTCTGCTTTTCGTGCGCTTCCTTCCCATGATCCCTATGAATGAGATCCGCATTTTGCTGCCAGGGGCGAAGATCACACCCAAGAAGGCGGCGGAGGCTGCTGACTAATGCGATCCTCCAATTACAGCATTTCGAAGGCACACAATTCGAGTGGACTTTTCCTTAAGAAAAGGCCGCCCTGCATGAGGTTCGCAAGGGCAACTCAATTGGAGGTATCGCTCTAATATGCCCGCACGCGAAGGAACTTACGGCCTGCTGGCCGAATTCGATACACCGAGCGATTTGGTGAGAGCAGCGCAACAGGCGCGGCGCGATGGCTGGCGCCGGATGGATTGCTACACGCCTTATCCGGTGGAAGAAGCGGCGGAGGCGATCGGCTTCCACCGCAACAAGGTGCCCCTCATTACGCTGATAGGCGGGTTGATGGGGGTAACAGCAATGTTTCTGATGGAGACCTGGATTTCGGTCTGGGCTTACCCGTTGAATATTGCGGGACGTCCGTTGTATTCGTGGCCGGCCTTCGTTGTGCCGGCCTATGAGTGGACAATTCTCTGGGCGGGGCTTTCCGCGGCATTTGGCATGTTTGCACTCAATGGGCTGCCGGCTTTATATCACCCGCTGTTCAATGCGCCGAATTTTCGTAATGGGGCGACGACGGACAAGTTCTTTCTGTGCCTGGAGGCGCTGGATCCGAAGTTCGATTTGATGGAGACGGTGGAGTATCTGATGGCGATGGGGCCGGTTTCAGTGGTGGAGGTGGAGTACTGATGAACCGCCTCAGTCGCAGTTATCAGTTATCAGTTGTCAGTGGTCAGCGAGTTATTGCAGCGGTGGGATTCTCCGCGCTGTTACTGGTGGCAGGGTGCAGGCAGGATATGCAAAACCAGCCGAAGCTGATTCCGCAGCGGGGTTCAGAGATGTTTGCGGATCATCGCGGAGCGCGGCCGCAGGTAGTGAATACTGTGGCACGCGGCCAGTTGCACGAGGATAGCTACTTTTACACGGGTGTAGTTCAGGGTGCAAACGGATACCGCGAGGAACAGAACCTGATCCCGTTCCCGGTGACGCTGGACGTACTGAAACGCGGGCAGGAGCGGTTCAACATCTATTGCACGCCATGCCACTCGCGCGTGGGCAACGGACTGGGCGAGATTGTGCAGCGCGGCTACAAGCCGGCGGCGAATTTTCATGACCAGGTACGGCTGGCGCAACCTGTTTCGCACTACTTTTACGTGATGACGCACGGCTACGGAGCGATGCCGGATTATTCGGCGCAATTGGCGCCTGCTGATCGCTGGGCAGTGGCGGCGTATATCCGCGCACTGCAATTGAGCCAGGCAGCGCCGGTGAGCGATGTTCCGGCGGGCGTCACGGTGCGCGAACTTAAGTCGGTTGCCACGGAAGCAGGACACCCAGAATATGCGAACCCCTGGCCGCTGACTTCGACCTATGTCCAGGCATATCCGTCCGATGCAAAGCAGGGCACACCGGCACTGGCTCCGGCCAACCCGGCGGACCCGGCCATCAAGATTCCAGTAACCAAACCGGTCGCGCAGTAGAGAAGTAAGGAACAAGGGATTAAGGGAGTAAGGAAGAACCGAATGGCTCACGAGACTTACGCCAAGACGCTACCCAAAGAACTCGGCGCTCCGGCATTTGTGGACGTCTGGAAGACGAGAGCAGTCATCGTTGCGCTGGTGTTTGCGGCGATTGCTGTGGGGCTCGGCTTTCTGGATGGCCACGGCTTTGACCTGGACCACGTGCTTCGAGCGTGGCTGCTGGGGATGGTGCTCACGTTCGGCTGGTCTGTTGGAGGCCTTGCGCTGCTAATGGTGCAGTACTGTTCGGGCGGCAAATGGGGATTGCTGCTCCGGCGGCCTCTTGAGGCGACGAGTCGCACACTGCCGGTGGTCTTCGCGTATTGGTTGGTGATCGCCATCGCGATGTACATGAAGAAGCTTTACCTGTGGTCTCAAGTGGATGGGTCGAACGCAAACGATCTGGCTGCGGCGCTGAAGTCGGGCTTCATCAATGAGGCGCAAGCGCATGCGATCCAATTCAAACGGCCCATGCTGAATCCAGAGATGTTTTTCCTGGTGGGACTGTTTTGCTTCCTGATCTGGACGTACTACTCGTGGCATCTGAACAGACTGGGACTACTGCGCGACCAGGATTCACCGGACAACACGCCGATGTGGATCAAGAAGATGGAGAACATCAGCGGGCCGGGGATTGTGGTCTATTCCCTGACCATGACGGCGGCGGTGATTTACTGGGTGATGTCGCTCGATCCTACCTGGTACTCCTCGGTGTATGGGCTTTTGTTCCTTGTGGGACAAGGTTACTCGGTGCTGGCATTTTCGATTATTGTTGCAATTTCGCTTTCAAAGGGCGAGCCATTCAAGACGATTCTGCGGCAGACGGAACAGCATGACCTGGGCAAGTTCACGTTTGCATTCGTCATGCTGAACATCTACCTGGCCTTCTCGCAGTTCCTGATTATCTGGTCGGGGAACCTGCCAGAGGAGATTAACTGGTACATTGACCGGTTCGCAGGCGGCTGGGCTGTGATCATCACGCTGGATTTCCTGTTCCACTGGCTGATTCCGTTTTCGCTGCTGCTGTCCCGGGACATCAAGCGGAACAAGAAGCGGCTGGTGCTGGTTTGCCAGTGGATGGTGTTCGCCAAGGCTTTCGATTTGTTCTGGCTCATCGAGCCAAACTTCAAGGATGCGGCGCGCAATCTTCACTTCAGCTGGGGAATCCTGGAATATGTGGCCGTCCCCGTGGCGATGGTAGCCTTCTGGGTTGCCATCTACTGCACGCGGTTGAAGCAGCGTCCACTGGTGCAGACCAACGATCCGCATGTCGCGGAGATTCTGGAGCCTGAACATGCCCACGCATAACGACGACAAAGAACCGAAGATCCACCTGTGGGAAGAGCCGGAGAGTCACGGGCCGGATGAGATTGACGTTGAAGCGGGTTACGAAAAGACCGACGTCCGCGTGACGGGGATCGTGGTGTTTCTAACCGCGCTGGCGGTTTTTGTGGCGGTGACGGGTGTGCTGTGCTACGGCATCGGAATGGTGCTGAACGCGGAGTTGAACAAGGAAGACGGCCCGAACAGCAAATGGACAAAGACAGTGGAGATTCGCCAGTTGGGGAACCTGCCCAACAGTCCGGAGATGCAGCACAAGGTGGCGGAACTGGCGCAGGGCCTTCCTACGCCGCGGGTGCAACTGGATGATGGCAACCAGGATGTGGCCGATTTGCATGCGCGCGAGGACCTGCTGCTCGAGAACTACACCTGGGTTGACAAGGGGCAGGGCAAGGTCAGAATTCCAATTGAGTTGGCGATGGAGTTGGTGGCAAAGAACGGATTACCGGTCGCGCCCGATGTAAATCATGCGGCGGCGTTAACCGGGGATGGGAAGCCCGGGATGGTTACAGTTCGACTGACGAATGGTTTTGCGCGCACCTCGTTCGAGCAGGAAGAGGCGACAGCGGAAGCGGTTGCGGAGCGGCGGAAGTAAACGTTGTTACTGGTTTGATGAGCGCCCACGGTGTTGTGGGATGAAACAAGCGAATAAGAAAGCGTGAGATGTTGCAAAAGACGAACACAATGCGAATGGGTTGGGGACGCGCGGCGATGGCTGCTGCGACCGCACTGGTGTTTGCACTGGCTGCATGCACTCCATCGCTGCTGGCCCAGGTTTCAAGCTATGGAGAAAAGGAAACCGGTCCGGCGAACGACAAGCCACCGACGATTCTGGATGGCGTGGGGATTTCGCAAAAGCTGAACGGGCAGGTTCCGCTGGGTTTGTCGTTTACTGACGACCAGGGCAAGCAGGTTCAACTCGCCAGCTACTTCGGCAAAAAGCCGGCGATTCTGGCGCTGGTGTACTACCAGTGTCCGATGCTGTGCTCCGAAGAACTGAACGGATTAACGAGTGCTCTGCAGATGGTCGACGAGGTTCCGGGCAGGGACTTCGATGTGATCGTGGTGAGCATCGATCCAAGTGAGGGAACCGACCTGGCTTCCGCTAAGAAGCGGAGTTACCTCAAGAAGTATGGACATCCGGAGACGGCTTCAGGATGGCACTTCATGACCGGGACGCAGGCCAACATCGATGTGCTTACAAAAGCAGTGGGCTTCGGGTATGTGAAGATTCCCGGGCCAGATGGAAAGCTGACCCAGTTTGCCCACGCGAGTTCGATTCAGATTGTGACGCCGGAAGGCAAGCTGGCGCAGTACTACATGGGCGTAGAGTATTCGCCGAAGGATCTGCGGATTGGCCTGGTTGAGGCATCGTCGAACCGCATCGGCTCGCCGGTAGACAACATTCTGACGTACTGCTACCACTATGATCCGCAGACCAATAAGCACTCGCTGATCGTAGCGCGGGTGGTGCAGTTGGGCGGTCTGATCACGGTGTTTTCGCTGGGCGGATTCATGCTGGTGATGTTTCGCCGGGACGCGCGGCAAGGGGACCTGCCTGGAACAAAATCGGGCGATCAAACAAAAGGAAAAACGGGAACAGGAACAAAGGTGAACGGATAACGGAATGAACCACATCAGTGGAGTGTTTTGGGAATTTCTCGTCAAGTGGATGACGAACTTCGCGTTGTTTCCGCCGGAGGCGTCGAAGATCGCGCCTCAGATGGACGCGCTGCTCTTCTTCATCACGCTGGTGAGCCTGATTGGGCTGACCAGCGTCATCCTGCTGGTGACGAGTTTCTCGATTCTGTACAGCAAGGAGCGGCATCCGCAGGCTGTGCAGATTGAAGGCTCAACGTTGCTGGAGGCAACGTGGACCATCATTCCGCTGGGACTGTTTCTGATCATGTTCGTGTGGGGCTCGCTGATTTATTTCCGCGTGTACACGCCGCCGGCGAACGCCATGAACATTTACGTGGTGGGTAAGCAGTGGATGTGGAAGGCCGAACATCCGGGCGGACAGCATGAGATCAATGCGCTGCATGTGCCGATGGGCCGTGCCGTGCAGCTGACACTGATTTCGCAGGACGTGTTTCATAGCTTTTCAATTCCCGCATTCCGGGTGAAGCGCGAGGCGATTCCGGGCCGCTATACGACGGTGTGGTTTGAACCCACAACGCCGGGAACGTATCACCTGTTTTGCACGCAGTATTGCGGAACGAACCACTCGGCAATGATTGGCGATATCGTTGTACTTTCACCGGACGACTTCAAAAAGTGGCTTGCGGAATCGACCAGCGGCAACTCACTGGCGCAGAATGGCGAAAAGTTGTTCGCGAGCCTGAGCTGCAATGCCTGCCACAATACGCGGCCGGATGCACGCGGTCCGAGCCTGGCGAATGTGTACGGCGCGAAGCTGCCGCTGGCGAGCGGGGGCACTGTGCTGGCCGACGACGCGTATATCCGCGAGGCGATTCTGAATCCGTCGCAGCACGTAACGCAGGGCTATGCGCCGATCATGCCCACGTATCAAGGACAAATCAGCGAGGAAGGTGTGATCGCGCTGGTTGAGTACATCAAGAACCTCAACTCCGACTACCGAATCCAGCAGACGACCAACACGACTGATCTTCTGCCGGAGGGCGAAGGCAAGGTGGGAGCAGCGGGACAGAAGCCGGCCGCCCAGCCTGCGGGTCAAGGGATGGTGAAGCAATGAGTACCAACTCGAACACGATTGTCAGTCTTCCCGATCAGAGAACAGCCAGAATTCCGAAGATGAACTTTCTCTCGAAAGAGAATGGAATTCTGAGCTGGCTACTGACCGGCGACCACAAGCGGATTGCAATTCTGTATCTGATCTCGATCACATTTTTCTTCTTCATTGGCGGCGCCCTGGCGGGGCTCATCCGGCTTGAATTGCTGACTCCGCAAAGCGATCTGATGGCGACGGACACCTATAACAAGGTGTTTACCATGCACGGCGTGATCATGATCTTCCTGTTCCTGGTGCCGAGTGTTCCGGCGACGCTAGGCAACTTCCTGATCCCGATGATGCTGGGCGCGAAGGACCTGGCGCTGCCGAAGATCAATTTGCTGAGTTGGTATCTGTACATGGTGGGCGGCATCCTTGTGATAACGACGATGGTCACGGGCGGTGTGGATACGGGTTGGACATTTACAACGCCGCTGTCAACGCATTACGTGAATACCAACGTGCTGACCACGGGGCTCGCGGTATTTGTTGCGGGCTTCAGTTCAATCTTTACTGGACTGAATTTTATTGTGACCATTCACAAAATGCGCTGCCCGGGCATGACATGGTTCCGGATGCCGTTGTTTGTGTGGTCGCACTATGCGGCCAGCATCCTCATGGTTCTGGGCACGCCGGTGCTGGCCATTGCGATTGTGCTGGTGGCGCTGGAGCGGACGGTGAACATCGGAATCTTCGACCCGACCAAGGGCGGCGATCCGCTGCTGTTCCAACATTTGTTCTGGTTCTATTCACACCCTGCTGTCTACATCATGATTCTGCCGGGCATGGGAGTCATCTCGGAAACGATTTCGACCTTCAGCCGCAAGCGCGTGTTCGGATATACCGCGGTTGCGTTTTCGTCAGTCGCCATCGCGGTGTTCGGTTTCTTTGTGTGGGCGCACCATATGTTCATTATGGGCATCTCGAACTACTCAATGCTGGTGTTCAGCCTGCTGACCATGCTCGTGGCGGTGCCTTCGGCAATCAAGATTTTCAACTGGACGTTCACGCTCTACAAGGGATCCATTACATTTGAGACGCCGATGCTCTACAGCTTTGGATTCATGGGACTGTTCACGATTGGCGGATTGACGGGCGTGTTTCTTGGATCGTCGGGCACGGACATTCACCTGACTGAGACGTATTTCATCGTGGCGCACTTCCACTTTGTCATGGTGGGCGGCATGCTGATGGCGTTCCTTGCGGGCATTCATTTCTGGTGGCCGAAGATGACGGGCCGCATGTATCCGGAAAAGATATCGCAGCTTGCCGCGGTAGTTACGTTCATCGGGTTCAACCTCACGTTCTTCCCGCAGTTCATTCTGGGCATGCTGGGAATGCCGCGCCGGTATGCGGCTTATCCACCGGAGTTCCAGGTGCTGAACGTGTTCTCCACTGCGGGCGCCACCATTCTGGGAGTGGGCTACCTGCTTCCGATTCTTTATCTCACATGGTCGCTGAAGTATGGCGAGATTGCGGGAGATAACCCGTGGCAGGCAACGGGACTGGAATGGCAGACGCAGTCGCCGCCGCTGACGGAGAACTTTGCGGTGACGCCGATCATGGATCACGAGGCCTACGACTACGAGTGGCTGGATCAACAGAAAGCTAAAGAGGTAGCCAGTGTCGGATAGCACAATCATCACGCACGGCGCCCCCGAGGCGCAGCATCACGAGCATCCGTCTTATCAGCGGCACCACTTTGAATCGGTGGAGCAGCAGGCGGACGCCACGAACTTCGCGATGTGGCTGTTCCTGCTGACGGAAATCATGTTCTTCGGCGGGTTGTTTACCGCATACCTGATCTATAGGAACTGGTATTATCCCGCGTTTGTTGAGGCATCGCATCAGCTGAACATCTTCTGGGGCACGGCGAATACGGCGGTGTTGATCAGCTCAAGCTTTACGATGGCCATGGGCGTATATTTCGCGGAGACGCGCCGCAAGGGCTGGCTGGTATTTTGCCTGGTGCTGACGTTCCTGCTGGGCCTCGTCTTTCTTGGCATCAAGACGATTGAATACTCCGAGAAGATTGAAAAGCACCATGTTCCCGGATTCCACTACAGCGTAAGCGCGTTTACCGATCCGCAATCCGATCCGGAAATCTACAAGGAATACCACGATAAGCCGATGGCGCTGGATATGGCGCGGCATACGGAGCTTTACTTCTTTCTCTACTTCGCCATGACCGGCATGCACGCACTGCATATGATCATCGGCATTGCGATCCTCGGAGTCATGATCTTCAAGGCGCGAGCTGGGGCTTACACAGCGGGGCACGTGACCTTTGTAGAGAACTTTGGACTGTATTGGCACTTTGTCGATATTGTGTGGATTTTCCTTTTTCCACTGCTTTACCTGATCAGCAGACACCAGTAAAGGATCTGAGAATATGAGCGAACCGATTCAGCATGGCGTGGAGCACGAGAACGATCACGGCGGCCACGAGCACCATGTAACCCCGCCTATTGTTTATTTAGTGATTTTCGGCTGCCTGCTGACGCTCACGGGCCTCACGGTTGGCGCTTCGTACATCGAGATGGGCGTGTTCAACCCGATTGTGGCGATAGCCATAGGCGTGGTGAAAGCTACGTTGGTGGTGTTGTTCTTCATGGGCGTGAAGTACAGCACAAAGCTGACCAAGCTCACGGTGGGGGCGGGTCTATTCACGTTCATGGTGTTGATTGGGATGACGCTGGCAGACTACTTCACCAGAGCCTGGGGCAGGTGGTAAAGCAGCTTTCAGCTTTCAGTTGTCGGAATTGCCATGAAGGCCGCCCATCGGGCGGCCTTCATGGCTTGTAGTCGCTTGGCGAGTGCGGGGTGAGGAGGGTCGCGATGGGACGAGAGGCGATTTGTACTTGCGACTGGGGCGGGACGGTATCAGAGGTAAAGGCGCTGCTGGAGACTGGCGAGATCATCGTGCGCGGTGGGATTCGGAAGCGTCTGGCGTTTAGTGAACTGAGCGACGTGAAGGTCCAGAGCGACGCGCTCCACTTCAAGGCCGGACCGGAGCGGGTTCAGCTCAATCTTGGTGCTGCGGCAGCTGAGAAGTGGGCTGCAACCATTACGAGCCCGCCGACTGCGCTCTCAAAAAAACTTGGGATTACGAAGACGAGTGTCGTCCGCACAATTGGCGCTGTCCCCGATGAGACGCTTCAGGAAGCCTTGGCAGAGGCTGCTCGCGTTTCAACGAAAGAGGCCGACCTGATTGTGGCGTATGTTGATTCTCCCGAATCGCTTCACTCGGCATTGCGGGCTTCTAAGGCCCAGCTTTTGAAAGGCGTCCCGATCTGGATTGTGTATCCGAAGGGCCCGGGCCATGCGATCAATGAGACGGCGATTCGCTCGCTGCTGCGGGAGAATGGAATGATCGATACGAAAGTGGCTTCCGTGTCATCGAAGTTTACAGCGCTCCGTTTCATCTACCGCAAACCGGAATAGGGCAGATCGACTTCTGCCAAGGTTGCATTGCGAGTAATCAGTCAGAATGTATATGTCGAGAGAGAGGGCAGAACTGTCGCAACAGCCCTTGGTGTCCTTCTTGCGGACTAATCTCTTTTAGAGCGCCTAAGGCCGCATCATATGTTCTAGCGTCACGTGCGACCACGGCCCAGTATTCATCGTGGCTAATATGCGCAAAAAGATTTCCACCGCTGGGAACGATGTAAGCATCCCAGCCGAAGACAAAGCATGGAAGGACGAAAGCCGCAAGCTCTACCACCGCACCGTTACGGAACCAATGCCCCGACGCAGCCTCAAGTGGACGATTCTCCCCGAATCCGCGGCGCATCATTTCCATCATGGTCCATCCAGTCTTCTCGAGCTGTGGACTACCAATAACAGAAAGGGTGATCCATAAAAGTGCACCGTAAAACATGGCTTCGTCATCAATACCGAGCATCGAAGCCACCCTGGAAAGGTAGGTGGCCCGCAGGGGCGTTTCAGGAAATTTGAGGTAGAGCGCATTCGATTCCGGATCATCATAATGCAGGGAGCGGCCGTCGGTTTTGATTCCGGTACTCCATTCGTTCTTTGCGATGAACTCCCGAACTTCGTCATCCGTTAAAGCCGTCATTGCTCGCTCCAGGAATGCAAGTATCGTAAATGATCAAATGGTGACACTCATTTCCGCCGAATCAAGAATTCCCCAAGAAATCGCGAATCTAGCAAATCAAACGCGTGCTGTCGTGCGGAGGAGCGGTGCATTGCGCGCAGCCGCCCGTTGCGTCGTCTACTGGATGCAGCGCGCGATGCGGATCGTGGACAATCCCGCGCTCGATATTGCGATTGAAGCCGCGAACCTTCTCGGGCTCCCGGTTGTAGTTTTCTTCTCGGTTATTCCGGATTACCCCAATGCCAATTCGCGGCACTACCATTTCCTGCAACAAGGATTGCGGGATGTGGCCGAGGACGCAGCGGAGCGGGGCGTCGGGTTCGTTGTGCGGCGGCATCCCAACAACTCTCTTGACGCATTCCTTGAGGAGACACAAGCTGCGTTGCTGATTGGCGACGAAAATCCATGTCGTGAGCCGGAACGATGGCGAAGAGTGCTTGCGAAGCGGCTGAAGATTCCCTACTGGACGGTCGATGCCGACGTCGTGGTGCCGTCGCGCGTGTTCGATCGCAGCTTTGTGCTCCTGCATCATTTCAGGCCGCATTTGAAACGGGAACTGCCCAAGTATCTTGTTCCGCCCCAGAAGATTTCGCCAATTCACGAGTGGGAGCCACCCAAGGCTCTGCCGAGCTTCGATCTTTCAAGCGATATCACCGACGGATTCGCCAAGCTCGATCGCAGGGTGCCTCCCGTGGACACATTTACCGGCGGCACGCATGCGGCGCTCAAGCGGCTGAAGCAGTTCGTCAATGTGGAACTCAAGGACTACGAGGAGACCCGAAACCATCCCGAGGTAAAGGGAACGAGCCGACTATCGCCATACCTGCACTTCGGGAATATCGGGCCGCTGGCGATTGCACTGGCGGTGGAAGAAGCTGTGAAGGCGGGAAAAGCACCGCCGAGCGCGGGCGACAAGTTCCTGGATGAACTGATTGGCTGGCGTGAACTGGCCATCCTCTTTGTCCGCCATGAGCCAAACTACGACAACTGGGAGTGCGCTGCGCCATGGGCGCGGAAGACGCTGGTGGAGCACGCAGGCGATCCGCGGCCGCATCGCTACACGCTCGTCCAGTTGGAGCGAGGCGAGACGTACGACGACCTTTGGAATGCTGCGCAACGCCAGATGGTGGACACGGGCTGGATGCACAACTACATGCGGATGTACTGGGGGAAGAAGATTCTGGAGTGGGCGCCGGACCCAGCCCGGGCGTTTGAGTGGGCGGTGATACTGAACGATAAATACGAGCTGGATGGGCGCGATCCGAATGGGTACGCGGGAATTGCCTGGGCGATTGTGGGGCGGCACGACCGGCCATGGTTCGACCGTCCGGTGTTTGGGCTGGTGCGGACGATGACCGGAACCTCGACGGCAAAGAAGTTTGACTCGGCAAGGTATATACAGCAGCACGGCGGCCGGGCCGGCAGAAAGCAGATAGACATGGAAGAGCGCTAGATCGGCGGAGTGTGAGATGCATCACATTCCGCAGACCCATGCGTCTGCCTATAATAGGCCAGATTTCCAATCCCGGAAACTGTTTGTTTCACGCAATGCAATCCACTGGATTTCGCTCAAACCCCCTTTGATGGTCAGAGAGGGGTCGCCGGAATCAGATTCCGGACGTGCGTGATCATGCCATTTTTTGAACTTGTGGCCGGTGATTCCGGTTGGTGCTGGGGCCGAATTCGTTTGACCCATGCGTGGCGTGGCGGCAGGCTGGCTGGCGTACTGCTGGCGGGGCTCGTTCTGGCTGCCTTTGCGTCGACCCCGTGCACAGCCGAAGCGCAAAGTTCGCTCGTGCGGACTGATCGCCAGTCGCCCCCGCGCGTGAAGCAGGCACAACGATTTCTTTCCCAGCGGGGTTTTACAGCCGGTCAGACGCCAGCGCGGCTAGGCCCTATGCATGGCATCGGGCGCCAAGCGCTGGCACAGGCGGCTTCAACATCGGCAACCACCTCCACAGCGACCTGGCAGACACTGGGGCCGGCAGCGGTATTGACCCCGAGCTACGGCCTTGTGACGGGCAGGGTGTCGGCCGTGGCGCTGGACCCCTCAGACACGACAGGCAATCGACTCTATGTCGGCACCACAGGCGGTGGGGTGTGGGTGGCGCAGAACGCCGGCACTTCGAACGCGGCGAACGTGGTGTTTACACCTCTCACGGACACGCTGGCATCGCTGAGCGGGATCCAGGACGCTTCAATCAGCATTGGAGCATTGACGGTGCAGCCTGGCGGGACAGGCGTGATTCTGGCCGGGACAGGGGATCCGAATGATGCGCTGGACTCATACTATGGGGCGGGGATTCTGCGTTCGGCGGATGGCGGGAACACGTGGAGCTTGATCCAAACCACGGCGGATTTGAGCTGGGGGTTTGCGGGGGAAGGCTTTGCGGGATTCGCGTGGAGTACGGCGACGCCGCAGCTGGTGGTGGCAGCGGTTGCGCAGGCGCATGAGGGGACCCTCGTGAACGCGGACCGTCCGCGACTGAGCTACGAAGGGCTTTACTACTCCAATGATTCCGGGACGACGTGGAACCTGGCAACGATTACGGATGGACCCAGGACAGATGTTCAAGGGCCATCGGACCCATTTGCGGGAGCGGATGGAAATGCCGCGACGTCGGTGGTGTGGAATCCAGTGCGGCAGCTGTTTGTGGCGGCGGTGCGGTTCCATGGGTACTACCAGTCGGCGGATGGGATCACCTGGACACGGATGACAGCGCAGCCGGGTGCGGGGTTGGCCGCAGCCATGTGTCCGACGAATGCAGCAGCAATCGGGTCAATTGCGTGTCCTATTTTTCGCGGAACACTGGCGGTGAATCCGCAAACCGGAGACACGTTTGCGTGGACGGTGGACCTGAACAACCAGGACCAGGGACTGTGGCAGGACCAGTGCACGGTGAGCGCAGGAGTTTGCACGAACCCGACGATCAGCTTTGCGCAACGATGGGGGACGACTGCGCTCGAGACGAGTACAGCGGAGGGGCCGGCGACGATTGAGAACGGCGACTATACGCTGGCTCTGGCGGCTGTCCCATCTCAACAAGACACCGTTGTGTTGGCCGGGGATGGCGACGTGTGGAGATGCAGCCTGGCGATGGGTTGTGCGTGGCGGAACACGACTAATGCCAATACTTGCATGAGCGCGCAGGTCGCTCCATATCAGCACGCGCTGGGGTGGAGCTCGACGAATCCGCTGGAGATGTTTGTGGGAAACGACAGCGGGCTCTGGCGTTCGCTGGACGCGATTGGGGAAACGGGGTCAGTGTGCTCGGCGACGGATGCAAACCACTTTGAGAATTTGAATGGCAATCTGGGATCGCTGGCAGAGGTGATGAGCCTGTCGCAGTCGGCCAGTTCGCCCTACACAATGATGGCCGGACTGAGCGTGAACGGGACCGCAGGAGTCAAAGGCGCATCCGGGCCGACTGCCCAGTGGCCGCAAGTTCTGGGTGGCGACGGCGGCGCAGTTGCGATTGATCCGACCAATGAATACAAGTGGTACGTGAATGCCGAAGAGGGGGTTTCAATTTATCTGTGCGACCAGGTAAGCGACTGCGCGCCGGCAAACTTCGGGACGAGCCCGGTAGTGAGCGATGCGGACGTGGGTGGCGATGGGTTGACCATGACAACGCCCGCGCCGTTCCTGGTGGATCCGCTGGACGAGACGCAGTTGCTGATTGGGACATGCCGGGTTTGGCGCGGCCCGGCGAACGGGGTGGGATGGACAAGCGCGAATGCCATCAGCCCGATTCTCGACAGCGGGAACGGCGGCCCGGGGAGCGCTGCGTGCAATGGGGACGCACTGATCCGGTCCATTTCGGCGATGGCGCTGGCTGCCGGGAACGAGATGATCTACGTGGGGACGTATGGATCAGCTGACGGAGGAACGCTGCTGCCGGGGCATGTGCTGAGCGCGACGGTCAATCCGGCGAGCAGTGCGGCGGGGGTGTGGCATGACCTGACATTCAATCCGGTGACCAACGACAGCCTGGGGCTGAATGCTTTCGGGCTGGATATTTCCAGCATTTATATCGATCAGCACGATGCGACGGGGAACACGGTGTACGTGACGGTGGAGGGGATCCCGAGTCAGCCGGAAGCGGTGCGGGTGCTGTACCGGACGACCGACGGCGGAGCGCACTGGGCCGCGCTGAATGCGAATCTACCGTGGGCTCCGGCGAACAGCGTTGTAGTGGATCCGCAGAGTGCGAACACGGTCTACCTGGCTACCGATGCAGGCGTTTATTTCACGACGCAAGTGGGCAGCTGCGCGAATCTGCCATCGACCTGTTGGTCGGCGTTTGGAACGGGACTGGCGGAGGCGCCAGTTACGGAGCTCAGCGCATCGGCGTCTGCGCAAGTGCTGGTAGCGGGGACGTACGGTCGCGGCGTGTGGGAGACGCCGCTATGGAGTGCTACGACCGGATGGACGAGTGCGACAGTGGCCCCGGGTTCGCTTACTTTTGGCAGCGAAGTGTTTGGCACGGCCAGCATTGCGCAAACGTTGACACTCACGAATACGGGCACCCTTGGCCTGACCACCAGCGCGATTACGGTGAGCGGGGATTTCAGTGAGACGGACAATTGCCAGCCGGTGACCGTAGCGGCGGGAACGAGTTGCACGATCAACGTAACCTTTACGCCCACGGCGACGGGTAGCCGGACGGGGCAGATGACGATTGACTTGAACGTGTATGGCGGTCAATTGCTGGTCGATTTGAGCGGAACGGGGACCGCCGCAGGGCTAGTGAGCCTGACGCCGGCGACGGTGAGTTTTGGCGCGGTCGCGGTGGGAGCAACTTCCTCGCCGTTGCAGGTGGAAGCGGGCAACAGCGGATCGCTGCCGTTGTCAATAACCAGCCTGACCGTTACGCCGCCGTTCGCCATTTCAAGCAACGCATGCGGAACAAGCGCGCTGGCCGCGGATACAGATTGCCAGATCATGGTGGAGTTTTTGCCTACGCAGATGGGAGCTGCGACGGGAACACTGACGCTTGTGGATGAAGCCGGAACGCAGACAGTCGCGCTGAGTGGAACGGGGGAAGCTCCGCCGACCGATACGCTGGGTGCGACGTCGCTGAGCTTTGCAGGAACGATTGTGGGGCAGCTCTCAACGGCGCAGACAGTGAGCCTGACCAACAGCGGCGGCCTGCCGCTCACGTCGATTGCGGTTACGGCGAGCGGTGCGTTCCAGCAAACAAACAACTGTAGCACGCAATTAACGGGCCCTGCGAACTGCTCCATCTCCGTAGTGTTTGCGCCAAGCCAGGTCGGAATCCAGACGGGCACGCTGACGGTTTCCGATTTGCTGCGCACACAGACTGTGGCACTTACAGGAATCGGCCTGCTGCCGCCTGCGATCAGCGTGAACCCGACGAGTCTGAGCTTTGCGGCGCAACAGGTGGGCGTGGCCAGCCCGCCCGCGACGCTGACGGTGACGAACTCCGGAGGCGCTCCGATGGCGAACGTGGGGTTTCAACTTACCGGAAATGCGGCAAGCAGCTTTGCCGTTGGGACGACGACGTGCGGAGCGACGCTGGCAAACGGAAGCAGTTGCACAGTGCAGGTGACGTTTACGCCGGCTTCGGCGGGCGGGAGCGCGGCCGCGCTGGTGGTTTCCTCCTCGACACTGGGCGTGACGCCGGTGAGCGTATCGCTGAACGGGACAGGGACGACCACAACAGGGCTCAACGTAAGTCCGACGCAGTTGAGCTTCTCTGAGGAGATGCCGGGGCAGGCAAGTCCGGCGCAGACCGTGACAATCAGCAACACCGGAAGCATCGCGGCAACTGCACTGGTAGTGACTGTGAGCCCGCAGTTCAGCCTGACGCAGAACAGCTGTGGCAGCAGCCTGGCGTCGGGGGCAAGCTGCACCGTGGGGGTGGTGTTTCAGCCGACGGCTCCCGGCAAAATTACTGGGACGCTGACGGTAACCTCCGCATCGGCGGCGAACGCGGCTACCGTGGCCCTGAGCGGAACGGGCGGCGGGGTGGGGGCGATTCAGGCTACTCCTGCGGTGCAGGCCTTTGGCTCGGTGGGCGTGGGTGTGACCAGCGGCCCTGCGACTGTGACTGTAACCAACCCGGGGACGGGTGCGTTGAGCGGACTCGCGCTGGCGGCTTCGCCAGGGTTTGCGTTGGTCAACAACACCTGTACCGCGACACTGGCGTCCGGTGCCAGTTGTACGGTGGGCGTCGAGTTCGCGCCGACCGCTGCGGGTGCGCAGACGGGGAGCCTCAGCATTACCAGCAGTACGGCTTCCGCCTCGGGGACAGTTTCGCTGACGGGTACGGGGTTCGACTTTACGGTCGCGAGCGGCGGAACGCTGACGATGACGGTTTCGAATGGGCAGACCGCAGATTATACGGTCGACATTACGCCGATGGCTGGGGCGCAGGGAACCTTCACTTTTGCGTGCGGAACGCTCCCGGCAAATGCCGTCTGCCTGTTTAATCCGAGCACCGAAACGCTGAATGCAGGAGTTACCGGAAATGTGACGGTGGAGATTTCGGTTGGGCAGTCGGGAGCGACCACGCGCTTGAATCGGCCCGGAGCATGGAAGCTGGTTCCCATGGCTTGCGTGCTTCTGTTTTTGCCGCTGGGATGGAAGCGGCGGAGGAAGGCGCTGGTAGGTTGCGTGCTCCTTGCGATTCTGGCCGGGGGCTTGTCGAGTTGCGCGAGTTCCGGCGGGGGAACAGGCGGTGGCGGCGGGGGCGGAACAGGCGGCGGTGGCGGCGGTGGCACCACCCCGGCAGGAACGTATTCGATTCCCGTAAATGTGACGTCGACCGGGGTACAGCACAGCCTTACGGTGACGCTCACTGTGGACTGAGAATCGAGCTGGGTCGCGGCGAAGAACGCCAACCCGGGACGGGCTATACTTTATCTTCCGGCGTCCTGAATCGAGCGATGCCGTGCCGGTGACACAGGGGTTCAAGACGGATAGGAATGGGCAGAAGATGACCGCAAAAGTAACAGTGGACGAAGTGGAGCGCGTGGCTGAGCTGGCGCATCTCGAGCTGACTCCGGAGGAGTCCGGCCACATGCTTCACGACCTGAATGCCATTCTGGACTACGTGGCCGAACTGAACGAGCTGGATACGCGAGGGGTTACGCCGTTGGCCCAGGTGTCCGAGTTGTTCAGCGCTGCAGGCGACGGCGGGTTGCGGACGGATGTTCTACGTCCGTCGCTGGACCGGACGACCGTGCTGGATGAGGCGCCGGAGACGGATGGAGTTTTCTTCAAAGTGCCAAAAGTGATTGAAAGACAGTAACCAGGCAACAGTTATCAGCGATCACCTTAAAGAGATCGAAAGAGAGAAGCGCAATTGGGGAGCGAGATGATGACTGCCGGGACGTTTGTTCAGAGGCCGAAGAAACTGGCGGATTTGCGCGCGGAGATTGCAGCAGGGACCACCAATGCTGCCGACCTGGCGGCAAGCTATTACGACCGCATCGCGGCGGTAAACCCGCGGCTCAACGTGTATTTGAGCCTGACGAAAGAGCGGGCGCTGGCGCAGGCGGAGCGCGTGGACGAACTGGCGCGGAAGGGCGATCCGCTGCCGCCGTTGGCGGGGGTTCCGGTGGCTATCAAGGATGTTCTGGTGATGCGCGGCGCGCCGGCCACTGCAGGATCGAAGATCCTGCAGGGTTACAGACCTCCGTATGACGCGACCGTTGTCGAGAAGCTCGAAGCCGCTGGAGCAGTGCTGCTGGGCAAGCTGAATTGCGACGAGTTTGCAATGGGCTCCTCAACTGAAAACTCTGCGTATGGGCCGGTGCGGAATCCGGTGGATACTGAGCGGGTTCCGGGCGGGTCAAGCGGCGGGTCGGCGGCTGCGGTGGCGGCGAACCTGGCCGTGGCCACGCTGGGCAGCGATACGGGCGGATCGATCCGGCAGCCGGCAAGTTTTTGCGGGGTAGTGGGCGTGCTGCCAACGTACGGACGGGTCTCGCGCTACGGGCTTATCGCGTTTGCTTCGTCTCTGGACCGGGTGGGGCCTTTTGCGGGAAATGTGCGGGACGCAGCAACTCTGTTGGGGGTGATCGCGGGCAGCGACCCGAAGGACGCGACAAGCTCGACGGCGCCGGTAGCGGATTACGCTGCGGAGAGCGACAGGCCCGTCGACGGCCTTCGCATTGGTGTGCCGGCGGAGTATTTCGGCGACGGTCTCGACCCCGAGGTCCGCGCGGCAGTGGAGAAGGGAATTGAGGCGCTGAAGGCGGCGGGCTGCACCGTGAAGCCGGTGAATCTGCCGCTGACAAAGTACGCGATTCCGGTGTACTACCTGGTGGCGACGGCGGAGGCCAGCGCGAATCTGGCGCGATTCGACGGAGTGCGCTATGGGCATCGTTCGGCAGCTTCCGGGAACCTGAATGCGATGTACAGCAACTCGCGCGACGAAGGGTTCGGCGCCGAGGTGAAGCGCAGGATCATGCTCGGAACCTACGCGCTCAGCGCAGGCTACTACGACGCCTACTATTTGAAAGCGCAGCAGGTGCGCAGACTGCTGGCGGAGGAATTCTTACGGGCCTTTGCCGAGGTAGATGCGATTGTGACGCCGACCGCACCAACGGCGGCTTTCAAACTGGGCGAGAAGACGGGCGATCCGCTGGCGATGTACCTGGCGGATATCTACACAGTGACGGCAAGCCTGGCCGGGATCTGCGGCGTGACGGTGCCATGTGGAGCGACGGCGGCCGGCTTGCCGGTAGGAATGCAGGTGTTGGCTGCGCACTTGAATGAAGGCACGGCCTTCCGCGTAGCGCGGGCCGTTGAGGCTGCGCAGAGTCAGGAGTAAGACCGTCATGCAAATTCGGCGGAAGTTGTTCGTGGCAGGAATTGGTTTTGCTGCTCTTCTCATGGGGACTGCGACTGTCTCTGGAGCACCGCGCAAAGTGCATACGGTGTTTCTGGGAGCAGCGAAGAAGGTGCCGTATTCGAAGGCTGGCGATCCGGCAGGGGCGTCTTCGGGCGAGGATGCCTTGAAGATTCGGGCGCTCCTGGTGGACGGGCTGATGAAGGAATGGACCACCGGCGACCCGCATGACGTGACTGACCGGAGCTTTGTGGTCAGGCGGGCTATCCGGCTGAACGATACCTTGCCTGGCGAAAACACTGACCCAAAGTCCGCCCCGCCCGCGAGCCGCTGGGTTTGGCAGCGGGGGCCGTGGTTGCTGGTGGACCGCGTGACCGGGCATTTTGTGGCGCTGAAGCTACCTGACTACGATCCCGGAGTGAGCCAGGTGAGCTGGTTCCGCGACTATGGGGCGTATTGCGGGGTGACTGCAAGCGGGAAGAGTCTTTACGCGGTGGTGGCACAAGTGGCAGGGCGCAAGCCGGTGCTGGCAAAGAAGCTTGCGGCGTTCGATGCGGAGAATCATGCGGAGCCGGTCTGCGGAGCGGCCGAATGGCAGCGCGAGCCATTGAAGATTACGTTTCATCCGGCAGGCAAGGATGGCGTGATTTTCGATGTGGTGCCAGGATCGGCAGTGCTGGTGGAAGAGTCGGGAGACGATACGGAAACGCCGGCTCAATAATAGTTGGCTTTCTGGGCCCCCGCCGCGGACGGTTACGTACCTATTGAGCGGATACAGAGTTGGCTTGAGAGCGCGGACTGTCTGTTGCGACGGGCGTGCCGAAGCTCTAGTGTCTTGGTCTGCGCGATGCTTTGCAGAAGTTCCAGAATGCCCAGAGCATGAAGTACAGGGCTAGCGCCACCGGAACCAGCAAAAGCATGCGAAGAAGGAGGTCGAGCATTGAATCACTCCTGTTCCCGCCTTCCGGCGAGCGAGGAGGACACTGATGCTGTGCGACCGGGTCGGAAAGCGTTCGATACCCATGAGAATCTGAGCGCCGTAAGGGTGGGGTAGATGATTCGTAAGGGTTTTATAAGGGCCTTTTACGCAGTTAAATGATGCCCAGAATGCATGCGGAGCCGGGTGGCCGCATCACGGTCCGCCTTGACACGCCCCCGGCCACGCGTATCTTATCTTTCTAGGCATTCTTTCGGATTCCGGAGAGAACGAATTACCCGCGAGAGCGCGTGGTTCGCGATTCGGGAATTTGATGGAATGCTGTGTCGAACAGGAAGCAAACGGCAGTTGGGTCAAAAGGGCACGAACGCAGGCGCGGGGCCGGAGGAGAGGTTTCAGCGTACAGCAATCGCGGCCTACCCATGGAGTCTGGCTGGAAACTTGGCCGGACCGAACGGCGGCCAGGAACATTCCCGGAGACAAATTTATGCAGGTGGTCAGCTAAGGCTGGGTGTGCCTGTGCCCGAGTGAGCGGATGCGGTCGCCGCCGGGAATGAGCAAAGGAAGAGTGCAGGGATGAGTGTGGCAATCTGTTTGGCAATCCTGGCGGATGTACCCGCCGGAGGGGCTGCGGGCAATCTAACCATGCTTCTGCCCTTACTATTGATCCCGGTGCTCTACCTGGTCATGATCCGTCCGCAGCAGAAACGGCAAAAAGAGTGGCAGGCCATGCTGGGGTCAATCAAGACCGGGGACCGGGTCACCACCGCGGGAGGCATTCGCGGCATCATTATTTCCGTCAAGGACGATGCGTATGTGATTCGAGTGGCGCCGGACAATATCAAGCTGGAAGTGTCCAAGAGTGCGATTGCGTCCGTGATTACGGAGAACGGCGCAGGGGCCTGATTTTTTCGACCAGAGAAGTGGAATAAGAGAAACGGGACGATGAAGAAGAATCTCACGAACAGAATTGCCCTGATTATTGCGGTGCTGGTGATTTGTGTCTACGGCATCTTCGGCATTCCTAAGGGATTAAGCGGCAAAGCGCTGGAAGAAGCGCTGGGCGAGCGGATTCACCTTGGATTGGACCTGAGCGGCGGAGCGCACCTGATTTTGCAGGTGGTGGTGTCCGAAGCGGTGAGCGCGGAAACGCAAAACACTGCCGCGCAGATCCAGCAGGAACTGAAAACGGCCAACCTGACATTTGCCCAGGTGTATCCGGATCCAGCCAAGCCGCAAGTGATCCACGTTGAGGGAACAACGCAGGCCCAGTCCAACTCTGTCCGCAACACGCTTGAAACCAAGTACTCCAACGACTACGACCTGACGGGCGGTGGCGGTGAGAACACGTTTACGCTGACATTGAAACCCGCGTCTGAAAAGGCGCTGGAGCAAAGGACCGTCGAACAGTCGATCGAAACCATTCGCGACCGCGTTGACTCGCTCGGCGTGAGCGAGCCGGTAATTCAGAAGTATGGGCTCGGCGACAACCAGATTTTGGTGGAACTCCCCGGTATTGAAGACCTCGAACGGGTCAAGCAAATCATTAATACCACCGCTCGTTTGGAAATCCACGCCGTGGTTGGCGGCCCGTACAAGGACGAAGCCGAGGCCACAGCCAGTTTGGGAGGCAGTGTGCCGCCGGAAGACATTCTCCTGCATGGTTCAGGAAACCTGGCGACAGGCTCCGATGCGGACAGCGTCTACGTGCTGCAGCGGAATTATATCGTTGGCGGGCAGGATTTCCGCTCCGCTGATCCCGGCACTGATCAGACTGGCCGGCGCAATGTGCGCTTCACGCTCACCAACGCGGCCGGCGACAAGTTCTACGACTACACCAGCCAGAATGTCGGCAAGAGCATGGCGGTCGTTATGGGTGGGCAGGTCCGCGAAGTCGCCAATATTCAGAGCGCGATTCGCGATTCTGGCGAGATCACGGGCAGCTTCACCCCCGAAGAAGTGACCGTTCTGTCGAAGATGCTGAGGACCGGCGCCCTGCCTGCGTCCCTGAACTACATTGAAGACCGGCTGGTGGGCCCATCGCTGGGCGCGGACTCGATCCACCAGGGCATTAGGGCGGCGATTGTAGGCGTGCTGGTGGTCATGGCATTCATGCTTGTCTACTACCGCGGCTCGGGCATCAATGCCGACTTGGCGTTGATCATGAACCTGGTGATTCTGCTGGGCGTTCTGGGTTTCTGGAGCGGCGCTACCCTTACGTTGCCAGGTATTGCCGGCGTCATTCTGACCATCGGCATGGGCGTGGATTCGAATGTGCTGATCTTTGAACGCATACGCGAAGAAGTGCGCGCGGGAAAAGGGCCATCAGCGGCAGTCGACCAGGGCTTTGCGCACGCTTGGGTGACCATCATCGACACGCACGTGACGACCATCGTGTCAGCGGCCATCCTGTTCGTCTTCGGCAGCGGTCCGGTTAGAGGATTTGCGACCACCCTGACAATCGGCCTTGCAGCCAACCTGTTTACGGCGGTTTATGTGTCGCGTACCATCTTCGATTGGCATCTGAATAAGTTGAAGCCAGGGGAAGCAGTCTCGATCTAGTCCCCGAAGCGGAGAAACGGTTGAGCCGGATTTTTGGCGGCTGAAAAACAAAAACGCCGGAACGCATGGGTTCCGGCACCAGGAAGCGGAGAGAACCAGTGGAATTGTTTCGCGGCGTAAATGTGGACTGGCTGAAGCTGAAATGGTATTTCCTCGGCTTTTCATTGATCTTCAGCGTGGCCGGCTTGGTGAAGATGGGGATGAACTGGGCGAACCCGGTGGGCGGAGTGCGCAGCCCTGTGCCCTTGAGCGTGGACTTTCGCGGCGGCACAGACGTGCAGCTGAGGTTTGCCTCAACGCCGGACGTTGAAGAGATTCGAAAGGCTATCCAGGCAGCCGGCATCAAGGATGCCCAAATCCAGCCGATTCGGGACGTGGGTACAACCTCAAGCAATGACGTGGTGATTAGCCTTCCGGAGCAACATGATGAATCCTCGCTCGATGTGGGCCAGGCGCTCATCCAGGATGCCCTTAAGGCGCATTACAACAATCCTTTCACCGTACAGAACATCTCGGTTGTGGGACCCACGGTAGGCAAGCAATTGGAAAAGCAGGCGTTGTTGGCAACCCTCTACTCAATGGCGGGCATGCTCATCTACCTGTGGTTCCGCTTCCAGCTGATTTATGGCGTGGCCGCTGTGGTGGCTTGCTTTCACGACACGCTGATCACGCTTGGCGCTTTTGCGCTCACCGGCCAGGAAATCAGTCTGACTGTGATCGCAGCGATTTTGACCCTCGTTGGTTATTCGATGAACGATACCATCGTGGTCTTCGATCGTATTCGCGAGAATCTCCGCCTGAGCCGTCGTGAAGCGCTTCCGGATGTGGTGAACCGCAGCATCAACCAGACGCTGAGCAGAACCGTTCTGACTTCGGGCCTGACGTTTCTGACGGTCCTTTCGCTGTATATTTTTGGCGGACCTGTCCTACGGGGTTTCAGTTTTGCATTGGTGGTTGGTATTCTTATCGGCACATATTCTTCCATCGCCGTAGCGGCGCCGATGTTGGTGTCGTGGCAGGAATGGCGGGCGGGTAAAGGCAAAGCTGTTGTTCTGCCGGCGGCCAAGCGGGCGCGGGCGTAGAAGGTTGCGCCGGCTCAAGTTGCACCGGTTTTGCAGCAGGTTTTGCATGGGGTGGGTCGTTCCTGATAGAAGTGGAGCACGCTGCTGTGGTACTGTTTTGGCGCTCGGGAACATTCGATGTTTCCGTGGTGTCTAAAGTAGAGGTAACTGACACCCGATTCGAGGCTGGCCATGTTTGAAGATTCCACGTTTGAATCCGCGGGCAGGATCAAGAGCAAAAGCAAGTATTGGATGGTGGCGACGTTTATTACAAACGGCTCCATTCTTGTGCTGCTGATTCTGATTCCGCTGATCTATCCTGAAGCGCTGCCCAAGGCCGCGATGCAGACGCTGCTGGTAGCGCCGCCGCCCCCACCCCCACCCCCGCCGCCGCCCCC
>JBEKUP010000001.1:0-408378 GCA_049514915.1 Occallatibacter sp. | reverse complement strand
CCGTGTTACGGTGCATGCTCCGTACAGTCACAAATGCACGGCGTATCGATTATCGTCACTACCGCGTGCTGGGCAAATAAGGGTGAGGGTGGGACAGGGGACATTCAGATCAAATGAAAGCGGGTCTGATCGGGGGCTGGCGCTGGCATATACACACCGCTTCAAAATCGTGAAGCGTTTGAGTTCTTCGATCTGATCGTCGGCGAAAAGGCGGCGGTTTCGGAAAATATGCCCGCGCTGACCATCCAGGACCGACTGCGGGGTGATCTCCGCGGCGACTGCCCAGCGTGTCACGGAAGTGGAGACAGCTTGTTGCAAAAGCGCTATAGATAAATACATATATAGTGGATATGGTACACTTCTGGGATGGAGACACGCATGGATCGCCTGCAGAAGTACGCCGGTCGGCAGCCGGTCATTCGACCGCGCGATCTGGACAGGCTGCACATACCGCGCAACTACCTTGGCCGGCTAGTCCGAGCGGGAAAGCTCGAGCGGGTTGGCAGGGGACTCTATTCCTCGAGCGAGAACCCGCCCACGGAGAATCGGACATTGGTGGAGGTCTGCCGCAAAGTTCCCCAAGCCGTGGTCTGCCTCTCATCCGCGCTCCGTTTCCACGAACTCACAACCGAGAACCCGTTTGAGGTTTGGATCGCCCTCAAACAGGGGGCGTGGACGCCACGCATCGAGTATCCACCGATTCGCGTTGTGCGCTTCTCCGACCCGTCCCTCGCCTTCGGCGCTGTGGAGCATGTGATCGAAGGCACCACAATTAAGGTCTACAGCCCGGCAAAGACGGTCGCCGACTGCTTCAAGTTCCGGTCGAAGATTGGCACGGAACTCGCGATTCAAGCTCTTCGCGAGTCCTTCCGAGAGAAGAAGGCGTCGATGGACGAACTCTGGGAAGCTGCGAAAATTTGCCGGGTCGCCAACGTTATGCGGCCCTATATGGAGTCACTGGCTTGACCAAGAATGTCACCAATCTTGCGGCCTCTGTTCGGCAACGCCTGGCGAATCTCGCGCGACAGCGGAGCGAGGATTTTGGACTGCTTCTCACGAAATATGCTCTGGAGCGGCTACTCTTCCGCATCAGCCAGTCGGAATACCAGGAGATTCTCGTTCTGAAGGGCGCGCTGCTTTTTGAACTCTGGACGGAGCAAGCCCATCGCCCAACTCGGGACGCGGATTTTCTCTCCAACGGCGACAACGATCCGGGCCGCTTTGAATCCATCTTCAAAGAGATCTGCGCCCTTCCTGTCGATAAAGACGGTCTCCAGTTTGATTCTGCAAGCGTTCAAGCACAGCGCACCAAGGAAGACGCAGACTATGAAGGAATCCGCGTCACTTTCCTCAGCTATCTGGAGCGAGCCCGGACTCCCTTGCAAATCGATATTGGATTCGGAGACACCATCACACCCCCGCCCGCCGAAACTTCATTTCCGACGATCCTCAACGGGCCGGCGCCGTTGCTGCTCACGTATCCAAAGGAGACTGTGGTGGCGGAGAAGTTCGAGGCGATGGTAAAGCTGGGAATGGCGAACAGCCGGATGAAGGATTTTCACGATGTGCGCGCCCTGTCTCAGATCTTTCCGTTTGACGGGCAGGTTCTCGCCGAGGCTATCATGCGGACATTTGAACGGCGGAAGACAGCGATTCCCACGATCACAGCGCCGCCGCGAGCGTTCACCGCCGAATTCTTTGAAGATGAATCGAAGCAGCGCCAGTGGAGCGCTTTCAACACGAAGAACCGGCTCTACATCTCGGAAGTCCCTTTGAAACGCGTAGTGGGCGATATCGAACGATTCCTCACGCCGCTTCTGACTGGGTTGACAATCGCGGGACATCGGAAGATGTCATGGCCTGCGGGAGGCCCATGGCACAACCAACTACCTAGACAATCGTCATGAGCGCCGACCTTTTGAAAATTGATCTCTTTGGACTGGCGTCTCGGCTTACGCACAAGGACACTCATTCCGGGATGTCCGCTTACAAGGGCGACTGGCGAAGGACGTGTTGTGGACGTTTTGTGCCCAAATTGTGCCTGAAGATGTCGGTTGTGGCGATTTGAGCGATTCTGTCGATTGTCGAATCAATAACTTACGTATTTCGAACACCGGCTAAGGTTCGCCCCCCTCCCGGCACCATAAAATCAATTACTTACAATTAAGCATCAGAGGCCAACATGTTTCGGCTTGTAAAAGCGGATAAAGCCCGACCGCATACTCGCCAACAAAATGCTCGCGGACAACGTCAATTCAGGAAAGAAGTGACATGTGTGCTAGCCTGTTTTCCGTAAGTTATACATTGCGGAATGGATCTCAATGTTAGGCCCCTGGCCGCAAATGGGAGCCGAGCCAGATTTACGGCTCATCTTTTTTTTGCAGACAGGAACGTTGGTGTCACTCGTGGATGCGAACACCCGAATGTCCCCCGAAAAGGCTGCCCACCGCGAAGTCTCGCCAGTTTCGAAGCTGTCAGAAGTTGAGGGAGACTTGCGCAATCGAGCCTACATTGGTACTTCCGGTTGGGCATATTCAAGCTGGAAACCGGGATTCTATCCTCAAGCGCTTCCTCAACGGAAATTCCTGGAATACTACGGAACTCAATTGAACTCCGTCGAAGTCAACTACACCTTCCGCCAGTTGCCGACTGAGAGCATGCTTACTGGTTGGCTGGCCGCGACCGGCGCCGACTTTCGCTTCTCGTTCAAAGCGCCGGAGCGGATCACTCACATCCTCCGGCTCAGGGACTGTTCAGGCACAGTCACCGCCTTTTCGCGTGCGCTCGCTCCGGTAGTATCTGCTGGACGAATGGGTGTGGTGCTCTTCCAGCTTCCGCCCAATTTCAAGGCCGATGTGCCTCGCCTCGACTCCTTCCTTGGGGATGCGGATACCTGCGGGCTGCGGATGGCGTTCGAATTTCGGCACAGCACCTGGTTTTGCGACGAAGTGTATGCCGTACTGCAGCGTCATTCTGTCGCGCTCTGTGTTGCCGAGAGCGAAGATTTAGAGACGCCGGATATTGTCACCGCTTCGTTCGCTAGCTACCGGTTCCGTAAGAGTGGATACTCCCCGGCGCAGCTCAAGGTGATTGAGAATACCCTGCGCCAGCGGTCTGCCAATGGCGTGGTCTTCGCCTATTTCAAGCACGAAGAGCAACCAACTGGAGCTATCTCCGCGGTTGAAACACGCCGAAGCCTCCAGCAGGAATGAGCAGCCTTGGTGGCGGCTGGCCGCTCCATGGCCGGCATTGGTCTTTCCGGTGTCGTTAGGTGGGGCGGGTGCACTATGCTCAGGATCGTGGATACTGCCTCGTCCAAGTCCGCCGATTTGGTTCTGCCGGTGCAGGGCGACGAGCAATCCGCCGCAAATCTCGATCGGGCATTTCCCATTCCCGTGAGCCTCATCGAGGAGCTTTGGCACGCGGCAGAAGCGGAAACGTGTGGACTGAGCGTGGCCGAGTTCAGCAGGGTGCTCAGCGTGATTGGCGAAAAAGTCAATCACGGCCTTGCGATCGGCGTGGTTCCCGACGCTGCCACGAGAGCGGCGTTCTATCGTTCCCTGCATATCGCTGAACTTGCACTGGCCCACGGATGCGCTCTGGGCCACGAAGCAGCATGGGAAGCTTTCTTCAGCCGCTACCGCAGCGCGCTTAGCCACGCGGCCGTCTCAATCACGGGTTCCAACACGCTGGGTCAGGAACTCGCTGACTCCCTCTACGCTGAACTCTACGGCCTTCGCCGGCCGGACGGAGAGCGCCGGTCACCGCTCGCTACCTATTCGGGTCGAGGCTCTCTCCTCGGCTGGCTCCGAACCACGCTGGTCCAGCGGTGGCGGGACCATCATCGTCGCACGCATCGCGAAACCACCCTTGACGGCGTGGAAAGAGCTGCACCATCGCCGTCCTCACCAGTACCCTCCGACCTGGACCAACTTGCCGTCGCCGTGGCACGCACGCTCCGGAGCCTTGATGGGGAAGACCGGTTTTTGCTCTCCGCTTATTATCTCGACCGCCAGACTCTTCTCCAGATTGCACGAACTCTCCACATTCATGAGGCCACCATCAGCCGCAGACTTAAGCGACTTGCCGGCGATCTTCGTAAACAACTGATTGTCAATCTGATTTCGATCGGGTTGAGCAAAGCTGCGGCGGAGGAGGCGCTCGGGGCTGACCCGCGCGACGTTGAAATAAACCTGCGCCGATTGCTGCAAACTTCCCAAACATCTCCGTTCTCCAATAGGAGGGAGCATACGGGAACACCTGGTCCAACATGAGCCAACCTCTCCAATTCGAATACCATCCAGACGCGGACCAGATTTGCGCCTTCGTAGAGAACGCACTGCCTGCGCATGAGCGGGAACAGATGCTCGACCACCTGGCCGCCTGCACGGAGTGCCGCGCCGTTGTTGCGCTCTCGCTGCCTCATATTCAGGACCCTGTGGACACCCCGGCGTTGCCCCGTCTCACACCATGGTGGTTCGGGTGGCGCCTCGCGTGGCCGGCAGGCCTTTCGGTTGCCGCGCTTGTGCTTACGGTCTTCTATATCCATCAGGCAACGGTTGTTCAGCAGACACCCGCACTTCCGCAGATTGCCGAAGGCCGCATGGCTGCCTCTCCTGCCCCTGCACGGCAATCGTCGGCTCCTGCGGCAAGTCAGCCCGCAAAATCCGCACCAACCCAACAAGCCCTTACGCGCCGTTCGACCTCAAACTTCGACGCAGGCGTTGCTACTCCGCGCAAAGCTGAAGTCACTACAAATTCTGAACCCAATGGCGCGCTTGCAATTCAGTCGCGAAATTCCGTTGTTCTTGACAAGCTACCCCCGCCAGCTCCGGCGCCGCCAGCCGCTCTCCCCGGACAAATCGCCGGTACAGCCGCCGGGGCAGGCGGCAGCAGAGGCAATGTTCCCACGGGCTCTGCGGGAGCGCTTTTTCAAAATGCGACTCCAGTTCTGCAGGCGAAAAAGCTCGACGCTCCCGAAGTCCCATCAACCACACCCAACCCAATTGCACTCTCCGGCCGAAACACCCAAACGGTCACGGTGGACAACGCAGTCCCTGCAATTCAGACGGAATCCGTAGATATGTCCACCTTCGCCCTATCCGAAAATGAAGCACAGGTCGCACGGTTCATCCAACTCAAACATCCGTTGCCCAGCGGTCTTCCGGCTCTCTCCGCGGCCATGCAGGCGCGGCGGATTGTGGCCATCGATGCACAGAACGGAATTTTCCTCAGCGAGGACGCAGGGAAGCATTGGAAGGCAATTCATCCGCGGTGGCAGGGCCGGGCTGTGCGCGTCGAACGAGTAGGGTTTGCTGGCTACAGCGCCGGTTTGAACCTGGGCAGAGCGCCTGAACCGTTAGCATTGAAGGCTGTCGGCGCGGCTCCTGCGCCCAACCCGTCTCCTTCTCAAGTCGCCGCGGGCCGTTCGCTTGCAGTCGCATCCGGCGCAAGCCTCACAGGCACCGTTACAGATATGACCGGCGCCGTCATTCAAGGCACATCCGTCTCCGTCATCGACAGCGCAACGCACACCGTTCACACTGTCATCTCCGACAAGGCAGGGCATTACCTTGTCGATGGGCTTGCACCCGGGACTTATACAGTGGAGGCCAGGGCTCGAGGCTTCGCCAGCCTGAGGGTTGCGGACGTAGCCGTTACTTCCAATCGCCAGAACGTGGCAAATCTCTCCCTGCAGGTTGGCGCGGCCACCCAGGCCGTCACCGTGAACGCTGATTTCATCGACCTGCTGACAGGCGCTGCGGATCAAAAAGCTTCCGCCAAAGCGAAGAAGCAGGCTGCGCATGATGCTGCCACAACGGTTCCCCCAGTCTTCGCAATCATCACCGACAATGGCGAGCGCTGGACAAGCGCCGACGGTGTAACGTGGGAACGCCCATAAAATGCCAACACTCCAAATTATTTATCGCTGACCTGCAAGTTTAGAAAACTGCTGCGTTCTCCTGTCAGACAAGTAGCCGGAAGCTCATAGCTCCGGCGCCGCACAGGAGAACTCGCATGAACGTCCGCCGTCCTGATGTTTCCCTTCGCACACTTCGCTTCTTCGCAGCAGTGCTGCTCGTTGGCTTGTGCGCATCGCTTTCTCTTTTGCAGCCGCAAGTTCGGCGCCTCGGCGCGACATATCGAGACGGCAAATTGGCCGTCAGCATCCCATTCAACGCTCCGGAGTCGGGCTCCGGCCGGCTGACCATCGAAGTTCTTGACCCGGACGACAAGCTTTTGGGCCACGTAGAGCGCAGGCTTGAGATCCGTAAGGGCGATGGCGCGTGGCAGCAAACCCTGGCACTCTCTAAGCCAATGCCGTTCGAAGACCTCATCTGGCAGCGCATTCGCTACCGCTTCGAATACGACAATGCCGGCCTGCCGACAATCGACGGCATCGAATCAATCTCGCAGATCATCAGCAGGCCGGTCATTCATATCCTGGGGCAAAAGGATTACCTGGCCGGGAGCCAGGCATCCATTCGCGTCATCGTAACTGACGCCAATAGCAACGGCCCGCAAACAGGCTCATTGCGCATCGATCTTCGCATCCCTGACCGCGAACCGCTCGCGCTGTTCTCCGGAAACCTGAATCACCGGGGAACCGTAGAAGCGAGTTTGCATTTTCCCGCGGACCTTACAGGCAACTCCGAGTTGCATTTTGCCGTGGACACTCCCATCGGCTCCACGGAGTACACCCAGCCTATTCAACTTGAAGAGAAGGCGGCCATTCTTCTGACGACGGAGAAGCCTATTTACCAGCCCGGTCAGACCATCCACGTGCGCGCGCTCGCGCTCGATCGCGTCGCGGATCATGCGGCAGCAGACCGCAAGCTCACCTTCGAAGTAGAAGACTCACGCGGCAACAAGGTCTTCCGTAAAGCGACGGAGACCGACAAGTTCGGCATTGCCTCGGCTGAGTTCGCGCTCGCAGATGAGGTAAATCTAGGCACCTATCACCTGCGTGCGCTCATGGGCGACGTGCAGGCACCGGCGAATACCGCGGAGATTGCACTCGATGTGGAGCGCTATGTTTTGCCAAAGTTCAAGGTCGCTGTTGAGTTTACCCAGAAGGGCGGCAAGCCGAAGCGCGATTATAGGCCCGGCGACCACGTCACTGGCACCGTGCATGCCAACTACTTCTTCGGCAAGCCAGTCAGCGATGCGGAGATCACCGTCAAGGCATCCAGCATGGATGTGACGGTCTTCGAAGCAGCCTCATCATCAGGCAAGACAGACCCCAACGGTGCGTATCCATTCGACCTCAAACTGCCTGGCTACTTCGCCGGCCGCCCGCTCAGTCAGGGCGCGGCGCGAGCGCTCATCGAGGCAACGGTGAAGGACTCCGCAGCCCATGCGGAGACGCGCGGCGAGCCCATCACCATCAGCGAGTCGCCGCTGCTCATCACTGCGGTGCCCGAGGGTGGCACTCTCGTCCCCGGCATCGAGAATGAAGTCTTTCTCCTCGCGTCGTATCCAGACGGCAATCCCGCAGGTGTCACTCTTACCGTTCATCCGCCTGGCCGTTTCGATCGCATTCCCCTGAACGGCGAAGTACCTGCCCACGACGCCAAACTGACAACCGATGCCTCGGGCGTTGCCGTCTACCGCATCAATCCCGGCTCTGGCATTCAATCGCTCCACATTGACGCCGACGACCATCACGGCAACCGCACCAGCACCACAGTTCCCCTTGAAACCCGCGGCGGCGCGGACCAGATTTTGCTGCATACCAATCGCGCCATCTGCAAGACCGGCGATCGCATCCAGCTCAAAGTTCTCTCCACGCGTACCCGCGGCACAGCCTATGTCGACGTCGTCAGGAATGGCCAAACCATCCTCACTCGCGATCTCGATCTGGAGGAAGGACAAGCCAATCTCACACTCACAGCCACACCGGAAATGGCCGGCACGCTCGACATTGACGCCTATCTCTTCGGCCGCGACGCGCAACCCGTCGCCGACCATCGCCTCCTTTTCGTTCAGCCTGCGGACGAACTGAAGATCGAGACCGCTGCCGACTCTCCCGTTTACCGGCCCGGCTCTGAAGCTCGCGTGCGCTTTCATGTCACCAACTCGCGTGGAGAAGGCGTCCAGGCTGCGCTCGGATTGCAAGTGGTCGATGAGGCTGTGTTTGCATTGGCCGAAAAGAAGCCCGGATTCGCCAAGATCTTCTTCTATCTGGAGCAGGAAGTAATGAAGCCGCGGTACGAGATCCATTCGCTCTCAATGGGAGATTTGGTCGAGCCACAAGACGCATCGGGCGGCGAATCGCAGAACCTGGCTGCACGCGCTCTCTTTTCCGCAACTGAGATGACCAACCCGGCAAAGGTTGACATTGAGTTTGGCCGGAGTCTTCCGCAGGACAAGTTTGAGGAATACCAGCAGCGCTATCGTGCGGCCTTCGAAGATCAAGTCCGCTGGCTTGCCGTCCGGCTCAATCAGCAGCTTGAAAACCAGTCCGGCAATACAGACATCGTGAAGGCCTTTGCAGCGATTGAGAAGGACGCCGCGTCGCGCGATGCATGGAACACGCCCCTGCACATTGAGCCGGCCTCCTGGTTTGACAATCGGAGACACGTCTACCAGGTCCGTAGCGCAGGGCCCGATCATCAGTTCGACACCGCTGACGACCTCATCGTTAACATCGAAGAGCGCACTGGTGCAATCGTTAATCAAGGTGAGGGAGGCGCATTCAATCTCCGCATTGAACATGACCGCGGCCCCGTGAACAATCTCGCTGAAGTCAGCGGCACGGTGATCGATCAGACGGGTGCGATCATTCCCACAGCGACAATCACTCTCCGCCAAGCTTCCACTCCTGAGACGCGGACCGCTCACTCCAACCCCGCAGGACAGTTCACTCTCTCCGCATTGCCCGCTGGCCGATACAGGATCGAAATCCGGTCTCGCGGATTCGCCACTCTCTCCAGCAGTTTCTCCGTGCAGCCTCGTGATCGCGCCGTTATCTCCGCTACCCTCAATGTGGGTGCAATGACCGAATCCGTCATGGTTGAACAAGCAGCACCCATGCCGATGCCCATGGCGTTCAACGGCATGGTGATGGCACGAGGAGCAGTCGCCGGAATCGTCGATGCACCCATGGCGATCGACAAAAAAGTGGCGCTCGACAGCTTGCAGATTTCCGGCCGATCCTTCACGGCTCTCAAAGCGAAAGCCGAGCCGGAAGCTCCGCACGTCCGTTCCTACTTCCCTGAAGCCCTCTACATCAACCCTGAGATCCTTACAGACGGCAACGGCAATGCTGACATCTCCATTCCCATCGCCGACTCCATTACCACGTGGCGCATGGCCATGCTTGCATCCACCCAGTCCGGTGCGCTCGGCTCAGCATCCTCAAGCCTGAAAGTCTTTCAGGATTTCTTTGCGGACCTCGACCTTCCCGTCACGCTCACTCAAGGGGATCGCGTCTCAATTCCCGTTGCGATTTATAACTACTCTGGTAAATCCGGCAAGGTCACCCTCAAACTCCAGCCCGACGATTGGTACTCCCTCAACAACGACACCGCTGAGAAGACTCTGACAGTTGAATCGGGCCGCGTCGGTGGTTCGCAGTTCACCCTGAACGCCAACCGCATTGGAAAATTCAAGCTCACTCTCTCCGCCCGCATGAACGATGGGGAAGGCCGCGAAGATATTGTCGTCCGCGAGATCGAAGTCATTCCCAACGGCAGCGAGCAGAATGTCGTCTTCAATGGCCGACTCGAGTCAACCGCACAACACGAACTCAAGTTTCCCGCTGACTCCATCCCTGATGCCACCAGCCTGCTGGTGCGCGTTTACCCAGGACCGCTCAGTCAGATCATCGAAGGCATGGACAGCATTCTGCGCATGCCCGGCGGCTGCTTTGAGCAGACATCCTCCAGCACCTACCCCAACGTTCTCGCGCTCGATTACATGAAGCGCACCAAAAAGCTGACGCCCGAGGTTCACGCCAAGGCCGAGGGATACATCGCCAATGGCTATCAGCGTCTCCTCACATTTGAGGTGCCAGGCGGTGGATTCTCCTGGTTCGGCCAGACGCCTGCCAACAAAATTCTCACTGCCTATGGCCTGATGGAATTCAGCGACATGTCCAAGGTCTCAGATGTCGATCCGCGGCTTATCGAGCGAACCAGCGCATGGCTCGTCAGCCAGCAGCAGCCCAACGGCAGTTGGAAGCCGGACACGTCCTTTATCAACGAAGGCGCAACCAACCGATTCAACTCCGATTCGCTTCGCATTACTGCCTACATCGCCTGGGCTCTGGCAAACACCGGATACCACGGGCCCGCCATCGACAAGGCCCGGCAATTCATTGAGTCCTATGCGGGATCAAAGCCTGATGCCTACACGCTCGCCGTCATCGCCAACTTCGCTGCCGATTTCGGCAGCGACCGCGAATTCACCCGCCGCTCCATGCAGGCACTTATCGATAAGCGCACCGAGACGGGCGATCAGGTCTCATGGACCGCCGAAGAAACCGGTGTCTACTCCACCGGCCAAAGTGCCGCAATTGAAACCACGGGCCTCGCCACTCAGGCTCTCCTCAAATGGGGACAGGCTTCGGAGACCGTACGCAAAGCTCTCAACTTCATATCCTCAAAAAAGGAGGCGGCCGGCAACTGGGGCACCACCCAGGCCACCATCATGGCCCTGCGCGCACTCGTGCTCGCCACGGAACTCAGCACGTCGAATGTCCAGGGCTCTCTCACAGTGATGCTCGACGGAAAACCTGTGCAAACTCTCCAGCTGACAAACGAGAACAACGACCTTCTGCATCAGTTTGTTTTTAAGGGAAATGAGTTCATTCACCCGCTGAAAGACACTTCAATTCAACTCAGCTTCTCAGGCAGTGGCACATTGGCGTACCAGGTCGTTGGCCGTTACTTCACTCCCTGGGAAGAGAAGCCGACAGCGGAACCGCTCTCCATCGACGTTGCCTATGATCGCACGCATCTCGCCCAGAACGACGTTGCCACCGCCACGGCGACCATCCGCAACAACCTCTCGAAGACAGCCAATATGGTCATGGTCGATCTCGGCATTCCTCCAGGATTCGAACTGCTCAGCGAGGATCTGCAATCCCTCCAGGAAAAGACTGCCGGACAGCTAAGTGGCCGCCTGGAGAAGTTTTCTCTCACTGCCACCCAGGCGATTCTTTACTTCAATGCGCTCTCAGAGAAGCAAACCGTAACCATCAGCTTTCGTCTGCGCGCCAAGTACCCCATCCGCGCCCGCACGTTTGCATCGCATGTCTATGAGTACTACAACCCGGATGTACATGCCACCGCACATCCGGTTCAACTGGAGGTCACCGGGCGTCACTGATCCTGCCACCGTTTATCAATAGGTGATAGTGACAGTAATTGTATCGGTGTAACTACCTTGTGCGGTAAGCTCCAGCGCCGGTATTTGTCCGTAGACAGTAAGCGGCTGGGTAGCTCCATTGCCGGTGCCGGCCACCGTATCCGTGCCAACGGTATTACCCCAGTTGGTGGTATATCCGGAGTTACTGAAAAGCTGATATTTCAGCAAAGCTGAACCTGGACCGGTCATACTGCGGTTCGTAACAGTCGCACCCGTCGCCACGCCCGCATTCAGGCCGACATTGTAGGGAGTCAGGTCGGTGCAATTCACTGAGATCGTCGATGTGGATTGAACGAGCGTGCGCGTGTAAGTGCCGAAGGCCATATTAGTTGCTGAAATCGAGCAGGCTTTGGCAATGATCACAGTAACGGAGAAGGTGGTCGTGGCTGTGTTCATCGTATCGGTATAAGTGCCCGGCGGAACAACCTGGCCCGCTGTAACTTGCCCATAAACGGTAAAGCTCGTGGTACCGGATCCGGACAACTCGTTGCCGGTAGTGTCGCCCCAGTTGTTGGTTCGCGCAGCATCGGTGAAAAGCTTGTAGCCCAGCTCGACGCCATTCGGACCGGTCATATACCGCGTGGTTTCTGTTGCTCCCGCGCCGGCACCGGTATACATGACAATGTCCCAGCCGTCCGCACCGCTTTGGCAGGTAATCTTTCCAGTACCAGTACCATTCAGCAGCGCACCAGAGTAAGTCCCGAAGTTCAGGGTCGAAATCGAGAGCGAGCACGGGAGTGCCGCTGCTCTCCAACTACCGAAGGCAAGCATAAGCAATAGCATGGATCCGAATCTTCGCATCATGGCTTTATCTCGTGACAACGGAGTGGTCCAATCGAAGGAATATCTCCGGCTACAGGCTTGTAGTCGAAGACCGAGGTGCAGCGCCGCCCGTCCGGCCGCTCGACTGTGAGTTCGTTGTGCGGACCGAGATCCTCAACGTAGGCGTCGCCGTCATATCCAACTGGGAACACAGTGCCGGTGGCCCGCAAGGTTGCTGTGCTGCCCAGCTGCACCGCCGCCCCGGCCTCATCCACCAATCGCAGCAATGCGGCATGGCTGAATTTAATCGGGAACTTGACCACAACGCCCGATCGATCCTGGGGGCGAAACTCGCGCTTCACATCGTTAATCGAGGCCTCCGCCGGAATATCGGCAGGATCAATCGCGACATGGTTCAGATCGAACGAGCGCATATCCGGTACCAGTAGCCGACCGGAGGAGTTCGTGCTACCCACGTCGCGATTCTCCTGCGTTACGTGCACATGCGCCATGGGGCTCGTATCCACAATGGCGAAACTATCGAAGATCGTGTTCGAGGGAAACAGGCTCTTGTCGACGAAAGAAACTGCGCCCTGAGATTCCATACGTAATGTTGTCACGCCGTCATCGCTGTCAATGCCCGCCGTAAACAGGCCCTTGGGTGATTTGTATTGCCCCTGGGCGAATGCATGCGTCGAGTCGCCGGCGGAGAGATAGGCCTGGTACCCCCAATCGCCAACCATCGGCGCAGGCTGTTGCACCTGTACCTGTCCCGAACCGTCCGACGACACACCGACGCTGATCGAGTTGCGCTTGCCGAATGGGAGGATCAAGCCAACCTGCAGCCCGCTACTGCCTTTGTTCACGAGGTCGCGAAATTCGGTGGCGTACAGCGAGACGTGGTGAATCTGGATCGAATAGTTGGCAGTTACAATCTGCGAGTGCTGCGCCGACGCAACACTTTGCTGCAGCAGGACGGGAGAAGCATCCTCGTCGATCCCGGCGTAGGCTATGCCAGCCGAACCGAGGCGCTTGAGAGACAAACTGGTGAAGGCGCTAAGCTGCTTCCGTGGTACTCCGGCGCCGTTCAGTGAGGCCACATCCCTGTAGTTGCGATTCGCAACAATCGCGGAGCCTCCCAGGCTGAACACCCTGCCGATACGCTGGGCTCCCGCGGAATACTGCGCACCGAATTGCCCTGAACCGAAACTAGGCGCCACGGCAAAATTAGCCACGCCAAGATTGCCTATCTGCGCCACTCCGCCCCCGCCCGCGATGAATGTGCCTGGAGTCCCTTCAACACTACCCTCAAATGTGAACTTCCGGCTCAGGCCGCGACGATAGATGGCAGTGCCCGCCATCCTCCCATAGTCGTTGCTCACTGCGCCCCACTCGCGCCGCACCAATCCCGTTTGCATAGCGAAGGTCTGCAGACCCGGGGCAAGCATCGCAGAGCTGGCATAAAAAGGTTGAGTTAAAGTCACCTGTTGACCCAGCGAGTTGGTCAGCGTCATCGAAATCGTGCCTGCCCCCGATACCACGGGGAGCTGCGGTATCTCAAAGGGGCCCGCAGCAATCTCGCTCGATGCGCCCAGGTTGCCGTCAGCCAGCACGTTTACGGTGGAGGGAACTGCGGCCGAGCCCGAGATCGAAGGCATCGGAAAAGTGACAAGATCCGGGCGCATGCTGAAATCTGAATTGATCTGCACTCCCTCGAGGTGAACCGGACGCGTCCAGGCAAGCCCCCCCGTGATGAAATCGCCCAGGCTATAGCGGCGCAGCGTATTTACGTCGGCCCATGTATAAGCTGAATCGAGCCGTACCGCCGTGTTGGGCCCAACGGCACTCGGAGTCGCACCCGCATAGGCCAGCCATTCCGAACTCAGAATTCCCCAGGGCGAAAAAACTCGCGTCTCGAACAACCCGGTCCCGCCTGCCCTGCCGCCTGTGTATGTTCCCACGGTGTCGTAGTTGAGTGTCACGCCGGTGCCGCTATCGATCACTCGACGTCCTCCAGTATCTTCTCTTCCTAAGGGAAGCAGCACCGTTGGCAGCAATGCACTATCGCTGGCTGTCACGTGGAGCACCTGGTTCTTCTCATCGAGAACCCAGGTCAATCCAGGTATGGCCGATAACGAGACCAAGCCGCCGGTTTCAGAAGCGCGAGACACGGGAACCCGGAAACGGAGATCGCGCAGTTCATCTGGCCGCGCCAGCAACTTGCCGTGCCGCAGGGTGAATTCGCCGATCTTGCCGATGAAACGACCATTGATCGCAACGTCAAGAAACAATGTCTCATCGCTGTCTGCGCTCGATGCTGCGCCGGAAGCCGGCTCTGATCCTGAAGCGGAAGCTGCGCCAGAAGCGGGAACCGGACCTGAGCTGGAAGCAGCGCCGGCGGGAGTAGAAGCCGGTGCGGAATCCGATGCGCCCGCCGGACCCGTCCCTGGGCCTGCCTCCGCGATGCTGTCCCCACGTACAGTTGGGGTGACGACTGTGTCGGTCGCTCTAGCCCGTTGCGGCAACAAAGCCATCATCAGCAAGAGAATACCCGCCCACTCAAGCCACCTGGCCACCGTGCCTCCAGGATCATGGCGCCGAAACAAAGCTAACCTGCTGTTTGACCGCGCCTGCATCCGAGTGGGCTGTCAACAGCAGGGTTTCCTTTGGCAGCGGCAGCGGATCCTGCGCGACTATGGGCCAACGCCGGGTGGCGCCAGCCAGAATATAGGGCGATGCGCTGACCTCTTCCTTCAAATTCCGGCCGTCACTCGCCAATAACTCAATCCCGTTGATCACTTCATGGCTGAGCCCATCGTTGACTCCCACCAGGAACAGCTTTCCGCCATCTATCTCCATGTGAAACTGCACATGCGAGACCGCGCGCGTCTCCGGCTTGGCAAAGATGGGAATGGAAAGGCGGAGCACCATATGCACTATCCCCGGCTCGGCTGGAGGCGGAATCTGGTCGATCAGAATGCGGTAGGTTGACTCACGTCCAACCGGCGGCTTACGCAGAATGATGCGGATTACCTGTAATGCCCCCGGAGCTATTCTGGCAATCGGAGGGCTCAGCACTACTGCGTCTGAAGCTGTCAGTTGATCCTCGCCATTCTTCTGATCCCAGGCGTAGGCACGGATCTGCACAGCGGTTTCGCTGTTGCCCGTGTTCGTCACCGTCAAAGAAGAAGATCTTTGTCCGGGCGAAATGACGATGTTGACTGGCACAACAGACAACGACTGCCCCCTGGCCGCCGTGCCTGCGAATACGAGAACGACAACTGTGACGGCGAACCATTTGACTGCCGCCATCAGTCGGCATGAGCTCCGTACAATCATGGAGACCCCAATGCAAACGCGGCTATAGCCGTTCCACAATTGCGCACCCCGAAGCGTCATCCGCAAGGTGGCTTCTTCCTTGCCGAGTCCCCACGAACAGTCTTTGTCCGTGGGATGGAAGTAAAAGCCACCCTCGCGTGATAGCAGAAAGGGCGTGTGAGTTATGGAACCGCTCTAACAGTTAATAGGTGACTGTTGCGGTAATCGTATCGGCGTATCCATCCGCTGCGGGAGCTGTCCCCGCCGGAATGTTTCCGTAGACTGTCAGTGTCTGCGGATTCCCGCCAGTTACGGTCCCGGTACCGGTCCCGGCCACGGTGTCCGTGCCAACCGTGTTACCCCAGTTAACGCTTCTCCCGCTGTCTGAGAACAACGAATATGCCAGCGTCCCGCCATGATACGTGCCGGTCATCTTCCTGGTGGTCACTGTCGCACCGGTTGCCATACCCGCATTGAGGCCCACATTGTAGGTCGTGCCGCCGCTGCAGGTGACCGTAATCGTGCTGGTACCGGGCAATGCTGTGCCGGTGTAGGCTCCGAATGACAAGCCTGTGGCGGAGATTGTGCAGGTACCCTGAACCGATGCGGTCACTGCGAAAGTCGTGGTGGCCGTTGTTGCAAAGGCTGGAGCAGAAACCATAGCCAGCACCGCGAATCCCAGAATGGCCGTGGGCAATGCGGACCTACGAGCGTAACAGAACTTCATAACGATTACTCCTGATACAACACAGGTTGATTGGATTGAGATTGAGTCCATCCGACAGTAAGTCGGACAGCATCAGTTGCCGGTCGAATCGGATAATTCCACTGTGATCGATCTAACGTGCACCACTCTGTATTCATCTTGCCGCCGAGTATCGAACGCAGTCTTCCCGTGCTCGCTGCGCACCAGGAAGCGAGATCAATCGGTTTGCTAGGGCAGGCAGCTGAACAACACGGCCCGGACCCGACAATTTGCGATTGAATGTTGCCTGAACAATATTGCTGCTAATTACTGATTACAATAGTACATTCTGGTTAGTCGACACAGAGAAGATGCACCCGAATAGTACACAAAAGAGACTCGGAGATGGTTACCAGTGGCTTTCAGACGGACTGCTGGCCAACCTTTGCAGGAGAGTAATTAGCCCAAGCAAAGGAATTCTTCGTTGATCGTTTTTCCGGCGCCATCGCAGGCAGCCGACCTTTTCTTAATAAGTCACAGTAACAATAATCGTATCGAAATATGCACCCGCCGACACGTGCTGCCCAGCCGCAATCTGCTCATGGTCGGCAAACGCCTGGGCCGAGCGGTTGCCCGTCCAAGTCGCCGCGTCGGTGCCCACGCTCTTATCCAGGGAAACCAGCCTTGGTTGAAATGAGTTGAGCGCATTGCCTAACAGGGCCGTGCCGGCGCCGGTCAACGCTCGAAGAGTCAAATTGGCGCCCAACCCCGTGCCTGCGCTAAAGTTCACGTTGTAAAGGGCTTGGTTGCTGCAGGTTACCGACACCGGAGAGGTCGCATTCGTCGTCCCACCAGCGAATATCCGGGATGCCCTGTCAGTCGCCGAGGCACGGCACGTGTCCTGAACCACCGCAGACACGCCGAACGAGGCGCTGGCAGTCGCCGCACCTGCGGGCCTGAGCGTTAAACCCGACCCGAGAATACCCAAAACTAAGACCGGTACCGCGTCTCTGATTGACATCGCTGTTCTCTTACCCTGAAAACTGCTGATGGGATCCTTATCGGCAGTTCCTGAGGAAAACTTAACGTCTGATGCGAATTTAATTTCGAGGGCTGGCTTCAAAACCAGCGAGTACTTAAGTAATTACAAAGAACGTGAATAAGGAGCTTCTTCATTTTGATTAGGGTTGGCATTCAGCGAGTCATGACAGCCGGCCGAATCAAAAAAGCGGAGATTAATCCTCGCCTGCCAACATGAGGACATGTCTCCCCGGCTCGTCTGGATGCTCGGGCGAGGAATGGTCGGGTTATTCCGGAATGCTGAGTGACAAGATCGAGCGCATCGACTTGATCGACCCGATTGGACCAAGGAACCCATTGGTATTCTCGTCCGATAGGTTGAATCGCGCCCCCATCTTTAGTCCATTGTGCATGCCAGTCGGACTGCCTGAAGATGGCAGGAGGAAGGCGGTTGGTCGCTCTCCTCGGGGGATTGACGTCTCTCCGATACCACTCCGCCAGGTCTTCGTTCTCAATCGTGCATATCGCCGGCTTTCAGTCGGCAGCCCCGTCGAGGCGCTTCCAGTGGATGCATTTCTGTTCCAGATCGCAACCAAGCATGGAGTTACAGGGATGAGCGTAATTCCGGGTACCACTCTGAATCTCGAAATCCCTATGAGCCGAAAGAGGCGCTCATTGCTGCTGGCCCTGCCTTTGCTCTTGACGGGCGCGCTTTCGCCCCAGCTTTCCCCGGTTGCGCAGGCGCAGGCAGCCCCGGCCTCCCGCTCCGCGGAATCGCAGATGCAACATCATTACGACTCCGCATTCCAGCTTCAAAACGCCGGCAATCTGCCTCAGGCAAATTCGGAATACAAGCTCTTTCTCGCTATCGCTCTGCATCGCATAGCCAATGGCCACGCCAATACTGGGGATTATGCTCATGCAGCGCCACTGTACGACGAGGCGATCAGACTGGCGCCGGACGATCGTAGTGTGCGAATCGATTACGCCGGGGCAGCTCTCGATGCGTCTGATTGGACAAAAGCGAAAACACTGGCTTCTCAGGTTCTGGATCAACTTCAGAAAGACGCGCAACCGCCTGACCCGCACACAGTTTCCGTTCTTGCGCAGGCGCTTTTGGAATCGGGCGAGCATCAGGCAGCCTTGGAGCAATTTAGAATCGCTACCCAGTTGCACCCCGGGGTCGACACCTCCTCTGCATTGGCCGCTGCTTATCTGGTGCTTGGGGATCATATGAATGCTTCGAAGATTCTTGATTCCATGCCGGAGAAATTCGGGGACTCAGCAGAGCTTCGTATGAAGTTAGGCATCCTGTACGGCAAATCAAAGTTCTTCGATGAAGCAGACCAGGAGTTCAAAAAGGCCATTGCAAAGGATGATCGGCTGAAGGGCGCGCACTACTCGTTGGGTGCGAGTTACATGATGCAGTCTGGAGAGCCCAGCTTCAACAAGGCGGAGGCGGAGTATCGAAAGGAACTCGCGCTCGATCCCGATAACTCACTTGTCTACATGCCGCTCGGACGCATAGCAATGGCCCAGCACAGATACGAGGAAGCCGAGGCGGACCTGAAGCATGCCGTTCTATTGAATAAGCAGAGTGCAAGCGCTTATATTGCGCTGGGCCAGCTTTACCGCGAGACACAAAGAAATCCCCTGGCGGAAGCCGCCTATCGAAGGGCTATCGCCTTAACGCTAGATCCTTCAATCAATGGATACGAGGTCGAGCAAGCACACTATTGGCTTGGGAAGCTCCTGATTCAAAGCGGTGGCTCTGCGGAAGGCCGCAAGGAACTGGATATCTCGCGAAATCTTCTTTACCTGAAAGAGCAACGGGTAGAGTTCAGGCTTGCCGGAGACCCCGCTCTCCAGGCGCCGCTCGAAAAAACTCATGAGGCTAATCCCGAGGATCTGGCCGCACAGAAGGCGTTTGAGAAGCGAGTCGGACCGCCGATCGCCAGCAGCTACGACAATCTTGGAGTCAACGCGGCAAATGCGGGCGACTTTGTAGAGGCGTCTAGCTATTTTCAGCAGGCAGCGAAGTGGAATCCAAGCCTTAGCGGCATAGATGAGTACTGGGGCCGCGCGGCCTTTGCCGCAAAGGAATATGCCGAAGCGGTGGAACCGCTCAGCCGCACGCTTGCACTGCATTCGTCAGATCCACATGTGCGAGCGATGCTTGGCTTGAGTCTTTGCAGGGTTCACCAGTACGGCCGGGCTGTTCAGGTTTTGCGGCCAATAGAGGACAAGATGGACGCAAATCCGGAGCTCACCATCGCGTACGCCGGCTCGATGGCCATGGAAGGAGAACCGGGCACGGATTTGACCCGGCTCAAATCCCTCGAAGAGGCGAATTCGGAGATTCCCCTTGTTCACTATTTGCTGGGTGAAGCGTACGCCGCCAATAAGAACTACGGACAGGCAGTGGATGAACTGCGTATTTCCTTGAAACAGGACCCCGCCAATGCGGAAACAAAGAACGCTCTGGCTCTCACATACCAGGCGCTCGGCCAAAAGACAGAAGCACTTCAACTGCTCTCAGATCTCGCGGAATCAAGATCGAAAGATGGCGAGGTTTATTACCGCGTTGCGCAATTGCAAATCGAGCTCGGGTCAGCCAAGGCTGCCATCAGCACACTCCAAACTGCAATCCGGCTTAACCCCATCGATGCCGCATACCACCAGGAACTTGCGGAAGCATATCGGCAGAATGCACAACCGGCTGACGCCGAGCGCGAAACTCAGCAGTCGGCAACGCTCGATGCCCTGAATGCAATCAACCATCCATCAGGAAGCGGTAATTAGGTCAAGCCCCGGGGTTCATTCGCGTCCGATGCTTAGAATCGAACACATTGTGTGCTCTTCGCCGGGACCTAAAGAAATAGCGGATTCCAGGATGTTGCTTGCCTCCACGCAGGCCATACCTCGCCACTCATCATCGCCAAGATCGGCCAGCGACGCGGCTCCCTGCTGCCATGGGTTCCAAACCACCGTCGTCGCCGAGCCCAGCTTTTCCGTGCGGATGCTGCGGTGCAGAACGGGGTCAACCAACTCCAGCGGGGCTTGTGTGTTCAGGTAGGCGTTGTCGGTGGCCGAGGTGAACATCACATCGCCTGACTGCACTTTCTCTCGATTTGCATCGGTGTTGTCGAGATACGTAATGCCATCGAGCCCCCGCACCCGCACGCTCTCGATCTGACCCACGCGGAAGTAGGTATGGAGAGCCTCTTCAAAACGCAGATGAGCAAGGCCGGTATTGCTCGCAGTCAGTTCCATTCTGAGAGAGGTGCCTACCGTGATGCGATGCGTCAGCCGAAATTCATGCGGCCACCAGAGGAGCGTCGACGCGTTGCTCTCCGTCGAGCAGACGACCACGACAGTCCCCTCTATCTCCTGCGTGATGGATTCAAGCCGCCATTGTTTGGTGCGGACCACGCCATGAGTGGGCGCATGAGGGTCGTCTGTCTTGGCTCGAAACCAGGGGAAACAAATCGGAACGCCTCCGCGAATCGCCATCCCGTCCTGCCAGTGCGACTGATCGCTGACAAAGATCACCTCGTCCGTGCCAGCGGGCTTCCACGCGGTCACCTGCGCTCCGTGAAGGTAAATCTCCGCAGTCGCCGCTGGAGACGTGATGCGGACTTTGGGCAGTCCACCGTTGCCCGGCACTAGCTCCGCAATTCCAGCGATTGCGCAGCGACGATTCAATGCATCAATGTCTTCGAGTTGATCCATCACAAAGAGAATTGTATGCCGAAGAGCCGCAGCCCTTCGACAGCTCCATCAACGGCCCGGGACAGACGCAATCAGCTACCTTTCGCCTTTGGCGGCTTTGTCTGTTTCCACTTCGCGCTCGGTCAGGTGATCGAACCATGTGAACTTTAGAATCAGCGAGGTGACGGCGATCGAGCCGGCAGCCATCGCTACGCGGTCCCATTCCCTAATTACGATGTACAAAGGCAGCGCCACAAGCGAGACCTGCCAGACGATGCCGACCGCGACGTTGAACACGTCGCGGAAGAAGTCCTTGTTGCGCTTGAAGCTGGGATCTTCTGCAAGCACCTTCCTTAGCACCGGACCCCAGAAGCCCCATGGCCGCACGCGGCGATAGAAGTCCATCAACACCGCATCGTCTTCCGCCTTGGTCAGCAGTGTTCCCAGCAGGCAGCCGATCAGCGAGATGCCTACCACCATCGGGAAGATCACAACGACTTCCATGTTGATGCTGAAGTGTGCAAGCAGATTCTGCACAAACGGCAGCATGGGAACGATTTTGGGAGCAAGCAATGCAGAACCAATACCGGTCAACATGCCCCAGAAGTAACCCCAGCCATTGAAGCGCCACCAGTACCATTTCAAGACATTCGACGCGGTATAACCTCCCCATAGGCCAGAAACGATCCAGACCACCACCTCGTTGACCGAAGTGACGTTCCAGCCAAACAGCACGCCGATCACGATCACACTGAACGAAGCCAGATAACTCAACCGCACATAGGTTTTGGGCGACGCATTGGGGTTGATGTAGCGCTTGTAAATGTCGTTGACAAAATACGGAGGAGCCGCGTTGACCGTTGCTGCAAAGTTGGACATGAATGCCGCCAGCAAGCCGGCGATCAGGAAGCCCAGCAGTCCCATTGGGACAAAGCGGGCCAACGCCAGCGGCAGCACCAGCTCAAAGTCCATGTGCGTTCCCATGGCGCGCAGGTCTGGACCGAAGAAGGCGGCCGCCAGTACCGTCAGACCCATAATGAGAAAGTAACGGGGCGGGGTCAGCACGATGTTGACCCAGGCACTCATCATCGAGGCCTCGCGCGGGTTCTTGGCAGAGAGAACGCGCTGCATGTCATAGTTCGGGGCGGGTCCCGCGGCCGAAATCGGAATTCCCTTGAACAGCAGCATCATCACGAAGAAGCCGAACAGTTCGTATCGGTCTTCGGCAATCTTTTGCGTCGCCGCAGGCAGGATTGTTGACCAGTCCAGGCCCAGATGCCACCCGAAGAAGATGTTGTCCCAGCCCGCGGGAACCACGCGGTGCAGCATCTCCGGCGCAACCTTGCTCATGGCGATAATGCCCACGGCAAAGGAAGCAACGGAGAGAATGAAGAACTGCACAACCTCAGTGATGACCACGCTGATCATGCCGCCCTTGATCACATAGATGGCGGTAATGGCGATCAGAATCAGGGCGTACTCGTTGGCCGAAAGATGCCATGGCAGATATGTCTGCGCAAACTTGCCGATGCCCTTGAATGCGTATGTGAAGAATCCGATGATGCTGACAAACGCATAAATCACGACGATAATGTGCGACCACTTCGCGCCGCGGCCGGTGCCGAAACGAGTCTTGATCCACTCTGCACCGGTCATGACGTTGGAGCGGCGGAGCCACGCGGAAAGATAGACCATCAGGAAGATCTGGTTGAACGTCGGCCAGAGCCACGGGATCCAGACGCTCTTGAGACCGTAAACGAACATCCAGGAGACCAGCAGCATGGTGCCGCTGATGTCGAACATCCCTGAGGCATTTGAGATGCCCAGCATGTACCACGGCATGGTGTTGCCGCCCAGAAAATAATTCTGCATGCTCTGCGATGCTCGGTGAGAAACCCAGTATCCAATGAGCACCGTGCTCAGCAGGTAAGCAACGATGATGGCTATGTCGATGACTTGCAGATGCATACGAACGCCTCTTTCTACTGCAGTTGGCCTGCCAACAAAAACACCAGTGACGCTTGCCAGTTGATTGCATAGGAGGCCAACTGATCGGCATAGACCCTGGCTGGCGGCAAGTCCCTGGGTAGAGCTTTCAAAACCGCGTCCCCGCGTCCGGCATTCGGCCCACCGGAAAGAAGGCCTGGCCATGGCGCCGGAAGATTGCTTGAACCGCTGGGGCGATGATGCGGATGCTGGAAAGCGTGTTCGCCAACCTGGGTCACCCACGATAGCGAAAAGGTGTTCCGGCCCAGCAGACAGTGCAAACTGCCTCGAGCCATATCCTCGAATGCCGGGTCCGGCTCAAAAAGATTGGCGATCAGAAGATAAACGCGGTATCCCGCCGCAAGCCCATTCGATCCCCAGACGGAGTCTTTCGATCCCATGCTGATGCGGTAAGGGTTGGCACGCATTCGCACCACTAGCGCATGAGCTGCCGCGAGAGCCAGAGGAAGAAGAAACGGAAAGAAAAGCAGAACAGCGGCCGGAGACGGCAAGGCCCTGCCGCCGCGTAAACTCCGATGAGACAGGGAAAACCTACTTGCCATCTTTTACCGCTTTGCCTCGTGCAAGCCGCCCAGGTTGATTGGAAAAGCGCAAGCAGTCTCTCACATCAACCTGATTACTGACAACGTTCCCGGACACAGCGGGAGATTGGATGAATTGGCTCGCGCAGTCCATTTTGCACGTTCGTGCGATGATACGCAAATGGAATCTTCCCATTTCCAGACTATCGCGATATGCTCTGGAAAATCGTTTGATTTGATTTGGCTTTGAAACGAAGACTATACTTGCGGAACGTTTCCGGGTGAGGGAGCAAGCGTAATGAAGTTCGGACATTTCGACGACCAGCAGCGCGAATATGTGATAACGCAGCCAGATACACCGCTGCCGTGGATGAATTACCTGGGATGCCAGGCTTATTTCGGCATCATCTCCAATACGGCGGGTGGTTATTCGTTTTATCGAGACGCACGCCTGAGGCGGCTGACTCGGTACCGGTACAACAATGTGCCAATGGATTTCGGCGGGCGCTATGTTTACCTGCGTGACGATGAATCGAAGGAGTTCTGGTCCCCTTCATGGGAGCCCACCCGGCATCAATTGAAGGACTACACTTGCCGCCATGGCATGGGCTACACGGCCATCCGTTCCCAGTACACCGGCATCGAAGCAGAGTCCCGCTACTTCGTGCCCCTCGATGAAAACCTTGAAATCTGGCAACTGACCATTACCAATCGGCGGGAGACAAAGGCGAACATTTCCGCCTTCGCCAGCATCGAATTCTGCCTGTGGGATGCGCAGGATGACGCCACCAACTTCCAGCGCAATTTCAATACCGGCCAGGTGGAAGTTGAAGACGGCGTGATCTATCACAAGACGGAATATCGCGAGCGCCGCAATCATTTTGCCTATTTCGCATGCTCAGAGCCGGGTGCAGGGTTCGAGACCCAGCGCGAGGCCTTTCTGGGCGGCTATCGGGGCTGGGATCGGCCAGCCAGCGTCGAAGCCGGCGAACTGAAAAGCACCATTGCGCATGGCTGGTCACCCATGGGCGCGCACCACGTGAAGCTGGAGTTGGCGCCCGGCGAAACGCGGCAAATTGTCTTTGTGCTGGGCTACCATGAAAACCCGGTGGATGAGAAGTTCGACCCGCCAGGCTCGCAGACAATCAACAAGAAACTCGTCAGGCCCGTCATTGCGAAATACCTCGACGCGAAACAGGCCGACGCAGCCTTCGAAAACCTGCGCGTGTATTGGGATAGCCTACTGGGCGTCCTTCAGGTCAACACGCCAGACATCCACACCAACAGGATGGTGAATATCTGGAACGCGTACCAATGCATGGCCACGTTCAACATGTCGCGGTCGGCATCGTTTTACGAATCTGGAATTGGCCGAGGGCTGGGCTTCCGCGACTCCAACCAGGACCTGCTTGGATTTGTGCACATGGCGCCCGTGCGGGCGCGCGAACGGATCCTCGATCTTGCCGCCACACAGTTGCCATCCGGCGGCGCATACCACCAATACCAGCCGCTCACCAAGCGCGGCAACAACGATATTGGCGGAGGGTTCAACGACGATCCGCACTGGCTCATTCTCGGCGTTTCCGCTTATTTGAAAGAGACCGGCGACTGGAGCATTCTCGACGCGCCCGTCCAGTATGACAACGAGCCCGGATCGGAGCAGCCGCTTTATGAGCACTTGCAGCGCAGCTTCAACTACACACTTGCCCGCCTGGGCCCACACGGTCTGCCGCTGATTGGCCGCGCGGACTGGAACGACTGTCTGAATCTGAATTGCTTCTCTGACACACCCGGCCAGAGCTTCCAGACCACGACCAACAAGGATGGCAAAGTAGCCGAATCGGTTTTCATCGCAGGACTTTTTGTGCATGCAGGCCGCGAGCTGGCGGCGATTGCACAACGACGCGGGTTGGAAGATGAGGCTTCCGTTTATATCGGTGAAACCAAAAAAATGCTTGCCGTGATAGACAAGCACGGTTGGGATGGGGAATGGTTCCTTCGCGCTTACGATGACTTCGGAGCCAAGATTGGATCGAAGGATTGCGAGGAAGGCAAGATCTTCATCGAGTCGAATGGATTCTGCGCACTGGCGGGAATCGGGCTTGACGACGGCAAGGCCGAGAGCGCAATGAGCGCTGTGGGCGCACACTTAGCCACGAAGCACGGCATCGTGGTGCAGCAGCCGGCTTACTCCAGATATTATCTGCAGCTCGGCGAAATCTCTTCGTACCCGCCGGGATACAAGGAGAATGCGGGCATCTTTTGCCACGTCAATCCGTGGGTCATGATCGGCGAAACACGCCTCGGTCATGGCGATCTCGCGCATGACTACTACAGCCGCATCAATCCTTCGGCGCGCGAGGAGATCAGCGATCTGCATCGCTGCGAGCCTTATGTCTACGCGCAGATGATTGCGGGCAAGGACGCGCCTACATTCGGCGAAGCGAAAAACTCGTGGCTCACAGGCACGGCCGCGTGGAACTACTACGCCATCGTTCAATGGATTCTGGGCATTCGGACATCGCTCGATGGCCTCGAGATTGCGCCAGTGATTCCGAAGAATTGGCCCGGATTTACCGCCACGCGCACATTTCGCGGCGTGGTCTACAGGATTTCCATCGAGCGCAAGGGAGAAGGAAATGCAATTGCGCTCACGGTGGATGGTAAGTCGATCGAGGGGACTGTTGTGCCTGTGCCTACAGATGGGCGAAAGGAAGTTGTAGTCAAGGGGATTCTGAGCTAGCTGAACAGAGGAGCAAGGACTTTGTATATCGCCAGCGAACAGCGCTACGGCACCATGATTTATCGACGCTGCGGCAGGAGCGGCATCCAGTTGCCGGCCATCTCACTTGGCCTTTGGCACAACTTCGGCGGTGTCGATGTTTTTGAGAATAGCCGCGCCATGGTGCTGCGTGCCTTTGACCTCGGCATCACACACTTCGACCTTGCTAACAACTACGGGCCTCCACCAGGAAGCGCCGAATCGAATTTCGGCGAAATTCTCAAGCACGACCTCAAACCGTATCGCGACGAGTTGATCATCAGCTCGAAAGCTGGCTACCTTATGTGGACCGGTCCGTACGGTGAGTGGGGATCTCGCAAATATCTTCTGTCGAGTCTTGATCAAAGTCTGAAGCGCATAGGTCTGGAATATGTCGACATCTTCTATTCGCATCGACCCGATCCACTGACGCCACTTGAGGAAACAATGGGTGCGCTCGATCAGGCCGTGCGGTCAGGGAAAGCTCTCTACGCGGGCGTCTCGAATTACACCGCATCGCAGACCGCGATCGCCGCAAAGATCCTTCGCGAACTCGGAACTCCCTGCTTGATTCATCAGCCGAAGTACTCCATGTTCGATCGCTGGGTCGAGAACGGATTGCTCGATGTGCTCGGCAATGAAGGCATCGGCGGCATCGCCTTCTGTCCACTCGCTCAGGGATTGCTCACCGACCGCTATTTGCATGGCATCCCTGGCGATTCGCGGGCGAGCAAACCGCATGGATTCCTGAAGAAGAACGATGTCGACGAGCCGCATCTAGCAAAGGTTCGCGCGCTTGCCGCAATTGCCGTGGAGCGTGGACAGTCACTCGCGCAGATGGCTTTGGCATGGGTGCTGCGCGACGAGCGCATGACCTCGGCGCTCATCGGAGCCAGTCGTGTAGAACAGATCGAGCAGAACGTGGCGGCATTGGCCAATCTAGTCTTTTCGGCCGATGAACTAGCCCACATTGACGCGATTCTGGGCCAAAACATCTGACGTGGTACTGCAGTTCATTCATAGCGCTCTGCATTGTTCAGGGGGGAGGCCCTTCGGTGCAAGATTTAAGGCAAAATGTGGAAACAGAATTACTCACAGACATCATCCCCTTCTGGCTCAAATACTCAGTCGACGACGAATACGGCGGGTTTCGCGGTCAGATTTCGAATGACCTGGCCATCGATTCGCAGGCTGCCAAGGGAGTCATCCTGAATGCGCGCATCCTCTGGACCTTCTCCAGAGCTTTCTGCGTATATGCAAACCCCGTCTATCTTGAAGCAGCTCGCCGAGCCTATGAGTACTTGATCCGCTTCTTCTGGGACGACGAGTTTGGCGGCGTCTATTGGATGCTCGATTACCTGGGGCGGCCTCTGGACACCAAAAAGCGCATCTACGCACAGGCATTCAGCGTCTACGCGTTCGCGGAGTATTACAACGCGGTTGGCGATGCCGAAGTCCTCGCGCGCGCCATGCGCCTCGTCGAAGTGATTGAAACCTCCGCCCACGATTCCCAGTACGGCGGCTACTTTGAAACCTACGAGCGGGACTGGTCGCTGGCCGCGGACCAGCGGCTGAGTGATGAGGACATGGACGAGAAGAAATCCATGAACACGCACCTTCACCTGCTGGAAGCCTACGCAGCACTGCTCCGTCTCCACGAAAACGAAACCGTCCGCATGCGCCTGCGAGAGTTGATTGAAATCTTTCTCGACCACATCATCGATCCGGCAAATTTTCATTTCATTCTCTTTTTCGATGAACCATGGAACCGCCGATCTGACGTCATCTCCTTCGGCCACGACATTGAAGGCAGTTGGCTCTTGTGCGAGGCTGCGGAGATCCTCGGCGAGCCCGCACTGCTGGAACGGGTACGCGCAATCGCTTTGAACATGGCGCAGGCAGTTTACGATGAAGGCCTCGATGCGGACGGCGGGCTGCTGTATGAAGCCAGCCCAACGGGCATCATCGACTCCGACAAGCATTGGTGGCCGCAGGCGGAGGCAGTCGTTGGATTCCTCAATGCCTATGAGCTTTCCGGCCAGCCAGAGTTTCTTGAGGCAGCGGAACGAAGCTGGGAGTTCATTGAGAAGTTCATCCTGGACCACGAGAATGGAGAATGGTTTTGGCTGGTCTCAAAAGACGGCGTGCCAGGCAACGAGAAGGAAAAGGTGGGCCCGTGGAAGTGCCCCTACCACAACAGCCGCACGTGCTTTGAAGTAATGGAACGGCTGAACCGAACAGCCATTTCCGTTCCCGTCCAGACCGCGTAACCAGATTAGACCGGAGTCGAAAGATGAATCAGGCAGCATTCAGGAAAGGCCTTCAGGATTTGGTAAAGCGGCAGGAGAAGCTGCTGTCGCGGCGCAACCGGAAATCACCGGGCGGCAACGGAGTCTTCGACCGCTACGAGAACCCCGTGTTGACCGCTGCGCACGCACCAATCATCTGGCGCTATGACCTCGACAGGTCCACCAACCCATTCCTCCTGGAGCGGATTGCCGTGAACGCCGCATTCAACGCCGGAGCGATTCTGCACAAAGGAAAGTACCTCGTGGTGGCGCGAGTTGAAGGCGCCGACCGCAAGTCGTTCTTTGCGGTTGCAGAAAGCCCGAACGGCATCGACAATTTCCGATTCTGGGATTACCCAACCCTGATGCCCGAAACCAGCGACCCTGATACGAATGTTTACGATATGCGCCTGGTCAAGCATCAGGACGGATGGATTTACGGCCTGTTCTGCACTGAGCGCAAGGACCCCAAAACTCCATCGTGGGACACCTCCTCCGCTGTCGCACAGTGCGGAATCGCACGCACCCGCGACTTGAAGGCGTGGGAGCGGCTTGCCGACTTGAAATCGAAGTCTCCGCAGCAGCGCAACGTGGTATTGCATCCGGAGTTGGTCGATGGCAAATACGCCTTTTACACGCGCCCGCAGGATGACTTCATCCAGGCCGGCAAGGGCGGTGGTATCGGCTGGGGACTGGCAGAGAGCATTGAGAAGGCCGTGATAAAGAGCGAGACCATCATGGACAATCGTGCCTACCACACGATTCAAGAAGTGAAGAACGGTCTCGGTCCTGCGCCCATCAAGACAACTGAAGGTTGGTTGCACTTGGCGCACGGCGTCCGCAACACTGCGGCCGGCCTTCGTTATGTGTTGTATCTTTTCCTCGCCGAGTTGGAGCGTCCGTGGGTCATCACCCACAAGCCGGCGGGTTACTTCATTGCACCGGAAGGCGAAGAGCGCGTCGGCGACGTATCAAACGTGGTCTTCAGCAACGGGTGGATCGAAGGCAGGAAGGGAGAAGTCTTTATTTATTACGCTTCGTCCGACACCCGGCTCCATGTGGCAACCAGCACGGTAGACAAGCTCTTGGATTACGTGCGCAATACGCCCGCCGATCCGCTGCGCACCTATGCTTGCGTGGAGCAGCGGTACGCGCTAATCCAGAAGAATCAGGCCGTACTACGTGAGGTGATCAGTCCCGGCCGCACGGGAAGTACCGTAAAGGAAGCCCGGCACACCAAGGCGAAGAAACGCTGAGTGCCTGGCATTGTGCCGGACGACTCTTTACGCGTGGGGATGGTGGTGGTGATGGTGATGGTGGTGGCCAGCGGCCGCCCCCTGAGCCTGCGACGCGACTGCAGTCGCGAGGCAGAAGACAACGATGAGTCCAAGCAGAAACTTCTTCATGTAGAAATAGACGAAATTCCCCTGTTGCGGGATTACCGGGAGTTGAAGGGCCACAGTCGATCCATCCCTATTTTGGGCTCTGATTCTGATCTGGAGTTTGAGACGGACTCTGCTTTTGACCCTGTAATTCCTTTTGTTTCTTCCGTTCTTCTTTTTCCTTTGCATCGAGCGCGCGAGCCTCGGCGTCGCGGCCCTGCGTCGGGTCCTTGTGCAGAAACTTCCGTGAGATATCTGGCCAGAATTCCTGAAATAGAGAGCCCACCCCGCCCTCGGCGGTAACGGTCAATCCGTTCGTAATCGTCTCGCCCCATCCCGAATTCTGCGAGGGGTAGTAGAGATTCGAAATGGCGCCGGAGATAATGTTTCCTGCCACGTTCGAGTAGTTTGGCTCCCATCTATGGCTGTTGTCATGCCTGCAAGCAACATTCGTGAAAAGTGCATAGAGAACCCGGTGCGTCTTGGTGCCATGGCCCAGCCGGAAGTAGCGTGGGTCCTGGTGGAGGATTGCAGGCAGGATGCCGTTGCCGATGATCGTGCCGTCGAAAGCGTCAAGATAAGCAGCCCCGGAGCGTTTTCCATAGCCCTCGATTCCCCAGCCGAATCCGGTGTCATCGTCCAGCGCCTCATGATAGCCGGCCACCAGAAATGCGGCTGCAAACGTCACTGGATCGATGGAAGAGCGAAACGCGAGCTTCATCTTCTGAGCCGCGGTAAGTGAGACGGCGTCGCTGCGATATGAGATGTTGAAGGCCGGCACCACGCCCAGCACCCGCTGCTGCTCCTGCTCCTTGAGTTGCTGGTCGGCCTTCTCGCGCTGGCTCTTCTGCGTATCAGATTGTGTTGCCGGCGACTGAGAACCGGAATTCCCCTGCGGGGACTGTGCAGGAGTGGTCGGCGGAGCCGGCTGCTGAGCGTTCTGATCCTCATTCAAGTTGCCGCCTGCCAGAACCGCAGATCCCGGTTCAGGCGCATTCGGAAGCTCATCTCCGGTTGCCAGCACCGCGCTTGAGTCCCGCTCCTGCGCAGGCATCGAAGTGGACTGTGCCAACAAAATAATTCCTACCGCAAGCGACACAGGGATCAAGCAGCAACCAAAACGCATCAGTTCTCCTGTCGTGAATTGGACGGCCTTCCGGCTTTCCATGGGAAGACTAGGGACCGAAACTTCCCCCATCGGTCGTAATCCTGGGGCCGCAAATCGGATTCTATTAAGGATTGCTTCGACGAACCGAAAATGCTAAAACCACACGACAATTTAGACGGCACTATAGCTTATGGGTCTCATAGTCCGGTTAAATCTCCAGGCAAATGCCTGCGATTGAACAGACCGATTCTGCATTTCGCGAAAATCGCTGTAGCTGCGGCCTCAACTTTGGAGCACCGATGTCAGTCATCGATCCCTACTCTACGGTTTGCTGTCGGGACTGCCTTCGGCCGCAGGATGAGGCCCACTTGTTGCATCGCCTTGAGCTGCCTGCCGGGCAAGCTTCTCGGCCTTCTTGCGATTGTGCGCCCGAACCATGTCCGGCCAAAACTCGATCACCTCCGCGCCGACAATCCCTTCCACGGAAACTGTGATTCCATCCTGAATCGTGTCACCGACCGTGCGCTCTGAAGCCGGATAGTATGCGCGTGCGATGGCAGCGCCAATCAGGTTGCCTCCAACGTTTGCGTAATTCGGACCCCAGTGCCCGTTGTCGCGCTTGCACCAGAAGGTGCTGGACGCAGCCCACAATACGCGGCCAATGTGGCTGCCCGTCCCTTTCTGGAAATAGCGCGGATCTTCGTGCATGATGGACGGCAACACAGCATTTCCAAAGAAGTTCCCGATAAACGCATCGGTGTAGGCCGCGCCGAATCGCTTGGCGTAACCTTGAGCCCCTTGACCCCATTCAGGATAACTGTCGTCTGCCTGGCCAATGCCGGCCACGGCGCCCGCCAGCAGGAATGGCCACGGGTCGGTCGAGCTCTTGAAGAAGAGCTGAAACTTTTGTGCGGGAGAAAGCGGAAGCGCGTTCGGGTTTCTGGTTGTATTGAAGGTGGCCATCACCCCCATCACGCGTTGCTTCTCCTGTAGTTTCAGCTGTTCCGCCGCCGCCTTCTCTCGCGCGGCTTTTTCATCGGCGGTTTCCTGGCCCGGCTGCCGTGAGCTGGAACTACTCTGCGCCGGGTTCTGAGCCGACGCCGCAGGCTGCTGAGCAGTTTGGCTCTCTGTTGCCGCGTTCTGCACCTCCGCCAAATCCGCTTCGGCAACCTCAATCTGAGGCAAAGGAAGCTCTGGAAGTCCCTCTATCGATGTCATCATCGAAACCGGACCCGATTGCTGCGAATAAAGAAAGGGCGACACTGCCAAAAGCGCGATACCCGCAAAGAATGTTACCGGAACAAAACAAAAAACTGCTCGCATCCATTCACCAGTTTCAAAGTCCGTACCCACCACACCTGTCCGACGAGACGCACGAGGCGGGCAGGGCGGAATCAGTCGGGGCGCTACTATCAGGGTAAATTACCTGGGCCTTTCACTGTTGATCAGCGCGATGCGCAGGGCAACGTTTTATCGCCTTTACATACTGTTCCCTCCGTTAGACGCACCTCGGTGGGTCGCGGTCACAAACAAATTGATGAATTGGCCGGGAGCACTCAGGATGCAGCGGATCCCGACCCCAGCTTGGGCGCCATCCTGGTCTTGATCTCGCTCAGAAGCATCTCCACCTTGTCCTCACTTTCCAGGGCCTGGAAGCGATCTTCAAGCGAATCAGGCGCAAGCACTTCAGAGGCTGCTGCGTTCTCAGCTGACTGGATGCGTACGCGGCTCTTCAAACGGCCCAGCGCATGCTCCTGATCGTTGCCGATCACCTGGCGAGCCTGCGTAGCGCGGCCCACAACGCGGGCGCGGCGATGCTCGGCCACCAGCATTTCACACCGTGCGCGCGTCTCGTTCAGTTTCTGGTCCAGCTTGTGCAGGGCCTGGCGAAGGTTGTCCGCTTCCGACTTCTGGTCCTCGGCCTGCTCAGCAAAACCGGCCACTAGCTGATCGTGACTCAGCGCCCGTTCCAACGCCCCGCGGGCCAGGTCATCGTGCCCCTTCTGCACCGCCAACTCGGCTTTGCGACGCCATTCTGCCGCCTGCTCCACGTGCTCAGCCCGCTTCTTATCCAGCAGATGCTGATCGGCAATGGCGATGGCCACCTGGGTTTTTACCTGGAGCAGCTGATTTTCCATATCCAGGACAATCTGTTTCAACAACCGCTCAGGATCTTCGGCCTTTTCGATCAGGTCGTTGAGATTCGCGCGGAGCAATGTGCTTACTCTCTCCAGCAGTGCCATGGGGTTCTCCTTGTTCGGCATTGGGCCTCCAGCCTTCGGCGGTTGAGCCGAAAGCTGGAGGGCTGAAACTGTTACAGCGCGGGCTTGTCGGGCGGCGCTGCCGGGGCCGACGATGGGGACTCGATGATTCCATTCAAATCGCGAGTGAGGTCGTCGGTGAGGGTCTTGGTGCGTTCCTGCGTATGCTTCATTACGAGAGGCATGTATTCCTGCATGATGGCTGGCTGCTGATCAAGCAAACGCTGGCCGGCGGGCGAGCTGTAGAAAGCGATGAAAACATCCACGTCGGAACTGCTGACATGGTGCTGGTAAATCACGGTCAGGTCATCGATCATCTCGTCCACTGGATAGATGCTGAAGGCCTTCTCCATGTACTTGCCCATCATCTTGTCGATAGCCGCCTGTTGCTCCGGAGAGATCTGCTTCCCCCCAGGCATTTTCGATGTCAACTCCTGCATCTGGGTCTTGATTTGTTGCTGAACCATGGTCGGCATCATCTTCATGACGCTATCCATTTGCTTGCGCAGCCTCATCACCTCAAACAGCTTCGCTAGCTGTTCTTTGGTCGGTTGCTGGTCGATCGGAATCACAGTAGCGGAGACAGACGTGGCCTGCGGTTGGTCGGCGGAAACCTGGGCAAAGGCGGTCCATGGTGCCAGCGCCAATCCCAATCCGAACACAGCCGCGATTCTGAATACGTTGTTCATACCTTCCTCAAGTTCTCTCAGTCCGCGCCGCCTCACGGCGGCGCGGAGTTGATGTTCGTTGCTCGGGACAAAAACCGCGGTTTATTTCTCCGCCGGCTTATCAGGCTTCTGTTTCGTCTTAATCCCCTGTACGTTCGCCATCAGTTGCTTGATGTCCATGCCGCTCAGCGCCTCAAAAAGCGCGGGCACCTGCGCGGCAATCCGCGTCATGTCGCCGGTAATCTTGTGCGCTCCGGCCGCATCGTCGTTACCCGTGGACACAATGGTGATGTGGTCCACCTTGCTCAGCGGCTCCGCCATGGCGCGAACCACATCGGCCATGTTGGTCAGCAGTTTGTCCACCACTGCGGCCTGGTTCCACTCCTGGTACGCCTCGGCCTTCACATTCATCGCCTTGGCTTCGGCCTCGCCCTTCTGGAATATAATCGCGGCCTCGGCTTCGCCCTGGCTCCGAATTGCTGCAGCGCGTCCTTCAGCTTCTGCGGTCAAGCGGTTCTTCTCCGCGGCAGCCATGTTCTCAATCCGCTGACGCTCAATTTCAGCGCCCTTCAGCACCGTGGCGATCAGTTCCTTTTCGTGGCGAAGAATTTCAGCCTCCTGCACCTTGATCTGGCCTTCCTTCTCCACCTGTTGCACCTTTACCTGCTCCGCCGTCACCTGCTGCAGCATGATGTTGGTTTGCAGTTCGTACGCCTTGTCCGCGTTCGCCTGCTGTTTGCGGCTCTGTTCGCTGAACTGTGCCTTCTTGATATCCAGATCGCGTTGCGCCTCAGCCTGGCGCGCCTGCGACGCTGTCTCCGCAATCACGCGATCCTGGTCTGCCTGTGCCTTGGCAACCGCGGCTTCCCGAGTTGCGGTCGCCCGCAGAATCGCCGTGTCTCTCTCCGCCTCGGCCGTCGCCATCTCCGCGTCGCGCTTGATGCGCGCCACGTCCGGCCGGCCCATGTTTGAGATGTAGTCGTTCTTGTCGCGGACTTCCTTGATGGTGAACGAGATGACTTCCAGCCCCATCTTGCTCACTTCTTCAGAGCAGGTGGCACGCATGCGTTCGCCCACCATCTCTGGCTCCTTGACGATCTGCTCGACGGTCAGCTGGCCGATGATGCCGCGCAGATGGCCTTCCATCACCAACCGGATCAGTCCTTCGCGTTGCGGCTGTGTCTTGGTCAGGAACTGCTCGGCAGCCGTCAGAATCGAGGGCTGATCACTCCGCACCTTGATCTGCGCTACAGCTTCCACAGTGACAGCGACACCCTGCCTCGTATAGAGATCCTGCTGCGGAGCAACATCGAAGCTCATCAATTCCAGGCTCAGTTCACGGCAGTTTTCCACCATCGGAAAAATAACCGTGCCATGTCCCTTAACGACCCGTGGGCCGCGGAACCCATACACAATCAAAGCCTCGTTGGGTCCGGCCTTGCGATACATCCTGGCCAGAATACCCATAACCAGGATTAATGCCAATACGCTGAGTCCGGCGATTAAAACAATTTCATTCGTCATTGCGTTCCCGGCCCTTTCGCCCGGGAGGTAAGAGGTAAATGGTTAGGTTCTACGGCCGCTTCCGGATGTTACTGCCCTTCACCGATCCCGAATTGCCGGCTGCGGCCAAGAGCTAAGTCACTAGCTCCAACACATTCATGGAGTTATTTCTCGCCACCCTCGTCCGGTATCTGCAAAAGCACACCCGACTTACTCGAGCCAACAACTGTCCTCGGAGACACCCCGTTCCAGCGCGCGATCATATCGCGCTGATTTTCGAGCTCTCGCATCCGCAAGATAGTCGGCGTAATTGAGGCCGCGCGGATTCTGTTAGCCTCTGCATCTCCGTTTGCCGCGGCAATCTGCGCTTTGGCCTGGCCCTCCGCTGCCGCCACTTGCTTGTTCGCATCGGCTTGAACCTGCTGCAACTCCATTTGCTTCTGCAGCGCGATCTGCTGAGCCTGGTTCTTCTGATTGATCTGCTCCAGCACCACTTGAGGCGGCCGTGGGGCGCCGATAATTCCGAACTGCTCGGTATGCACTCCATACGGCTCAAGTTGGCTGTCGATGCATGCGCGAGAGTCTTTGAGGAATGCCGCGTTGTCACCCATCAGCTGTTCAATCGCGTATTTGCCGGCATTTTCGTTCAGGCAGTCGCGGGCTACGTTGCGGAGAAAGCCGTTGGTGAACGCCTCCAGTTTGTCCAGGTGAAACTTCACATAGAACGCGGGCACCTTGTCCGGCAGCAAAGAGTAGCTCATATTGATGTCCGCGTTGATGGCCATCGAGTCTTTGTTGGTAAAGGTAACGGACTCATCCACCGGGGCGCCCTCCGTGACGCTCTTGGTCCACACCGCCGTTTGAACGTACGTCGGGTATTCGATAACCGACTCCGAAAACAAGTTGTAAAACACCCATCCGGTCTGCACAGGCGTATTCAGCACGCCCTTGTTGCTCCCAGCCTGGTTGATAACAATTCCGACATGGCCTGGGCCGATGCGCGTACAACCGGCTAGCACAACAACGCTCAAGGACAACAGGCAAATTACAAAACGGTTCTTCACAGCAAACGCTCCTTACGGTAGAAACTTCATGAATGTTCGTTTCAGCATCAGGCCGTCCGTCAAGACCAGCAGAATCAACCCGGCCAAACCAAGGAAAAACGTAAGATCGCTTTGGTAACTCATCCCGGCAAACGCCAACTTAAGCGCGTAGCAGTTAGCAATCAGAAAAGCGATCCACAAAATCGATTGCCCATAAAACTTCTTCATTTCCCCTCCTCAAACACTTGATTGGAATCCACGGGGCAACTTCAGTACGATGACTACTTCGGATTCCTGTTTCGGTTACCCTTTGGAAAGATCTTGGCCAGGAATCCCAGCAGAAAGATGCCTACCAGGATAGCCATGTCGGTAATCAGCACGGTGGTGTCGGTGGTCATTGGAACCTCAGTTATCAGTTGTCAGTTACCAGTTGTCAGTTGACGGTCACAAGCGGTTGCAATTCTTGGCTTTCACTTTTCAGCCATCAGTGATCGGTCTTCAGGGGTGCAGCGCCGCTACCTATCCTGGTCTCCGGCAACTGATCACTGACGACGGATGACAGATCACTGCCGTCAAGGTCTTCCCAGCGCCGGACCCAGGCAACCCCTTTCTCGTAGCGAACGACAAATACCTCTTCCTGTTTTTGAATCGGTATGCCGTCCTCGGAGCGCGCCGGAGCGGAACGACGCGCACCCAGTTGTTCGTACACAATCTCTCCGATTCCGCCAGCGCGGATGGGAGCCGAAACGCGCCCAACCACGCCGGGAACTTCGGTTTCCTCTGCCGTGAGCTCGCGCTCGTGGGGCAGCATCACGCGGGTAAGGAAGAGAAGCACAATCGCTCCTCCGGCCACCCCGCAAACGCCCGCTAGAACCAGCACCACCCCGGCCACAAAGCTGCCATAGCGGGTTAGCAGGTATCCCGATGCGCCAAACCAGCAGAGGAACACCATGATGGAGAAGGCATTCCACCACGGCACGGTCGATCCAGCAGCGCTCGTTGGCGCGCCATGCGGCACATGTCCCGCATGCGGAACGCCGTGCGGTATGTGCACATGGGTTGGAATATGCGGAGCGTGCGGCACATGAATGTGCCCTCCGAAGTGGCCCAGCCCGCCCAGCAGCGAGAGTGCGCTGAGCAGCAGCCCCATGACAAAACAAACCAGATAGAACGATTCCCAGGTCATTGCTTAGCTCCCTGTTTGCGTGCGCCAGGTTGCCGCGAACTCGAGGTCTTCGGATTCGCATTCTTCGGTTGAGGTTCGTGCCCGTTCTTTGAAAGCTTCGGACGAAGCACCTCGGCAAGCCGAGGCGCCAGCCCAGGCGTCTCCAGAATCGCTTCCAGTAGCAGCAGGCATTCGCGCGAGCGCTCATGCCGTGCCAGCGTCAGCAGCGCCTGCATCAATTCCGGGTCGCGGCTGAATCGCTCCGCGCCGTTCACCAGCCACAGGTCGAGCTTGTCTTCAAACGATCGCAGCTCGCTCTGCAACTCCGGGTGGTAGCCCTCGGGGTCATCCACCAGGTAGCCGGGATGCACCTTGAAAAAAGTAGCCAGGATCTGCCGCGTGGTGTTGGTCAGGTGAGGTCGAGCTCCGCTCTCAATTTGTGAGAGGTAACTCTGGCTGAGCTTCGAGCCGGTCTCGGCTTCGATAGCCCGGATCGTCTCCTGCTGACTCAGGTCGCGGTTAAGGCCGCGTAAGCTGCCTTCCACTTCCCGCAGGTACCGGATTTTCTCACCGAGCTTCATAGTGACCAGCTGACTTGCAACAGCGCTGACCCGATTGGTGCTCTTGCCTGCAATGGTAGCGCGTCTAATCCCACATTCCATTGCAATATGCAATATTAATATCGCAATCCGTGATAAATTGCAAGAAAAATCGGAAAGGTAATCGGAAAGGTAAATCGTTTGCGCAGGATTTTCATCGAATTTTGTTCTGGAACACCTGAAGAATGAACAGGAGACTGTCGAAATCGGCCTCATGCATCCTTGCAGATAAATGCGTTTCGATCGCGCAGAATAGGTGCATGGCACTCCACGAGAGACATCCACTTCCGGCGCATTCGGCTCCGCAAATTGGACCTACCCACCCCTCCCCCCAAAAATATGCCCCTTTTCGGCCGCCCACTCACCAGCGATATGGACATTAATTCATTCATAATAAATAGGTTAGTTAAATAAAGGGGAGCGCGGTTCAGTGTCGTAATGGTAAACAAAGGTGCCCTGAAATCATGTCTTTGGGGCATAAATTGGGGCCTTTTTTGATGATCTAATGCGGAAAATGCGGCCCGAAGGCCGCATCGTCGCCAACCGGAATCATCCCGTCTTATGCCGCGAAATCGATAAACCCGCGCTGCGGATCGGTCGAGATCAGCTTCACCGTCACCTTGTCGCCCACATCCAGCCCTTTGCCGCCGTGAACCAGCATTCCATCCACATGCGGATTCAGCGTGCGCACGAAGGTCCCGTACTGGTTCACGCCCGTGACAATAGCCGGGAAGCTTTGCCCGATACGCGGGCGCAATACCACCGCGGCAATGCGTTTCTGCATGTCGCGCTCCACCTTGCGCGCGCCGTCTTCCATCAGCGTGCAGCGCTGCGCAATGGCATTCAGATCGGCTTCGGAGTAAGGTGACGCCGCCTTCGCCAGCAGTGCCTTCATCAGCCTCTGAGTCACGATGTCGGGGAAGCGGCGGTTGGGCGCCGTCGAATGCGTGTAGTCCTGCACCGCCAGGCCGAAGTGCCCGGGCGACGGCTCGTTCGGCTTCACCAGCACGTATTCGCCCGGCCCCATGAGCTTGATCACGGCCAGCGAAAGATCCGGGAAGTGGTCGGGGTCCTTTCGCTTCTGAGCCAGCAGGAAGTCGTTCAGTGCTTTCGAGTCGGGCGCGGCGGGAAGCGTCGTGCCCAAGCCGTTCGCCACCTCGACTATGCGGTCCCAGCGTTTAGGAGTGCGCACAATCCGCCGAATCGACGCCACACCGGCATCCTCGAATGTCCGCGCAGCCACACCGTTGGCCGCCACCATGAACTCCTCAATAAGCGAAGTGGCGCGGTTCTTCTGCTGAGAAACGATGTCGACGGGCTGATCGTCCTTCATCTCCGGTCGCGTCTCGATGGTCTCGAGATCCAGTGCACCATGCTGGAAACGTCCGCCAACCATGCGCTGGGCCGCCGCATCCTGCAGTTTGAGCTGTGCGGCCAGATCGGCGCTCGCAGCTACTTTCGCCGGCGCTGCGCCTGTGCCCTCAAGCCACGCGCCCACGGCGTTGTAGGCAAGTTGCGCGCGGTTGCGCACCAGCGCGGCATAGACCTTGCCGTCGGAGACTACGCCCGTCGAGTCCACGCAGTACTCAATCACATGGGCCACCCGGTCCTGATTCTCATTGAGCGAAGTAATGCCCTCTGAGAGTTCCACCGGCAGCATGGGAAAGACCTTCACCCCGGTATAAACAGATGTGGTCTCGCTCCGGGCGTGGCCGTCGATCACCGAACCTAGAGGTACGCGCGCGTCCACATCCGCCACCCCCACCAGTACGCGGATGCGGCCGCCGAGCAACTGCTCCGCCCATTCAATCTGGTCCAGGTCGCGAGACGTATCGTTGTCGATCGAGGACCAGAGCAAGCTGCTCAGATCCTGTAGGCCGGGGATCGATGCTGGCTCCGGATGCGCCTGAATGGCTGCGAGCTGGGCATCGGTCCCGGCGGGAAACTCCGGTTGGAAGCCGTGTTCGATCATGGACGCGTGCGCGGCGGCAACAAGATTGAAATGATTGGGCTGAATGGACGGCATCGGAATTAGGGCTCCTTCAACGCGAAGAGCCAGCCTACCATGTCAGGGGGCAGTCGCAACGAGCCACGAAACAGAACGCCCACCCTTTCAGAAAATGCGGAAAGGATGGGCCCCGGGATTTACAACGTCATCAGCCAGTCAGGTTCTATTGAATTTCCAGGTCGGCAAGAACCTTCGGCTTGGCTTCGTCCACCGCGAGCAGGTTGTGGCAAGCGGCACAGTCCTGGGTGATGGTCGTCTTTCCGTCCTTGGTCGCGTGGTCCCCATCATGGCAGCGGAAGCAGCCCGGGTAGGCCATATGCCCAATGTGGTTGGGATGCGTTCCCCACGTCACCTTCATGTACGGAAACACATTCTGGCTGTAGAGGGTAACCAGTTCGTCGCCAGCGGATTTGACCAGGGCTGTTTTCGTAGCCAGCACATCAGGATTCTGCGTGCGATAGAACGCCGTAAGCTGAAGGGGAATCTGGGTGTTTGCTTCCTCTTCGGTGGCGTAATTCGCCTTCAGCAGTTGCAAGCCCTCCTTGTGGACCCACGGAAGATCAGGGCTCACAGCACCTTCGGCCATGGCCCGGTTGAGCGCATCCTCGGCCGTGACGAATGTGTGGGCAGCACGGTTGTGGCAGTCGATGCAGTCCATCACGCGACGCTCCCCTTGGGGAACTGCGCCATTGAGCGCAGAAGCGCCAAATGCTGTTTCGGATCCATCGGGGTTCTGTCGCTGAACCCAGGGAATTGTAGTGCGGGTCGGATCGGTAGCGATGTATTCGATGTGGCCAAGGTGGACGCCATGAATTCCGGTCAGGTGCGACAGCGAATCCTGGCCGCCCAGGTGTAGTACGACGACGGTCTGCGTTTCGGTATTCTTTTCGTCGTCGGCAAAAGTGGACTTGACCAGCAGCTTTTCACCGATAAACCGGGCCGGCGTATGGCAGCCCTCGCAGGTATACCGTGCAGGGCGCAAATTCTGAACCGGGGAAGGGATCGGCGTGGGATAACGATGGAATGCGACTTCCACAAGCTGCTTGGTGCCGTTCACCTTTGCTGAGAAATATGCGGCCGCCCCCGCGCCAATGTGGCACTCCACGCATTCCACATGAGAGTGGGCCGAGATCTTGTAGGCGGTGTACTCCGGGTGCATCACGTGGCACGACTGCCCGCAGAACTGCGGGGAATCCATGTAGGCGGCGCCGCGATAGCTGGCGATGGAGACCACTAGCAAATTCACAATCGTCGCCACCAGGACAATATCCAAGCCGTGGCGGAATATGCGGTCGTTGAAATCGACCTTCGGAAACTCTGCAGGAATTTCGCCCGCCTTCTGGAGTTTGCGACGGCGGATGAAGACGCCAATCGGTATCAGAACCAGGCCGCCGATGAACAATGCCGGTAACAGCAGGAAGAAGATGATGCCCAGGTAAGGGTTGTCGTTGGACCGGCCGAGCATCTCCACCAGCCAGTAGCCGATCATAGTCACGCCAGAGGCGCTCGTGATGGCTCCGCCTGCAAGGCTTATGGGGTTGTTGCCGAAGAATAGCGCCGGCCGTACCCAGTTTTCGCGAAATCTTTGTAACAGTGACACAATGGCCCCCGGGACTCAAAATGGCCCGCCAGTGACAGCGGGCCCGAGTGAACTTTCTGGTTGCACCAGCTTGTTGTTGTTCTTGCGGTTGTTTATTATTTCAGGCCCTTGTAAAAGGCAGACACTTCCTTGATTTGGTCGTCGGTAAGGCCTGCGATCGGCTTCATCTTGTTTTTGCCGTTCTTGACCGTAGCAGAGATCTGGGCCACGGTCAGCTTCTGGATGTCCGGGTCGGATGCAGCCTTGATGCCCATGGCTTTGGCCATCCCGGCGCTTGGTGTGCCGGTTGCGCCATGGCACATCTGACACTTGGCCTTGTAGGTCGCTTCGCCTGCTGCTTGGGCGAAGCTCACGGAACCGGCCAGAGAAACTACAGCGGCCAGAACCAGAAGGGATCGAGTCGTCTTTGTCATTGCCTAAACTCCCGGGTGTATTTCCACGGCCAGTAAACGGGGAACGTACCTGCCGCGTGGATTCATGCTTGCTTCATGAACTTCAAAAACCTGTGCATCCAATTCTTGATCTGGATACCGGCGAGAAAGATTGATTGCCACTGCTCATCGTACATCTTCTGAGTTACGACTGCCGCCCGTCCTTCCGGAAGAGCGGCAGCAGGATTAGAAGTCGTAGTGCACGCCAAGGGTTACGTTATTCGCGTGGAAGTTGCGCGGCGCGGTCTCACCGGCCGGCGATATATTCATGCCGGTCTGGTAAGGCTCTGAAGAACAGGCCACGGGCGTTACAGGAGCCGTAGGCGTGGGATTCGCGGTGGCGCAGAGCGCGGCGCCGGAGGGCCCGCCTTCCCCGTAGCCGTAGAAGTTGTACTCAGCCTTCCATGTCAATCCGGGGCGAGCCGTCCATGCAAAATTCACAAAGGGAGACTGGTAGGTGGACACCAGAGAACCCGCAACATCCCGAGGATCATTGTAGAAGCGGGTGCCGTTCACCGAACTGATCCGGTAGCCGACGTTGGCCTTGACTGTTTTAGCCGGCGATACGGTGAAGGCCGCCGACCCGAATTGCGTGGGAGCATGCTCGAAGTCCAGCACCGGCCCGAAGTCGTATCCTGACCTCCCCGCCGCCGTAGCCGGGCACGTCGTGCCGCTAGGGGTTGAGGCGACAACAGGCAAAGCAGTAGTGCCCCCCCCCAGGTAGCAAATGTTGTCCGCCATGTATACGTCACTGTAGGCGTAATCGAAATCGATGCCATAGTGATCGTTCGGGAACAACTGTGCGCCCAAGCCCACGACGCGGCTGTAATCCACGTGATCGAGCGGGCCGGCATAGGCAACGTCTTTCGCGGTCACGGCTGCCTGATCGTTGTTCGTGTTGTTGTGGTGTTCCACGTCGTTAAAGGAACCAGAAACCACCGCCCAGGGCTTAGGCTTGTACATCGTATGTACCCGATACTGCCTGGTCTGCCGCGGGGTCATTGGAGTAAAGGCGTTGTCGTTGTAGAGCATCTCGACGCTGCCGTTGATATCCCAGTTGGTGGTTGGACGATAGGCAGCGGTCAGAATTCCACCGTTTTCGTTGATCGTTACGGTGCCATCGTTGGTCGCGTTTACGGCTAACGGAACGTTGCCCGGATTGCCGCCTGGATCAACAGGAACAGTAGCGGTAGCGGCAACGTAGGCGTTTTCCGCAATCATGTGCGTCTGGTAGCGATAGGTAAGCGAGAGCGTGAATCGCGAAGTCGCGTCCCATGTTCCAGTCAGATTGTTGGTTAGGAACCGCTGGCCGAAGTAAGCCGGCAATGAGGTTCCGACCGGCGCGCTGCCTTCAAAACTGGACGTGCCGGCGGCTGCATTCGTCGTGGTAAGCGTCGGATAATTGATGGTCTCGTTTCCCGCCGTCGCGGGCGTCGACAGGGTGGTGCCGCTCGTAATGGAGGCTGTTCCTGGTTGGTGAACATTCGAGAAGTTGATCTGATCGTCGAAGCTGAAGGCCTTAACCACTTGCCAGACGATGCCATAATCGGCGGCCATCACCTCGCGTTTTGCGGTTGCGTTACCCTCGTACACAATTGAACGGGTCGTTTTGGTCAAGCCCTGGAAACTGTCGTAGTAGTTGGGCAGGTTCATGTTGGCGGAAGTATAGCGGACATCACCATTCATCGAGAGGGACTTGATAGTGTTGCTTTGCAGCCGGAAGATCTCCGTCGGGTAAAGAATACGGGTCGGCTGCGTCCGCTGATAGCTGGTAATCACCGCGCATGCCGGATTGATGACTGGCAGGCCGCCGGCCGTCTGCGGGGCCGACAGCGTCGGAGTAGTCCCTGTGCTGTTTGCATTGCAGGCGCTGCTGGCGTAAGGCGTGAGAGCGTCGTAATTCGCGAAGAGAGCAACCGGGGTTCCGTCCGGCTCCTGAACGTTGAGGTAACTGGGATCCAATGTGAAATAGGAGTCGGCCTTGTAGTGGTCGATCTGCTCTTCAAAGGTTAACTTGGTTCCCTGCACAGGCTTCCAGTCAACCGCACCAGTGAAATCGTCGGAGCTGTTGCGCTGGAACTCCCTGAGCAAGATATCATCGGATCCGCCTATCTGATAACCGCTGGGGGTTAGGCTCGGTCCCTGGAAGATATTTTGCGAATACCCTGCGCGGAACGTCACCTTCGAAAGCGGCAGGATAGTCAGGTTGGTGTCGGTCATGCGGCGCACCGTGTTGAACAGAAACGGCGATTGGTTCACTTGTGGCCACGCATACGAACCGGTTGGCGCAGCAGCGGGTCCGATGGGAATCGACTGCCCGCTGGGAATATTCGGATTGCCCAGCAGGTCGTAGTCGAAATACTGGCGATCGCGGCGGAACAGTCCCGAGAACTCGTAAACCTTGCCCTTCGATGCACTTACTTTAGCGAGGTTGTAGGGATCACCACCGAACCCGCTGCCGAAAGCGCTGATCGAATCGACCAGGGTGCCCTTTTGACCGGGCAGTAATCGCATCTCAAAAGTTTCGCCAAGCACGCGCGGGCCGGTCTGCAAATTGACCATCGTGTCGTACATGGCGGCACTGCCTGTGGCGTTGGTGACGCGTCCGCCCAGATCCACGCTCTGATGGATCGTGTAGCCATTAGGGGTCGTCATCTTCGCTTCCGGCGTCGGAAGTGGAGCGGCAGGCGTCGGATTCTGTGCGACAGCAATGCTCACTGTCACCATCAATACGGCGACTCCGATACCCCCAGCGATGCGCTTGTTCATTGCCGCGGAGAGCTGCTTATCGGATAACCGGGCAAACCAGCCAATCTTCTTCATCTGAAGCCTCACTTGAGAAAAACCTTTGTTGCTGACATCGAAACCGCGAACGCGTGCCACGAACCCTTGTTGACCCGCGGACACGCTGTCCGGTCGGTTTCAAATGTTCCGGCGAACTCCATTACCTGAGGAACGCCGCATTGATGTTTGACCCATGGATGTAGGTGTGGCAGCTGGTGCATGGTGCCAGCTCGTCCGATCCTGCACCCATCCCGTGAACCGTGGCGTTTGCAACCCGACTGTGGCATTGGTTGCACAACGTGTTGATACTCGGCATATTCAGCAGCCGCGCGTTCTGCGATCCATGGGGGGTGTGGCAGCCCATGCAACCTTCGGCCTTAACCGCGGCGTGTTCGTAGACAAACGGCCCACGTGTCTCGGTATGGCACTTGGTGCAGATTGCATTCTGGTCGGCGGTCGACTTCAGGTTGTTGTTCCCGAATGTTCCGTGAACGTCGTGGCAATCGCTGCACTTCACCGCGCCTTCATTCACCTTGTGGTGGAAGGGCATGTCGAACGATGGCTTCACGTCCGTGTGGCACTGGAAGCAAAGCGTCGGCTGTGAAGCTTTCAGTAGCGGTTCTTCCTTGCTGCCGTGAATGTTATGGCAGGCGAGGCAGCTTACATTGGCCTTGGCGTGCGGCGACCGGTCGAAGTTGGGATGCGCCCCAGCGTGGCAGCCCAGGCACTTCGCATCCACTTCCTTGGCCGAAGCCTTGGCGGGATTAAAGATCTTGGTGACATCGCCGCCGCCCGCTACGTGATCTCCGCCCGGGCCATGGCAGCCTTCGCAGTTCACGCCGGCTGTGCCATGCTGTGCCGCAAGCTTCGTATGCGGATTGCCTTCAAACTTCTTGGTTACTTCTTCATGGCAAGTGGCGCAGACTTCGCCGCCAACATATGCACTGGGTGCTGCGTCCTTGGCCGGCGCCCTGGTTGTTGTCACTTGAGTCGCGACCTGCTGAGCTTGCGCCGCAAGCGACGCGACACCCAGAATGCCGGCGCCCACCATGACCATCAAACTCGCTCTTAGTCCCGACCGCTTCCGCGAGACTGCACAATTCGGCGATTGCGTTACATGCCCAAATCTTTGCATGGAGAATTCCACCTTGGATGCTCCTATTGCCTTTTCCATAACTCGCGCTCCCTGCGTCTGAGTGTTGAATCCGGCAATCCCAAATCGAGATGCCGGGAAGAGAAAGCTGCTTCGATGGTCACGGTTCACGGAAACCACTTCCGTGCGGAGCATCACTTCTGGGCTGAATCCTACGACCTTATTTGTGTCCTAGCGGTGATTTTCATCACATATGGATAAGCAGGCCATCGTTCCTCCTGAACCCAATGTGATCTATTCCTGCAGAACCCATACAAACCTGCGAGCACCAAGTGTCGCCGACTGTTTTTGATTCAGGAGGCGCTTCCGCTTGACCGGTTCATCGGAACGCTTCAATCAGCAGAGCAACACAGTTGCAACCTCTCCGCTGAGCAAAAGGACACAATGTCCCGGGATGCACTGCTCCGCATCAAAACAGAAAGCTGGCCTTTATATGCGTGAGGGCCGTCACATCCAAGCCGCCTGACCTTCCGGCAAACTTTGGTTGACCAAAAGTCCCGGCTCGGAAAACGGACCAGAGCATTTTCACTTTGGTTGGTTCATTCTTAAAACGGATTCGACCCGAGCCGAAGGCGCCTTCACCGCGTCAGAAGTGGCAAGACGATGGCAGATGCAGCGATCCCGGTACTCGCTCACACACGGCAAAAGCAAATCCCTCGTCAGGCCACCGCAGGATGCGCGGCTTGCGCTAACCGCCGTCCCGGCTGGTTTTGCTCTCTGGGCAGCGCGGTCCTCGCCGATCTTGAACTGGCTACCAGCACCATCGCGCTGCCTGCGCAGGCTTCGCTGTTCCACGAGGGTGAAGATGCGCGCCTGCTTTACCTGATCTGCGGAGGCTATCTCAAACTTACCGCCGGCCAGCACGATGACCGCCAGATGATCGTGCGAGTCGCCGGACCGGGCTCGATGCTTGGTCTGTATGCCGTGTTGTCTCACGGTGTCTATGAAGTGTCGGCCGAGTCGTTAACCACGGCACAGCTTCGGCCCGTGGAGCGAGACAGGTTCCTCGGCTTCCTGCGCATCCACAAAGAGGCGCAGATGAGAGCAGTCCAGTGCATCTGCCAGGAGTACCGGTTCGCATTGCAAGATGCCTGCCGCATCGCGCTCGCCGAGACCGTAGCAGCTCGGCTGGGCCGATTGCTGTTGGAACTGGCCAATCAGATTGGTGAGCACATGGATGGCGGTGAGTTCCGGTTTCCTTTGCTATTGACCCACGAAGAGATGGCTTCGATGGCCTGCACCACGCGTGAAACTGTCACCCGGACCCTCGGCCAGTTCCGCAAAGATGGCTGGGTTTCCATTGAAGACTCGCTGATCACCCTCCATCACCCGGAGCGGTTGCAGGCCTTGGTGTAGACCGCTGCTCCCCGGCCGGTTCGGCCAAATTCCCTTTTGTCGCTCCCCTCCGGCACGTAACCCAAGTCAAAGAAGATATGATTTTAGTAGTGCCATTATTTTCGGGTTGGAGTTCCTGTTGGATATGAATCGTTCTACTGCTTGTTTTTCTGTTCTACTTCTCTCCTGCTGCGCAGTGTCAGCCTCTGCTCAGGCTACGCCTCCCGAGTCCTCGCCGGCGTCGGCCAACGTCACTACCACCGAAACCCCGGCCATCAAGGAGTTCCAGAAAATTGAGGACTCCTGGGCCGATTCCATCAATCAGCACGACCAGTATGGCCTGGAATTGGTGCTTTCCCCTTTATTTGTCGATGTTTCCGCCTCGGGAGACATTACCACGCGCAACCAGCAAGTGGCTGCGGTGATCAGTGGCGAAGACAAGTCCATCCATCTTGATCAGCGGGTCATCACGGTGCGGATGCTGGGCGATGTTGCCGTCGCTAACGGGACCTACACGCTGCATCGGAAGATCAGCACTGGCCCGATGGACGAAAAAGGCGTGTTTACCCACGTTTTTGAGCGCACACATGGGGGCTGGCTGTGCATCAACTCGCAGCGGACGGTGCTGCGCGAGGAAGCTTCGGTCAAGACCAAAAAGCAATCGAATGCGGAGCTCCCGTTCCACATTCCGCTCTTCACCAAGAGCACTCCGAATAATCAGTAGAACCGCAGCGACGCCCCACGCCGATGGGCACAAACGCCCGGCGCGCTGGCCCTGGCCAAAATCTCAGCTTAGAGAAGTTTGAGCGGCTGGGCTCGGTCGTTTTGCGCCCTGCAGCCGTATCGAGATATGCACCAGGCTGAGTGCGGCCGGTGTCACGCCGGGCAGTCGGCTGGCCTGGCCGATAGTGATAGGGCGGACACGCTCCAGCGTCTCACGCATCTCCCGCGAGAGCCCACTGATCGTGTTGTACTCAATCCACTCGGGAATGGCCACAGCCTCCGCAGCTTTGAGCTTCTCTATCGATTTCTTCTGCTGTTCCAGGTAGCCGGCAAACTTGATCCCTGTTTCCACCGCTCGGGCTTCATTGCGCAGTACAGCCGGAAGCAGCACGGACCCTGACTTCAGATCGCGTTCCGGATTGCCGGCCAGAGCGGTCGATAGGTCCGCGAGCAATGGCTCCCGTGTAAGTGTCTCGCGAAGCGCGCCAAGTACGGGTTCAATGGTGACTTCGGGCCGCTTGAGCAACTGCGCCCATGTTAACCCTGCGGTCGCAGTCAGGCCCGCCAAACCCGCCGCGGCCAACCCATCAGCATCGGCCTTGCGAGTCACCAGCAGCAGTTCCAGTGCAGCCATCCGCGCCTGTTTCTGTTCGTATTCCGCCCAGGCATCATCGCCGACCAGCCCCAGACGTCGCCCGTGCGGTGTCAAGCGGCGATCAGCATTGTCGATCCGCAGGTGCAGGCGGAACTCCGCACGCGAGGTGAACATGCGATAAGGCTCATTGGTGCCTTTGGAAATTAGATCGTCAATCAGGATCCCGGTATAGCCTTCTGACCGGTCCATGGTGAACGGCGGTTCGCCTTTCAACCACAAAGCCGCATTTATACCGGCCATGATCCCCTGGCAAGCTGCTTCTTCGTAACCGCTGGTTCCGTTGATCTGCCCGGCAAGATAAAGTCCTTGGAGCGCTTTCACGCGCAGCGTTCTGTCCAGCTCCGTCGCATCCACCGAGTCATATTCAATTGCGTAGCCGGGCCTCAGCATCTCTGCCTGGTCAAGGCCGGGAATGGAACGGACAATCTCCCACTGGACTTCCATGGGCAGCGACGTCGACATGCCGTTCACGTACACTTCGTGCGTGTTCAGCCCCTCCGGTTCCAGAAAAAACTGGTGCTGAGTCTTGTCGGGGAATTTGACGATCTTGTCTTCAATCGACGGGCAATAGCGCGGCCCGATCCCTTCAATCTGCCCGGAATACATCGCGGAACGGCCCACATTCTCGCGAATGATGCGCAGCGTCTCGGGTGTTGTGAACGCGATGTGGCAGCTGATCTGCGGCTGCATAATCTTCTTCGTCCTGAAGCTGAACGGTGTAGGATCGGCATCGCCCGGCTGTTCTTCAAATGCCTCCCAACGAATAGTCCGGCCGTCCAGGCGGGGTGGCGTGCCGGTCTTCAGCCTGCAAGTGCGAAGACCCAGTGCGCGCAGTGCCTCGCCCAGCAGGACAGACGCTGGCTCGCCGCTTCGGCCGGCGGGGTAGCGCTCCTCACCGCAATGGATAAGTCCATTCAGGAACGTGCCGGTAGTGATGATCGTTGCGCCCGCCAGCAGATTCCGTCCGTCCCGCAGCTTCAACCCCAGCACGCGTCGCCGCGGACGGGCTTCCTCACCACTGACCACTGACAACTGACAACTGTCCTCTAAAACGAGATTGACGACCTCCGCCTGGCGGATATGCAAACCCGGCTGGGCCTCAAGAACTTCGCGCATCTTCACGCGGTAGAGTTGCTTGTCGCACTGAGCGCGCGGACTCCACACGGCAGGACCGCGGGATGTGTTGAGAAGACGAAACTGAATGCCCACGGCGTCGGCAACTTCGCCCATGATGCCGCCAAGCGCGTCCACCTCCCGCACCAGGTGACCCTTGGCCACGCCGCCAACGGCCGGGTTGCAACTCATCTGGGCAATCAGGTCCAGATTCATCGTAATCAGCGCGGTCTTCAGGCCCATGCGCGCAGCTGCCATCGCCGCCTCGCATCCGGCGTGACCCGCGCCCACTACGGCTACATCGTATTGTTCGGTAAATGCCATGCGGATAGGGAAGCCAGCCTGCAATTCTATTCTACGGATTCCCGCCGTTCCGCGCAGAAAACGCACGTTCCCACGTCACGGCCTCTTCTATAATTGGGCTAACTATCGACTAGAAAATCTAGAAATTCGGCCGATTAGAAAACCGACAGCCACGAACAGTCCGCCTGTGGAAAGGAGGTGATCCGGCTCCATGAATAACTGCTTCTGCGGAAATCCCATTGGCGATAACGACATTTTGTGTACGCGTTGCACTGCTCTGCGAGTGCTCGAGCTCGATTCCCAGGCCACCGAGAGACAGATCAAAGCTGCCTATCGCATTTTGGTCAAGGTCTGGCATCCTGACCGGTTTCAAGGGGACGAGTCCCTCAGGTGGTCAGCCGAGCAAAAGCTGAAGAATATCAATACCGCCTACCGGGTTCTTACTGAGACGCCGTCGAATTCAGAACGCCGTGCAAAGCGCGCTCGCGTGAACGTGGTTCCGCCGGGCGAGCCCGGCATGGCGACTTCAAACTCCACAACCGGCTGGACACCGGAGTCAGACAACCCCGGGACTCTGGCCAGGTGGCTCCGTTGGACGTTCGGCACACTGATCAAGGTCTGCGTTCTTGCATTCGCGATTCTGATTGGCCGATATATCTGGATTGCTTTTGATCTTCCTGAGCTATCCAGCGGAGACATGCATCGGGTTTACGACGCTGGCCTGGACAACGTCGCAAAGGAACTACCGGGGCCTCAGCATAGATTCCTCGACGCGATCGAACACGACCTGAGGAGACTGGGCCTGAACGGGACAGCCGCGGCAGTCGCGACCGCGCAGCAATCCCAGGATGCCGCGGCGCAGTCCGACGATAGTCCGCAAGCCGAGCAGGCGCCGAACGGCAAACCAACCAGAAAGCAATCGGGAAAGTCGCCGGCTACGCCGCGGGTGCTTCATTCCTATATCACCGTCGGTTCCACCAGGGACGAAGTGATTGCGCAGCAGGGCCCTCCCACAACCTCTTCAGACGACAAGCTTGTCTATGGTCACTCTGAGCTTGATATGAAAGACGGGGCTGTCGTCGGATGGAGAATTGATGCAGCTTCCAATCCCATCAGAGTCAAGCTCTGGCCGGAACATTCAGTCGACACGAGTCAGACCTTCTTCACCGTTAACTCAACAAGAGATGACGTGCTCGTGGTGCAAGGCACACCGACAGCGTTTTCAAAAGATGAATTCGATTACGGCGGTTCTGCGATCTACTTCCGCAATAACCGGGTCGCCAGTTGGAAGAGCGACATTTCATCCATCCCGCTCCGCGCAAGGAATCCGTAGCCTGCTACCGATCACGCATTCGCCAGCTTGACTGCCCGCCATGTGCAGGCAATCAGCACAAGCAATCCAGCCGCGGTAAGATATCCGCCTGGCGTACTGGATTGCGCGGTCGTTCCCATGAAGTCGATTTGTGGTGTGTGATGCAATGGGCCTACGTACCACCACGCTGTATAGAGAGCCTCAAAAAACTTGCGGGTGCCCGTGGTCACACCCAGTGCCAGGGCCAAAGCAGGAATGAACAGCGCGCCGCCAGCCCACGCGGCAAGTCCCGCAACATCCCGCGCAAACAACAGGTGAAGACCCAGTCCGCACCCCGTCAGAACAGCCACCAGCACGCCCGCCGCATACGTTGCCAGTAGCTGCTGCGGAACCGGCCGGGGAGCGGAGAAAACCAGCGCCCCGGTGGCGTACTGCGCCTCGCGCGTGCCCATCTGCGACCAGATGAGAGCAGGCCAGATCCATGCCGCAACAATTACGCCGGAGCGTGCCGCATCCAGCGGCGACGCCAGGCAGGCAATAAACAATCCCGCTGCCACCGTGTACCACCACCATGCATGTCCGCGGATCATGAGTCGAAGTTCGGCGCGTACCAGCGTGAAAAAGCGAGTGTGCCCTTCGGTTCGCGACAGAGGCCCGAGATGCGCGGCTGATAGATGCGGCGCAGGCAGGTTAATAAGACCCCCTTCGTAAGCGATTGCCGGAAGCTGTGCAACGGAGACCTCGCCTGCGTCGTTGCCCGGTATCGGCTTCGGCTTTTTTGCGGGTAACCACCGGGCGCGCGCGGAATCGAACCGGTCGAAGAAGACCGCGGCCAGCAATGCCAGCGCCGCTGCAATGGCAAACAACATTGCGCGGCTCAGCAACAGCGCCGGAGTCCATTTGAGACCCGTCCAGAGAAAGGTCTTTGTAGGCGGGTTCAAGTTGCCAACATCGAATTGCGCGCCATCGGAGTATTGCGGATCGAGAACATGCACCTGGTTCTGCATTTGGCTCAGCATAGATGTTATGCCCGTGTAATCGGTGAACGGACTCATCTGATGATGCGCAGTGAACCTCTCCTGGCCGATCGCAGCCAGAACAATCAGTAAAACCCAAACGAAGAAGTAGATAATATTGCCGACACCCCCGCGCAGCACCGGCAGGCTTTCAAACAGTATCGCCAGTGCCGCTGTAACAGCGACGGCACCGAGCCCGAAGATCAGAATCGGCGAAAAGAGCGCAACCAAGTCGATGTGCGGGTCCGCGCGGTGGAACAAATGAAAGACCAAAGCCGTGAACGCAAGTACAAGGACCATCGACGCAAGAACCGCAAAGTTGCTCAACGCCTTGCTGAATGTGTAGAAGGTCTTGCTGATGGGCGTCGTCGCCAGAATCTGACCCACACGGGTCTGGCGGTCCCGCTGAATCGAGTTCTTGACGATGTAGAAACCGACCAGGCTGAGCCACACCGAGGCAACCAGCGCAATCACGGAACCCACCCACGCGGAGTTATCGACGCCGCGGTATTTATCGAGCTGTAGAGTGATTTGATCGGCATACACAGCGTAGGCAAGATAGACAGAAAAGGACAGCGTGAGCAGAAAGCTGTACCGGCGCACGCGCTCAAGAAAATCAGCTCGCACCATGTGATAAAGCGCGCGGCTGCGGTTCATTGTCCAGCTCCCGCGCGATGCTGGTTGAGGCAATAGAGATAAGCGTCTTCGAGATTCGGCGCCACTGGCTGTGCACCCGCCGGAGGCTCATCTCCAAGCACGCGGACATGAACGCCATCGCTGCGGCGCGTCGTGCTGCTCACCAGGAATCTCTGTTTCGCGGCATTCAATTCTGTGCTCGCGACAACCCATTCCCAAACCTTGCCCTCCACCAGCAGCAGCAGCGCTTCGGGAGTTGCGTGAGCCACCAGCGAACCATTTTCAATCAGCGCAATATCGGTCGCTGTCGCCTCAACGTCAGAGACAATATGTGTGGACAGAATGACGATCCGCTCACCGGATAGTTCAGAAAGCAGGTTGCGAAAACGCACCCGCTCTTCCGGGTCCAGGCCCGCCGTGGGCTCGTCCACAATCAGTAGTTGAGGATCGTTCAGCAGCGCCTGGGCAATGCCCACTCGCTGTTTCATGCCGCCGGAGAAACCGCCCAACGGTCGCTTCCGCGCCTCAGTCAGGTTCACTAGGTCCAGCAGTTCATCGATGCGCCGCTTCGAAGTTGCGGCATCCAGACCTTTCACCGCGGCCAGGTACTCGAGGAACTCCACGGCGTTCAGATTCGGATAGACTCCGAAGTCCTGCGGCAGGTAGCCCAGCACGGAACGAAGCGCATCGGGCTTCCTTGCTATGTCTACACCATCCCAAAGTACGCGCCCCTTGCTTGCCTTGGTGATGGTGGCCAAAATGCTCATCAACGTGGTCTTGCCGGCACCGTTCGGCCCCAGCAGCCCAAGCACTCCGGGCTTCAATTCAAGGCTGAAATCGCGCAGCGCGAGGACGCCTCTGCGGTATTGCTTTGAGACTTCCTCAATTTCCAGTTTCACGCGTCCTCCGGGCCCCTGCGGCTCTCATGTACCTTACGCAGTGTGGGCGTGGAAGTTCCGGCGGATGATTGCAGCAAAACAATGGCGGATCTTAAGCTGCTTGCAGCTCAAGAATAATGGCGGCGCCGGTTGGCTCCAGGTTCACGGCCGAGGCGCGGCCGTTGTGATCGCGAAGGATGGTGGCGCAAAGACCCAGCCCCGTACCCGCCATCTCACCCCCAGCCTGCGTCGGGACAAAGGGATCAAACGCACGTTCAGGATACAGAAAGCCGGGGCCCGAGTGGCCCACCAGAATCTGCACAACGTTCCCCTCCGATGTCGCTTCCAGACGCACGGTCTTCGTATCATTCTTGCTCGTCGCCAGCACCGAGCTCGGGCTGTCCGCCGCTTCAATAGCGAATTGAAGGCAGTGGAGCACCGCTTGGCGCAATAGCTGTGCATTGCACCGCACGCTGGGCAGCCCAGGAGCAATATTCATGCGGAAGTCAATGGAACGGGCGAGGAATTCGGACCGGTGCAGCTGCTCCATGTCGGCAAGCAGTTCGGACACGCAGATGGTGTCCAACTGGTCATTTTGACGGCGGGACACGCGGGTCAAGCTCTCCAGCGTGGCCCTCATGCGGCGCGCTTCGGTCAGAATCGCCTCTACCGCCTTCCGCTCCTGGGGGGCCAGCGTCGATGTCTCCTCAAGCAGCGAGGCATAACCAAGAATCACGGTAAGTGGATTGTTCAGCTGTTGGGTCACATTGCTCGCCAACTGTCCCAGCCCGGCAAATTTCTCTGAGTCAATCAGCTTTTCCAACATCCTCGTCTGGCTGCGAACGGCCTGCAAGCGACCGGCAAGTATCTCCAGGGGAAGGAGTTCATCGGCACACAGCGGAAACTCTTGATTGCGCATCCCCGCCAACAGCAGTGCCCCTTCATTCGCTGAGCGCCCCACAATGGGTACGGCAAGGGCTCTCGAGAAACAAAGGCGCTTCAGGTCATCACCTGGGTTCAGCCATGGTTCCAGGTTCAGATCGACAGTCTGACTGCGTTCAAATGCAGGGGAAGCCGAGCCCGGCGCGAGGAATCCGGCCACCGGTATGCGCGCCGCCACTGAATCAAGGGCAGTTACAACCGCTGCATCCATTCCAGCAGCCCCGGCGAGGTGGAATTGTCCCGAACCTTCCAGCAGCAACGCGGCCTGCGCAAACCTGCTTTTATCCACAATCAGCTGGCAAATTTCGTTCCCCTGGCGATCGAAATCCTCCACTCGTCGCCGTACCAGCATCGGGTTGGCATAGGCTTCCAGTTCGCGGCGGGCGCGGCCTTCGCGTTCTCTGCCAAGCCTGTTGATCGCCAGTTGGTCTTCCAGCGCCAGCAGAATCATGCCCAGCGCGGCCACCACCTTTCCCATTACGATAATTCGGACGAGGTTCAGCTCAAGTGTGGGATGTTCGGAAATCGCGACAAAAATCGTCAGGATCCAAAGTGACCACGCAAAGAATCCAAGGAAGCTGAGAATCAGCCCGGGGGTGATCCGCCGGAAAACGAAGATCAGCAGCAGGGCGGTCATGAAGTGATTCGCGCACTCGACAAGCGTGAGCGGCCAGCCGGCTCCACTGGTAAAACAGATCAGCAGGCCAAAGCAACCCAGCACAATGCATGTGCACTCCGCCACCCAGATGGGCATGCTGCCTTTCGCAATTCCCCAAAACAGGCCGACGATGAGGGAGATGAGCCCCAGACCGGGAAAGACGAAGAACATGGGCCCGCTTGGCGTAACGCCATGGAAGACCCCATAAAAGAGGATCGAATAGACCACCAGCGGGATGGTGTAGGGGATGACATAGAGAATTTCGAGACGGCCAACGCGGAAGCGCAGCGGCGACAGCGACGCAAGAAACAGCGCCGAGCCGATCTGAAGAGTTGCCTGCCCGGCAGCCAGAAACCAGGGTTGCGCTCCGCCCAGAAAACTCTGTCCAACGATCGGGTATAGAAACACCATCTGGAGAACCGCGCAGAGAAAGCCGAGGAACCAGAGCAGAGTGCGGGCGCTGCGGAAACGCAGATAGAGATAGCCAAAAGCGGGAAGCAGGAGCACTGTGAGCGCAAACGCCGGAAGTTTGTAATTGTCGGGCATGAACGCCGAAGTTCTCCTTGCTGTGCGTTACGAAGGAAAGCGCATTACGCTTTACCCTTGAGCGCGAAAGCCGAGCCGATTCCGGCTTCCAAACAAGGGAAGCAGAACGCGCGGGCGCGCTCCAAGTCCAGCAAATCCAAAGAAGAGCGCTGGAGTGCGACCGATTGCGAAACAGGCGCAAGCCTCTCGCCGAGATTGTCAAACTATCTGCCGTAGGTGTCTATACGTCTAATGTTGTAGAACGGGATCGGGTTACGGTCTCCTTCCGGCGAGCCATGGCGTAACCTCGCCTGGACGGGACGGAACAGACGTGAGAAAACAGAGGAGGGAGCGGCACAGTGCAAAGCGGATGGTGGATGGCAATCATAATAGCAGGCTGCACTGTGGCCGCGGTGGCGCAGGATAAAGACAGCTTTACGCCCATGGCCCTCGACGCCGGGTTCGGACGCATGGATATCTCCACGCCCCCCATCGCGCCCGAAGAGATCATCCGTCAGTTTGCGGCCAAGGAATCCGAGTTTCAGAAGGCCCTGAACCACTACACTTATCGGCGCGTCGCCCGCGTGCAGACGCTCGACGACGACAACAAGGTCGATGGCGAGTATTACGAAGTCGACGACGTCATCTTCGACCCTTCCGGAGCCCGCACGGAGAAGGTCGTCTACGCGCCGGAAAACTCGCTGAACAGGGTCATGATGTCGCCCTCCGACTTGCAGGACATCCAGCACGGCTATCCGTTCGTGCTTACCGCGGAGGATATCGGGCAGTACGACGTGAAATATGTGGGCCGGCAAAAAGTCGACGAGGTCGACTGCTACGTCTTTGATGTCAGCCCCAAGGTGATTGAGAAGAAGAAGCGCTATTTGCTGGGGCGCATCTGGGTGGATTCGACCGAACTGCAGATCGTCGTCACCAACGGACGAATGGTTCCTGACGACACCCGCAAGGGAAGCGAGGATCTACACCCGCCGTTCATGACCTGGCGACAGCAGATCGACGGCCACTACTGGTTCCCGGTGTACACCAAGGGCGAGGGGGTTCTGCACTTCAGCGGTGGTCACGGCTACCTGGCACAGGACGTGCATATACGCGACATCATCAAGTACACCGACTATAAGCAATTCGGGTCAACCACCAGGATCATCTACGATGGGCAGGACATTACCGCGCCTGAGAAAGCCCCCGACCCGCAGCCGAAGAAGTAGCCTTTTAGAAGCGCAGGGACAAACAACTCAATCCACCGTCCATCTTCCGGAACTCGCTCATCTCCAGCACCAGCGGATCGAATCCCCGCGCCAGAAGATCGGCTGCGAGCTTGGGAAAACCCGCGGCCACCAGCACGCGGTCGTTCACACGCACGCAGTTGGCCCCGTAGCTCTCATCTACCCCAACCGGGATCAGGTTGAAACCGCTGAACTGGGGCGCCATCTCTTCCATCACCACCAGCGTATTGTCGCCAATGTACGAGATGCCGCTCTTCAAGTGAAGAATACTCGTCATCCCCCGCACATCAATCGTGGAAGACGTAAATCCCAGACCGGCAAGATGCGCTGCCAATTGCCGGGCGCCCTCCTCGTTGGAGCGGTGCGAGAGGCCGAGGAAGAAGTGGTCCTCCGCCTCGCAGATATCGCCTCCGTCCAGCGTGCCTGGCGCCTCGATCATCAGCGGAGAAGGAAACCACTTGAGAATCGCAGGTCGAATGGACTCAACCTCGCCTTCGCGGCTTGCCGCGCCGGGCCGCGTCAGAACAACGCCGCGGGCTGAAATCACGGCCGTATCTTCCACAAATGTCGAGTCAGGAAACCGAAGATCCGCGTCCAGCGTGGTCACCGCCAGCCCGCACTCAGCCAGCGCCTCGCAATAGCGGGCGTGCTGCTCCAGGACCCGCTCAAAATCGGGCCGCCCTAGCGAAACAGAAGTGAGCCCCGCATCGAAGTTGCTTCCAGGGATACGAACAATCGCGTTCTTGAACAAGCAGCAGTTCCTCAATAGAAGAGGTACTTCCGCCACCGGTCGTCGCCTCGTCCCAGCATGCGCATGATCTGCCTGCTGGTGTGCAGCGAGAAGGGCCGCGGATCGCGCATCAGCATCATGTCGTCCAGCTCGTTCAGCATGCGATTGCCTTTCCGCCGGTTGCAGGCATGGCAGCACGCCACGAGATTCTCCCACGTGGAATTGCCTCCACGGGAACGCGGAATCACGTGGTCCAGCGTTAGTTCGCTGGCCGGCAACAACACCCCGCAGTACTGGCAGGTGTTGCGGTCACGCAGCAGAATGTTCTTCCGCGAGAGAGCGCGCGTCTGATGCGGGATGCGCCGGTACTCCAGCAACCGGATCACCGAAGGCATGGCGATGCGGCTCCGCTGGGCATGCAGCGTCAGTCCGTGTTCCTCTTCCGTCCGCGCAATACCCTTCAGCACCAGGACCAACGCGCGCCGTGCACCGCAAATGTTGATCGGCTCGTAGGACGCGTTGAGCACCAGCACCGGCATCTGCAGCATGTGTACCGGCTGCACGGCGGCATAGTCCCCGGCATACGCCGCGGCCTTGGCGATGGACTTCTGCTTGCGGGCATGAATCATAGCTTTTCCCAGCGACATCTCTTATCCCCTCGTCAAAAAGATGGTTGGTCTTGCGATGAATAGTAGCTTTCCTGCTGCAGTTCTGCCGGCGTTACATAGTCTGAAAACTCCCGATCATTTCCGCCGTCTTCGATGTTCAATTGAGCCGCGTAGCCGTGGTCCGACACGCGCCGCGCCCTGGCCAATGTCGCAACCCACACTGAGGCCGCCCCGGCGCGAATCAATGCCTGCGCGGCGGCGCGGGCGGTTGCGCCCGTGGTGTAAATGTCGTCGACCACCAGAATGTGCTTCGAGTCAACCAGCGCCGGATCAGAAACGGAGAAGGCCCCACGGACATTCAGCCTCCGCTGGCGCATCGTGAGACCCGCCTGGCTCGCCGTGGCCCGAAGCCGCATCAGGGTGCTGGCAGCCAGCGTCAGCCGCCACTCCGGATGAGACTTGCGCAGTGATACGAGTGCATGCTCGGCCAGTGCGCGAGCCTGGTTGAACCCTCGTTCGGCGCGCTTCGATCGGTGCAGCGGAATCGGAATCACTAGCATTTCAGCAGGCGCTTCGGCAGCCAGTTGGGCAATGGCCAGCGCCAGCATCTGGCCCAGGGTGCGCGCTACGGGATGCAGATGGTCGTACTTCAGCGCATGGATAGCCGCCTTCATACGGTCCTGGTAAAGTCCATAAGCCACAGCTCGTGCAAACGCAGGCGGAACCATCCGGCAACGGCGGCAAAGGTCTGCATTTTCCAGTCCGGACGCATGCATCGGAGCATCGAGCGTGTCGCCACAGCGCGCGCAGGCAGGCCCGCTCTGAGGCGGAAATTCCGACCAGCAGGCGTTGCAGATTGGCGCGTGGGAAAGCTGCGGCAGGGGAGAGCCGCAGAGACTGCAAAAGGCGGGTAGGAGGGCGCAACTCACGGCGTCCATAGGACTTCGAAGCACGCGAGCCACTGCGCGCCACCGGGAAGTCCCCGATGGGGTAACGTCGAACGTCAGTGAACCGGAGTCCCTGCGGAAGACGCACCTCTTTTCAGACCATGCGCGGCCACTAGCCCAACTTAATTCGCGCTGCCTTGGCGACAGTATACCCGGAACCCCTGCGATATTCCATCCGTGTCACCCGTACATCAAGAGTAACGGTTGTATTCATCTTGCATTCATTTCCGGATCAACGGATGGGTGCCGGCCGCGCACTCCATCCGTATCAGGCTCAAAACTCCTCGTACTTCAGGGTCGCTAAACCTGACCTCGGCGCTCCGCTGCTTCTTCGTCCGATAGAGCAGGAGGGGTCTGCGCATTGTTCACAGCATCCTTCGCCTTGCCCCAGGCATTCTCGGCTTTGCCTTTGAGCTGTTGAACCGCGCCTCTAATCTGCGTCCCGGTATTGCCCGTGAGGCTCCCAATATGCTTCTTGGCATTCCCCACCACTTCATCGATCGTGCCATTGACCCTGTCTTGATTCATCGTTTTCACGCTCCTGCGTTCAGTTGTTCACAGCACCTTGCAACCCGGCTGTATCGAACGAACCACCGGAGGCAACATCCCGGCCCCACAGAGCGCATCCGTTCGCCCGAAACCATAACAACAAGGCCGCCAAATCGCGCGCAATTCCCATTCAATCGAGCAAGAGAGAGGCGGCTGAATTCAGATTCAGCCGCCTCTTTATTCACTCAGGAGTGGTCGCGGTTCACGAATGAGGTGCAGCGCTATTAGCTGCCGACCGCCTCATGATGACGGCGTTCTGCCTCGCGGCGTTCACGCTCGCGGGCTTCCGTCTCCTGCTCGCGCTTGGCGTCGTTGTTCGCGTCCTTTGCGGCATCCTTCACGTTGCCCCAGGCTTTCTCAGCCTTTCCTTTGATCTGCTGTCCGGCGCCTTCAACCTGTGTATTTGTATCGCCAGTCCACTCGCCTACCTGGCGCTTCGCGCGTCCAGCTGCATCATCAATCGTGCCCTTCACTGTATCCTTGTTCATTTTTTCCACCTCCGTGGATCTTCATCTACCTTTGTTTGTGGCACGAAACTGTGCCTCTTGCGCCGCTCAAAAAATGCGCGGTTCAAATTAAAGTCGTTGCAGATGTCGTCAGAGCGCCGCTCTGCGGCCTGAAACAAGCTGCAGAATCAGAACGATCACCGCCAACACAAGCAGTATGTGGATGAATCCGCCCAGCGTATATGAGCTCACCAGCCCGAGCAGCCACAGTACCAGAAGAATTACAAAGATTGTCCAAAGCATTCCAACCACCTCCTGAGGCCTTCATGTCTTCTCGCCTCAACAACAGATCATTGGAAGCACAACCGCGATGCGATGGTTGTTTGCGCAAAAAAAGAAATCGCGCAGTCATTGATTCCACAGTATTTGCGTAGAGCCCAGGCAAACCCGTCACCACATTCGTGCAACCAATAGCTGTTGGGTTAAAGCTTCGACCAGCCCATTCAAGCTGGTCTTACTTCCATGTGAATCAATCGAAAACCGATGGGCACACTTCGTGTGTCAAGCCATCGCGTGGCAAAGAACTGTTCGAATGAAAGAGGAGCGCAAATGGCTGTAATGATGCAGGCCTTCTATTGGGACGCGCCGGCCAAGGAAAACAAACGCGGAGAGTGGTGGAATCACCTCGCGGAAATCGTTCCCCAACTTGCTTCCTCTGGTGTCAGCACCCTTTGGTTGCCGCCCTTCAGTAAGGCCGCCGTGCCGGATTCAAACGGCTACGACCCTTACGACTATTTCGATCTCGGAGACTTTGATCAAAAGGGTTCGGTCAAGACTCTCTATGGCAATCGCGCAGAACTTGAAAACCTTATTCGAATTATCCATGAACATAAAATGACCGCCCTCGCGGATATGGTTATCAACCATAACTCCGGCGCCGACGAAGAAGAAGTTAATCCCCTCGATGGCAAAAAGCGATGGACAAAGTTCAAGCCCGCGAGCGGTAAATTCCCGCGCGATTGGAACTGCTTTCACCCCTGCCGTTACGAGCGGATCATGATCGAAGGCGAGCAGTTCGCCGGTTTTCCCCACCTCTGTCATCGCAACCCCAGGGTCTACGAGGCTATGTTTGAGTACGCTCGCCTGGCCATTGAAGAACTTGATTTTGACGGCATGCGCTTCGATTTCGTCAAGGGATTTGGAGCGTGGATGATCGGCCTGCTTGCCAAATACCAGTACCTCAAGCGCGATGCTCGCGAGTTCAATCCCTTTATCGTCGGAGAGTATTGGTCAGGCCCCGAGGACATTGATGGTTGGCTCGACGGAGTGCGTGCGGTCACCGACCAGCAGATCGCCGCATTCGACTTTCCCCTGCGCTACAAGCTCAAAGATGTGTGCGATAAACCAAACTACGATCTGCGTAATCTGACCGATGGAGAGTCCGTCTCCGCAGCGAGGCCCTTCAATGCGGTTACCTTCGTCGAGAACCATGATATGGGCGGCAATGAAGTGGTCAATGACAAGATGCTGGGTTATTCCTTCATTCTCACGGGCGATGGATATCCCTGCATCTTCTGGTGGGACTATTTCAACTGCGAACTTGCGCGGCCCGGATCGCCAAACGGAATCGATGCGCTGATTGCCGCGCATCATAGTCATGCGGGTGGAGAGTCATGTGTGTTGCATGCCGACCCCGATCTCTACGTCATGCAGCGCGGTGGTACGGAGTCGCAAACCGGGTTGGTGTACGTGCTCAACAACCTGGGCAACCAGTGGAGCGGAACCAGCGTGAAAACCAAGTGGCACAACCAGAAATTCAAGCCAGTGGCATGGGACGGTCATGATACAGCCCATCCCGACGAGCGCACGACAGACGGAGACGGGAATGCCGAGTTTCCCGCACCGCCCCGCGGCTACTGCGTCTACGCGCCAGTCTTCGACTAACTCAAGCCGGATAATCCGAGTTATGCCCTGCGCAATCTTCGCGGCTAAAGTTTGTTTGCATGGGGGCGATTGTTAGTGAGCAATTTGAACCGCTGAATCAAGCGGATGCTTTGACGCGAGTTATTGAAAATGCATCGAATCTTTGAAGGAGGAGACGATGTTACTCATTATCATTCTGCTTGTGCTGATCTTTGGATTCGGATACGGTGGCTATCGCGTAGGCCCAGGATGGGGCTACTACGGCGGCGGCGGCCTCAGCCTGATCCTCACCATCGTGCTGATTCTGCTACTGCTCAAAGTTGTCTGATCTGAGTCTCGTTTCAGTAAATCCGCCTCGCTTGGCTCGGCGCGAAAGCGAGCACCGTCTTCTTTGCTTCCAGAGGCGGCGCTCGCTCGGCGCTAAGGGAAGAACGCTTCGTGCCTTGCGCTCGTCCAGATTACGCCTCACTCCATTGTTGACCCGCCGGACGTGTGCGGCTTCCTCGCAGTCGTTATTGACTTAACCCGTTCGTATGTCGCCTGCATCTCATCGAGTTCAAGATCGGTCAGTCTTTCAATATCGATCATTTGATTGCGTGCCTTATCCGCGGATCGGATCAGCTCATTCAGCTTGAGGTTGATGGCGCGTGTATCGCGGTTTTGCGTGTTCTGGATGAGGAAGACGAGGAGAAACGTCAACAGGGACGTCCCCGTACTCATCACCTGCATCCATTTGTCTGAGAAGTGAAAGAAGGGCCCGGTCGCTGCCCATAAAGCGATCACGGTGCCCGCCCCCACAAAAGCCCATGTTGAGCCCAGCCGACCGGAAGCCCAAGCTGCGAAACGCCCAAAGTGGTGGTGCACCGTGGGCCCTTGTGCCTCGTTCTCTCCTTTGTTCATCCCCGAGGCCTCCGTCGCCTCGCCACTTGAGACTACCCTTCAGTCTGATGCAAGTCTGATTCAATCGGACCACCGCATGCTTCAGCGACGGTGCGGCCCGTCGCGATACACTGCAAGCCGTGGAGGTCTCTCCTTATTGCGTATTCGCGGATTGATTGCCGGCTTGCTGATCGTCCTCGTTTCGATACCCGGCAATTGCCAGGATAAGCGCTCGCCGCAGTCTCAGAATTCACCCCCTCCGCAAACGAGTACGGGTGGAATCTCGTCGGCCGGCACGTTTGCGCCCGTCTATGATGCGCAGAAGCGGCCCATCACTGCCGGTGGAACTGTGGATTCGGGCACCGTGGTCTTCGAGGACGCAACCAAATCTGCGGGGCTGAGCTCATGGAAGCATGTCATGGGTACGCCGGAGAAGAAGTACATTCTTGAGACCGATGGTTCCGGCGTCGGCCTCATCGATTACGACAACGATGGCTGGCTCGATATCTATCTCGTCAATGGCTCTACATACGACGCGCTCAGCGGGAAGAAAACCCCGCCGCATGCCGCGCTCTTCCACAACAACCACGACGGAACGTTTACCGACGTGGCAGCCAAAGCAGGCGTCACCAATGACAGATGGGGCTTCGGCGTCGCCATCGGCGACTTCGACAACGACGGCTGGCCGGATATCTTTGTCGCCAACTACGGCAAGAACCGTCTCTACCACAACAACCACAACGGTACATTCACCGACGTCGGCGAGAAAGCAGGAGTGGGTCTAGGCAACTGGTCAGACGGCGCAACCTTTGGCGATTACGACGGTGACGGGCGTCTCGACCTCTTCGTTTCCGGTTACGTTCACTACGATTGGCATAATCAGCCAACCGCCGCCAATGGCGTCCCGCTTGTCTTCTGCCAGATCCACGGGACCCCGGTAATGTGCGGACCGCATGGCCTCCCGGGCGAGCCCGACCACTTATTCCACAACAACGGCGACGGCACTTTCACCGACGTCAGCGAAAAAGCAGGCGTATCCGACCCTGGCGCTTATTACGGCTTCACGTCCATCTTTGTGGATGCCAACAACGACGGCAAAGTGGACCTCCTTGTAGCCAATGACTCGGAGCCCAACTACCTCTACATCAACAAAGGCGACGGCACCTTTGACAATCAGAGTTATATCTCCGGCTTTGCGCTCAATCGCGAAGGCCGGGAGATCGCTTCCATGGGCCTCGCCGTAGGTGACTACCTCAACAATGGACTCGTCGACCTGCTTGTTACCGATTTCTCCGACGACTACAAAGCCCTATATCGAAATGACGGGGATGCCAGCTTTACCGAATTGGGAGACCAGGCAGGCATCACGGAGATGGCTGTCCCCTTCGTCGGCTGGGGCGTCGGTTTTCTTGACTTCGACAACGACGGCTGGAAAGACATCATGATGATCAACGGTCACGTCTATCCCCAGGTCGACCAGCACGACTGGGGCACCACATTTGCAGAGCGGCCGCTCCTCTACCGGAACACGCAAGACGGCAAATTTGAATACGTGCCTCCGGTCAAGGGATCGGGGCTTGCGTCCCTCACCTCGGGTCGCGGAGCAGCCTTCGGTGATCTATTCAACAACGGAAAGATCGACGTCATCATCAGCCCCATCGATGGCCCACCCGTCCTCCTTAAGAACGTCAATCCGGACCACCACCATTGGGTAGAGTTGAAGCTGATCGGCGGCCACGACGCTGCCACAGGCAAGCAGAGCCCGCGCGATGCAATCGGCGCAACCGTCTATCTTGCCGCCAACGGAATGCGCCAGCGCGAAGATGTCATGAGCGGTGGAAGCTACATCTCGTCGAACGATCAGCGGCCACACTTCGGTCTGGGCGACTCAACGGATACAGGAACGGCCCAGATCCACTGGCCTTCCGGCGCCGTGGAAACAGTCAAGCTGCCGGCGGTCGACCGCATCTTCACCATCACAGAAGGAATGGGCATCACTGGCGTTCTCTGCGAGAAGCAGCCATGTCTCCGGAAGCCCGCGCCCAGGCCCACGCGCCCCGCAAACACACTCAAGCCCTCGACGGTCTCCCACAAGTAGCAGTCGCCGGCGGAGCGCCGGTTCCTTCCGCCCCGCCCGGCGACGAGCGCTCTAAAAAACTCCTGCCATGTAGACCTCGGCCTGACGCCGCTTCTCTCCATGGACACCGCTCTCGGCCAGTACCGCGGGGGACAGCGTGATCACAGGGCAATGGGCATGTGCCAGCACCTTGTAAACCACTCCATGACGGGTGATGGCGGCAAAAGCGGAGGCGCCCTGTGCTCCCAGAACAATCAGGTCAGCCTGCTGCGCCCTCGCCTGGTAAAGCAGTTCCTCCGTCGGATCGCCGGGCACCACGATCGTCTGCACGGAAATCTTGCTCTGCAACTCCGCGGGGACAAGGGAAAGCAGATCTGCCTCTACTTCGTCGATGCTACGGCCAGCAAGCTCCTCAGCCCGATCTTGCGGCCGAATCACATGTTGCAGCACCAGCCGGGCGTCGTGATGGATGGCAAGTTCCGCGGCAAAATCGGCCACCATATAGCTGGCTTCCTGCATGCTCACCGCGCAGAGAATGGTTCGCGTGGCAAAGTTGCGATAGGTGCCGTCCACCACGTCCGGACCCACAATGTATACCGGGACCTTGGCAGTTCGAAGCACAGCCTCTGCCACGGAACCAACAAGAAGTTTGCCGATGGGTCCCGGAGAATGCGTCCCCATTACCACGCGGTCAATTTCCCGCTCACGAAGGAAGCTGAGAATCTGGTCGGCCGGAAGTCCGGGCCGAACCACCACTTCGCAGCTAACCCCGGATTCCCGGACACGCTGGGCCAGCGGTTCCAGTTGTTTCATTTCGGTGCGCGCGGCGGCCGCATAGTCGTAATACCGGATCCCTGAGGTCTCCGATGCCGCCACTATCAGGGTGTCATACGCGTGAAACAGGATGAGATTGGCGCCGAACTCGGCAGCTTGCGCAAGAGCGAAGGCGAAAGCCTTCTCGTTCGCGGGAATCTCGGAGGCGAACAGGATGTTGGAGGGTGTGCTCCAACCAGGCTTGATACCAATAGCCATGGGAACCTCCTTGAGGTGCGGAAATATTTTTGCAGACTTGCCGTTCGTTTTGCAGTGCCCGACGGCACACGGAAATGTGAGTCGAATCACGCCGCTTGGTTGCGGAACGTCAGGCTCCAGCCGCCCGAAAACTGCGCTCTCGAAATAAAGACGCCGGCGCCGGAGTCAGCGTTCATTGGATGTTGAATTGTGCTCCCTTTCCCACAAACTGTCCAGTACGGCATGGCCGAGAGAATGAATTGAGCAAGATGAAGTGATCCCAATCACAGCGCGAACCCTTCCAAGGCTGATCTTCTGGAGCAGAATCGTTGCGCTCAGGATCGCTTTTCCGGTTCATGGGCCTCTGTCGCAAGCGTCCAGGATCGTTCCCGGTAGTAGGCAAAACGATCTTATCGGCAGGGCATGAGTTTTCTTTAATCGGAAGATCGGTCGATCCCCGGCTCAAACCCCATTTCCGGGCCGATCCAAAGCGATTTTCCGCACGATTCTGATGGAGGTCTTATGCAACCGATGCACAACATCCCCGCTCGCGGCGGATTGAATTACGACGAAGCACCTTTTCTGGCCATCTGGGAAGTCACTCAGTCTTGCGACCTTGCCTGCAAGCATTGCCGCGCCGCTGCCCAGCCCATCGCCCATCCCGATGAACTGACAAATGCCGAGGGCAAAGCTCTTATCGATCAAATCGCCGACATGCATATTCCCATCTTTGTCTTCACCGGCGGCGATCCCATGAAGCGCAAGGATGTGTTCGAGCTCATCCACTACGCAGCGGAAAAAGGTGTCCAAGTCGCGCTTACTCCAAGCGCGACCCCTCTCCTCACCCGAGACGCCATCTTCAAGCTTAAAGAAGCCGGGCTCGTCCGCCTCGGCATCTCCCTCGACGGCTCCACCCCTGAGATTCATGACACCTTCCGCGGACTTCCCGGCGCCTGGGCACGCACCATCCAAGCCATTGAATGGGCCGGCGAAGCGGGCCTTCCCATCCAGGTACACACCACCATCAGCCGCCATAACGCACACGATCTCGATAGCTTATGCTCCCTCTTCGAGAAGCTATCCATCGTCATGTGGAACGTCTTCTTCCTCGTCCCGGTAGGTCGCGGCCAGCTCGGCGATCTGCTCTCCGGCGAGGATTTCGAGCAGGTCTTCGGCAAAATCTACGAGCTCTCGCACAAAGTCAGTTTCCAGATCAAGACCACCGAGGCCATGCACTACCGCCGCTACCTGCTGCAGCACAACCTTGAAGAACGGCGCATGAGCCACGGCCATGGCCATGGCCATCCCGGCAGTCTGAAAATGGGCGCCGCGCAGGCCTATGAGCCGGGTGCGCCCACTGCCGACGCACCAACCCGCACCGCAAGCTGGGCAACGCGCCGGGTCAACGACGGCAAGGGCTTCATGTTCATCTCCCACGTGGGCAACGTCTATCCCAGCGGATTCCTGCCCATCCACGCCGGCAACATCCGCGAAACCCCGTTGGCTGACATCTACCGCAACGCGCCCATTTTCAAGTCCTTGCGCGACACCAGCAAGCTCGAAGGCAAATGCGGCGCCTGCGAGTACAAGGAGATCTGCGGCGGTTCTCGCGCCCGCGCCTACGCAGTCACCGGTGATCCATTGGCCCAGGAACCTTGCTGCATCTACCAGCCCAAAAACTGGGACCCCGAACTGGAGAATCACGCAGAAGCCTTCGCATCGTCGATGCACGCGCCCGAACCGGCAGCAGACCAACGGACATCCCCGCTGGTGGAAATCTCAAGTTCCCTGGCATAAAACCAGCAAGCTGTCGATAGGCAGATTGCATCGTCGCTCTTTGTCGCGGCGGTCACATTTACGAGTGCGAGAGAACACTGCTGTTTTCGCACTGGAGTGCTAGAATTCTTTCCGTTCAGGAAAGTGGGGTCGCGTTCATCTTTGCCCTGATCTTCGCCCTGAACACAGGAGCAGATTCATGCTGACGCGGTTCTCGATGATCAGCCTTCTCATTGTCTGTCTTTCGTTCGCCTCGGCTGCATCCAGGGCGCAACAGGTGGTTCACGCCCTTGTTGGAACAGTGAACGCCGTCAACCTCAATGCCAAAACCATTATCGTAACCACCGATGACGGCATCCCAGGCAGTTTTGATGACTTGACAGACTCCAAAGCGCACATCACGGTCGACAAGGCCCTTCGCGCCGAGACAACCCCGGCCCTGTCCTTCGCCACGAAAGACACTAGCGCCATCGTTCTCTTCTATGGCCAGGGCGCTGATCGAACCGCGGTTGCGCTTCGCGACATCGGCGCCGGTCCATTCACCAAGAGCACGGGAACCGTGGTCAACTTCAGCGGCAAGGATCATTCGTTCTCGGTGAGGGACGACGCAGGCAATCTGGAAGTTTTCAAGCTCACGCCGGAAACCGTGGCAGAAACCAGGTCAGGCGCCGTCGACGGCAAAAAGTTTGAGCCCGGCAAAGGCGATCAGGTGCGAGTGACTTCGAGTTTGGTCAACGGCAATCCAACCGCCCTGTTCGTCTACGCCAACTGACGTCCGCTTCGATACGGTCCGGCATCAAACCATCTTGCTCGACGCTGTATCCGCACACGTACCCCGCGCTCCACGCCTCCTGCATCACAGATACCGCAACAGCGAATCCGGATGTCTCTTCTTCACGCGAGCGAACCACGCACACGGCCAATAGAGCAGCACAATCACGCCGGCCCACATCGCGCACACCACGCCAAGTCCATGTCCGTAGGGCTGATCATCAGGCGGGTAATTCAAAAAGAATCCACCATGGAAAAGCCAGCTTACCGGCTGGTGGCTCAGAAATCCCAGCAGCCCCGCGGCAAGATGGATCACAAACAAATGCAGGATGTAGAAGAACAGCGGAACCCGTCCATAGGTCACCAGGATTCGCCCGAACCGACTCCAGAATTTCGCTCCTCCGACGGCCAGCAGAATCAGGATCACGCCCAGCGTCATTAAAAGAAACTGAAGCGAAGGCGGATATTTCTCCACGTCGAGAAACAGAATGATCGACTTCGAGAGGGTGGGCATGACATGCCAGTTGCCCGGAGTCGAGTGGGCCACCTCCGCGCCGGGGTTACCATAAACGTTCGTCGCCCGAAGCAGGCAGAAAACCACAAGCGCGCCTGCGCCCGCCCCCAGCAGAATGCGCCGGCCCCTCGCCGAACCGCTCTCGAAAAGAAAGCCCATGCTGAAACCCAGCAGCGTAACCGCGCACCACGGAATCAGCGGGAACAAGACAAAAACTGAAACCTCCCCGATATGCGCACGCCCCGAACGGTGCAGCACAAACAACAGCCACTGCCCTGCGTGGAAAGCAGCCGGCTTCAAGCCGTCGAACAAGTCGTGCGTTGCAATCACGACGAGGGCTATCGCCATCACCAAGAAACGCGGCAAACGGACAAATGCCGCCAAAAGAATCATCGACAAACCAAGGCAGCAGATAACGCCGAACATCCCCCATCCCGGATGGAACGTCCATGCAAAGCCAATCAAAGTAAACTCAAGCACCACCAGCCAGAGGCCGCGCGTCACCAGAAATTTCGTCAGCTCCGCCCGCGAATGCCTCTGGCCATAAAGGTAGGCGCCCACCCCCGCCAGAAGAAAAAACGCCGGCGCGCAAAAGTGTGTCACCCAGCGAACCAGGAAGTAGAACATCCAGGTCTTGTTGATGTTTTCCGGCTCGAACGGAATGTTGCAGATGAAATCCCGCGTATGGTCCAGCGCCATCACAACCATGGCAAGGCCGCGTACAAAGTCGATCGAGTCTATCCGTCGATAGCCCCGATCCATAATCTTCAAGCTGGGGTTTTGAATGGGAGTCTCCAACTTTCGGCAAGATTCCCTCGAATTGTATCGCTCCCGAATTTGTTTTTTGAAATGGATTCGCAGACATCGCCTGAAACCAATTCCGGCGATCGTCCACTCTCCGACTATCTGGCTTTTGTTAGTGGCTGGCGGAAGCCAGGTCCACCTTCCCGCGAAACTTGCCGTAGACAAACACCATGTAACCCACCGCCAGCGCCATGCCAAAGCCCCACCACGCCAAACCCACCGCCAGCGTATGCGGACCTGAGATGGCCCGCGTCAGCGTAATGTCCCGTTCCGCTCCGGTCGTGGCCGGCAGCAGCGTTGGATAAAGCCCCCAGCACGCCCCGGCCAGCATGAAGAACAGATACACGCAGGAAGAAAGAAATGCCCTCAACGGCTGCCACTTGCGATTGAAGAGCCAGATGCCCCCCAGCGAAGCAATCACGCCCGCCGGCACCACAAAGGTGAACGGATAGTTGAAGTAGTTATCCAGGCTGGCCGGTCGCACGGCAATCGTCGCGCCCAGGCTGATCACGGTAATCGCCGCCAACTGCAGGCAAAGCGGATTCACAATTCGCCGCGCGCGGCCTGCCAGCGCGCCAGAAGTCTTCAAGCTGAGCCAAAGCGCGCCATGCAGTGTAAGAGCAACTAGCGCCACCAGCCCGCCAATCACCGTATACCAGTCCAGAATCCCCGGATGCGGCCCCGGCTTCCAATCCGTCCACAGGGGTAGAAAGAAGTAGCCGTCAGCCTGCAGCGGAACCCCGCGCAGAACATTGGCCAGCGCCGCGCCGTAGAAAATGATCAGCACCGCGCTCGACAACCCAAACACCCCGTCCAGCAACGCCCGCCACACGCCCACCTCAATGTGATTCCGAAGCTCAATGCTGATCCCGCGCAAAATCAGTAGCCACAGCACCATCATCAGCGGCAGATAAAACCCGCTGAATGCGGATGCGTACAGCAGCGGAAAAGCGAAGTAGAGCGTACCTCCCGCAGCCAGCAGCCACACCTCGTTGCCGTCCCAAACCGGTCCAATGCTGGCCAGTGTGGTCCGCCGGTCATTTTCGGTGCGGCAAAGAAACAGGTGCAATACGCCCACACCCAGGTCGAAGCCGTCCAGCACCACGTAGCCCACAATCATCACCGCAACCAGCCAGAACCAGAGAAATCCCATCATCGCTCGTATCCCTTCTCTCTCCAACCGGCCCTGTCAGTCGGCAGCCACAGCCTGCGCCTCCTGCGGTTTCCCCTCAGGCCCCGCACTGATCTCCCGATAGATCAGCACCGTGAACAATATCCCCAGCAGCATATAAAGCCCCATGAACCCCAGCAGCGTAAACAACCCATTGCTCGCGGAAACGGTATTCGAATACCCCTCGCTCGTCCGCATCAGCCCGTAGATCAGCCATGGCTGCCGCCCCAGTTCAGCGGTCATCCAACCGGCGGTGTTGGCAATATACGGCAGCGGAAAACTCAGCAGCAGCGCCCACAACGCCCAGCGCGATGTATACAGCCGCCCGCGCCACAGCAGAAACGCGCACATCAGCATCAGCAGCACAAACCACGTCCCCAGCCCCGCCATGATGTGGTACGCGTAGAACAGCAGCGGCAGCGCCGTCGGCCACTGGTCGTGCGGAATCTGATCCAACCCCTTCACCTCGGCCTTCGTCGTTCCATACACCAGGAAGCTGAGCAGGTCGTTCACCACAATCGGGTTGTCTATCTCGCCCGTCTCTTCGTTCGGCTGTCCCATCAGCACCATGCCCGCGCCCGCCTCGCTATGGAACAACCCCTCCATCGCCGCAATGGCCGCCGGCTGATTGCGCGCCACATATTTACCCGCCATATCCCCCGTGGGAAAAATGATGAGGATGGACGCAATCACTCCCGCAATCACGCCCACCTTCAGAAAAATGTGTGCGTATCGCGCCCGCCGTCCCTCCAGCAGATAGAACGCGCCCACCGCGCTCATCACAAACGAGCCGGTAACAACCGCGCCCGTCATGTTGTGCATGTATTGCAGCAACCCCCACGGATTCAGCAGCAACTGCCAGAAGCTCAGCACTTCAAACTGCCCGTTCGGCAACCGGTCAAACGCCACCGGGTGCTGCATCCACGCATCGGTCACAATAATGAAGAACCCTGAGATCCACGAGCCCACAAACACCATCAACGCGGAAAACCAGTGCGCCAGCTTCGAGATGCGCTTCTCCCCATAGAGAAACAGCCCCAGAAACGCCGACTCCAGAAAGAAGCTGAAAACCCCCTCCATCGCCAGCGGCTGCCCAATCACCCCGCCCGAAAGCTGTGAGAACCGAGCCCAGTTGGTCCCGAATTCAAACTCCATCGGAATCCCGGTCACCACCCCAAATACAAAATTGATCCCGAAGATATGTCCCCAGAAGCGCGCGGCCCGGTCCCACGTTTCGTTGCCCGTCTTCAGCGCAACCGACTTCAGCACCACAATCAGCAGCGCCAGCCCCATGGTCAGTTGCGGAAAGAGGTAATGGAACGTAATCGTAAAAGCGAAATGAAGGCGATGGATCAGCTCGGCAGTCATGGAGGGCCATCCTGTATCAGGTCGGAAACGGGTGAAAAAGGGAAGAAGCGCCCCGGAGATCGAGATCGCGGATAACAAACGATTATAGGCGCACGAAAATGCTCGGTCTGTAGCCTTTGCTCCAGTCAAATCGCGTGATCTAAATCACCAAACACTTATACGCCACGAGTTCATCCTAAGAATGTAAGTCGCATTTTTAGTCACCCGCGCCTTTTCCTGCTCCGGTCGAGAGCGGCGTAGCTGAACTAAGATGAAGTGGGGTCGATCCATGCGGATAGCAATCATTGGCGGAGGCATTGCGGGGCTGGCCGCTGCCTTTGAGCTCGAGCAGGCATGCAAGGCCGGTGCTCCGGTTGAATACACGCTTTTCGAAGCCGGCAACCGCTTCGGCGGCTCTCTTGGCTCGGAAACCGTAAACGGCTCGGTGCTGGAGCGCGGGCCAGACTCATTCCTGAGCGAAAAGCCGGCTGCCGCCGAGTTGTGCCGCGAACTGGGCCTAGGCGACCAGTTACTCCTCTCGAACGACGCCGCGCGCCAGACCTGCATCGTGGTGAAAAACCGGCTCGTCCCCCTGCCCGACGGCCTCATGTTCCTCATTCCCACCAAGCTCATTCCCACCGCCCTGACGCGCCTCTTCAGCATTCCCACCAAGGTGCGCATGGGCCTCGAATTGCTCCATCCCCCCCGCCCCCATGGCGATGCGGACGAGTCAGTCGCAGCGCTGGTCGAGCGTCACTTCGGCAAAGAGGCCGTCGACCGCCTCGCCGACCCGCTCCTCAGCGGCATCTATGGCGGCGACGCAAACCAGCTCAGCGCCCGCGCCGTCCTTCCCAAGCTGGTCGAGATGGAAACCGAGTACGGCTCTCTCACTCGCGGAATGCTCGCCGCACACGAGAAGATGCGCGCCAAAGCCAAAGCCGCCGCACACAACAACGGAACCAATCCCGCGGCAGGCAACGGCGCCCCTCGCCCGCCCCGTTCCATCTTTACTTCTCTCCGCGGCGGCATGCAGCAGTTCATCGATGCGCTCGTCGCCCGGCTTCAGCCTGCCAGTCTGAGGCTAGGCACACCCGTCAGCAGCCTCGCCTGCTCCGGCAGCAACTGGAGCGTCACCGTAGGCGATACCACGGAACTGTTTGACTCAGTCATCATCGCCTCGCCCGCCTGGGCCGCAGCCGTACTGCTTCGCCCTGTCGATCCCGTGCTAGGCGAGAACCTCGGCGCAATTCCGTACTCTTCTTCCATCACCCTGAACCTCGTTTACGACGAAAGCCAACTCGGCCCGCTACCCGATGGCTTCGGCTTTCTCGTCCCTGCCACCGAAGGCCGCGCCATGCTGGCCTGCACCTTCGTCCATCGCAAGTTCATCGGCCGCACCCAGCCGGGCAAAGCCATTCTGCGCGCCTTCCTCGGCGGCATGAGGAATGAACACCTGCTCTCCGAGCCGGATGAAGTGCTCATAGCCACCGTCCGTCGGGAATTGCGCGAGATTCTTGGCAACAAAATCATCGGCTCCCAGGTCGAGCCGGAGCACGTTCAGGTCTCCCGCTGGCGTCGCGCCATGGCGCAATATGCCGTCGGCCACCAGGAGCGCATGCAGCAGATCACCGCCCGCCTCGCCACTCTCCCCGGCCTTCGCCTCGCCGGCAACGCCTATGAAGGCATTGGCATCCCCGACTGCATCCGCCTCGGCCGTCGCGCCGCAAAAGAACTGGTAGGGCAGGCGTCCGCTTCGATACCCGCAACTCGGGAACTGGAAGTTAAGCGCTAACGGCTGTCTCTATCGCACGACTGGCAACGCCAGCGCGCTCGGATGCTGCGCATCGTGATAAATCGTATTAGTCGCCTTCACCATCGTCGCGTCGGTCGCCGAGTCCTTCCCCGTATTCAAATTCCGATCAAACCGCGGAAAATTCGAACTGCTAACCTCCAGCCGAATCTTGTGCCCCTTCAAAAACACATTGCTCGTCGACCACAGATCAATCTTGTATTCGTAAATCTGCCCCGGCGCAATCGGCTTCGGTGCGCCTTCGGTCGACTCCCGATACCGTGCCCGCAAAATCCCCTCCGTCAAATTAATCGCCGTCCCATCCGGCGCAACATCCACCAGCTTCCCGGTAAAGTCCGTATCCGCCGCAGACGTGCTCGCATACAGATCCAGCGTCACCGGCCCCGTCACTTCCAAATCCTGCTCCAGCGGCCCCGTTGAATACACCAGCACGTCCGCACGCTTCTCCACCTCGCGCTGATCCCGCGGCCCTCCCGGCAGATGCTGTGGATCGCAGCAAAGCGGCCCACCCACAGTAGGCACCGGGTTAGCCGGATCGTAGACATACTTGTCAAAAGACGCTTCGTCTGGGAGCGCGACCCCGGCGGTCAACAGCCGGCCTTCGCCGGATGAGGAGTTCGCATTACCAACCAACGCTGGTTGTGCATTGTGGGAGGAGCGAAGAAGCAGCCGCCATTCCACCGCCCGCCTCAGCGGCCACTCATCCTCAAATCGCCACTCATTCTTCCCCATCACAAAAATCTTTACCGGCTTCCCATTGGCAAACTCATTCTGCTTCCCCAGAAACAGGTAGTCATACCAATCCAGAATCACCGCATTCTCATCAAACGGCGCATCCGGTCCAAAGTCCACCTGCCCCACCGTCCGTCCCCATCCCGAGTGCCCGCCGATCGCCACAATCAGGTGCTGCCCATTCCGCGCCGCTTCGCTCCCTCCATGCGCCTTCAGCCCCATGTAATTGCGCAGAGATCCACCCTGAAAAATGTCATACCACGCCGCAATCGTCAGCGCCGGAACCTGGATATTCTGATAGTTCTCCTCAATCGACCACTGCTTCCAGTAGTCGTCATACAGCGGATGCGCCAGCCAGTCGATGAAATACGGAGCCACCGCCCGCGTAAGATCCGCCCCGTCGTGCGGCGCGCGAATGTTGAACACCGGATACTGGTTCAGCGGCAGAATCGAATCCCCCACCAGCGCGTTGGTGTTCTCCTTGATCTTCCGGTTCAGCGTGTCCTGCGCCAGGCCAGACGTCCAGCTCTCGTTAAACCACTGTTCAAAGGCCCCGCCCTGGTAAGTCCAGTTCTCGTGATAATTGCTTGCGGTAACGATGGGGCAAATCCCCGCCAGGTGTGGTGGACGCGCAATCGCCGCCAGCATCTGCGTCGCGCCCACATACGACCCTGAGAACATGCCCACCTTGCCGTTCGAGTGAGGCAGCGCCGCCGCCCATTCCACCGTGTCGTACCCGTCGTTGATTTCATATTTGAAGGGATACCACTCCCCTTCCGACGTGTACCGGCCGCGCACATCCTGAATCACCACAATGAATCCGCGCCCCGCGCCTTTCTCCCCAATGGGCCACATCAGCGACTTGTCATACGGCGTGCGCGTCAGCAGCACCGGGTAGCTCCCTTCCGCGGCCGGCCTGTAAATGTCGGCGCGCAGCGTCACGCCATCGCGCGTCTTCATCGCCACGCCTTTTTCCGTCACAATCTGCAACGGCGGCGCGGCAACCGTTCCGGCGCTCTGGCTCAAAGCGACAATGCACGGTACAACGAAGGCAAGTAAGCAAAGACTTTTCCTCAACATCTGTGGTCAGCTCCTCGAGGGCTATACTGGCTGCGGAAAAAACTCTTTCCAGAATGTTCTGTAACAAGGGCACGGCTTCAGCCGGGCCAATAAAGCCAAATAGAAATGAGCCGGGCTTTAGCCCCTGCGGGATGTCCTGTTGTCCGCCGTGAAACAGAGATGGAGTCTTTTCGCAGCCTGTTGCATAGTCGAAACCATTCTATGGGTTGACGGCCGGAATGAGATTCTCACCCTTCGCGGTGTATCGTGATTGACGGCATAGATTTCCAGGTTTTCTTGAGGGGTACACGTGCATTCATTCAATCGCAGAGGATTTCTGAAAGCAGCATCAGCGGCAACCACAGGCGCTCTGCTCGGGCCCAGGCTACACGCACTCACCCCAGAGCAATCCCAAGCCCCGCGCACCATCGCCGCCAACGACCGCATTCAGATCGCACTCATCGGCGCGGGCGGCCAGGGCATGGGCGATACCAAGACCGCCATCCAGGTCCCCGGCGTCAAGCTGGTCGCCGTTGCCGATTGTTATGACGGCCGCCTCGCCCATAGCAAGGAGTTGTGGGGCGACGACATCTTCACCACCCGCGACTACAACGAAATCCTCGCCCGCAAAGACATCGACGCCGTCATCATCGGCACTCCAGACCACTGGCACAAACAGGCCAGCGTTGACGCCCTGAAGGCCGGCAAAGATGTCTACTGCGAAAAGCCCATGATCCATCTCTACTCCGACGGCCCTGAGATGATTGAAGCCGCTCGCTCCACAGGCCGCATCCTCCAGGTCGGCAGTCAGCGCGTCAGCTCCATCATCTACGCCAAGGCAAAAGAACTCCTCGCCTCCGGCACAATCGGACAGCTCAACATGGTCACCGCCCGCTGGGATCGCAATTCCGCCATGGGCGCATGGGATTACACCGTCCCGCCCGACGCCTCCACCGAAACATGCGACTGGCCGCGCTTCCTCGGCACCGCTCCCAAAATCCCCTTCAATGCCGAGCAGTTCTTCCAGTGGCGCAAGTGGAAGGCCTACGGCAGCGGCGTGGCCGGCGACCTCTTTGTCCATCTCTTCAGCGGAACGCATTTCATCACCGGCTCCCATGGCCCCACGCGCGGCATGGCCACAGGTGCACTACGCTTCTGGAAAGATGGCCGCGACGTGGATGACGTCATGCTCGGCCTCTTCGATTACAAAGAGGGCTTCAACCTCAGCCTGCGTGTCAACTTCGTCGATGGCGGCGAAGAGAGCGAAGGCCTCATCTTCACCGGCTCTGAGGGCACCATGGAGATTGGGTGGAACGACGTCACCTTAAGCCGCGTGCCGCGCCAGAAAGCCCCCGGCTACACCATCGACACATTCACTGAGGCCATGCAGAAACAAATCATCGCCGCGTACGACGCAAAGTATCCGACCCATTCTGAAGATGCGGCCCTGGCTGGAACCGAGAAGTTCACGGCCCCGAAGGGCTACAGCGACAGCTACGACCACTTCCACAACTTCTTCGATTCGGTGCGTTCACGCAAGCCCGTGGTTGAAGATGCGGTCTTTGGGTATCGCGCCGCCGGGGCTGCACTGCTCAGCAATCTCAGCATCGAGCGCGGAGCAATCGTGAAGTGGGATCCAGAAGCAATGAAGTTGCTTTAGCCCGCGTCTATTGGCGCACTCGAAAATGAAAGATACGATGCAAAGTCGTCGAAAATATGCGGATTTCAACCTTGGAAAGGCACTTCAGCTGAAATCTTGTTCCTCAAGAGTTATTGATGCGTGGGGGACAATCGGGGCGTGAGTCCATTCCCGGCCCCTAGGGCGTTTACAGGGAGTAATCCCAACAAGAGGCGCTTTTAGATGGACCGGGAAAACCCTCGGCACTAGAATGTATGCTCAACGAGGCGGACAGAAAGGAAGCTAAAAGTGCCCACTGAAATTTTGGTGCCATTTGCCCAGGCGAAGCAACACGGCAAATCATTCTTTCTCACAGCGCTTTCCGCTGCCGACCTCGTGCGCATCAGCTATGTCGCAAGGAGGGGTGTTGATGAGGAACAGGGAGCGGTACAACGGCTGCTCAATCCAGCGAGGATCGCGGGAATTCGCGATTTCGTAATTGCAGGGGGGAGTTTCCCCGTGTCTATCGTCCTTAATTGGCTCGACGCGGAAACTGCGCCAAGGATCAAAAGCGGGAAGCTCGTGATCCAGAAGGTTTCGCGGGCGGCTCAGATTATCGACGGCCAGCACCGGATAATCGGCCTCTCGTTCGCTATCGCAAAGCAGAAGTCCCTTTCAAAACTGCAGATCCCAGTTACGTTATATACAGGGCTCTCAACTCAGGAGTGCGCCGATATTTTTCTCTCGATCAACACAGAGCAAAAGCCCGTACATCGTAGCTTGGTTTTCGATCTGTACAAAGTTGCGAGCAATTACATTGTTGACCCGCCTGCGCTACGCGCTGGCGATCTCGCTTCAGAGCTCAACGAGCGCCAAGACTCACCGTTTCTGGGTTACGTTAACTTCCCCGGTACGCCAAAAGGGCATAAGGGGCTTGCCCTATCGACTATTGTGTCTGCGGTTAAACCGCTAGTCGAGGAGAAAGGGGTATTCGAGCAAGTCGGCCTGTCGGAACTTCAGATGCAGTCGCAATTTTTGATCAACTTCTTTAGCGTACTGCGAGACGCATACGGGGCAGAGTGGGAGTCACCAAGTAATGTATTTCGCATGGCCGCCGGCTTTGTAGGCGCAATTGAATTTGTTAAGAATAAGCTCGTGGTTCATTGCAATATTGCGGCGGATTTTACCTCGGGTGCGATCGCGAAGGTCCTGAAGATTTCTCAGGGTAATCTGATTCGTCGGGAATCAATTGAGGGGCTTCAAGGCCGTCGGGCGTTCAACTTCGTCGCTTCCGCTCTCGATGAGCTATTTGACCCAACGGAAGGCAAGGACCGCAAGGTCAAAGTATGAACACGCAATCGGGCACTGCGGGGAGCTACCTGCTCGGGCGAATTCCACCCGGTACCACGGGAAAGAGTTTCTTTCAGAGCTATGTCGTCACTGCCAATGATCAAACTTTACTCCAGGCGGCCGCCAAAGAAGACGGCTATCGATATGCCTACAACGGTGTACTGTCCTTTCTCGGGGGATTATCGGGGCTCTGCAGCCGGGGTGCGGGATGGGCAATTACAAAGATGTACTACTCCGCCTTCTACATCGCTCGTGCCAGCCTCTGTCGAAATGGGCACGTGATATTTCATGTGCCAAAGGCTGGCACATCTAGCCATACGCAGTATGAACTCAAGATTGCGGCAGGCGAACGCGCGGAAATCTCACGAATCCCGAGTACGCATAAGCTCGTTGCAGACCGATTCAAGAGAGGGGGCTATCCGTCTTTCATGCAGGGGCTTGTCGTCAACGGAGAGGATCCAATTGAATGGCTTATGGGGCAACGTGAGTTTTGGCAATATCGATCGGCACGATTTCCGGATCCGGACTTTCCAGGTGTGCTGGCCGAGATCGACACACAAAGACTGCAGCGTTTCTTGAGCGCCTACGAGGAGGACCGACTCGGCGTCTATTTGTCAGATCCCGACCATGCGCTGATTGCAATTCCATTTAGGCTGGTCATTTGGTACTTATCCGGAACACGGCTCGAAAGCACTGGCGCCTTCGGTCCCGAGGATTTTGCACATCTCAGAAGAAGCTGTATGGCCGGCGGACAGAAGGTGACCGCGATAAGCCGACACTTCGGCAATTGACCGTTTTTTCGCTCCGCTTCAACGAGCCGCAACAGGCTCGACAGGTCGAGGCTGGGTCAACCCCCGAAACCGTCGTCTTATCGGAAGGTACCGCCAAGGCGCTTGATCGGCTCCGATCATATCGCCGGCGATGACCGCAAGCGCCACCTCAGGTGCTTTGCCGATTTATTCACTCCGAACATGCACAATCAGAATTGTGATCGCGACTCTCAAATTCGCAAGCAAAATCTGTCCGGAATGGGTCCGGTCTGTACCCGAAATTAATTACCCCACCCCTCCCCCTCGAAAATCGCCATTTCCCGTACCGTCGTATTCTCTCAACCGTATGCAAATACACAGCTTACCCAACGCACCCATGTGCCAGCCAGTAAAAACAGCCTCCAAAATCAGGCCCTTTTCGCCCACTTAATGCCGTAAAAAGGGCCGAAACTGCCCCCAAATAGCCGTTTTTGAATCGGTTTTTGAGGGCTTCAGTGTGTGCCGGCGAAAAGCTCTCGGCCCTTCAGTAGCCGACACTGCGGTAAGCCAGCCTCTGCCGATCCACAAGTATCCACGCAAACACAACCCCAAACAGAAACCCGGCAATGTGCGCCAGATAAGCCACGCCGCCCGTCCTCACCTCTGCCACCGATCCGAAATCCAGCACCTGCATCAGGAACCAGAAACCAATCAGCAGCACTGCGGGAATGTAAGTGACTCCGAAGAAAATGAGGAAGAAAACCACCGTCCGAATCCGGTCCCGCGGAAACGTTACGATGAACGCTCCCATCACCGCCGCAATCGCGCCGCTCGCTCCCAGCACCGGCAGCCGGGAAAGTGGATCCGCCAATACCTGCGCCATCATCGCTATCAACCCGCCTGCCAGATAGAACACCAGATACCGGAATGACCCCATCGCCTCTTCAATCTCCGGCCCAAACGCCCACAGATAAATCATGTTCCCGATGATGTGCAGCCAACCGCCGTGCATGAACATCGAGGTGAGCAGCGTGATGGGACGATGTCCATGCGTGATGCGTAGAGGAATAGCGGACCAGTGGCGCACAAACGCGTTGCCGCCCTGCAATTCCAGGAAGAACAGCAGCACGTTCACAACGATAATCAAAACTGTGACAGCGGTTCGTCGCCTCGGCCCGCGCGACGCATCGCCCAAGGGGATAAAGCCGCCCATTACATTCCGCCCTTACCCAGCAGAATTCCAATCCCGTAAGTAACCGCGCCCTCTACCGCCCCCACCACCGTCATCTCGAACCCCGATGACCACCACGACCGGACCGTGATCAGGCTCTTTGCCGCGCCCACCGCAAAGTGCGCTGCCAACGAAATCACCGCCGCCGCAATCACCGCATTAATCCCGCTCATAAAGAAGAACGGAATAATCGGAATAGCAGCGCCCACGGCCGTCGAAAGCGCCCCCGAGCTGGCCGACACCAGCGGATTGCTCAACGCATCTTCCGACGATCCAAGCCGTTCGCTTGCCAGCGCTCTCAGCAGCTGTTCGGGGTCGTTCGCGATATGGTTAACCATGTGCATCGCGTCCGCTTCCGGCAGCCCCTTCACCTGGTAGTAAAGCGAAAGCAGCTCGCGCGCCTCGGGCCCGTTCATCTTGATCGCCTCGCGCTCGCGTTCAACTTCCGCCTGGTAAATCTCCCGTTCGCTCTTGGCTGCCAGGTACGCGCCCGAGCCCATACTCAGGGCCGACGCAATCATTCCCGAAAGCCCAGCAAGCAACACATACTTGCTGTCGCCCGCCGTCGCGCCGGAAACGCCCGACACAATCCCAAAGATCGCGCCCAGTCCGTCGTTGACCCCGTAAATCGCGTCGCCAATCCACGCCCCGGGTTGCTTGCGGCCCTTGGCGCGTTTGGCCAGCAGTTCGTCCAGCACCGCTTTCGCATCAATCTTCGGCGCACCGGCGGACGGAGCGTAATGCCCGCGCAACAGCGATCCAAGCTCGCGATAGTGGTCTTTCTCGTCCTCAATCACGTGGTCGAGAATCGCAGTCGACCCCTCGTCCCCCAGTGCTTTTAGCTGCTCGCCGTAAGTGGCAATGTGACGGCTCTCTTCAATCTCCAGCCGTCGCAGCGCCATTCGCACACCACCGGCGCGATTCGCCAGCGAATCCGCCTCGCCACCCGGCTTGCCCTTGTAGACTGGCTCGGCCCCGCCCAACTCCGCGATGCGCCCGTGCCAAAGCTCTGCATGTTCCCACTCCGCGTTGGCCAGGTGGCGCAGCACCTGCGCGCGCATCGGCTCTGTGTCGCGTTCTGCCAGCGCCAGGTAGGTGTGGTACGCCTCCACTTCGGCCTGCCAGTTTTCTTCCAATGCGGCCAGTATCTTCTTTACTTTTGCGGGGCTCATCGTTGCAGGTGGCACGTGTTTCTCCTGACTTTTCTTATGAGGATACGGCATTTCCGCCCCAGTTCGCAGGCCCCGAAGTCATTGCCGCCAGCCGTAAGCGCACCGCGCAAGGTTGCCCGCAATGATCGTCAGCCCCCAGTCCGGAATACCACGGACAGCCTTTGAGCCCCGTTTCCAACATCATCCCGCTCAATCGTTTTTTTCGTCACTTCCCCAGCAAAGGGTTTTCCGTATAGTGTTGTGTGGTGCAAAAAGCCGGACAACGGGTGAAATGAAACCAGCCGGCAGGCATGCCTGAAGTGCCTGGAGCGCAAACTGCGCCACCAGGCCTTACTGGGCGAGACTTTTTTCAGGAAACGGGGACGAATTCTCTATGGCAACAGAAACAAAGCAATCCACGGCGTTAACATCGCCCGGGTATTTTCTCCCGTTCGTTATCGTCACTGCGCTCTTTTTCATCTTTGGGTTCATCACCAACCTGAACATGGGTCTGGTACCAGATCTGAAGAAGATATTTGAAATTCAGGGGCTACCGACCTGGCAGGCCATGATGGCGAATGGAGCATTCTTCACTGCTTATTTCGTGTTTTCGGGTCCGACGGGCCGGTTGATTGAAGCGATCGGCTATAAGCGGACGATGGTGGTGAGCTTGTTCGTTCAGGTGCTGGGAGCGCTGCTTTTTGTTCCGGCAGCACAAAACGTTTCGTTTCCGCTCTTCCTCCTGGCGATTTTCGTCGTTGGAGCTGGAGTGGCAGCATTGCAGACCGCGGCCAATCCCTATATCTCGATCCTCGGACCGGAACACAGCGCTTCGATACGACTGAACCTGGCACAGGCGCTGAACTCGCTGGGTGGCACATTTGCCCCGTGGGTAGCAGGTACATTCATCCTGACCACCTCTGTTCTCAACCCGGCCGTTGTCGCCACACAGAGCGCCGCCGACCAGCACGCCTACCAGTTAACGATTGCGGACACCGTACGCGTTCCTTACCTCGTGATCGCGGCCGCCCTCGTCATCCTGGGGATCGCCGTGGCGTTCACGAGGTTACCCCATGTTGAGGCAACGCAGCAGTTCCGTCCGGCAAAGGCAGGCGATCCGCTGTTGAGCCGGAGCATCCTGAGCTATCGTCATACCGTGCTGGGAGCTTTGGGCATATTTGTATACGTCGGAGTCGAAGTCGGCCTGGCGACAACGATGGTGCTCTACTTCAGCGATACCGTTCATGGTGGATTACATGCTCTGACGGCACCCGAGGCGCAGAAGCTGGTGTTGTTTTACTGGCTTGGAGCTCTTGTCGGCCGGCTCCTCGGGTCCTGGATGCTGACAAAGATCGAGGCTGGAAAACTGCTTGGGATCTTCGGAACAATCGCCGCAGCTCTCGTGGTTCTTTCCATCTTAACCAGTGGCTATGTTGCCATTGGCTGCCTGATTCTTGCAGGTTTCTTCAACTCAATCATGTTCCCCAACATCTTCACCCTCGGTATAGCGCGGCTCGGACCGATGACAAGCAAGGGCTCAGGGCTAATCATGACTGCAGTATGGGGTGGGGCGTTGATTCCGGTCTTCATTGGCTGGCTGGTGGACAATACAAATTATCAGTGGGCGCTTGTTGTCCCGGTATTCTGCTACCTCTACATAGCCTTCTATGGCTTTGTCGGGCACAAACCTACACAGACTGTAACAGTGTAAGGAAAGTGGCTTTACGCTGAAGGCCCTTCGGTGCAAGCCGAAGGGCCTTCGTACGTCTGGCGTCGTTCTCAATCGGCCCGGCATCTACTCCTTCCGGGCTCGCTTCCCATTCACAAAGCTATTCTTTTCACCATGTTTTACGCCCGGAACGCCGGAATCACGATAAGATGGGTTTCACTTCTTGTGGACCTGCACCATGACCTCCCACGCAAAACCGCGCTTGCCGCAGGTGCTTCTCGTCGGTGCCGTTGCGCTCTTCATCCTGCTGCTCCTGCTGCGCCTGTTCGTTTTCGAGCACGGCCATGGGCATCGTGGTTTTCGAGGCGCTGGCGTTGATACATCGGGCGCGGTTCAAGCCGCGAGATACAAGACGGAATCGGCCTGGGCTCACCGCCCCTGGACCGACCGATTCGCCGACGGCACCCCCGACTTCCTTCGCCTCACAGACCCTGCAGACCAGGCCGCCTTCCGCCAGTGGTTTACCACCATCGCCGACTTCCAGGCCATCCGTCCCCGCGCCGAAGTCCCCTCGGAAATCGCTGACTGCGCCAGTCTCCTCCGCTACGCCTACCGCGAAGCCCTAAAGCGCCACGACGACACCTGGTTCCTCGCTACCAGGCTCGAGATCGCCGCGCTCCCCGGCGAGATTCGCGCCTGGCGCTATCCCGATACCCCCCTCGGCGCCGGTCTCTTCCGCGTCCACCCCGGCAGCTTTGAGCCTGCCGACGCAACCAACGGAGCCTTCGCCCAATTCGCCGACGCAGAAACGCTGGTCAAGCGCAATGCGTACTTCGTCAGCCGTGACCTCCGCCAGGCCCAGCCCGGCGACCTTCTCTTCTATCGCCAGTTTGGCCAGTCTTCGCCGTGGCATTCCATGATCGTTACCCGCATCGCCGGCCAGTCCGCCGTTGTCTACGACACCGGTGAAGACCACGGCAAACCAGGCGAACTCCGCCGCGTTCTCCTCGCCGAGCTAATCGACCATCCCCAGCCGCAATGGCGCCCCGTTCCCGACAATCCCAACTTTCTCGGTGTCTACCGTTGGAATATCCTTCGAGGGACTTTATGAATCTGCGTAAGACGCTGCTCTCCCCTTCCTCGTTGCTTCTCTTTGTCCTCGCTTCCGCTCTCCCATCCGCCGCCAAAGACGCGCCACGCTCCTTCTCTCTCTCCACCACGCGCACCTTCGCCCCCGGTGAAACGGTCAAAATCCAGCTTCTCGCCCGCAACGTCCCCTCCCTTGAATTCCGCGTCTACAAGGTCAATGAAGCGGAGAAATTCTTCGCCAGCCTCAAAGACCTCCACAGCTTCGGAGTTACCAGCAATTCCCCGGCCGAGCAAATCGACCAGAAAACCTGGATCGAGCGCATTCACGACTTCAAGGCCGACCTCTGGTGGAAAGTGCGCCACTTCTTCCGCAGCCAGTTCACTGATGAGGCCCGCGACAGCTTCCGCGAAGATCAGGGCAAGCTCGGCAAACGCAGCACCGTCGTAGGCGCAGTCGCGGAGTTCGCCCAGGTCCCGCTCCTGAACGCGAGCCAACTCGTCGCGCGTTGGAAGCTTGAAACACCCCCCACGCTGGTCAGCGATACGCAGCAGTTACCCATCGAGAATCTGAGCTCCGGCGTCTACCTCATCGAAGCCACCGACGGGACCTACAAGGCTTACACCGTAGCCATCGTCACCAGCATCGCCATAGTCGACCGCAACATCGGCGGCCAAACCAGCCTCTACGTCGCCGACCGCAAAACTGGTGCCCCGGTTGAGAACGCTGAAACTGTTCTATGGGTCGGTGGAAGCAAGCAGTCCGACGCGAAAACCGGTGTGGACGGCATGGCCACGCTCTCAATGACCTCAAACAGCACCCGCATTCAAGCCGGTGCGGAGCCGGAGAACCCGTGGATCCTGGCCCGCCACGGCGCCGATGTTGCCCTGGTAACACCGTGGGCCTATGAATTCAGTCCGAACCCGCAAAGCAACCTGCACACTTTCGTCTACACTGACCGCCCTGTATACCGTCCCGGCCACACCGTCCACATCAAGGCCATCATCCGCCACGAAAAGGGCGACGACCTCGATCTTCCCGACGACAAATCGCTCGAATTGAAGGTGACCGACGCCGACAACAAGGTCGTGCTCTCGCAAACCGCAGCTATATCCGCCCACGGAACACTAACCGCCGACTTGAACCTCGAAACCGATGCAGCCCTCGGCTACTACGGTATCTTGCTCAGCAAGAACGGCCAGTCCATCTACCCAGGGGCCAACTTCTACGTCGAGGAATACAAGAAACCCGAGTACCAGGTGACCGTCAAGCCCACCGCCGCCCGCATCCTCCAGGGCAACACCATCCAGGCCACCATCGAGGCGCGCTACTTCTTCGGCGAGCCTGTCGCCGGAGCCAAGGTTAAGTGGGTCGTGCACACCTCGCAGCATTACTGGTGGGATGAAGACGAACAGGACGACAATAATGCGGAAGGCGGTGGCGAAGGCGAAGCAGCCGGCGAAGAGCCCGACGACACCTACGGCGCAACCGAGCAACAGGAGAACGAAGGTGTGCTCGATGCCAACGGCCTTCTCAAGATATCGCTGCCCGTCGCAATCGACGGCAAGCACAACGACCAGGACTACCGCATCGAAGCCCGCGTAACCGACGCAGGCAACCGCGAAGTCGCTGGGCACTCCACCGTCCTCGCCACCTACGGCTCCTTCCGCGTCAGCGCGGAGCCAGTCAGCTATGTCTTCGAGCCCGGTCAGACTCCGCGCGTTAAAGTCACCGCGCAGGACTACGACAACAAGCCCATCCAGACCGCAGTCCACGTCGCCATGACCCTGCGCAAGTGGGATTCCGTCACCCATGAGTCAACCGAAACCACGGTCAGCAGCAAAGACGCGCAGACCTCCGCCGACGGAACCGTGCTTGTCGACCTGCCTACCGGCTCCAGCAATGCTAGCGGCGACTTCGAAGTGATCGCAAGCGCCAAAACTCCGGAAAACCGCACCGTGGAAGGCCGAACTTTCGTCTGGATCTGGAATAACGCCGGCGAGTGGTACAACGCCAATACCCAGGCCCAAATCATCGCCGACAAAAAGACCTACCAGGTCGGGGATACGGCCCACCTGCTGCTCGTCACCGGCCTCGATGACTCATGGGCAGTCGTCTCCGCCGAAGGCGACACCGTGCAGTGGAAGAAACTGCTCCATGCCACCTCCAAGAGCCTTTCCTTCGACGTGCCCATCACCAAGCTCGCCCAACCTAACCTGCTCATCAACGTCGTCATCGTTCACAACAACCAGGTCATCACGGCGCAAAAAAGTCTGAAAGTCCCGCTCGTCGAGCGCACCCTCACCGTCACCGCCGCACCCAGCAAGCCCAAATATCTTCCCGGCGAAAAGGGAAGCTTCGATGTGTTTGCAGTCGATTCGCAGGGCAAGCCTGTCGAGGCCGACCTGAGCTTCGGTGAAGTCGATGAGGCGCTTTACTCCGTTCGCCCCGACGACAATCCGAACATCGTCAACGTCTTTTATCCCAGACGGTTCGTCTACCTCCAACCGCAAACCTCGTTCGACTTCTTCTTCTCCGGCGAGGCAGGCCTCAAGAGTCCACTCCTGGCCATGCTCGCGAACGGCATGTACCACCCGCGCCTTGCGCAGGTTAAGCCCGGCTCTGACCTCGTGGTCCCCAAAGTCCGCAAGGCATTCCCCGACACGGCTTACTGGAACCCCAACGTTCGCACCGGCGCCGACGGCCACGCCAAGGTCGAGTTCACATTCCCTGATGCGCTCACCACTTGGCGCACCACCATCCGCGCCATGACCGACGATGGCAAAGCCGGCGGCGCTGTCACGCGTGTCCTCGTCCGTAAAAATCTCATTGTCCGCCTCGCCGCGCCACGCTTCTTCCGCCAGGGCGACGAGACCACGCTCCGCGTCATTGCCCACAACTACCTTGAATCCGCAAAGGACGTCACCTTCGCCCTCGATGTCACCGGCCTTGAAGTCATCGGTGGCCAGACGCAGAAAATCAACATCCCCGCCAAAGGCGAAAACTTCGTCGAGTGGCGCGTAAAATCCACCACCACCGGCAACGCCGTTCTCACCGCCAAGGCCCTCACCAATGAGGAGTCCGATGCACTCGAAATGACCATCCCCGTGGAGGCCTACGGCGTTAAGCAGCGCGCCGCCACCTCAAGCGTTGTCTTCTCCGGCCCCGGCCAGGCGCAATGGAACTACACCTATCCCGCCGCCTCCGACGCAGGCTCGCGCGGCCTTACCCTCACCGTCGCGCCCAGCCTCGCCGGAACCGTCTTCGAGGCCCTCGACTACCTCACCGGCTATCCGTGGGGATGCACCGAGCAAACCATGTCCAGCTTCCTACCCGACGTCATCGTCGACCAGGCCATCAGCAAGCTCAATATCAAATCACCCATCGACCGCGCAACGCTCCGCGACGAGGTCAACGCCGGGCTTGAGCGCCTCTATAGTTTCCAGCACGACGATGGCGGCTGGGGCTGGTGGCCCGACGATCCAAGCCGCGTCTTCATGACCTCTTACGTAATCAGCGGCCTCGGCCAGGCGAAGGACGCCGGCTACAAAATCGATGACGACCGCCTCGGCAAAGCCCGTGCGTGGCTGCAATCGGAGCTGTCCAAACATCCAGACATGCTCCCCGATCTCCGCGCCTACACCGTCTACGCCCTCTCGACCACCGGCGGCGCGCCAGCCGACGCACTCAACAAAGTCTGGGATAGCCGCAACAAGCTCAGCGACGAGGGTCTCGCCCTCGCCGGTCTCGCTCTCGATGCCGCTGGCGATAGCCGGGCGAAACAAGCAGCCGAGCTCCTCGAGAAGAAAGCCAAAACCGACGGTGCCGATGCCTACTGGTCTGGCAATTACGATGAACTGCTTGAGGACTGGGGCGATACCTCCAACGAAACCACAGCCCTCGCCCTCAAGCTCATCATTCGCCAGGACCGCAGTAGCGGCCTGCTGCCCAAGGCTGCCCAGTGGCTTGCCCGCCATCGCGACGGTGACTACTGGTATTCCACCAAGCAAACCGCGATGGTCATTGAAGGTCTCACCGACTATCTCGCCCTCAGCGGCGAGCTGGCCAACTCCTCTGACGTGGAAGTGCTCGTCAACGGCACCAGTGTTGGCAAGCGCCACTTCGCCCCCGGTGACGCATTCGCCCTCCCATGGAAGATCAAAGTCCCGCCCGCGCAATCCACCAACGGAGGCCAGGTCACCATCCGCAAATCCGGCAACGGCATCACCTACTGGAGCGCTGAGAATACCTGGTATTCCGCCGACAAGAAGCTCTACCAGCAAGGCAAACTCGCCCTCAACCTCACCCGCGACTACTACATCCTGCAAAAGAAGCAGGCCGTGCCCACCGATCCCATCACCTACGATCTCGAGCCCATCGAAGGACCTGTTCACGTCGGCGATATCGTTGCTGTGCGTCTCGCCGTCAACGGCACCGACTGGAAATATCTGCTCGCTGAGGATCCCATCCCCGCCGGAACCGAGTTCCTCGCCAATACCGGTCTCTACACGCTCAACAACAAGCCCGATTGGTGGGCCGACTGGTTCACCCGCAAGGAGTTCCACGACGACCGCGCTGCGTTCTTCAACACCGACTTCAGCAACCGCCGCGAGTATGTCTACCTGCTCAAAGTCGTGAACCCCGGCAAGTTCGCCATCAGCCCCGCGCAGGTCGGCCCCATGTATCAATCCAACGTCCAGGCAACATCTGATCCAGCAACGCTGGAGGTGCAACAATGAGCAACGTTCAAAGGCTCTTCCACAGTCTTTCGCAAGCCCGCCGCTGGATCGTCCTCCAATTTGTGCTAACTCCCGCGATCATCCTGGCTGGCGTCGGCTGGACGCGTCTGCCCGACAAACACCTTTGGCAGGTAGCCCTCGACCTGCTCATTCCCCTCCTGCTCGTCGTCTGCGCGCTTGAGCTCGAAGCTGCCACCGTACGCGCCTTCGCCGCCAACGATGGCCGCCGCGTCAAACTCGTCTGGGGCGCAGTCACGCTGCTCGTCTGGATCGCTGTCGGTGCGGCCTTCTGGGCTCTCCTCGACTGGTGCGATGACCAGATTCCGCTCTGGGCCGGCTACCTCAACTCGCGCGCTTCTGCCCACGCGCGCTCTGTCGTCTTTACCTACGCGCACATCGTCCGCTGGCTCACAATTGCCGAGTGGATTCTCCGTTGGATCGTCCTACCTGGCAAACTGATCGTGCTCGGTGCAGCCTCCGCCCAGTGGGGCTGGCGTCTGCCCGTGCGTAAGATTTATCGCATTCTCTTGAGTGGTCGCTGGTGGCTAGGCGTCATCCTTGCGGCACTCGTTGGCGTATTGCTCATCAGCCGGTTCTTTGTCGGCCTGCCACACGGCACCGTCTCGGCGCAGGTTTGGACCGTCGTCCTCAAGCTCGCCGCAACCTACCTGCTTGCCGTCGGTACCTGGGTGCTTCTGCTCGCGTGGGTCGCGACGCTTTTTGCCCGCCAAAACCCGCCTGCGGAAGAAGCGCTCGTCGCCGTTCCCGTCCTCACCGGCTCACCTCAAGGCAAGCAAGGTGCAGCGGCAGAGATTCCACCACCGGACGACACACCGGCTTGAACCTGGCTGCCTACTCTTTCCCCGTCCCAATCCGCCAGGCCTTGATGAACTTCCAGTGGATGTACACAGAGTGGTTGATATGCAGAATCAGCCCCTCGCGCCCATCCAGGAATCCCAGCCGGAAAAAGTAGTTATAGATAAACGTCGCCACTGGGTTCGCCACCGCATTCCACAGGAAGGCGCCCCACGACTTGCTCGTTCGTCCCTTCGCCGCCAACAGTCCGCCAATCTCCGCGCTGTACCGGTTCATGTGCTCAAGATATATGGCCATGGTCGGGTAGGCGTAGTGCAGCATGTCGCCTTTCAGCTTTCCCCTCGGCCCCGCAAACTGCGGCGTGGAATGCGGCCCCACTCCCTCGCTCAACCGCGCCGCCCCACGCCGGAATAGCCTAAGCTTCCGATCCGGATAAAAGCCTCCATGCCGGATCCACCGCCCAAAATAAAGGTTCAGTCTCGGAATCCAGTAAGCCCCGAATTCAGGCTCGCCGGACAGCACGTCCTGAATCTCCCGCTGCAACTCCGGCGTCAGCACCTCGTCCGCATCCAGCAGAAAAATCCAGTCTGAAGTGCATAGGTCGAGCGCCACATTCTTCTGTTCGCCATGCCCGCCAAACGCGTGGTAGCTCGTCTTCGCGCCAAACGACTCGGCAATCTCAATCGTCCGGTCCTTCGACCCCGAATCCACAACAATAATCTCGTCGGCCCAGCGCACGCTCTCCAGCGTCCGAGGTAGATTTGCCTCCTCGTTCATGGCAATCATGGCAATCGAAAGGGTCTTACGCATCGATGGAAGAATAAATCAGTATGGGTTGACCGCGAGCAAACGCACCGCTCAATGAAGACCGGCGAGCACGTTCGCAGACACGCCAGTCCGCAACCACCCGAGCACCTCGGCCCGGCCGTAGCGATCAAAGAGCCGCCGCGCATACCAGCCCGCAGCCCAATGCGCGTCATGCGATTGCACCTCCGTTCCCGCATGCGCAAGAACCAGATCTATCTCGTCAAGCTTCAGGATAGGCGGAAGTCCGGCTCCATTCGCTTCCCCGCTCCACACCTCGACCAGTCCCTCGCGCAGCCACAATGGCGTCCCCGGCGCACTCTGGCCCTCCACCAGCGCGTGCAGAAACTCATGCCGAAGCACCGATCCCAACATCTTTCTTCTCGCAAGGGTAGTGAGCGGCTGCGTTGCAATCCACTGCCCCTCTGTAAACGCTGCAACCCACCCCGGCGCCAGCGTTGCATCGCGAAATGCCGGCGTCGAACGGAACGCGCGCACCGTGATCGTCTCCCCAGCCCGCAACCCGGACCGAGCCTCCGCTTCGGCAAGTGCCTCACTGATCTGGCCCAAATACGCACTGTCTGCGGGATCCTGCGTCTCAAGCCTGAATCCCTTGCCAGACAGCATTTGCCACGTCAGTCCAGTAGCCTCGTCTGCCGCAACAGCCCCGGGAAAATACTGACCCAGAATCTGCGCCGCGTCGCGTCCCTGTGCACTCATCGCCGCAGCTCCCGCCTGGCAAAGTCCCACCCCATGCCCCGACCCGCGCCCATGAAACACAAACGTATCGCCCTGCCGCGACACCTCATACCAGTTGCTGAGTATCTTGCCCCATCCAAAAGCGCGCCCCACTGTCAACCGAAAATCCTCCGCGCTGATCTGAGCTGAGTCCACCTGAAGTGTGACCGCTCGCCCTGAATCCCCCCGCCGCGCCACCGTCAGGTTCTCCCAGCCAGGCCGAACCAGCCCCGCCGCGGCCAGCGCTTCCGTCAATTCACCCAGAGAGATACCGGCGGACCACTCCCGTGCGCCTCCCGCCGTGCAGTACGGATCGACCCGGGAACTAAGCCACGGCGTCGGAGTGCGCGGACCTCGGCCCTGCCACGCCTCTTCCGGTGTCGCTGTCCGTCCCCCGCAATTTTGGTGGAACCATGCCGCAGCGGGTTCTCCATGGAACCACAGAGTTTCGCCGGCTGTCGCCAAGGTAGCCGCGTGCGCCGCTGCCGTCCGTTCCGGCGACCCTCCCCAGTGCAGCAACTGGCAGTGTGTCGAGTCGCACAGATCGTAGTCGGCGTGTCCGTGCTTCTGGTGCAGCGCAAACGAACGCACCACGATTGCCAACGCCTTCAGCGACTCACTCGTATCCGCGCCGTCGCTCTCGCTCGCAACCACCCGCTCCACATAGCTTTCCACCGGCAGCGTCAGCGTCAACACCAGTACGCCATCGCGGGCGCTGATCCGCAGCGGGTTTCTCACCACTAAGGTCTCGCCATGTGCCGCAACAGTCACGGGCCCGCTGATTGAAACTGAAGAAGCCTCGCCAGCGCCATTCAGAGAGAGACCGCTCTCGACCGCGCGAATCCTTGTAGCTCCGGTGATTGGTTTGTCTGCGCACCCCAAGCAACGGCCCAGCTTGGCCCCGCTCGCCCGATCCGCAGACACCGTGATCTCTTTGTCGTGCCAAAGCGTCCAGAGTCCCACCCTTAGAGTTGACCCATGACGAGATGAGCCGTTAACCGTTGAATCGCGCAGTGTCGCAACCGGCCGCGATTCTCCCATCCCCATCGTCGGCAGCGCAAGCGCCGCGCCGGCAACGATCCCTGCCAGCGCCAAAGGGCGCCTAAAGCCCTTCATCGCCGTTCAGCCCTCACTGACGCCCTAAGCGGTGAATGCCCCAGCACCTCGGCCGCCACATGCGCAGCATCCGCCCCGCGTCCCGCAGGCAGGTAGATCAACACCACGACCGTCGGATGATCCGCCGGTGCAAGCCCCACAAACCACCCGTGCGAACCCGTCCCCGGGCCAACATTTGCCGTCCCGGTCTTTCCGGCAACCGGCACTCCCCCAAATGACGCCGCCCCCGCCATGCCAAAGTTCGCCGAGTCCTTCAGCCCCTGACGAACCACCTCAGCCGCCGTTCCGTCCCCATGTTCCGCCAACTGCATTGCCAGCCAGCGATACGCTGAAGCCATTTCCAGCGGCGTCACCCGAATCCCCTCCACGCCCAGCAGCGCAAGGCTTCTCTGCTCGGCATTCTGCGGGTCCCGGAATTCAGCCGTCGCCTCCGAACCTTGCACACCGCCCGCCAGCCCCGTTTGCGCCAGCAATCCCGTCGACGCCAGCAGACTCTGCAGTTCTCCCGGAGCCAGCCCTGCGGCTACCGTCGCAAAATACGAGTTGCAACTCCACGCCAGCGCCTCTTGCGCATCCATCGGTCCCGCAGCCGGATGGGAGCAGTCCAGCGACCGCCCGCCAATCCGCAGTTTGCGCGAACAAGCCACGCGCCGTGCAGGGTCCCAGCGGCTCCCGGCCACCAATCCGTATAGCACCAGCGGCTTCAGCGTCGACCCCGGAGCCGCCAGCGTCCGCGCCGCTTCATCAAGGTGGCTGGCGGCAAGCAAATGCCCGCTGCGGATGTCCAAGATCACAACGCGGGCATCTGGCGCTCCCTGCGCTGCATTCTGCACCGCCGATGCCCAACTCGCCGCGCTTTGCGCCAGACAGCAGCACGCGCCTGCCAGCAAAACCCCCGCAATCGCCATGCCCCTCGCGCTTCGCACACCACGAGTATCCACCATGGAAGGCCTACTCCGAGCCACGCCTGTCATTCCGGTCGCAAGCTACTCCGGTGGCGCGCCGCCCCACGTCGTGTACCGCACCGCCGGCGCCTTTGCAATCAGTCTAGAAAGCTTCGCATCCGGAAACCGCCGCACATACGGCACAGCCCAGCCAATGTCCCCTCCGGACCACGGCAATTCCACCAACTGCGCCACGCCCGTCCGCTTCTCCAAAATCGTCGGATCTTCAAGTCCTGCCTCACAGAACTTCACCAGCCGATGAATTGCCCCATTGTTGTCCGAGTACAGGTCAATCCCATTTGCCTCACCCAGCTCCGCCAGCATAATCAGCGACCCAAGCGCATACAGGTGATAGTGCAGCGCCCTCTGCCCGCGATTCATCTCCGCCTTCAAACTTCCGTCCGGCTGAATATTCGCAAGCCCCATGCGATAGGTATAAAGCGCCCATTGGCCCGCGTCGTGGTCGTTATCCGCAATGGCCTCGGCTGCAACAGCAAACCCCGCCCAGTAAACATGGTTGTTCTCGTTCTGCGGCCCGCCCAGGCGCGGAACCTCCTCATCGAAGAACTCCCTCACGCGCCCCGCAAGCAGCTTGAACCACTTCTGAATGTCTGCATCCTGCGCCGCCGTGCCCAGCCCGCTTGGCCGCACCTTCAGATACGCGATCCCCACCCCGCTCAGCAGCCAGTTCTGCACATAGGCGCCTGAAAAGTTATCCATCTTTCCGTCCCACGCATCGGCCTTCGCCGCGGCGTCCAGCAGTGAATACACGCAAAGCGCCGCCGCTCGGCTTCCTTTGTCCAGATAAGCATCCGCCGCCAGTGCCGCCGCTCGGCTCAGAGCGAGATAGACGTTGGCGGCCTTGTCATATTCTGCCTTTTTCTTCGGGTCAATCACCGATGCATGGCTATCTACGTAGTACGTCCCAATCTCCATTGTCTTCGCAAATGGCGGAGGCGCCGGGCATTCATAAGGCGCATCCGTCAGCACAACCTTGCGACCATCCCAAGGTGAGCGCAACGGACCGTCCTGCGCTCCCGCCGCTCTCGCGACCAGCGCCACCATCAAAACCGCAAACATGCTGATGACCAGTCGCATCGGTCTTTCCCTCACGGCACTCATTCTACAGAGACGGTGTTTCCATGCCATCTCATCGCATCATCGGCCTGACCGCGCTCGCGCCAACACCCTTAGCCACCATGGCTTTGGCCGTGGTAGAGTGGAAATTCCGCGGAGGATACAACGGCATGGCAGCTGGATTCCAGCTTCCGGGAAACGATGAAACCATCGACCTGCAGCAACAGGTGGCGCGGCTGCAGGCCTTGCTGGAGGCTTCGCGCCAGGTGCACTCCACCATCCACGAAGACGAAGTGCTGGAACAGGTCCTGCGCATAGTGGTGCGCGAGTTGGAGATGGCTGGGGCCGCTTTTCTCGGAACAAAGCTCTCCTATGGCCAGCTGCCCGTCGTGAATGTGGAACCCCCGCCTGCCGAAATCACGGACGGCAGTCTCAGCCGCTCCCTCGCGCCGGCTTCCGGGCTCACAACTTTTCTGCTTGAGAACCGCGAAGGCCGGCGCATGGCCGAGCTGGTTGTGGCAGCGCCCGACGGACGAGAACTCACCCTCTACGAAGCCGACTTCATAGAGGGCCTTGCCTTGCAGGCCGCCGTGGCCCTTGAGAACGCCCGCAACCACAAACGCAACGTCGAGTTTGCCCGCGTCCAGCAGGATCTTGACGCAGCTCGCTTGATTCAGCGCTCGCTCTTGCCCCAGCAGTTGCCCACCATCGAGGGCTACTCCGTCGGCTTTCGCTCAGTTACCTGTTACGAAGTGGGCGGCGATTACCTCGATATCGTTGAGCAGCCCGACAGCAGCCTCCTCATCGCCGTGGCCGATGTTGCTGGAAAAGGTCTCGCCTCAGCCATGATGGCCTCCAGTTTCCGCTCTGCCTTCCGCGCCATGGCCGTCACCGGCATGCCCCTTCCAGAGCTCGCGACACGCATGAATCAGCACCACTGGGCCGAGGGCGAAGAAGCACGCCGCCGCTACGTCACCGCCATCTTCGTCAAGCTCCATCCCGAATCGGGCGAAATCGAAGTGGTCAACGCGGGCCACAATCCTGGCTTCCTCATTGCGCCCGGAGCCGAGCCCCGCCAATTCGACGCCGCCGGAACCCCATTGGGACTATTGCCCGGTATGCGCTACTCCAGTGAGAAATGCGGGTTCACACCAGGAGCGCGGTTGCTTTTCTATACCGACGGATTGACCGAAGTCTTCAGGGGCGATGAGGAATTTGGACCGGAAAGGCTTTTAAATGAATTTTCTACGTGCCCAGCGCAGAAGGCCGATGGTATTCTCGATGCATTGTGGACAACCCTCACCGAATTCTCTGAAGGCGGCCCGCAGGGAGACGACATGACCGCACTGGCGCTATGCCGCTCAACCAGTTCGATGGAGATGCCGGCATGAGCGACATTAAGCAGACCACCGTTGAAGTGCGGCTACCTTCGCGCATGGGCTTCGAGAAAGTCGCCATGAGTACGGCCTCGGCCGTTGCCAAGCTCATGGGCTTTCCTGAAGACCGCGTGGAGGATCTCAAGACTGCGGTGGCTGAGGCGTGTATCAACGCCATCGAGCACGGTAACCGGCTCAATGAAAAACTTTCGGTCGGCGTGGTCCTGTCAAGCAGCGCAGACTCATTGGAAGTGAAGGTCATCGACGATGGCAAGGGCATGAGCAAAAAGCAGGCCAAGCCCGACATCGATCGCAAAATGCATGGTGAAGAAGATCCACGCGGAATGGGTATGTTCCTCATTCAGGCGCTCGTAGATGAGGCGGAATGGGTATCCGGCTCGGATGGTAAGGCTAGCTATGTGCGGCTCGTGATCCGCCTGGACAAAGGTGCGTAAGTAGCCCTGTAAAGGGGCCATAACCCAAAAAAGAATACGGAGACTATTTACAGTGCAGAGCGAAACCAAGTCGCGTGTCGAGCAGCTCACCTCCCCGGCCGGGCACCCAGTATCCGTTCTCCGGTTTGAAGGAGATATCGCCAGCACCTCCAAGGAAGCCGTCATCGGCGCTTACCAGGCCTTGCCCAAGAGCACCGTCAAGATCGTCCTGCTGGATTTCTCAAAGGTCGATTACATCAACTCAAGCGGCATCGCGCTTGTCATCCAGCTCCTCATGGAAGCCAACAACTCCAGCCAGAAGGTCTACGCTTTCGGTCTCTCCGCCCACTTCACCAAGGTCTTCACGATGGTCGGCATCACCAAGTACGCGGGCCTGTTCCCCACGCAAACCGAAGCGCTCGCGGCACTGTAAGACCGTGTGGCCCAAGACTCGCTTCTGAGACCTGGGAAAGCAATATGCCTCGATCCTCCTGGCCTTGTCCCGCGCTATCATAACTCCCATGAACTTAGAAGCGATTCAAGCCGCCATCCGCGAAGCCGGCTTCGACGGCTGGCTCTTCTACGACCACCACCACCGGGACCCCATCGCCGCTGGCATACTGGGCCTCGATCCCAAAGCTCATATCACCCGCCGCTGGTACTACTTCATCCCCGCCCAGGGTGAGCCGCGCAAGCTCGTCCATCGCATTGAGCGGGGGCGCCTCGACACTCTCCCCGGCGCCAGGGGCCTCTACTCAAGCTGGCAGGAGCTGGCCGCCGGCATGGAAGCCATGCTCTTCGACGCCCGCACCATCGCCATGCAGTACTCCCCCAACAACGCCATCATGTATGTCTCCATGGTCGACGCCGGCACAATCGAATTCCTGCGCTCCATCGGCAAGCGCATCGTCAGCTCCGCCGATCTCGTCAGCCACTTTGAAGCCGTCCTGTCTGACGAGCAGATTGCCGGCCACGGCGTCGCTCAGAAGGCCATCGATATCATCCTCGCCGAAGCGTGGAAGAAAATTGGCCGCTCCCTCCGTCCCAGTGGCGGCTCGCCCGGCAGTCTTACTGAGTTCCAGATGGTCCAATGGCTCAGCGATGCCATGCGCAACGAAGGCCTGGTCTGGGAGAACGGCCCCAACGTCAGCGCCAACGCCAACAGTTCCGACTCCCACTACGAGCCTACCGCCGAGAAATCCGCGCCCATCCACGACGGCGACTTCATCCTCATCGACATCTGGGGCCGCCTCGAGAAGCCCGGCAGCGTCTTCTACGACATCACCTGGACCGGCGTAGTAGGCCGCGAGCCAACCGAGCGCGAGCAACTGGTCTTCACCACCGTACGCGACGCCCGCGATGCAGCCATCGCCCTTGTGGAACAGGCCTTCGCCGCGAGTCGCCCCATCCGCGGTTGGGAGGCTGACGACGCTGCACGTACCGTCATCCGCAATGCCGGCTTTGCGGAGTACTTCACCCATCGCACCGGGCACAACATTGCCCAGGAGATTCACGGGCCAGGCGCGCACCTGGACAACCTGGAGACTCACGACGAGCGGCGCATCCTGCCCAACACCTGCTTCTCCGTCGAACCCGGAATCTATCTGCCCGAATTCGGCGTCCGGAGCGAGATCAATATGCTCACGTCCCCTACGAAAGCTTGGGTCACCGGCAAAATCCAGCGTGAACTGGTTCGCATCTAGCGGTATTGTTCTGACCCCAAAAACCGATACTAAATGGCCATTTTGTGGTCATTTTTAGGCGGAAAAGCCTTGGTTTCCGGCCCCTTTTGTTTACCATTTAGATAACGGGGCTCCGTTCTATATTAACATATATGTCTTTTATTATGTGTTGCTTACCCCATTCACGCGGTCATTTACCTTCCCGGGAAATGGCCATTCTCAGGGGGGAGGGGGTGGGGTATTCATTTTATTTGGAAGGATCGGTAACCTTCCTGACCGGTTCTCCCTCCGGATTTGAGGCTCGTGATCACAATTCCGATTGTGCGCCTTTGAGGTGAATCAATCGGCAAAGCCGCGAGGTGACGCTATCGACGGACGGATGGCCCCGGTCTCGGTTTCAAGACCGGGGATCGCAGACACACGACCGTCGCACAAACACTCGCCCTACTGCTTAACCCCACCCGGGTAATCGACGCGAATGGTAAGAATCTCATAGGGCTTGATGGGCGCTTTCACTACGTCCCCGGCAATCGTAAGCGGCGAGCCTTCCGGCGTCTCCATCAGGTTGGTCACTGTCGCCGCAGTCGCTCTCGGCGGCACATGAAACTCTACCGTCGACGCTTTGCCTGCCCACTCATAGACGCGGAAGATCAGACCGTTCGCGTCTTCGGCTTTCTTCACCGCTGTGAGGACTACGTTCTCGGGGGCGACGGAAGCGAAGGAATGCTCCGCCGGCAGCGATCCTGCATGGGGCGTGGTAACAACCGCGGTCAGTGGATAGTTGTACTCCCACCCATGCCGAACCGTCAGCGCATCCTTCCACGTGCCCGCATGCGGGTAGAGTGCGTAATAAAAATGCTGATGGCCGCGGTCCGCCTCGGGATCGGGCCACGTGGGCGAGCGCAGCAGCGTCAACCGCAGAAGATTCCCCACCGCGTCATAGCCAAATTTCGACCCGTTAATCACACTGAACCCGTGCTTCCCATCGCCGAGATCCGCCCACCGTTGCGCCGGTACTTCAAACTGCGCCTTCTCCCACGAGTTGTTCCGCGTTGTCGTCCTGTCAATCGTCCCATACGGGATTTCGTACGTGGCAAACGGTCCTGTTGCCGCCAATGGAAACGCCGCCTTCAGCAGCACATGCGATTCATGCCAGTCAAACGCATTTTCCACGTAGATTTCGCCGCAGCACGTCGAGAGGCTGATAGTCTGCACAAACTTCGAGTTCTGGAAAGACAGCCGGATACGCACACCAGGCTCGCCGCCCGCCAGCGTGACGCCCTCCACCGAATCAGCTTTTGCAATAGTCATCGGCGGCACATCCAGCGTCCCCGGATCGATATTCCACGCGTCATAGTCCTTCGGCGTGTCCTTGAAGAACTGGAGTTGATTTCCGCATGCTCCCGACACCAACGATTCGTATTGGGTTTTCACGTCCACGATGCTGGTGATGCATCCCGTTGTCTTATCAACGGCCACGCGCAGGCTGTTATTACTGAGGATAAAGTGTCCGCTGGTGTCGGATTCCGGTTTGGCCGTTGAGGCTTCGAGGGCTTTGGGCGAAAGATGAATAACTCGATAACCAAGCGCTGGAACCGTGATGCCGGTGAGCAGTAAGGTGCTGACGCCGTCTGTCGAATCGCTATGGGCTGTCGCGGCCGTGCGCACCTTGCCGCCTTCCGTCCATGTGTAGGACTCCGGCTTACCAGTCGCGCTTTGAACCTTCACCGCTACATCGCTGCTCCGCTCCCAACCCACGGGGTTCCATACCACCACAGGAATTGTCCCAGCCGGTCCGGCGGTATCAATGTGCGCATCAACCAGTTCCTGCGCGCTCTTGGATATTTCGTTGGTCGACCACCGTACCACGTCATAATCCTTCTGCGCATCCTTGTAAATGATCCCGATGCCCGACCCCGCAGCCAGATCATGGAATTGGTTGAAAAGCACTTTCTTCCAGTCTTCAGTCAACTCATTCCCCGGATACGCCTTCCCATCAAGCCACGCCAACGATGACCACTTCTCCGCATTCAGAACCTCTTCCGAACTCTCACGCATATTCCGCTTGTGGTTCGCCTGCGTCGTCATCACCCCGCGGTGGTACTCGAAATACAGCTCGCTCTTCCACGTCGGAATCGCCACCTGCCCGGCAACAGTAGGAGCCGGCGGCTGCGAGTATCCCTTCGCAATCGACTGGTAATTCCACTCCGGACTCTTCGGCGCAACTTCCTTCTCAACCGCGGAGAAATAAGTCTGCGCAATCCCGAAGTTGATCTTCGGAATCACCTTGGCTGGCGTTGACTGTGCCGCCCAATGAAATCCCTCGTCAAGAATGGCCCGCGTGGGTCCGCCGCCATGGTCGCCAATTCCGTACAGGTCCATCATGTCCGTCATGCCCGTAGATTGCGTGCGTGCCTTCGCCAAATCCGAGGCCAGCCGGATGGGGCTTAGATTGTCATTTGCGTAGTCGTGCGGGAAATACGCCAGCACCTTCGAACCATCGGGCGACTCCCACCAGAAGAGCTTGAACGGCAGCTTGTTGGTGTCGTTCCAGGTCATCTTCTGCGTGACAAAGTAGTCCACGCCGGACTTCTTATAAATCTGCGGCAACTGCCACGTATACCCAAACGAGTCAGGATTCCAACCAATCCGCACATCCACGCCATAGGCCTGCTTGTACCACCGCTTGCCTACCAGCAACTGGCGAACGAGGGATTCGCCGTCCGGCATGTTCAGGTCCGGCTCAACCCACATGCCTCCGACCACCTCCCAGCGGCCTTCGTCAATGCGCCGCTTGATCTCCGCGTTCATGTCGGGATACTTCTCCGCCATCCACGCGTTGTACTGCGCCGCCGATTGCGTATATGTGTATTGCGGATACTCGTACATGAGTTGCAGCGCCGTGCCAAACGTGCGCTTCACCACGTCTACCGTTTCCGTCCAAGGCCACAGCCACGCCGCATCGATGTGCGAGTTGCCCGTAAGATGCCACGTCGCCGTCTGCATCAGCGGCAGCAGCGCCTCAAGCTTCGCATGCGCAGCCTTCAGGCTCGCGTCGAAGCCGGCCTGGTCATGCGCGTCCAGAGCCTTCAGGTTCACCGTTTCAATTGCGCCACGCAGCACATCCATCTTGGCCGCATCGCCCGGCGCCAGCGAAGGCACAAGGAGCGCCGCCGACATAAACTCCACCCGCAAATCCTCCGGGTTCGGCCGGCCCTCAGGAAAATCGATCTTAAGCGATGCTCCCCTGAACCGCTTCGTATCCACCGTGTGCAGCAGCTTCACCGCCACCGTCACCTTATCGCCCGGCTTGGCCTGGTCAAACAGCACTACCGGTTCAAGGTCGTCACCCATGGCCACGCGGCGGCCGTTGAAGTAGAGAATCTCCGGCATGGGCCCGTTGGCTTCCGCATGAAACTGGAACCAGATGCGCGAGCCGGTGAGGTCGTACCCGTGCAGATCGGCCGGCACCCCATACGTCTGCCGAAACCACACCGCATCATTCGGCGCATCGGTCTGCGGCTCCATTGCTTTCCAGTCCGACTCGTCAAGGTTCACAGCCTCCCCGTGAGCCAGGTCGCCGGAGTGCATCTTCCACACTCCATCTGGCAGGACACGAAGATTTGAGAGCCGCACAATCACCGCCCGCGACGCCTCAGGAAGCGCCCCGGCGGTCTTTGCAGCCTCAGCAGCCAGCTTGGCAGCCTCCACCGCGGTTTGAGCCTTCATCGGTCCCGGAAAAAGAAGCAGTATTGCGGCGGAAGCGAAAGTTAGAAGTCCAGCCAAGCGGAAGCGCAATTTCAATGCGTCAATCATGTCGGAAAAATCCCTCGTGAGCATGTTAAGTCATCAGGTTCGAGCCTTGCATTTGTTGCGGGCAGATTACTAGAAGCTGGTAGCTGAGGGCTGAGAACTGAAAACTGTTTCTACACCCATCCCCCATCCACGACGTAGCTTTGGTTGGTAATCGCCCCGGAGTCGTCAGCCGCCAGAAACAGCACCAGCCGCGCGACATCCTCGGGGAGTATGTCGCGTTTAAGAGCCTGGCTCGCCAGTATCTCCGCCTTGTACTCCGGCGTGTACACCAGCCGCTTCTGCTTCTCCGTCGCAATGGCTCCCGGCAGCACCGCGTTCACGCGAATGTTCTGTGACCCAAGCTCATGCGCCAGCGTTCGAGTCATCCCCACAATGGCCGCCTTCGCCGTGGTGTAAAGCGGCAGCCCCGTTGACGGAATCATCCACGAGATTGAAGACATATTAATAATCGATCCGCGCCCCGCCTCTCGCATCGCTGGTAGCACCGCCTGGATCATGAAGAACTGCGGCCGCAGATTCACAGCTAGCGACTTGTCCCAGTATTCCGGCGTCACTTCTTCAATGGTGTGACGCTGATCGTTGGCCGCATTGTTTACCAGGACGTCCACCCTGCCCAGCGTAGCCACCACCTCAGCCACGCCGCGCCGCAATGCTTCAACATCCGTCAAGTCGCAATGGATATAAAGGGGCGGCACGCAGCCTTCGCCGGCCAACGATTCCGCCAGCCTCCGCCCCTCCGCATCCTGGATGTCGAAGAACGCCACCCGCGCCCCTTGCCGCGCAAAGTGCGCAACAATCGACTCACCAATCCCCGTAGCGCCGCCGGTAACCAGCACCGCCCGGCCCTCTAGGCTCGGGTATCGCGCGTATTGCGATTCGTGCTTCCCGCTCATACCTTCCATTCAAGTTCCTGTAGGTGCTCAGAATTCACCAATAATCTTTCCTTGTTCATCCCTGAATCGCAATTGGTATTCAGAAGGTGGAAGGGGGTCATCGGCCCGGACGGTTTTGGCTGTCTGCACGTCGTAGGGGATTTCCGGCTTCACCCTCTCGACCACATAGGCAACATAAGAAATCGTCTCCGCAGACATATGAAGCAGAGGGATCGCAGATCTGCGAAGTGTCACCTTCAACAACATCACGTCCTTCGAATCAGACTCAAGAGTGTACACGGAGTCCGTTCTCTGCCCTTCGCGGGAGAACGCCACGAGGAAAAGTGTCCCACACTTCTTCCCATACCAATGCCTCCAAAGGAAATCCCTTGCGTCATCCCCGCTTGCGGAACCTGGCCGTTTTGGTGAAAAGCTCAATTCAGCGTGTAGCGTGTCTTTGCATTCGGGACTCTGACCATCAAGCGACGCCTCCGTGAGAAGGAGGACGAAAACGATAAGGGCTGATCGAATTGAAGCCGCGATCATTGCACGCCTTTCTGATCCATGATCAATCACCTCAGTGCGACTCGCGCGGCACCCCATGCCCCCGGCACCCCAGCAGAAAATCAAAATCCATCCCCTTGTCCGCCTGCATTACGTGCTCCACATACAGAGCCTGGTAGCCGCTCTTGAACTCGGACTCTGGCGCAACCCATTCCGCACGGCGCTTCGCTAGCTCTGCATCGTCCACATCCAGATGCAGGCGCCGCGCCGCCACATCCAGCTCAATCCAGTCGCCCTCGCGCACCAGCGCCAATGGGCCGCCCACGGCCGCCTCGGGACACACATGCAGGACGACTGTTCCGTAGGCAGTGCCACTCATGCGCGCATCGCTGATTCGCACCATGTCTGTAATCCCGCGAGCAAGCAGCTTCGGCGGCAGCCCCATGTTGCCCACCTCGGCCATTCCTGGATATCCCTTTGGCCCGCAGTTCTTCAGCACCATCACGCTGGTCTCGTCGATCTCGAGCGCCGGATCTTCGATGCGCGACTTGTACTCCTCAATGCTCTCGAAGACCACCGCGCGGCCGCGATGCTTCATCAACTCGGGCGAAGCCGCGGAAGGCTTCAGCACCGCACCATCCGGACACAGGTTCCCCTTGAGTACCGCGATGCCGCCGGACTCAACCAGCGGGTTGTCGTACGCGCGAATCACGTCCGTGCCCCACACCGGGGCGCCCTTCACGTTCTCGCCCATGGTACGACCGTTTACGGTGAGTGCGTCGGCGTCGAGTTGGCCCGCGTCGGCTAGCTTGCTTAGCACTGCAGGGAGGCCGCCGGCGTAATAAAACTCCTCCATCAGGAACTTCCCTGAAGGCTGAATGTCCAGGATCGTGCGGACATCGCGGCCGTATTGGTCCCAATCGCCCAGCGTGAGCGGAACGCCGACGCGACCCGCAAACGCAAGGAGATGAATCACCGCATTGGTCGATCCGCCCACCGCGGCATTGGCGCGGATCGCGTTCTGAAACGCCTCGCGCTTCAGGATTTTGGAAATGCGCAGGTCTTCGTGGACCATGCCAACAATGCGCCGGCCCGTTTCATGCGCCAGCACTGCCCGCCGCGAATCCACTGCCGGAATCGCCGCATTTCCGGGCAGGGTGAGCCCCAGGGATTCAACCATGCAGGCCATCGTCGAAGCCGTCCCCATGGTCATGCAGTGCCCGGCAGACCGGCTCATGCAGCTCTCGGCGTCCATGAACTCGCGTTCTGTCATCAGGCCGGCCTTCACCGCCTCGCTGAACCGCCAAACCACTGTGCCTGAGCCGATCGGCTCCCCGCGATACCGCCCGTTCAGCATCGGCCCGCCACTCAGTACAATCGTCGGCACATCGCAGCTCGCGGCGCCCATGACGAGTGATGGAGTAGTCTTGTCGCACCCGCACATCAGCACCACCCCGTCAATCGGGTTGGCCCTGATCGATTCCTCCACATCCATGCTTACAAGATTCCGAAACATTGCCGCCGTGGGCCGCATATTTGTCTCGCCCATCGACGTGACGGGGAACTCCAGCGGAAACCCGCCCGCCTCCCAAACCCCGTTTTTCACCCGCTGCGCCAGCTCGCGAAAATGCGCATTGCACGGCGTCAACTCGCTCCATGTATTGCAGATCCCAATCACTGGCCGCCCGTCAAATACATCCCCGGGAAACCCCTGGTTCCGCATCCAGCTCCGGTGGATGAACCCGTCCTTGTCGTTTCCGCCAAACCACGCCTGCGACCGCAATTTCCGTTTATCCATGGCTGTCACTATACAACCGTCCCGTGCCCATCCATTCCATGCTCTTCGTGGATTGGGTCGGAGATCCACATCACATCGCACGCCGATCCTTGATTTGCATTATTTTCCGCCTTTGCGATTCGCAGTGAGGTTAGCATGAATAACTCTCCTCCCGATGAATCGTTTGGCTGCTTTGCGGATCATTGGTTTCAGTCTTTTTATTCGGTGTCCGATGGGATGGCCTAATTCTTAAGGCTGAATTGTTAGAACCGGGCATTCAGCCTCGACGATAATCTGGAAGGCACGCGATGTCCTCATTTCGAGGCTTAGATGCGAACTCTTCCGAATGCCGAGCACAAGCAAATCAATGGAGCGATTCCTGACATGCTCGATGATTTGCTCTTGCGCCTTGCCTACTTCGACGAATGTTCTGGGATCACAGAACTCCTTTGCTTGCTGAGGCACAAGGAGATCCAAAGCTCTGTAGAAGTCTTTTTGAAGGGACGATAGTCTATCAGGGTGTGCAACCGCGTTGCTTTGAATGACGTTGAGCACGTCAATTCTGGCTCCGAATGCCTCGGCCAGGTTGACAGCATAAAGAGCTGCGTTGACCGCGGCTTCAGAGAAGTCTGTCGCAAAGAGAATCCTCTCGAACGGAAGGGTTCTCGAAGTAGCGGGGCGGACCTTGGGTCCAACGGTGAGGCATGGCCAGCGTGTGGAGCGCAGGACCTTCTCTGCAGTAGAGCCGATGATGCTCCGCTCGAATCGACCGCCTCCATGCGTCCCCAATACAATCATTGCGGGTTGATGCTTGTCGGCTAAGTCCGAGATTACTTCTTTCGGATCACCCTCCAGCAGAATCGAAATCGCCTCGATCGATTGGCTGGCCAACTGCGCAGCCTTGTTCGCCAAAAGCGCCTTCAAATCTTTCCTTTGCTGGCTGACCAACACGCTGTTGCTTTCCACTTCCAGAGCCGCTTGTGAGAGCGTGAAGGCATGCGTGACGATGAGCTGTGCCGAAAAGTAACTTGCGAGACGCGAGGCGTACAAACCGGCATTTTGTGCTCCAAGAGAGAAATCAGTGGCGTATACAACGGCCTTTGGGTTCAGATCGGGTCTTTCACCAGCCATCGGCATGTAACTATCTCCTCGTAAAGAAGCTCAACAGCAGTATGGTCAACACAATTGTGCTCACGCCAGCGTAGAGCCAGTCCTTCAGAAGGGAGAACCCGACGACGCCGAAGACAACGCGGCAAATGGGCGTCGCGATCAAAAGCAATATCCCGAACTCGATCAGACTCTTGCTTTCGAAGTGGAGTGCTCCAGAGAAGATTGAGCCAAAATGTTCGCCAACGGCAGCCGCTCGATGGAAGTGGCTATAGTCGGGAAGTGGCCCGCTTGCCTGGAGAAGGTAAAGAATGCCGCCGGTGAGAACAACGAGAGCCGCGACGGTTACACCGATTCGCAGCATTTGGCCCATCGCGATTTCGAGACGCTGATCGGTTGGTCTCATCTTTTGCAACCTTCCAGTCAAGCCGTTGAAGATCATTTCACCCCCGAGCCCCACAATGACCGCCGCGAATACCCATCGCAACGTCTTGACTTCCGCATGAATGAGCACGCGAGACCCAGCAAGAGACCCAGCGAGCACGCCAAGAATCACGGGCATAGCCAGCCCGGGCAGGATGTAGCCACGACTCAGATAGACACCTGCGCTTGCAGCCGCCGTTACGCCGATCATGAAATTGCTCGTTGTAGTAGAAACCTTGAATGGCAGTTTCATGATCTGGTCCATCGCGAGGACCTTTACCGCTCCAGACCCGATGCCCAAAAGCCCGGAGAGAGTTCCGGCGATGAACATGATGCCAAAGCCGGCTGGAACATGCTCAGCGACGTAATCTTCCTTCCCACCTTGAACCGGGTATGAGCCCCTGAGATTCAATCTCATCGCCAGTGCATTTTTCTGAGTCTTTTCAGGTACCGCGGCCGATTTGTGCAGGGAAGTCCATGCGGAATAGAGAAGCACGACGCCAAATACGATCCCGATCCAATTCGCCGATACTCTCGCAACCAGATAGGCGCCTAGCAACGCGCCAAGCGTCGTAGCCACTTCCAGAAACATTCCTATGCGGATGTTCGAGTACCCATCTCGAACATAGGCCGCCGCGGCTCCTGAGGAAGTAGCGATCACGGACACAAGCGACGCTCCGATTGCGTAATGCAGATCAATCTTGAAAATGAGACAAAGTACCGGAACAATGACCACGCCACCGCCGAGCCCGGTGAGCGCGCCGAGGAACCCAGCGAGCATCGAAGTGAAGCAAATTTCCAGGGAAAAGAAGAGGGTGCTCATTCAGGAAGCCGTTTCTTCATGCCCGGTGTTATTCGCAGTTGTCATAACGACCGCGTTGTTTAGATCCTGGCCATTGGCAACCTTGGGCGCCGCATGCAAGCTGCTCGCCTTGTATGCGCGAATTAGATCCACCAATTGTCCTGCAGGCCCTCGCGGGTCAGGACCGTTGAGGAGCACGAGGCTCAGTTGGCGACGAATCGAGCCATTGTCAAGTGGAATGACTTTCACGCTTCCCTGTTCCAACGATTTTTCAATTGACAAATAAGGGGCGAACCCTATGCCGAGGCCCGCCTCAACGGCTGCGATGATACCTTCGGTCGAGTTCAGATCGACAACGGTGCGCAGTTGCCGTCTCAAGACACCATTTCTTTCGAGATACTCCTCCACAAATTGGCGCATACCCGAGCCGACTTCCCGAAGGAGAATCGGTTCCTGGACCAACTCTGCGGCCTTGACAGTTCGCTTCGACGCCCAGGGGTGATCAGGCTTCACAATGAGCACCAGTTCGTCTTCACCAAATACCTCGACCTTGAGATCGGGCCGATGAGGAGGCGATTCAATCAATCCGATCGCAATTTGATGTGTCGTCAGGGCCTGCAGAACTTCGCTCGTGCTTCCACCCATGACATGGATCCTCAGCCTGGGCCATTCGCGCACAAGCTGGGTTAAGAGTTTCGGCAAAAGGTGAACTGCTATTGTGTGGGACGCCCCAATGCTGAGTTCGGCACCTTCCTGCCCACCGAAAGGCGCAAGCGCCGCAATAGCTTCATTGGCAACAGCTTCAATTTGGCGAACATATTGCAATAGCGTCGCCCCGGCCGGGGTCAGACTTGTTTCCCGTCCGATGCGATCGAACAGAGCTATTCCGAGACCTTCCTCAAGAGATCGTATTTGTGAAGTAACGGCGGGCTGAGTCAGATGAAGCTCCTCCGCCGCCCTGCGGTAATTCAGCAACTCGGCGACCAGTCGGAACACCTTCAATTTGAAGTTTTCGATCATGGAGTCGCTCCAGTCTGATAGGCGATGGTTGCAAGGGCAAGGCGATATTGATATTGAGCATTTGTATAACCGATGGCAGCGTCGGTCTGTTGATACTGGGCCTGACTCAGTTCGACTATCGAACTCAATCCGAGCTTGTACCGCGTCTCCGCAAGAGAGAGCGCCAGGTTTGCCTCTTTCAGCAACTCTTGACTGACAGCGACACTCTGATAAGCGGTATTCGCGGCCAGCCACGCGGTGCGAACATCTCTGACGATACGATCCTTCAGTTCGCGAGCCTGTTCCGAGTCGGCCTGGGCGCGGATCGACGCTTCCTTAGCCTGCGCCGAGTAAAGAAACCCGTTGAAGATGGGAATATTCATGTTGACCCCGATACCGCCCCACCAATTCTGAACGTAATACTGAGCGGGCCTGATCGGCACACTTCCGACAGTCCCAGCCGCGGTGATGCTTGGGAGCATCTGATCGCGCTCAGCGTGGCTGAACTTAACCGCGGCTTGTTGATTCAGGTTCAGTGCCTGAAGGTCGGGACGCTGCTGGAGCGCGAGTTGGATGAGTTGCTCAGGATCCGCAGGGGGCGCGGTCAACGGGTTGGTGTCATCCACCAGATCGTAAGTCACCTGCCTGTCGAGGCCGAGAACAGCATCCAGTGCTGCCATGGTTGAATCTGCGTTGCTCTTCGCATTAAGTTCGAGCAGCTTTGCCTGCGATAGGTTGACATCCGCAAAGCTCAGATCCAGTGCGGACTTCAGCTTGTTCTGCGTATACGAGCTAATCTGGGTCTGGGTGGTCTGCCTGGTGGACGTGTTCTGGGTTGCAACTTTCAGGAGCGCCTGCGCTTGCAAGGCATCATAGAAGGCCTGATCAGTGGCAATGACAATGTCATCCGTGGTGGCGAGCGCATTTTCATTTTGCGCTTTCTCCTGAAGCTTTGAGGACACCACGAGATTGCTGGTTTTGCCGAAATCCGTGATCAGTTGCGTAAATCCGCCTCCCGCTCCAGCGTGTGTAAAGAGGCGAGATGCCGTCAGCGAGCCGGCGGAAATGCGTGAAGCATCCTCGGCCTGGACTGCGGTGATGGCGGCATTCGCGGTTGGTAACTCGGCGGATCGTGTTTCGCGCATTACCTGGTGCTGCGCCATTGCAAGAAGACGCGCAACACTAACTCGTGGGTTATTCTTGATTGCTATCTTCTCGGCATCTGACAGAGTAAGACGCGGATTATCGCCTGGAGCTGCGCTATCGGATGGGGTCGACGGAGTTTGACCCACAGGCTGCGTCATAGGTGCAGAAGCCTGCTGCGCAAGCAGAACTAGCGATGGTTTCGGTGCATCCGGGAGAGCCGAGTTAGTTCCGGGTGTCTGGCCAACGAGACTACCAGCACTTATCATCGCGATCCAGTAGACAAATCCGGAATAGGCCCGCAGAGTTTCAAGTCGCTTCATGAATGTCACGCCTCCCCCGCAACTGCGGAGCTTTTCTCTTGTCGTTCATGGACGATGAGATAGACTGCCGGAACTAGAAACACCGTTACGACCACGGAGACAGCCAGCCCACCGATCACCGCGCGCGCTAGTGGCGCGTATTGCTCGCTGCCTGCTTCCATACCAAGGGCCATCGGGATCATCCCCAACAACGTTGCGAGAGAAGTCATCAGGATTGGGCGCAACCGGATCTTGCACGATTGCACCACCGCCTCAAGGAGAGACAATCCCTCACGATGCAAGGTCCCGGCGAACTCGACGATCAAGATGCTATTCGATACCACTATTCCTGTCATCATGATTACGCCCATCAGGGACATGATGTTCAAGGTACTGCCTGTAACTAGCAGGATGAGCACGACCCCGGCCAGTCCCGGCGGAATTGCCATGAGGATGATGAACGGATCGATGAACGATGTGAACTGAGTCATGAGAATCAGATAGACCATGAGGATGGCAATGATCAGCCCGATCCCAAACTCCGCGAAAGAGTGGTTCATACTGACCACGGCGCCGCGCAGATTCAAGACTGTGTTCTTGTCGGTCTTGGTGTTGGCCAACAATTTGCTGACGTCCCTTCCAACCCCTTGCAGTGCCTCTGATTTGGTCGAAACGTAGATATCGATCACGCGCCGAATCTGATAGTGATCGACTTCTGTCGGAGTATTGATCAGTTTGAGGTCCGCGACCGAACTCAAAGGTGTATAGCCCTCGGTGTGGTCTCCCCTTAATACTTCGCGGGACTCCTCATGAGCTTGCTGCATCGGGCCGTAGCCGGATGGCCGATTACCGCGAAGAGGAATGTTCTCGAAGCTCTCCATGGACATGTTGTTGAGAAATTTGTTCGCATACTGGACTGTCACCATATAGTTGTTGCCGCTTTTGGGGTCGATCCAGTAGCTGGGGGCAACCATGCCGTCTGAGGTCATAGCGGTAACCACGTTATCCACAACGTCCTTGGCAGAGAGGCCGATCAGGCTGGCTTTTTCGCGGTCAATGTTGAGCGCAATGCCCGGGTAGTCCAGGTCCTGAGGGATATATACGCCGCTCACATTCGGCATCGTCTTTATCTTCTGCGCGAGTGTTTTCGCCAATGCATATGATCCGTCCATGTCCATGGAGCTTACCTGGATATCGATCGGAGCGGGCAACCCCTGATTAACTACGCTATCCACCAGCCCTCCCGCCTGGAAGTAAGCCGTAAGCTCAGGCATCTCTCGCGCGAGTTTCTCACGCACGTCTTGCATATACACATAACTGCCTGTGTTGTGGTTTTCTTTAAGGCTTACCTGCACGAACGCAGTATCCATAGATGCATTGGTGGTATAGATGGCGGATAGATCCGGATACACTCCAATATTCGAGACGATCATATCGAGGTCGGCGGGCTTGACTACGCCGCGGATAATATTCTCGACCTTGGCAATATAGTCGTTGCTGACCTCGAGACGAGTGCCGCTGGGCATACGCACATCGATGACGAACTGCCCGGGGTCAGTGCGCGGGAAGTAGGCACGCCCCAGAAATGGGACCGTGACAATAAGCACAAGCACCACGCCGGCTAGGATCGCTGCAGCGGTCAAGCCGGGACGCCCCATCGCTCGCTTGGCAACGCGTTCATACCAGTTCAGCATTCGCTCGTATTTGTCGTTAAAGTTGCTCTCGAAACGGGCGAAGATGCCGCGCTTCGGCTTTTCGAGTTCTTCGCCTTCGTGGTGCAAATGAATAAACTTCGCGCAGTAGAGCGGCACCACCGTCATGGCAAAAAAGTACGATGCGAAAATCGAGAATACGACGCCCATAGCCAACGGAGTGAAGATGTACTTGCTGATGCCGCTGAAGAATGTGACAGGGAAAAACACGATGGAAGTCGTAAAGGTTGCGGCAAGCACGGCCATCGAAACCTCTGTTCCACCTCGCTCAGCGGCAACGGCCGTTGACTCTCCCATCTCCATGTGCCGGAAAATATTCTCGAGGACTATAACGCCATTGTCGATGAGCCGCGAGAAGACGAGCGCCAGGCCGCCCAGAATCATGGTGTTGATCGATCCACCCATGGCATTGGTGATAAGCAGGCAGACAACCATCGACAGCGGAACCGAAAGCAATACGGCAATCGTGGCGCGCGGGCTCCCAAGAAAAATCAGGATCATTACTGCGGTTAGTACCAGTCCGATACCCGCTTCTCTCGTCACATTACCGATCGCGAGCTTGACGAATACCGATTGGTCGAAGACCACGGCCGTCTTCAACGATTGGGGAATGTCAACCAGATGCTTGATGGCGGCCTTCATTCCGTCGACGATGGTGATCGTATTGCTGTTGCCACCCTGCTTGAAGACTGGTATGTATACGGAACGTTGCCCATCAATGCGAACGATGTTGTACTGAAGCGCGCCCGCGTCTTCGGCCTTGCCGATATCGGCCACCAGGACGGATGCGTTCCCTACCGACTTGAGCGGCATCTGGTTCATTGAATTGGCGTCGGGAAACTGGCTGTTGGCGTAGATGTTGAAGTCCTTTGACCCCACACGTACGTCTCCGGCTGGCAGAATGAGATTTGAGTTGTTGACTGACTGCACCACATCGTTGAGGCTGAGGTTGCGCGCCTCCATCTTCAGCGGGTCAACATAGACCTGAATCTGACGGTAGGTCCCGCCATAGGGTTGAGGTACCGAGGCACCCTGAACGTTTGAGATCTGGTTGCGCACCTGGAATTGCGCGATGTCCTTGAGATTCGTTTCGTTGAGCCCCTGACCCTTCAAAGTCACCAGGCACACTGGCTGCGTCGAGGCGTCCATACCCAATACAACCGGAGGCAGCGTTCCAGGTGGAAGGCGCCGAAGATCCGCCATTGCGAGGTTGGCGATATTACTCAACGCTGAATTAGGGTCTGTCCCTGGCTTGAAATAGATCTTGATGAGGCTCACGCCGGTCAGCGAGCGCGACTCACTGTGATCGATATTGGCGCCGAGCGTAAAGAAGCGCTCAAACGTATTTGTAATGTCCGCTTCAATTTGCTGCGGAGGCATGCCATTGTAAAAGGTCGCGACCACCACCACCGGCATATCAATTCTGGGAAATAAATCCACCGGCATACGCACCGTATTGACCACTCCCACCAGAGAGACCATCAGGCAAAGCATAATAATGAAGAAAGGGTTTTTAAGAGCAAACTTCGGCATTAGATCTCACCCCCAACTGCAGAGACGTTATGGTGTCTGCCGTGAACGACCAGGTAGACTGCTGGGACCAGGAAGACTGTTACAATCACCGAGACTCCGAGCCCACCGATAACCGCACGCGCCAGCGGAGCATACTGCTCGCTGCCCGCTTCCATTCCGAGCGCCATCGGAATCATCCCAAGAAGCGTTGCCAACGATGTCATCAGGATCGGACGAAGGCGGATCTTGCACGACTGCACGACTGCATCCAGCAAGTTCTTTCCTTCCCTGTGCAGAGTCCCGGCGAATTCAACAATCAGAATGCTGTTTGAGACTACGATTCCGGTCATCATGATCACACCCATCAAGGACATGATGTTCAATGAACTGCCGGTCAACAAGAGAATCATCACGACACCCGCCAGTCCCGGCGGAATGGCCATCAGAATGATGAAAGGATCGACAAATGACCGGAACTGAGCCATCAGGATCAGGTAGACCATCAACACAGAAACAATGAGCCCCAGTCCGAACTCCGTGAACGAGCGGTTCATGCTGACAACGGCGCCGCGCAAGTTCAAAACCGTGTTCTTATCGGTTCTCGTGTTCGCCAAAAGCTTTCTGATCCTGCCTCCTACCCCTTGCAGCGCTTCAGTTCGTGTAGCGACGTAGATGTCGATCACGCGTCGAATTTGATAATGATCGACTTCCGTCGGAGTCGTTATCTGCCTGATACTGGCGACTGAATTCAGTGGCGTATATCCCGCTGTGTGGTCGCCCTTCCAGAATTGCCGCGAGTTACTGGAATCTTCCTGGCCTGGTTGTGCTGGGCTATTTTCCCGAGGATGGGCGCCACGGAGAGGAATGTTCTCCAGATCCTGCATTGACATGTTGTTGATCAGGCTATTTGCGTATTGGACTGTCACCATATAGTTGTTGCCGCTTTTAGGGTCGATCCAGTAACTAGGAGCGACCATTCCATCGGAGGTCATAGCGGTAATCACGTTTTGCACTACCTCCTTGGCGGAGAGGCCGATTAAACTCGCCTTTTCACGATCGATGTTCAGCGCGATACCGGGATAGTCAATATCCTGCGGAATATAAACACCACTCACATTCGGCATCGTTTCGATTTTCTTGGAGAGGTCCTTGGCCAATGCATAAGCTCCATCCATGTCCATCGAACTAACCTGAATATCGATCGGTGCTGGCAGCCCTTGATTGATCACACTGTCCACCAAGCCTCCCGCTTGAAAGTAGGCCGTGAGTTCAGGCATCTCGCGAGAAAGCTTCTCGCGCACTCGCTGCATATACTCATAGCTCGGGATTCTATGCTGTTCCTTTAGGCTCACCTGAACGAAGGCCGTGTTCATCGACGCGTTGGTTGTATAGATCGCGGAAAGATCTGGATAGACGCCGATATTGGACACAATCATGTCCATGTCGGAAGGCTTCACAACGCCGCGAATGATGTTCTCAACCTTGGCGATATAGTCATTGCTGACTTCTAAACGAGTACCGCTCGGCATCCGGACATTGATCACGAACTGCCCTGGATCTGTGCGTGGAAAGTAGGCACGCCCAAGAAAGGGGAAGAGCACCAGCAATGTAAGGGCTACGCCACCTAGAATCACTGTCGCCGTAATACCCGGACGCCCCATGGCGCGCATCGCCATGCCCTCATACCAATTGAGCATGTGCTGGAACTTCTCGTTGAAGTTATGCTCGAAACGGTGGAAGAAGCCAGATTTTAGACCTTCATTTTCGGATTCATCCCGCAATCGAATGAAGTTTGCGCAGTAGAGCGGTACCACTGTCATCGCGAAGAAGTAGGAAGCGAAAATAGACAGCACGACACCAAGTGCCAAGGGCGTGAAGATGTACTTGCTGATCCCGGAGAGAAAGCTCACTGGGAAGAAAACGATGGAAGTGGTGGATGTCGCAGCGAGAACCGCGAGCGAGACTTCCATGCCCCCTTTTTCAGCAGCTTCCCTGGGTGCAAATCCCATCTCCATATAGCGGAAGATGTTCTCAAGCACCACAACGGAATCGTCAATCAATCGCGAAAATGCCAAAGCAAGGCCGCCGAGAATCATGGTATTAATCGACCCGCCCATGGCGCTTGTTAGCAGCAGGCAGACCAAGGCCGAAAGAGGAATCGACAGCAACACCGCGAAGGTCGCACGCGGACTCCCCAGAAATACGAGAATCATGATGCCGGTCAGCACCAGGCCAATACTAGCTTCCTTGACAAGATTCTTGATGGCGAGTTTCACAAAAATCGATTGATCGAAGACAACCGCCGTCTTTAACGCAGCCGGAATGTCGACCAGGCGTTTGATAGCATCCTTCATGCCGTTGACGATCGTGATTGTGTTGCTGTTGCCGCCTTGTTTAAAGACCGGCACATATACGGAACGTTGGCCGTCGATACGCACGATGTTGTATTGCAGCGCTCCGGAGTCTTGTGCCTTTCCAATGTCAGCAACCAATACAGACGCGTTCCCCACCGACTTCAGGGGCATTTCATTCATCGAGCTTGCGTCGGGGAACTGGCTGTTGGCGTAGATATTGAAGTCTTTCGAACCGATGCGTACATCGCCGGCGGGAAGGATGAGGTTCGAACTGTTTACCGATTCCACCACGTCGTTCAGGCTCAGGTTGCGAGCCTCCATTTTTATCGGGTCGACATACACCTGAATTTGCCGGTACGTTCCGCCATACGGCTGGGGCACCGAAGCACCTTGAACATTCGATATCTGATTGCGCACTTGAAACTGCGCCATATCTTTTAGAGCCGTTTCGTTCAGTCCCTGGCCCTTGAGTGTTACCAGGCACACGGGTTGGGTTGAGGCGTCCATGCCAAGCACGACGGGAGGCAGCGTGCCAGGGGGTAGCCGGCGAAGATCGGCCATAGCAAGGTTGGCAATGTTGCTCAGCGCCGCATTTGGATCGGTGCCGGGCTTGAAGTAGATCTTGATCAGGCTCACGCCGGTCAGAGAGCGAGACTCGCTGTGGTCGATGTTGGCGCCCAATGTGAAGAAGCGCTCGAAAGTGTTTGTAATATCGGCTTCGATCTGCTGCGGTGGCATCCCGTTGTAAAACGTGGCAACCACTACGACCGGCATATCGATCTTGGGAAATAGATCCACCGGCATGCGAACGGCATTCACCACTCCGACGAGCGAAACCATCAAGCACAGCATGATAATGAAGAATGGGTATTTGAGGGCAAACTTCGGCATTACTTTGCTCCTCCGTTGTTCTCCTCCGTCGCTGCCTTCAGGTCGATTACGCCGCCTGACTCATGGACCACCTCGGAAGCTGGTTCCTGGGTCAGAATCGGCTCAACCCGCTCGCCTTCGGCGTAGTTTTCCTGCCCCCCGAGGACCACGCGGTCGCGCGGTTCAAGACCGCTTTTGATCTCGGCGAGCTTCGACCCGCGAAGTCCCACCTGCACAGCGCGGATGCGAATGCGGTTATCAGAATCCAGACAATAGACAGTCTGCTGATCCCCTTTGAGAACAAGCGCTTCAACTGGAATCGTTGTGACGTTATCCACATGCGCCAGCTGCATTTGGGTATTCGCATACATGCCCGGAGAGATCGATAGGTCTTGATTCTCGACGTCAATTTCGGTTTCCATCGTCCGCGTTTCAAAGTTCACATCGCGCGTAAAGCGCACAATCTTGCCCGTGAACGAACGCCCAATTGCATCGACGCGCACTTGCATCTGATCGCCGAGATGCACGAACTGTACGTCGTTCTCTGGAATCGGCATGCGCAAACGCAGCAAACCACTTTGCGAAATCCGCACAATCGGAATGTCCTGTTCGTTTGAGTTGGTGCCGCTTTGAATTAGGGCTCCGGTATCGGCATAACGCCATACCACCACTCCGTCCAGAGGTGAAGTGACGCTTGTGTAATTCTTGAGAGCCTGTACGCGCTCGTTATCCGCGCCGGCCACCTGCGTGTGCTCCTGCGCTCCTGCAGCGGCAGCTTTAGCCGCATCTACCTGGGCCTCTGAAGCCAGGTCCTTGCTTTGAGCATCATCCAATTCCTGTTGCGCAACCAATCCTGGCTGCTCTTTTGAGGCTTCAAGCAGACGTTGATAGTCGGCGTGAATCGCGGCGTGGGTAGCCTCAGCTCGCTTGACCTCATGCTGCGTGCGGACAAGTTCGTCCTCGGATCGCTCCATCTCGAAGCCAGTCCCCTTCAGCTGAGCATTCAGCTCAGGCACTTCGAGTACAGCAAGGACTTGCCCCTTGTGAACCTTATCGCCGATATCAACGTTGATCTTCTCCATGAATCCAGTCACCTTGGGGTGAACGTCAACCACCTGGTACGGCTGGAATTGGCCAGCAAGACTTAATGTATGGGCAAGGTTTCCTCGCTGTGCTGTAGCCACTCTGGCCGACGGAATCTCATCGGCTTTGGCTTCCGAGCTTTTGCCGTTCGCATGACAGGCAACGATCAAGTCGCCAATTGGAAGGGATAGCGCAGCGAATAGAAGTAAGGAGGTCTGCTTTCGCATAACTTGAATCCACCTCAAACAGGATGTTGAGTCCGAAAACGCTGTCTGGATCGACACGTCCCCCGCAGAGGAGCACTCTGAAGGGCGAAGTGACAAAGGTGCAGATGTCCCCTAAAAGGAACCAATGCACAACTTCGAGGTCCGAGAGATTACGCGGTGTGGATGGGAGGAGGTCGAACGAAGAATGACTTGCGAAGCGCTTGTTGCAAATCAAAGGACGGCTGATTCTTGGCCGTTTTAGAACTCAAGGTCAATGCTGCCGTCGCGAATCCGCTCACGAGGGATAGGATCAAAGGCAGGAGATTCGAAACAGCTAATAGAGAATTAATTGCCGGCTTTGTTTGTGCGTATGCCGAAGTGTTTTGTGTATCGGACAGTTCGTTTTTAGAAAGCAACTTCGCCACGGGAACGTGAGGGGAAGTAGTTTGGGGCGGATCGTACAGTGAAAGCTTGTATTGCAGGCCCCAAAGAAAAACGCAGCAAGCCAGCGAGGTAAACAGGAGTCCCCACATACGACCGTGCCGCCGGTTTGATCTCCAGAGTTCCACAATCCACCGCGATTCCGAGGTTCAGGCAAGAAAAAGCGCACGCAATTGGGCTCAAATAGCGTCTCTATGCGCTGATAACATTTGTAGCATAAATGATGAAAAGGGTTGCTCAAATCTTTCTTATCTGCAATAAGCCTTACATTTAAGGGCAAGAAGTGGAGCAGTCAGCGGTTTCATCTTGGAGCGCTCTTCACTGGTTCAAAAGCTCCTTGTGTATGACTCAGGGAAAATTGATGTAAAGCGGGCTGCTCACTAATTGCAGACGACCGCCGCCGTTCCGCACCTCGGCACGCAGCCAGTGGCGGTCTGTGCCCGCCGTGATCGTAAACTCCGTTGAACCATTTGCGCTGCTGACAGGCAAATGCGTCGCGCCACCCGCCTCTTCGCCATCCAGAAGCAAGTGAACCACTGAGCCTGTACATCCGGCGGTATGAACCATGACGTGAACTGTAGATGGGCCGGAAATGAAAAGTGTCTCACCCATCCGCGCGTGGGCTGCGCCGGAATCGGCCTCGATGTCCACTTCCTTGTCATGCGAAGCAGTGAGATCCACAAATGTTCGCCCAGCGCGGATGCCCTTCAAAATTGCCGGAACGGAGAGTTCATCGGCTTCCACTACAGTGGTCGGCCAGCCAATCGATCCAGGAGGTCCCGGCGGATTGGTCGCATTGTGGCTGTCGCTGCCCCCAATCGCAGCCAGGCGATGGCCCTCGCGCAGTTGCCCATCCCAGTACTTTGCGCTTGAAAACATGATCCGTCCGCCATTCACTACCTCTACCGCGGCAAACAGGTTCATGTCAGCGCCTGCAGCCGGCTCCCATCGGCAGCCCATACAAACTTCCCCGTCGGGCGATTCGGCGTGGCTCACTGAGGCGATGCCACCCTTCGACTCGATGTCCCTGAGAACCGTATTCAAATTCAGCGCGGTCGCCGCCACACGGTAATCGACATACTGCGTTACGCCGAACATGTTGAAATGGCCATGAAAGGTGGTCATTTCCCGCCCGGGAATAAGCAGGACATGATCGAAGTAGGGCTGCAGCTCGCGCTCCGCATCGTACTGGGAGTCGGCGTTATGGTCGGTGATGGCGATGAAATCCAGTCCGCGTGCCGCGGCCGTTTGCACGCTGACGAAGACGGGACAAGGAACCATTTTGCCGCTCTGGCTGGCGCAACTGCCATCGCTGTGCGCCGTGTGCATGTGCAGGTCACCGCGATACCAGCGCCTGCCTGTCTCTAACGGATGTGAGACAAAGCTCGCATCCTCGTCGCGCGAGTTAAAGCGGACCTCGGCGCGGTAATGGGATACAGTCTGCGGCCGCATGTTTGGCACAGCGATGAGGAGGCGCCACACACCCGGGGGAATGGCGCCGGGCAAATAGGAGGGAGTCGCGTCCGTCTCGCTGATGGTGAAGTGGCTCTTGTTGCCTCCGCTCTGGCCGCGAAAGCGCTCCGGATCGGCAATACCAAGATCGAGCGTCGCGCGCTCGTCCTTGCCGGTATATTCAAAATCCGCGCTGATGCGATGCGTGCCGGCGGGCACGTTGAAGGGAATCTCAAAATAGGTCTTGTTCTGCGCACCGGAGACATCGCCTTTAAGTACAATGTCCGCGGATGTGCTCTGTGTCAGGCCTTGCCGCGTGAGAATCAAAACCAGAAGAAAGGCCGTTGCTATCCATCGCTTCATCGTCACTGAGTGAGTCCCTTGCCGAGAGAACGCCCTGCATCCGCTGCGTGCTTCCGCATCGGATGCAGGGCCAGATAAAACCTAACATCAGATCAAGTCGGGCGTGTCAATAGAACAGCTTGAGCGCCAACTGCAGTGTCCGCGCACCGTTGTTCTGGTTGCTGTTCTTCGTGACCGAGATGTTGCTGAAGTTCGTTGTCGCGAAATTCAGCTGGCCCGGCTGCGCGAAAGGCGGTGTGTTGGTGGTGTTAAAGGCTTCAGCGCGGAACTGCAGGCGCGTCGACTCTGTGAATGTGAAGTTCTTGAGGATGGACGAATCCAGGTTGGCAAAGCTGGGCCCTCGTACCTGCTGGATACCGCCGCCCAGCGGTGAGTAGTCGGTTTGCCCGATGGCGGTGGCTGCTGCGGGCTGTGCAAAAGCAGCGGGATTCAACCATTGGGTGAAGTTGTGTGGCCCGGAGTAAAGGCTTTGGCCGGAAACCACGTTGGCGGAGCAACCGAAATCGGCGGAGGTGGCATTCGGGCAAGTGACGGTAAACGGCTGCCCGCTTTGAAACGTGTAGAAGCCGTTGATCTCCCACCCGCCCAGGATGAGATCCACGGGCCTGCTCATCGAGCTTCCGAATTGGCGTCCACGGCCGAAAGGAAGGTTATACGATCCGGACACGTGAACCAGGTGAGTGGCATCCGTGTCGCACAGGCCGTAGTCGCCCCTGATGCCAAAATTGGGCAGCCACTGGGCGCGGTAACCTGCGTTGAACTGTGCGTTCTGCGGAGCGTGCTGGTCACCCAGGCATCGGGAAAGGGTGTAGTTGGCGAGCAGCGATAGCCCATAGTTCATCTGGTGCTGATAGGTTACCTGCATGGAGTTGTAGCTGCTGGCGGCGTTGGTGGTTTCGTAGGTGCTGTTGCGAGCGAAGTACGGGTACGGAATGTAGAACTGGGTATTGGTGCCGGGGGGCAAGATCTCGGAGTTGGCGTTTGTAGCCCCCAGAATATCCAGGTGACGGCCCTGGGTGGCGACATATCCGGCCTGGATCGCATCGTGGCGCGTGAACTGATCCTCGACGGTCAGGTTTTCGGTCTGCACCAGGGGGGTCTGGTAGTTGGGCTGGCGGCCATAGAGGCTCAGGCCGAGATAGTTGCTGCCGATGTATTGGCCTCCCACGCATGAGCTGCCGGACGGGCAATTAACCGGCGTAGTTGTGTAGGGTGTCGGGCTTTGCAGCACGGCCGGATTCGAGAAGTTGAAGTTAGTGAAGGTTTGTTCCATGGTTGCCGGCTGACCGGGAGCAAGAAGCAATGGATGATTGGAGTCGGGAGCGGGAATGGTCTGGGTGTAGACGAAAGGATAGTTGGTTCCCAGCGTGCCGCCGTAACCTAGATTGCCCAGCGCACCATAGGCCGTGCCGAATCCTCCGCGCACCACCATCATAGGCCGGAGTTTGTAGGCGAATCCGACACGGGGAGAGAAGTTATCCATCTGCGCGTTGCCGAGCGTAAGGCTGCTCACACAGGAAACGTTGATATTGCTGAGGGCGGCCACTGTATTGAAGATGTTCGCCCGCGTGGTCTGGCAACCCTGGTTCGGAATGTCGTAGGTGGCGGAAGCTCCGTTGCCGCCCACGGGGTTGAAGTTGGCCTGGTAACCGCGCGTTTCGGCGTAGGGCGTGAAGAGATCCCAGCGCAGGCCGAGGTTCAAAGTAAGTTTGGGAGTGACCTTCCAGTCATCCTGGCCATAGACGCCAATGTACCAGCGATGGTCGTCTGTAGCGGAAATGTTGGAGGCGGAGAAGCCGTTCATACCGCCCACGTAATCGACGCCTGACACGCCATTCGGCGTCACCATTGAGGGGACCGGCGTAACCAGAATATCGCCGATGCCGTTCAGGCCATTTGTGCTGGACGGGGTGAAGCGGTTGGGAATATCGGTGTACATGCCGTTGAAGCTGAAGTCGCCGCGGCCTTGCGGCGGCTGCGAGATATTGCCTTCGAGATCGTCCACCTGGATGCCGGTCTTGAAAGTATGGCTGCGATAGACCTTGGTCACCGCGTCTACTCCCTCCAGGCTCCAGACATATTGCAGTGTAGGCGTGTAGTTGCCGACGCCGATGCCGCGAAGACCGTCGATGTTCATGTACGGAAGGCCGCCATTGTTGGCCACCTGCGGAACTCCCTGGATGCCAAACTGTGCAGGAATGCCAAAGGTGTCGCCATAAAGGGACTGTTGCAGCTTGTCGCTATGCACCATGCCCACGTGCATGTCGTTGATGAGCGTGGGAGTGAGGATGCGGGTGTAACCGACAGCCCAGGCGTAGGCAGGCAGGCTGTCGTTGCGTGCGTCGGTCTGGCCCACCGCATAACCGGGAAGGTATCCCGGCAGGTGCGCGTTGAGCAGGCCGCGGTCATAGACTCCGAACAGGGTGTCCCTGGGACTGATATTCGCATCGATGCGAATGTCCCAGGTATTGGTGTTCTTGCTCTCGATGGGAAAGTATGCTCCCAAGTCGTTGGTGAGGGTCGTGGTTGACGTCGGCAGCGGATAGAGGTCGAGCACCTTGACCGCGTTGGGATCGATTCTGGACGTAGGCAGCACGTTCAAGGACGATGCCATACCGGTGAAGTTCGTGATTCCGGTGAGCGGTCCGGCGGGCATGTAGTTACTCGGGTTGCAGCCGCTCGCTGTACAGTTGAAGAATGGGTCGCGGACAAAGACTGCGCTTGATGAATTATTGGTAAGCCCGCTGATGGGGTCGATTGCGCCGGCGGCGACGGAACGCGTCGTGGCCGGATCTAGAATGGTGCCATTGGGAAATATGCGGCCTAGCGCATCCTTATCCGTCCCGCTGTTAAAGCGCATGTTGTCCTGCAGATTGGTGAAGCCGCTGCCGAACTCGCTTGTGGACGTGCACGCAGTGGGAGAAGTTGCACCGGCCACGTCGCAGGTGGGGACGGTTTGGGCGCCAGGCGTCTCGGGCAGAATGTAGCGTCCGCCCTGATAATCGGCGAACCAGAAAAGCCGGTTCCTGCCGTGGATAAGGTGGGGGATGATCACAGGGCCGCCGGCTATGAAGCCGAACAGGTTCTGGTGGTAGTCGAGAACCGGACCGGCTTTGCAGACGCCGCCACTGCAGGTCCGGTTAAAGAAGTTATTGGCGTTCAGGTCATCATTACGCACGTATTCCCAAAGGTCGCCATGCACTCCATTGGTGCCTGATTTGATAGACGCGTTGATCACCCCGCCGGTGGAGTGTCCGAATTCGGCATTGAAATCGCCGCTCTGCAGCGTGAACTCCTGAACCGCATCGGGCGGCGGGACGATGGCGGCGTTGGTCAGCGTATAGTTGCCGCCATAAAACTCAATATTGTCATTAATGCCGTTCAGGCGGAAATCATTTTGCCATTCGTCGACTCCGTTCACCGAAAAATAAGCAGAGTCAGAGCTGCCTGCATCGGGTGTGACACCCCCACCACCGGATGAAGTCGCTGTAGTATTGACGCCGGCGGATAGTTGCGCCAGCGAGCCCCAATCGCGGGTGGCAAGCGGCAGATCGTTCACTGCCTGGTTGGTGATGGTCTGGCCGACCTGCGCGTTCTCCGCTTGAAGGAGAGGCGCCGCTGCAGTAACAGAAACACTGGTTTGCACGTTGCCCGCGGCCAGGTGAACGTCGACGTTCAATACCTGCTGCACGTGAACCACCACGCCGTGCACGACGTACTTCTCGAATCCAGGAGCCTCAGCTTCAATTGTGTACTTGCCGGGAATCACATCGTCGAAAACGTAGGTACCGGTGCCTGTCGAGTTGGTTGCAGTTTTTGCCGTGGTATCGTCGTTGGTCAACGTGATTACCGCTTTCTGCACCACTGCGCCGGAGGGATCCTCCACCGTCCCTGTGACTTCGCCGCGATCAAGCTGCGCCATCAAACAGGCGGGCAGACACAAAACGGCAAGCAGACTCAGGGTAATGAGCCGCAAGCCCGCAATTCGGGAATCTAAATGAGATTTCAAAGTTGCCTCCAAAAGAAGTTGTCTGTCGTTGATTAGCTCTATATGGACACAATGGCTGGACACACGCCGGATGGGCACACGCGCCCGTCCAGCTCACGTTAGGACAGTTCGCTTGTGCGCGGAAGTGTTTACCCGCCGTGTATGGGGGTGTATACACCTGTGTTTTTGATGCCTAACGTATTGACCGATACCGGCTTGTCGCCTCTGTGAAATATTGGTAAACTTGCCGGGTTCGAGGGTTCTGCTGGCAATTTATCGCCTGTTTATCATCGTTCCGTACCCTCGTGTCAGGGTGTTTTTTCGTGCTGACCTCTCGCTTGGAGATGACCGTCATGGAACGTTCCACCGCCATCCGGCACGAGCAAAAGGTGCCGTCTTCACAAGAAGCATGGCCGCATTGGTTTGAGGTCGAGCCCCGATGGACTTTGGCTCAACGAGTAGTGGCCGGGCGCCACTTTGCCCGGTCTCTCCTGCTTTCAAAGTTCCTTCTTTACGTGGTTGCAGAAACCCTCGAAGGCCGTGCGTCCGAGATCACGGAACACCAGATCGGCGTGCAGGTGTTTGATCGCCGGCCCGGTTATAGCACCGTCGAAGACAACATAGTACGCAACTACGCAAGGCAACTGCGCCGTCGTCTGGCTGAGCACTTCGCCGACGAGGGCAGCGCCGAACCGCTGCGCATCGACATTCCGCTCGGCGCCTATGTTCCGGTCTTCATACCGGTTTCTGACCACCCCCATGCCCCGGAAGTTCGCCCCTTTCCGGTTCCAGTCACCATTCAGACGCAACCGCCAGCCGCAGCCCCGGCGGGCACCCCTCGCAGGAGCTGGAAACGCTGGATTCTTGGCGCATCGCTGGCTGCGGCCTACAGTGCGGCCCTCATTGGCCTCACGTGGTTTGTCGTCGCCCATGTCAATACCGCGCAAGCGCGTCCACAACCCGCGGATCCGCTTTGGGCGGCTCTCTTCGATGGCCCGGCAAATACCTTTATCGTGCCCGCCGATGCGGGATTCAATCTGCTTGAAGACCTCTCGCGCCGTCCGCTGCCGCTCGCGGACTACATCAAGGGAGACTACTTGGCGCTGCCGCTTGCGGGAGTAGATGCCCACAGCGCCGACGACCTGCGCTCTCAACAATTCACCAGCTTTGTCGATTTCCAGATCATCGCGGCTCTTGCGCGCCTGCCGGAATACAACCCACGGCGGGCCTTCCTTCGTTTCCCGCGCGATCTGCGGCTCGACGATTTGAAGAACGCAAACGCCGTTCTCATCGGCTCGGTTGGCAGCAACCCGTGGGCGTCCATTGCGGATAGCAGCGCCAACTTCAGGATTGTTTATCACCAGGGCATGCAAGGCGCAACCATCATCAACGCGAACCCGCGGCCTGGTGAAGCGGCATCCTACGCAAGCCACTGGAATGAGCCCGCGCACGAAACGTTCGCCCTGATTGCCTTTCTTCCGAACCTCGGAGGGAATGGGCATCTTCTGCTTCTGCAAGGACTGGATGTCGCCGGAACCCAGGCTGCCGCCGAGACGCTGCTCCATCAGAGCGCCATCGCCCCCGTTCTTCAGCGCGCCACGCGGACGGACGGGTCGCTACGATACTTCGAAGTGTTGCTTCGCTCAACGAGCATTGAATCCAACGCCACGGGAACCCAGGTAATCGCCAGCAGAATCTATTGAAGTAGCGCGTTTCGTAAATCCCCGCAAAGATAACATCTTCTGTTCATTCAGGACTTTGGTCGACAAGCCGCCACAGAAGACGGGCTGCTTTTCATGTGCCCAATTCGACGTCAGGTCGGTGATCTGCCGAAGCACAGCTTCGACCCAAGCAACACCAAATTGATTCTGCAATAGATAAGCATCCCTTCGAGCCACTCATCGGAATATCATCGAAATTTCATAAGCGCAACGTAAGGACCATCGTGCGTTGCGGGGACTAGCGTTCATTCCGGTTTCATTTCTGCCGGGAGACGGTCCGATGCCCCATTCCAGCTCCGCAGAAATTCGCCAATCATGCCATTCGGAAGGAATCCCGTTCCCAGTTTCGGAAAGTTGAAATTGCGTTCCCGGCTGCAATCATCTCGATTCCAGTATTCGCGTGCCGGGGTATTTTGAGGTCAGACAAATCGCAGAGAAGAGGTATTGACGATGTCCAAAAAACTTGAGTTTTGCTTGCTCTTAAGTATCCTGCTGGCAATAATTTCTGACAAGGTCGAGCGCGCAATAGCGCAGAGAGTCAGCGTGGTGGAGACGACGGGAACAGAGTCGGAGCTGCTGGCGCCACAGCCATCGGTGACGTTCGGCACGGCCACAGGCGGCAGCTATACCATCACCATCAATCCCAGCGTGACCTATCAGCAGATGGATGGGTTCGGCGCGTCGTTTACGGGTTCCTCTACCTACAACGTATATAACTACCTGACTGCAGCTCAGCAGACGGCACTGATGCAGAGCCTGTTCAGCAGCACCAAAGGAATTGGATTGACAATGCTGAGGCAGCCAATGGGGGCAACCGACTTCTCCGCTCAGGGTGACTTCAGTTACGATGACATGCCCGCGGGGGAGACGGATGTACCTTTGACGAACTTCTCCATCGCGAAGGATTCGACCTACACGATTCCTGTCCTTAAGGAGGCGTTCGCAGTCGATCCCAACATCAAGGTAGAAATGCTGCCCTGGAGCCCGCCGGCGTGGATGAAGGCCTCAGGCACTATGAATGGGGGCGACTTCAACGACACGTATATGCCTTCGCTTGCCCAGTATTTTGTGAAGACAATCCAGGACTATTTATGTGCGACAAGGAGTTCTACTAATCCGCTTTCATTGAGCAAATGATTTCCGATAAGCGCTTTGACGCGCGGATCGGAAATTTCAAAATGCCCATTGTGAATTGTGAAGCCGAGTCGTGCATCGGTTCGCACGCTGGACAGTGCTGAGCCTACCTTGCTGTACACCTCTGCCACGTCATCAATCTTCCTTCTTAAATGCGCCAGATTGATTTTCGCTCTTTGGTGATCTTGCAGAGCACGTGCGATTTGTTGTGATTTTTCATCCTCGCTCATACCGTCTCTCTCTGGTTCTTCACGATCTATGGTTACGCGGTTATCATAGCGCAGTTCCAAGTTTTCACCTTGGGGACCTACTGAATGAACCATTGATTCTCGTTGAACTTCGATAGTCCCGACTCAATTTGAACGTCGATAACTAGAAATGCGTCATTTGCCTTCACTTCAGATTCGTTCGGCAGCATCAACAAATTATCCGCGACAATCGCCACCTCGGAAATTAGCGAATCATCTTCCAAAAGCACAAAACATGGTTCTGGATCGCTACCGCATTCCTCGTTAGGTTTCGGCATCCTGAAAGCATCGAATTAGGGTCTTCAGCCTGTTATCCAGGTCTCCCCCTTGAAGGATGAAGTTCCGATCCTCGGAACGAAGAAAAAGGATATCGATGCGACAGCGCGCAACAAGATCGGCGGTGATGAGCGGGATGAACCGCCCGTTCTGTATTTTCCATTCGTCGCCAATGGCTTCAACTCCAGCGATTCGGCTTTTCTCCATCTCTTCTGGAGAATATCCAGCAGATTCTCCTTTGACGCTACGCGCGAAAGTACCCTTATTCGCCATCCAATACCGCAGGGAGGCTTTACCCTCCCAAAGACGCTTCAACTGCGGGCTAAAATGCTTTCTGATTTCATGCTTGTGCGGACTTCTAGTGTCGTTTTTAGAGGCGCCAAGAAGCGGACCGGAATATAGCAACCTAAAACGGATATCGACCTCCTTTAGCGAATCACCTGTACCGTAGATGATTGCAGATTTGGCGAAGGCCGGAATAGCGCAGGATGCCATTCTCTTAGTATTCACAGCGTGTGGGTTAGCTAAGTATGTTTATGCCTTTGATTTCTATCGGATAAGCATTGAAACTCATCCGGGAACGCAACAAACCTCGCGTTCTTCCGGCCCAATTTTCCGGACTGATCTCGAAACTGTCAAGGGGTCAACACTTCAAGCCACACTTCGAATGACCCGCCTTTAAGACTTGCGGCGGTCCGCTCTTCAAAGCTGCCGACGAGATTGGCAGATGACAAGCCGACACAGGTACGGAGTCATTTGTCCGCATTCTGGCGAGTCGTCTGCGTGCGCAGACAGTTTCTCGAATTTGTGACAAGCGGTTTCAACTCTGTTGGGCTTTGGGCGGCGACACAAGGATGGGCAGCAACACCGATACGGCCATGACGCCCGCAATGATATGGAGTCCGCTCACGTACGATCCGCTCGCCTGGCGCAAGTGTGCGATCAGCAGCGGACCGAATGCGCTTGCCGAGCCCCAGGCAGTCAGCATGAGCCCATAGATGGGGCCAACATTCCTTGAGCCGAAGTAATCGGCTGCAAAGGCCGGCATGGTGCCGAATCCACCGCCGTAGCACATCAGGATGATGAACGAAACAGCCGTCAGAATGGTGACGGAAGCAATCCCGGGCAGCATCCAGAACAGGCCCACCTGCACCAGGAACATCACAACAAATGTCCATCGGCGCGTGATTGCGTCCGACGTCCACGCCCAGAAGATGCGGCCCACCGCATTGCCGATGCTGACGATTCCAACCATGCCTGCCGCGACAATCGCGCTTGCCTTGGCAAACTCCTGAAACATCGGCGACTCTTGCGAAATGAGCGAAATGCCGGCCGATGTATTCAGAAACAGAAGCAGCCACAGCGCCCACCATTGCCACGTCTTCAATGCTTCGCCGAGGGTGTAGTCCTTTGCCGCGCGCTGTTTGGATTGAATAACGCTGGGCAACCAGCCTTCCGGCTTCCATCCATCGGGCGGATTCTTCATGAAAAGGCCGGTGGCCATCGTGACCAGGATATAAGCGATGCCCATGTAAGCGAACGTCTGCAGTACGCCCACACTTTGAATGAGCCGCGTTGCTACGGGTGCAGTCACCAGGGCACCCGCGCCAAACCCTCCCACCGCAATGCCGGTGATCAGGCCGCGTTTATCTGGGAACCACTTCACCAGCACAGCGACCGGAACAATGTAGCCGAAGCCCAGTCCGATGCCGCCTATCAACCCATAGCTGAGATAGAGCCACCACAGCTTGTCGGCCGAAAAGCTTGCCAGGAACACGCCCAGCCCATAGAGAAACCCGCCGGTGAGCGCCACAACCCGCGGACCCTTCCTGTTCAACCAAAGGCCGCCAAAGAACGCAGCAACCCCCAGCACAAACACGCAGATGGTGAAGGTCAGTGTGACGTCTGAGATCGACCAGTGAAACTGTTTCGAGAGTGGGGTACGAAACACACTCCACGCATACACTGCCCCCAGCGCCATCTGCATCAGAAAGCCCGCTGCTGCAAGTCCCCAGCGATTCGTCGTTCCCATGCTTCTCCTCCAAGGCTGTTTCGTTTAGTGATTCAACTGTTACTCGCAACTGCCGCGCAATTTGATCTGGTTTCCCAGTGCCTCAAGAAAGCGATTGATCAGCGCCATGCTGCGGCGCAGCTCCTTGTGGCGGAATTGGCTGAGTAGCGAGAAAAGTCCCGGCGGTTCAATAATCGGCTTCTGATAGCAACCCAGCGTCGCCGTGGTCGCTTCGGCAAAGCATTGCAGCACTTCCGGATTAATGGAGCCAAGCATTTTCCCGAGGATCAATGCATTGCGCATTGCGCGCACCGATTCGTCCGACTTGGCCGCATCGGCCGCGGTCTCAATCAGCTTGTCGCTTGCACCCAGCGCGCCCCGCAGCAGTTGCAATACCCCATGATCGTGCAACTGCTGCAACAGTTCCCATGAATCAAGCAGTGCTTCCGCGTGTTCGATGGGCGCTTCGTCGAGGCGCTTGCGCAGCTCCACGCGCGGATCGCGCGGCGGTAACTCCAGAGAAATCGGTCGAGCCATTGTTGATTCTCCTTCACGGCAAATACGGTTAGCACGTCTTGATCTGAACCAGTCCATTGCCTGGCTGGTGATAGTCTCCGCGCTTCCACTTGCGCTCCACTTCCACGCCGTTTTGCGGCGTTGGATGTCCGAAGCGCGAGTTGGTCTTAGGCAATGGATTCTCGCCGACATCGCCAAGCACTTTCAGTTGCACTGACGTTTCCTTGTAAGCCGGTGTATGCGTTTGCTTGTCTGTATAACTGCTGGTGAGACGATTGACCGGTTCGTCCACTGAATTCATGGGCATATACAGCTCTTTCCCAGTTACCCGCGTCGTGATGACAGCTTGCGCGCGCACATTTCCGTAACGCGAAGTCAGCTGCACCCAACTGCCTGTCTTGATCCCCCGATCGCTGGCCAGCTCCGGCGAAACCTCAATAAATGTGCATGGGGTCTTTTCGCGAATGCCCTCGGTACGATACGTCATGTTGCCTTCATGAAAATGCTCAAGCAGGCGTCCGTTATTCAAATGCAAATCATATTCAGCATCCTGCTGATTGGACGGCTCGTCCCATTTAAGTGGATAGAAGTTCGCTTTGCCGTCAGGGAACTTGAACTGCTTGGTATAGAGCAGCGGCTGATCACTTCCATCTTCGGCAACAGGCCATTGCAGCGTCTTGTACCCCTCCAGCCGCTCATAGGTAACGCCCGCAACAATCGGTGTGAGCGGAGCAATCTCCTCGTAAATCTGCGAGGGATGTTCATACTTCCATCCGGCGCCCAGCCGATTGGCGATATCCTGAATAATCTCCCAATCGGGCCGGCTCTCGCCCAGCGGCTCCATCGCCCGATAGAGCCTTTGAATGCGTCGCTCCGTGCTGGTGAATGTCCCTTCCTTCTCCAGGCTCGGGCAACCCGGCAGAATCACGTCCGCAAAGCGGCAGGTCTCAGTAAAGAAGATCTCCTGCATCACAAAAAAGTCCAGCTTCGACAAAGCCTCGCCGACATAATTCGCATTCGAGTCCACCAGGCTCATCTCTTCGCCGAATACGTACATCGACTTCAAGCGCCCGTCTTGAATGGCGTCGATCATCAGGTGGTTATCGAGTCCTGGCTTGGGCGGCAACGTCACTTTCCACGCCTTCTCAAACTTTGCGCGAATCGCGGCGTCATCCACTTTCTGATAGCCGGGGAAGAAATTCGGCATGGCCCCATGGTCGCTTGCGCCCTGCACATTGTTATGCCCACGCAGAGGATAAGCTCCGGTTCCGGGCCGCATGTAGTTGCCGGTCGCAAGAAGGAGATTTGAGATTGCGGTCGAGGTGTCGGACCCCATGATGTGCTGCGTTACGCCCATGGCCCAGAGAACACAGACACTATTTGCCTCTGCGATCATGTGCGCGACTGTCTTGATGGTTTCAATCGGCAGTCCGCATCTGTCGCTGGCCATTTCAAGGGTGAACGGCTCAAGGCTCTTGATGTATTCCGCAGCTCCATTGACCCACTTGTCAATAAACTCCTGCTTGGCCAGGCCGTTCTCGAAGATGTAGCGCGTCACTGCAGAAAGCCAGATCAAATCCGTTCCGGGCCGTGGATGCAAATGAATATCGGCGCGCCGCGCCATCTCGTTCTCGCGCAGGTCAGAGACAATCAACTTCTGCCCGCGCAACTTGTGGCTGCGCTTCACGCGTGTTGCCAGTACCGGATGACTTTCGGCCGTGTTGCTGCCGATGATCACCACCAGCCCCGCCTGCTCAATGTCGGAGATGGAACCGGAGTCGCCGCCGTAGCCGACCGTTCTCCAAAGCCCCGTCGTCGCGGGCGCCTGGCAGTAACGCGAGCAGTTATCCATGTTATTCGTCCCGATAACTGCTCGAGCCAACTTCTGCATCAGGTAGCTCTCTTCATTAGTGCATTTCGAAGAAGAAATGAAAGCCAACGCATCCGGCCCGTTCGCCTTCTTGATCTCAGCAAGTCGCCGCGCCACCAGGCCCAGCGCTTCGTCCCATGTAGCTTCGCGAAACTTGTCGCCTTCGCGAATCAGCGGCCTCGTCAGCCGGTCAGGACTGTTCACATAATCCCATCCAAATTTGCCCTTGATGCACGTCGAAACGCCATTCGCCGGCCCATGAGCCGGTTCCACTTTCAGAATGTGCCGGTCCTTGGTCCAGATATCGAAGCTGCAACCAACCCCGCAGTACGTACAGACTGTTTTAGTTATTTTCGTGTGCGATTCGCGCATGGTTGCTTCCGCTTCAGAGAGCTTCAGAATCGGGCCGTACCCAACCTCCGGTTCAATCCCCTTGACCACGTCGATCATGTCGTTCAGCGCAGGCTTCGGGAGCGCCGTAAAAAAGCCGGCCTCGCCCAGCATGGACTTCTCCATCAGCGCATTGCACGGGCAAACCGTCACACAGTGGCCGCATGAAACACAACTCGATTCGCCAATGGGCGCGCCGCCATCCCACAATACGCGTGGATGCTTGTCCTCCCATCGAATGCTCAGCGTCTCGTTCACCTGCAGATTCTGGCAGGCCTCCACGCATCGCCCGCAAAGAATGCACTGGTCTGGATCGTAGCGGTAGAAAGGATTCGACATATCCATTTCATATGGCTTCGGCTTGTAAGGAATTTCCTGGTGCTCAACGGCCAGCAACTTGGTCGTGTTATGCACTGTGCAATTGCCGTTGTTGTTATCGCAGACCGTGCAATACAGCAGGTGATTGCCGAGAATGCGGTCGAAAGCCTCGTGCTGGGCAGCCTGGGCGCGCGCCGACTCGGTGACCACTGTCATGCCGTCCGCGGCGACCGTTGCACATGCTCTCAACAGCTTGCCATCCACCTCCACCATGCAGGTATCGCAGGTTTGGATGGGCCCAAGCTGGGGGTGATAACAAACCTGCGGAATCTCCACGCCGCTGCGGTTGATGGCATCAATCAGGCGTTCACCGGGTTCCAACGCCAGAGGCTTGCCATTGATGGTGGCCGACATAGCTGGTATGTCCTCCGTGTCCGTTTTTAGATGACCCTATATCAATACGGGTTGACAATAGGTCCCGTTAAAATCTGATGAAAAGGGCTCTGCGAGCCTGCTTAGGGCTTGACCACGGCTTCTGCTTTGGGGAGCGCGTTCAACATCGATTCGCCCACGTTCAGATGCTGGTCTACCAGGAGCGCGGGCGTATGTGCCAGCCACTCAGCCAGAGAAATATCCTCGTAGAACGGCGTCGGAAAAACTTCCAAAAACACCAGGTCCGTATCTCCCGTGTTCTCGATGTAATGGGGCATCGACTTTTCGATGTAACCCACATCGCCTTCCTCGAAGTCCATGGTCCGGGCACGCGCACCTGCCGCAAATACCGTCATCCGGCCGTGCCCGCTGACGTAGTATTGCCACTCATCCTCATTGGGATGCCAGTGCAACTCGCGCAGGCCGCCAGGCTTGAGGGTAACGATGGCCGCCGCGATATTCGTTGCCGGCCATACTTTGCGGTCGACGACCTTCACCTCGCCGCCTTTCGCCTTCTTATTGGGCCTCATCTGGCTGGGCCTGAAGTCGAAGCTGTTCGGCACCTTTCCCGTTCCCGCCTCAGCGGCTTGCTGCTCTTCGGCGAGGGGGCGGGGAAGGTCTCGCGAGAAGATGAACAGCTCCTTCTTAGGCGACTTGGTAAATGGGTTCTCCGCGGCATCGAAATTCTTCGCAAGCACCTCCGGAGGCGTGTGGGCAATCCAATCGGTCAGGAGGAAGGTCTCGAACTCGTTGAAGTTGCCATCGTCGAACACGAGCAGGAAGCGCGCGCCATCTGGTCCAAGGCCCTGGATCGAGTGGGGAATACCGCCAGGGAAAATCCATAGGTCACCCTCGTTCACGTCGCTCACGAAGCTGCGGCCCTCCTGGTCGACCGCTGTGATGCGCGCGCTGCCGTAGAGCATCAGCGCCCATTCCGCACCCACATGCCAATGCAACTCACGGATTCCGCCCGCGATCAGGCGCATCTCTACGCCGGCCATCTTCTTTGAAATGGGCAGGTCGCGTACGGTTACCTGGCGCGTCCATCCACCACTCTCGAGGCGCTTGTGCGCCAGAGAAAACGAGTATTTGAAAGGGGGTTGACCGCCCGCATCCGTCTCCGGCGCCCACACAGAGTCAGGGTTCTGCTTATCCAACACTGTATTGTTCGGCCCCGGCTCGCTCTCGTTGGGCAGGTGATGATCCTGCGAGCGCGGAACCTGCTCCTCCGCGCTTGCTGCCTGCAATCCCGCAACCACCGCCACCGCTGCGGACCCCGCTCCAATAAACTTGCGCCGCGATAGTTCGTTTGGCATCGACTCTCCTGTCTTCATTGCGAAAGACCAACTAACTGCACAAAGCGATTCTTAGTTGAATTCCGCTACAAGGGGATTTGAGACAAGCCTGAAGCTGCAAGTTGCTTTACCGGCCACGAGCGCATAAACCCTTGAGTGCCTGGTTCGCAATCTGGTTTTTTGCGTGACTCCGTAACTACGCATTTCGATGTTGTTAGATCCTCGTGAGATGGCACGTGCCCGTTGGAGGTTTGTCTGTTACTCGGGATTTGCGTCAAAAACATCCGAGCAGGCCTCGGCGCCAGCGTCTAATCGGCGTGCCCCGCGGGTAAGCACCGATATTCGCCCGAATAAATCACGAACCGCCGTCCGCGCAAAAAACCAACCAGCGTCAATCCAAGCTCGCGGGCCAGTTTCACCGCCAGACTCGACGGTGCCGACACGGACGCAAGAACCGGAATGCCCGCCGCCAGCGCCTTCTGCACAATCTCGAACCCACCCCTGCCGCTTACCAGCATCACATGCTGCGAAAGCGGCAATTTCCTCTCCAGCACCGCCCATCCGGCAATCTTGTCTACCGCGTTGTGGCGGCCGATGTCCTCCCGTAATGCAACCAGTTGACCTTCTCCGTCAAACAGCGCCGCAGCATGCAGTCCACCCGTCCGGCTGAAGACTTCCTGCTCCGAGCGCAGTGCTTGGGGCAGCCGGCACAGCATCTCCGGTTCGACACGGAAACCCGTATCCGGCTGCCGCAACCCGCGCACCCGAATCGCATTGATGGAAGCCTTGCCGCAGATCCCGCAACTCGAAGCAGCATAGAAATTGCGTCGCAGTTCGTCCGGGTCGAATTCCGAGTCCTTCAGCTCCACCTCCACAACATTGCTTCTCAAGCCGTTTTCCGGCGCCTTGGCGCGAAGCCCGGCAATCTGCTCTGGAGACTGGATAATCCCCTCGGTCAGCAGGAATCCCGCCGCCAGTTCCAGGTCATTTCCCGGCGTCCGCATCGTGACTGTCAACGATACGCCCCCCACCCGAATCTCAAGAGGCTCTTCGGCGGCCAGTGAGTCCTGCACTTTGCGCACGCGCCCGCCTTCCCACTCCGTAACCTGTGTCAGCTCGACACTTCGCTCTGGTGTGCGCATCCTCACTCCGTGCTGTCTTATCGTCCGACCTTGAATGACTCAAAGCAGTCTGTCAAGCTGGTTCGGCAGACACGTCCTTGAAAACCCAACGCTATCAAGACCCGCTCCATCCATCCTTGATAGCATCTGAGGATAGATGCGCTGCCCGTTGAATCGGCGCAGAAAGTTGCAAAGGAAAGACAAATGAAGCTGCGAATCAAAGGAAACTCAATGCGCCTCCGTGTATCGCCATCGGAGATGAAGCGGCTGCTCAGCGCGGGACGAATCGAGGAAGTCATCCATTTCGGCCCTGAGCCGGATGCAAAACTCATCTATGCACTGGAGCAGGTCGAGTCCAACAAAGAGATCTCCGTGCGTTATCGCCCCCAGGAAGTGACCGTAGCCCTCTCAACCGAGAATGCCCGCAACTGGGCTGAAGGCGACGAAGTGGGCATCTATGGCTCCTTCAATGTCGGGCACGGTCAGTTGGAATTGGTAATCGAGAAGGACTTCGCCTGCCTGGACCGGCTCGAAGGCAACGAGGATACCTTTCCGAATCCAAAAGCCAACCAGGCCTGCTGACCATTCCGTTCCCGCCGTATCACCCGCTCGCCCTCACGAGCCGACTGCTCCCGCGTAGTGCCCAATGCTGAATCTCCGCGACCCGGCGCGGAGTCCCTGCCAATTGACAGCCCCATTGCCCGTTCCTATAATCCGCCTTTGCCCGCTTCGGGAGTCTTCCTTCATGAGCAATCCTGACAACGAAGTGACCATGCCCCATTCCACCACCAATCCGCGCCTTGCCATGTTCAATCTCGAAGGCCAGACCGCCATCGTCACCGGTGCGGCCACCGGAATTGGCCAGGCCATCGCCGTCCGCCTTGCAGCCGCCGGAGCAACAGTTGCGGTCATCGATCTCAACCTGCCCGAAGCGGAACAAGCCGCGGGCGCCCTGCCCAACGCGTCCTTCGCCGTCGAAGCCGACGTGGCTAATCCCGATTCAGTCCGCCGCTGTGTCGACCTCGTAATTGCAAAGACCAGCCGTATCGACATCCTCGTCAACAACGCCGGAATCGCCGGGCCTGCGGGATACATCTGGGAGCAGACCGATGAGAACTGGCAGCGCAACATCGCCATCAATCTCACCGGCGTCTTCAACTTTTGCCGCGCCGTTATTCCGCACATGCGCAGCCGCTCCTATGGAAGAATCGTAAACATCGCGTCCATCGCCGGGAAAGAAGGTAATCCGCGTATGACGCCGTATTCGGCAACCAAGGCCGGAGTCATCGGTCTCACCAAGGCGCTCGGCAAGGAGCCGGCCCTCGACGGTGTGTGCGTCAACGCAGTTTCTCCCGCCGTGGTGCAAACCAAGATCCTCGATCAGCTCCCGCCGGAGCAAGTCGCCTACATGACCGATCGGATTCCCATGAAGCGCACTGGAAAGCTGGAGGAAGTTGCCGCCGTCGTCCACTTTCTCTCCAGCCCTGAAGCTTCATTCGTCACAGGCCAGTGTTACGACGTAAGCGGCGGCCGCGCGACTTACTAACTCCACTGGTGTGCAAGGAGGCACGACCGTGTTTCAGCCCGAAACCTACGCCATCACTCTCTGTTTCATGGTCCTCAGCATGTTGTGCTGGGGATCCTGGGCCAACACGGTCAAGCTCTGTCCCGGCTTCCGCTTCCAGCTTTTCTATTGGGACTACGTCGGCGGCCTGCTGCTCGGCTCTATCCTCTTCGGTCTCACCCTCGGCTCGCTCGGCGCAACCGGCCGTCCATTTTTCGCTGACCTACAGCACACCGATTCAACCCACTTCCTCCTCGCCTTTACCGGTGGAGTCATCTTCAATGTCGCTAACCTTCTTCTCGTCGCCGCTATTGAGATCGCGGGTCTCGCCGTCGCCTTCCCCGTCGGCATCGGCCTCGCCCTCGCCGTCGGCGCAGTCAGCAGCTACGTCATCACTCCGCAGGGCAACCCGCTCATGCTCTTTGGCGGCGTCGCGCTGGTCCTGGCCGCCATCGTTTTCGACGCCCTGGCCTATCGCCTGCGCGAAAAGGGAAGGCGCACCGCAAGCATGAGGGGAGTGGTGCTGAGCCTCGCCGCAGGCCTGCTCATGGGCACTTTCTATCCATTCGTGGCCAAGTCCATGTCCGGTGATGACGCTCCCGGACCATACACCATCGCCTTCATCTTCACCCTCGGCGTCATCGCCTGTTCCTTACCCCTCAACTACCTGCTTATGCGCAAGCCCCTCGACGGAGGCGCACCTGCTGCGTTCTCCTCCTACCGTGCCGCACCCTTCCAATGGCATCTCTGGGGGCTGCTTGGCGGGGCGATCTGGCTCTCCGGCGCTGTGCTCAATTTTGTAGCCTCTCGCGCGCACATGGTCGGCCCCGCCGTCTCTTATTCCATCGGCCAGGGCGCAACCATGGTCTCTGCCTGCTGGGGCGTCTTCATCTGGCGCGAGTTTGCTGCTGCGCCCACCCGCTCAAAGCAATTCCTGATCTGGATGTTCCTGTTTTTCTTAGCTGGCTTGAGTTCCATCGCGCTGGCCCCACTTTTCTAATGAAGTGCCCCGTGAAGGAAGGCTGACGAACATGGCGACCAAGGCAATCGTAGTCGTAGGCAGCTTGAATCTCGACCTCGTCGTCCGCGTAGACAAAATCCCCGGCGTCGGCGAAACCATTCTTGGCAGCGGCTTTCAAACCCATCCCGGCGGCAAGGGAGCCAACCAGGCAGCGGAGATCGGCCTTCTCAAATCTCCCGTCCACATGATCGGCCGCGTCGGCTCCGACGACTTTGGAAAACAGCTTCGCAAGAGCCTCGACAACATGGGCGTCGACACCACCGCCGTCACCACAACCGAAGGCCCATCAGGAATTGCGATGATCGAAGTGCAAGCCAGCGGAGACAATTGCATCGTGGTTGCGCCTGGGGCGAACGCGCTTCTTAGCGCTGCCGACCTCGATGCGCAGGTCGATCTCATCCGCAATGCGAGCATCGTCCTCACGCAGCTTGAAACGCCCATTCCGACCCTGGAACATCTGGCCGCAATCTGCCAGCGCGAACAAGTTCCACTGATGCTCGACCCCGCCCCCGCATGTCCGCTCTCCGCAGAACTGCTCGGCGGCCTCACGTGGATCACGCCCAACGAGACCGAAGCCCAGAGCCTGACTGGGAGTCGGCATTCGCTCAACACCGAATCCGATGTGCGCGCCCTTGCCGAGACTCTGCTGAAAATGGGTCCAAAGAACGTCGTGGTCAAACTTGGCGAACGCGGCGCATACCTGGCCTTGGAAGATGGAACGCGCACGGCCGTTGCGGCGTTCAAAGTTCGCGCGGTCGATACCACCGCCGCTGGAGACTGTTTCAACGGAGCCTTCGCTGTTGCGCTGGCAAAAGGTACACCCGCACCAGAAGCTGCCCATTTTGCTTCCGCCGCCTCGGCAATCTCAGTCACCCGACCCGGTGCGCAGCCCTCAATGCCCACGCTAGTCGAAGTTGAGGCCTTCCTCGAAGCTCACGACAACTAGAACAAATGATTTGCGTCTGCGCCTTCGATTCAGCCTCGACTAATCAACCGCTGACTTCTTCCCCCAGTCGAATCGCCTGCCCAGAATCCCCTTCACAATCAAGTGATCGGTCGCAGCGGTTGGCCCAAGCCCCACTCCAAAGTTGATCTCCCACTTGGGAGAGACGTTCAAATCCGTCACCGCAAGAATTTGCTGCTGTTGTTCATGCAGGCTGTCAAACGCGCCTAGCCGTCCATAATCCGCATAGTATTCAAATCCGCAGTTGATCTTCGGCGTAAAGTCATACCCCACCTTCGCGCCCGGCGAGAAGCCAAGACCCTGGTTCACGTCCGACCCATGCAGCGTCCGCTCGAGCGCCGGATTGAAAGCCAGATACCATCGCCCCATCGTCTTGTCGATAATCGGCCGAATCTCCCATGTCCACGTATCCGGGGAATACACCGCGCGCTGGTACCCAATCTCGGTCGACAGGCTTAACCCCACCGGAAGATGCCATCGTTCCGGCGCGCGCACCCGCGGGCGAATATGGTCTCCAACCCACTGAACACCGTGGCCATCCTGTTCGCTTGTAAAAACGTAGAAACCCACCTCTGCCCAGTCGTTAATCCCTTCTGTCAACTCCAGCGTCTCGTGTTCCTGATGATTGGTCGGGTACACCCTATCGATGACCTTCGTCTGCCCCGTGACTGTGTAGTTGGAATGCAATTCCATCATCAGGTTCTTTGGCGCCACCGTGTCCGCGCCATACACCTGGATCTCGTAGTTGCCCTGCGCTGCCGCAACTCGCGCCAGCATCAGCACACAACCCATCGCCAGAAGGTAAGCGCTCACAGTGGAACGTCGTTGCGCACACTTACGCATACCGAAACACCATCATGAACCCCCGATCCATATGATCTTGCTGATGACAATGAAACAGCGTTCTTCCCGGATGGTCCGCAACAAACTCAACTTCAGCGGTGCTCTTCCCTGGCACCAGCACAACGTCTTTCCTTAGCCCCTGCATCTCAGGGCTTCCATCCACGCGCCGCACCTCAAAGGTATGCCGATGCAGATGCATCGGATGATCATCCATGCTCTCGTTCTTCATCACCAGCCTGTAGCGTTCGCCATTTCTCAACAGCGGCTCCTCCGTATCCGGGTACGACTTGCCGTTGATCCTCCAGCGCTCCTCGCTGCCATGCCCCTCGAACTTCGTGTCAAACGTCAACTCGATCCGGTTCACTTCGCTCCCGCCAGCCTTACCCTCACCTGCTGCCTCCGCAAACCCGCGATAACTCCATACAAGCTTTTCTGGTTGCGTCCAGACCGCATTTCCACCAGCCCTCGCATACTCAATCACAATGCCCATCCCCGCGTTCTGAATATGTTTTCTCACTTCGCCCAGCACCCATTTGCCCGGCGACTTCATCTCCACCACGGCGGACACTCGCTCCGCAGGTGCAAGCCGCAGCATCTCCACCGTCAGTGGCTGCGGAACCGCATTGCCATCCAGCGCCACAACCTGAAATCGATGCCCCGCCAGCGCAATCCAATGCACCTCGGTCGGGCTCGAATTCAGCACGTGCATCAGTACGCGCTCGCCCTGCTTCACGCGCACCGGTTCGCCAAACCCCAGCATCTTCCCATTAATGGTCGACACGTCGTAAACCGGATTCATGTAACCATCGTCGCTGCTTTCAAAGTGCCCACCCCAGTCATGCAGGCCGAGAAAGACTTCACGGTCATATGCTCCGGGCGCATCGCGCGGCTCAATCAAGACGAAGCCATGCAGCCCGCCATACTGCGCCTTGGTCAGGTCCGCGCCTGCAAACGTGTGCGTATGAAACCAGCGAAACCCCGGTGGGTCCGGCTTTAAGCTGTAGCGCACGTGTCCGCCAGGCGCGATCATCGGGGTGCCTTCTTCCATCGCCCCATCAATCTCCGGGGGAAGAAAAAGCCCATGCCAGTGCACAACCTCCGGCTCGCTGCTAGAGTTTCGTATTTCGACCGTTTGCTCCTGCCCCTGCCGCATCCTGAAAAGCGGTCCGGGAACCTGTCCGTTGTAGGCCACTGTGCGGAAATGATGTTTCGGCGACGCTTCCAGCGAGTAGGGCGCAATTTCCAATGCGATATCGGGCGCTGTCGCCGCTCGCATTGCCGGGGTCAGAAGCACGGTCCCCGCTGCCATTCCAGAGAGCTGTCCAAAACGCCTGCGCGTAATCATCTCTGAACCCTATTCCTGCGGAATACCACAGGCGTCCCGCGAACTTCTGTGACCTGATTCATTCGACGGAGACCAATCCCTCAAAGTTCGGTCTGAACCCCGGGAACCCTCCCTGGTCATTGGCCAACGACCGCGGAGCTGCGCCCGATGACCTGCGCCTCGATCGCATACACCTGGTGCTGAAGCGAAGCGACAGCCAAGATGCCGCCCTCCGCACCTCATCACCCAGATGCACACGCCCGGCACAGCCAGCTACCACAGGTGGCTCACTCCAGACGCCTTCGGTAAGCAGTTTGGCCTCGCAGACGAGGACATCGCGACCGTGAAAAACCTAGCTCGCGTCCCACGGATTCAACGTTACCAAGGTGAATCCCGGCAAGCAAACCCTTGAGTTTTCCGGGAAGGTGCACTCCTAGCCCTGCTGGTCTTCACGGGAGTCCCGGCACGGCATCGCGCCTGGCGGCCCATGCTCGGAATGCTCGCTCTTCTGGCTGTGCTCGGTAGGCTGGCTGCTTGCGGTGGTAGCGGGAGTGGTGGCGGTGGCGGCACCTCCAACCCCGGCACCACGGCTGGCGCCTATACGTTCACCGTGACCGCGATCGGCACCCCAGCCCAAAGCACCGGAAACACCACCACTTTCACAGTGACGGTTTACTAAATCGTTGGGAGCAACCGCATATCTGCGCGGTGGTCTGCCATTTGCAGCCCCAAACGGTCGAAGTAGAACAGATTCCTGCATTGGCCGATGAATAGGATTACGCTAGGATTATATGCAGTGAAGTTGAGAGCCCCTTCCCCGATTTCCGGGACTCAACTCCCTGCAATGCCCCGGAAAGCTGTGAGCCCCATGTCCGGATTGCTGGTTCCATTCCGCATGCACAACAAAGGCTGGATGGTCATCGCATTGTGCTTCCTGCTTGAAATCTCTGCCTGGAGATTCTGGGCAGGCATCGCAGGCGGAGCTGCACTGCTTCTCAGCCTTATCCTTCATGAGGTCGGTCACATCCTGGGAGCGACCGCACTCAAGGTTCCCGTGCGCGAGTTCGGCATTAGCGTCTATGGCGCCTACACCGTCAGGGCGCGCGGACTTCGTGGCCGCGATGATGTCCTCATCTCCCTTGCTGGCCCGCTCACGAATTTGCTACTTGTTTTTCCATCGCTGCTACTGCCTCGCATCGGAATTCAAATCGCGATGTGCAACATGTCGCTCTGCGTATTGAATCTTCTGCCGCTTCCGTCGAGTGACGGGCTCCGCATTGCGCGTTCGCTTTGGGGCCCCGGCTGGCCTTTCAACGCGATGACCTCTCAATAACCCCGCACCATCTTCCTCGCCATGGGCGCCGATCCGCTATGTGTGGCATCTCAAGAATTCGCGCCGGCCGGCCACCATCCTCGCCGAACCACGGGAGATGAAACTTTGGGTGCCCCATCCATCAAGCGTCTTTTGCTCGATGGATGGAAGAGCACAAAGGCAAACCGTCGCCCATCGGATCTTCCGAGCTTTGCAGACCCGATTCTGTAACAGCACAAGCAAGCACACCAAAAAGAGGCCGGCCGGATATCCGGTCGGCCTCAACCCATTTCTGGAGGAAAACCCTTATCGTGCGTTCATCAACTTTGAGCCTGTGAATCATACCTCAGCCGGTTGCGACGGCGGCCCGCCTGAAATCATGTGAACCGGCCATGCGGTATTGGGAAACCAAGAATGAATCAGGGCCTAGCAGCGTCGCCAGGCCCTGATTGCTGTCCCGTGTTCTTACTGTGCGGGAGCGGCTTCCTTCTTGTGGTGGTGGACAGCGCCGAGCGGCTTGCGTACTTGCGGCTTCACCGTGCTCTCGTCAACCGGCGTTGTTCCTTGCACGTCGTTGGTGAACGTTGCGCCGGATGGCACCAGGTAATCTTCCACCGTTTGCCCATCCGTGCTGCCGGTCACCACGATGACGCGCGAAGCATCAATGCCCTTGTCCGTCACCAGGTAATCCTTGGTGTTCACGGCGCGTTGCGCTGCGAGATTCTCAGCCTCGTGCTCGTGGTGTCTGCCCTTCTTCGGCGCCTTTTCATCGGCCGTCGATTCGCCTACAACCACGACCTTGGCGTCTGCCTGGTTCTGCAGATCCACTGCAACCTGATCCAGGCAAGCTTTGGCTTCATTGTCCACGCGGTCAGGCGGCTGGTTCTTCAAGTTAAAGCTGATCGAGCACAATGCCTGTGAGTGCGGCACCGGAGGCACATAAGGCGCTGCGATGGTTACCGACGTACTGGCGGTTGCGGTTTGGCCTTTGTCATCCGATACGTTGCCAGTGATCGTGACCGGACCGGTCGGTGCACCTGTGGAATCGAACGTCGCAGTGTTGGTCGTGCCCTGGATGCTGCCCGCGACAGCCGAGTAGCTGTAAGTCAGCGGACGGTTCTGCGGGCTCACGCCATTGCATGTGATCGTGCTCTTGTCTCCCGGACTAATCGAGCTCGGGTTAGCCGAGCAGCTGATCGTAGGCGGCTCGAATGCCTTCACCGTAAACACGGCAGAGCAGGTTGCGGTCTCCCATGGCTTCACGCCTTCTCTGCCATGCTTGCCTTCCTTTACGGTGCCGGTCACCGTGTAGCTGCCTGGCGCCAGTGTTCCCGTGTTGATGGTCACCGTTGTTCCCGTTCCCGTTGCCCCGCTGCCCGACCATGAATAAATCGCATTCATCTTCGGTTCCAGCATGCCCACTGTCGCTGTAATCGTAACCGGGTCGCCCGGGAACACAGTCACGGGGTTGGGTGTGCACGAGAGCTGCACCGATGTTGGCGGTGCAATCGAGCCGACATTCAGCACCAGGCCTCCGCTCAACCGCAGCATGTTGAAATTGATGTCTCCGAGTGCGTCCACATTCTCCCGCGTCCATTGATAGTCAGCCTGAACCATCCGAATCGAAAGGTGGTGACTCACTTTCACATCCAACCCGCCGCCCGCTGTCACTACCGGACCCCAAACCTCGGGGAAGATGAAGGTCCCGGTTTGCTCCGCGCCCACGAGCGCATGGACAAAGGGTGTGATGTTACCAGCCGGCCAGCGGTAAATTATGCCGCCGGATCCTCCGCTGAAATCGTTACCCGGATCCGAAATCCAGTTGTTGCCGGTTTCAGGACTGAGAATGTGTTCGTCTCCCTCAAACGTCACGCCCACATGCCGGTTGAAATAGCGGGATACGCTCATGATCGCGCCGTAGTCAACGGGGTGGTAGACTTCATCGTAGATTTCATAGCCGAGGTTGACGGCGACTGCTCCCCCGGGCCTCAGGTAACTGTATCCCAGAAAAATATCCCACTTCGACGCGTCGGCATCCTTCGGTATTCCAGTCGCAGCCGGTGCGGTCTGCGCTGCCAGGACCAGGGGCAAAAATCCTGCAAACGAAAGGGCAAGAACCCTTCCAACAAGTTTCTTCAATTGAAACTGCATGCCTTTCTCCTCCATCATGGGTTAACCAACCGGTCAACACTATCCGCTCGCGGAGAGGGTTCGACCTCAGAGCAATTCGACTTCAAGCAACGAGCGAAACTTGATACGCATCGAAACTCGATGAGACGCCCATTCGGCGTCTGTCTAAAAAACCACTCTTCAGGGGGAATACCGCCTTCATATGCTCAACAAGGAGAAAGCGGAGCGGACCCGCTGCCGCGAATCCATTAGCAGCCAGTATAGGTTGAGTAGCGTTTGGACAGGAACGTGCAAGCTGTACAAAGTAGCGCATGGCAAAGGATGTTCGCTCCACTGGCCACGATCTATTTGAAGTCATGCTTTCGTCACCTTCCATATGAACACTCGAACATTATTTGGGGAACTATAATGCTATTCCCCGTTTGGTCGGATTGGGGACGCTGCAACGTGGAACCCTGCGTTCATTGTAGATGCGATATCACTTTGAAGAGTTTCTTACTTACCAAAAACTTGCGCTTAGTGTTGCACACTTATGTTCCATCCACTCAATTGCACACGTACGAGCCCTGACGTCGGACGCGATGCAATGTGTGTTCCAGGTTGAACAGGCATCTTCCTCCACTTATGCATCTGACCCTGGTGTGGAGTGAAATCAGGAGAAAGTCGTCTTGACGAACGTTGCCCTCCCGGAAAGCAGCATTTGCCATGCGCGGATTCCTGGTCCCATTCCGAATGCACATGACTGGTTGGTTGATGTTTGCATGCTGCACACTCCTCGAGATGTTTCACTACGGATCCTGGTGGGGCCTCCCTGCCGCAGTCTTGCTCATCGTTTCTCTACTGTTGCACGAAGCCGGTCACATGTTCGTAGCCGCTGCTCTCGGGGTCGAGGTCCGCGAATTCGGCATCTGCCTGTTAGGTGCATATAATCGCAGAGCCCGCGGCAACTCGCGGCGCGATGAAGTCCTCATCTCTATCGCGGGGCCGCTTATGAATTTCGCTCTTCTCATCCCATGCTTCTTCCTGCCCCGCATCGGCGTTGAGCTGGTGCTTTGCAATCTCATGCTGGGCGTGGGAAATCTATTGCCCATTCCATCCAGCGATGGAATGCGCATTTTGCAGACAATCTGGGGTCCGTACCCGGTTGTGCGCGCGGTTCCGATAAGAACTTATGCTGAACCGGCCATTCGCGACGCAGCCTGAGGCCGTGTTATCAGGCCCTGGGGTTATAATCTGCCCTATGGCGGCCAGCTCTCCCACAACCCCGGCGGAATTCAATGCCGAGCAAAGCATCCCGCCCGCCGCGAACCAGGAAATCTCCCTGGATGCTGCGCAAAAACTGCTCCTGCTTCAGCAACATTTGCATGGGCTGCAAACCCTCATGGTCGCCTATTCCGGCGGCGTGGACTCCGCGTTCCTTGCGGCAACTGCGCATTGTGTTCTCGGTTCCCGCATGCTTGCCGTGTTGGCCGACTCGCCAAGTCTCGCCCGTCGCGACCTGGAACAGGCGCGCGCCTTTGCCCAGTCCATCAGTATGCCGCTGCACATTGTCAACACCGATGAATTGGAGCGCCCTGAATACGCCCGCAACGATGCGGACCGCTGCTTTCATTGCAAGGACGAGCTCTTTCAATCCATGCGTTCTCTCGGAGCGAGCCTCGGGTACACAACCATTGCCTACGGCATGAATGCGGACGACACGCGCGACTTCCGCCCCGGCCAACGCGCTGCAAAAGAACACTCCGTCCTGGCTCCGCTCGCCGATGCCGGTCTCACCAAGATTGAAATCCGCGCACTCGCCAAAGCCGCCGGCTATCCGCTCTGGGATCGGCCCGCCGCGCCCTGCCTCTCATCCCGCGTCGAATATGGCCGCACCGTCACCCGCGAGGTGCTCAGCCAGGTTGAACAAGCTGAAGAAAGCCTCCGCCAACTCGGCTTCCGCGAACTCCGCGTTCGCCATCACGGCCAGTTAGCCCGCGTCGAGCTCGCCCGCACCGAGCTCCCTCGCGCCCTCGCCGTCGACATGCTCGACGCCATCTCCGCAGCCCTCAAAAAGGCCGGCTTCGAATACGTCACGCTCGATTGCACCGGCTTTCGCTCCGGTTCCATGAACGCCATCCTCCCCGTAGAAGTCCTCTCCCGGCGCGGTGCCTAGCGGAGAGTTTAGAATCAACCTCGATGCGAACTGCCTATCTTGAGTGTTTTTCCGGTATAAGCGGCGACATGATGCTCGGCGCCCTGGTGGACGCCGGCATCCCCTTCGATTCCCTTGCGGAAACCGCCGTCGCACTCAATGTGGGTGCCCGCCTTAAAATGCGCAAGGTAAGCCGCGGCGGTCTCGTCGCAACCAAAGTCGATGTCATCACTCCGGAACAGCGCGCAGCCGGCGGGGAACACTCCCATGGTGGACATCCAGCCCACACCCACGCGCCCCATCGCCATCTCTCCTCAATCCTCAAAATCATCCACGCCGCCCCGCTCTCTGAATCAGTCAAAACCCGCGCCACGCGCGCCTTTCAGCTCCTTGGCGAGACCGAAGCCGCCATCCATTCCATCCCCATTGAAAAGGTTCACTTCCACGAGGTCGGCGCTGTCGACACCATCGTCGATATTGTTTGCGCTGCGGCCGGCGCCGAATTGCTCGCCGTCGATCGCTGGCTCGCGTCGCCATTGAACGTTGGGTCCGGAACCGTCGTTTGTCAGCACGGAACCATCCCGGTGCCCGCGCCCGCTACACTCGCGCTACTCGCCGATGCGCCGGTCTACTCCGCCGGCGAGCCGATGGAGCGCGTTACGCCCACAGGTGCGGCGGTCCTGCGCATGCTCGATGTAACCTATGCGCCACTTCCCGTCCTGCGCATAAAAGCCTCCGGCTACGGAGCAGGTGGTCGCGAAACACTTGGGACACCCAACCTACTGCGCCTCCTCGTGGGAGAAGAGTCGGAACAGCCTGCCAGAGACGAATCAATCGCCGTTATCGAGACGGTAGTCGACGACTCCACTCCGCAGGTTCTCGCCTATGTCAGCGAGTTGCTCCTCGCCGCGGGCGCATGGGATGTCTATCGTGCGTCCGTGCAGATGAAGAAAGGCCGCACCGGTGTGCAGGTCACCGTCCTCTGCCCCCCCGATCTCGTCCCCATACTGCGTGATCTCCTCTTCCGCGAGACCACCACCATCGGTCTCCGTTGGCGTCTCGAAAACAAGGCCTCCCTCGCGCGTGAATTCACAAGCGTTGAAACCCCCTGGGGCCCTGTCTGCATCAAGATCGCCCGCTGGCCCAACGGCGAAGTTGCCAACGCGGCGCCGGAGTATGAGGATTGCCGCCGCCTCGCCGTCCAACAGTCAGTCCCGCTCAAACAAATCATGCAGGAGTCCATGCGCATCTATGCCGCAGCAAGCGCGGCCCGGCTCGAGGAAAAGGAAGTACTCTGATGGATCGCCAACACATTGAGACGCTGCTTAATGAAGTCCGTGACGGTCACACCCCAGTCAGCGACGCACTTGATCGCCTCCGCGATCTGCCCTTCGAAGACATCGGCTTTGCCAAGGTCGACCATCATCGCGCCCTTCGCACCGGTATGCCTGAAGTCATCTTCGCCGCCGGAAAAACCACTGCCCAAGTGGCCGCTATCTTTACCCGCATAGCCCGGCACGGCGGTAACGTCCTCGCCACACGCTCTACGTATGAAATGTTTCTTGCCGTTCAGGCGGTTGAGCCACGCGCCGAATTCCACGAGACCGCCCGCGCCATAACCCTCACGCAAAGCTCTGACGTCCCTCAGGGGAAGGGAACCATCGCTGTTGTCTGTGCCGGCACCAGCGATCTGCCTGTCGCCGAAGAAGCCGTCGTCACAGCTCGCCTCATGGGCAATACGGTCGAACTCATCGCCGACGTCGGAGTCGCCGGCATTCACCGCCTGCTCGCGCAAAAGTCCTCGCTCCAATCCGCGCGCGTACTTATCGTCTGCGCCGGCATGGAAGGCGCGCTGCCCACCGTCGTCGGCGGCCTCGTCAACGCTCCAGTCCTCGCCGTTCCCACCAGCGTCGGCTACGGCGCGTCCTTTGGCGGCGTCGCGGCCCTCCTCGGGATGCTGAATACCTGCTCCCCCAATATCTCCGTCGTCAACATCGACAACGGCTTCGGCGCAGCCTGCATCGCTTCACTCATCAATCGGCTCTGAGTTTTTGGTTCGATAACTCCGGCCGGGAACGGGAGTAAGTTACATGACTCATTCGCGAAGAGATTTTCTCAAGGCAAGCGCAGTTCTAGCGGCCGCATCGCTAACTCGTCCGCGCAGTGCATTCGCCACAGACGCAGGAATCTCCACCCCACTTAGCCAGTTCGACTACGGCGACATCGAGTTACTGGATGGCCCGCTGCGCCAGCAGTTTCAAACCAACCACGCCTTTTATGCGGCGCTCGATGAAGACAGCCTGCTCAAGCCATACCGCCAACGCGCCGGCCTTCCCGCTCCTGGCGAAGATATGGGCGGTTGGTACAGTTGGGAGAATAATGGCTTTGCGCCGGGCCACTCCTTCGGCCAATACCTCTCCGGTCTCTCGCGCGACTACGCCGCAACCGGCGCAAAATCCACGCAGGAAAAGATCCATCGCCTCGTCCGCGACTTCGCGCCCGCTATCACGCCTCACTTCTGGGACGACAATCGCTTCCCGGCTTACACTTACGACAAAATCTCCATCGGCCTCATCGATGCGCACCAGTTCGCGGCTGCTCCCGATGCACTCAAGGTACTCGACAAAGCGCTCGATTCCGTTTCCCCGCATCTCCCGCCCGGTGGCATCTCGCGCGCCGAGCAATACGCCCGACCGCACAAAGACGAGTCATTCTGCTGGGACGAGCCTTACACGCTTCCGGAAAATCAATTGCTCGCGTTTCAGCGCGGGGCAGGCGACCGTTACCGCGATCTCGCCAAGCACTTTCTTCCCGACGACTGGTACTTCGATCCGCTCGCGGCTGGCCAGGATGTTACTCCCGGTAAGCATGCCTATAGTCATGTGAATGCCCTGTCCAGCGCCATGCAAGCCTATCTCGTCTTAGGCAGCGAGAAGCATCTTCGCGCCGCGCGTAACGGTTTCGATCTTATCCGCGCGCAGAGCTTTGCCACGGGCGGATGGGGGCCTGATGAAACCCTCCGCGACCCCAAAAGCGGCGAAATCGGCGAAAGCCTTACCAAGACTCATTCCAGCTTTGAGACCTCCTGCGGCGCATATGGCCACTTCAAGATCACTCGCTATCTCACGCGTGTAACCCGCAACAGCCGCTACGGCGACAGCATGGAAAAGGTCCTCTATAACACGGTGCTTGGAGCCAAACCGATCAAAAAAGATGGCCACGGCTTCTATTACTCCGACTACAACAACGACGGTTCCAAATTCTATCATCCCGATAAGTGGACCTGCTGCTCTGGAACCTTCTCGCAGATCACCGCGGACTACGGTATAAGTTCTTACTTGCACGATGCAGAAGGCATCTATGTCAACTTATATGTCCCATCGCGAGTAACATGGTCGCGCAGCGGAGAGCGCATCACCCTCACCCAGAAAACCAGTTATCCGCACCACCCCACCACGGAAATTATCATTTCATCCCGCAAGCCCACACCGTTCCCCATCTATCTGCGCATTCCCGCCTGGGCCGGCCCCAAAACCGTGATCGCAATCAACGGCAAGCACGTCGTGGCCAGCCCCGCTCCCGGCCAGTTCGCCCGCCTGGACCGCGCATGGGATGAAGGCGATCACATTGAAGTCGAGTTCGACATGCCCACCATCCTCGAGACCGTCGACCCCAAGCACGCCGACCTGATGGCCGTCGTTCATGGCCCCCTGGCACTCTTCGGCGTGGGCCCAGTTCCAGAAATGCTCGCCAGCAGGGAACTGCTCTCCGCAACGCAAGTCTCAACAGGCTCAACCGACTGGCAAGCGAAAACCATCGCAGGCCCCATTACCTTGAAGCCTTTCACCGCAATCAACGACGAGCACTATCGCCTCTACCTGAAAGTCGACGCCTGAAAACGAGAAGCCCCACCTTAAGGTGAGGCACTGCTGCAAATCGTGCGGAAGCGTCCCTCTCACCCAATCGGCGCCAGGTGCTTGGTTTTGGAATATGTATAAATAATCCTGTGCGCCACGGTAATGGTCGAAAGCGATGCCAGAACCCACAACACAGGGGCCATTACGCCCCAACGGTTGAACAGCGCCCCCAGAATTACAAGCACAATCCGCTCGGGCCGCTCCATAAAGCCGACCTTACACTGGCCGATCAGCGCTTCAGCCCGCGCCCGCGTATAGCTCACCATCAGCGATGTCACCATAACAAACGCCACCAGCACCACGTACCGCATCCGGTTGATCCGCCCGTAATACACCAGCAATCCAAAGAACAGCACCACGTCGGAATAGCGGTCGATCACAGAATCGAAAAATGATCCAAACACCGTCACCTGGTTGTTGCGCCGCGCCACCCGCCCATCCACCATGTCAAAAAGCCCTGCGCCAATAATGACGAGGCCTGCATAGAAAAACATGATGCCCGAGTTTGCGGCATTGGCGTGGCCAAACAGAACAGCGGCCCAGATGTTGATGACCAAGCCTACAAAAGTGAGCACGTTGGGGGAGATGCGGGTCAGCGCCAGGCCATGCACGATGTGGTCGAGAAGCCAGCCGCAGCCGCGGCCAAAAGCGCTGGTCCAGGTCATTGGAGTGTTTCCTTAGTTCTTTACGCCGACGGAATCGTCTTGCTCGTCGCCTGCTTCATCGTGGATGGTGGTCAGTTTCAGAATCTCAAGCTCGCGCTTGCCATTCGGCGTCACAATGGTGGCCACATCGCCCACCTTCTTGCCCACGATCCCCCGGCCAATCGGAGACGTCGTGGAGATCAACCCTTTCGAGACGTCCGATTCCTCGCTCGTGACGAGGCGGTAGACAATTTCCTCGTCCTTCGTCGTGTCGAAGACCACTACCGTCGAGCCGAACCCGGCCTTGTCCCTGGGAATGTTGGTCAGGTTCACCAGTGAGAGCTCAGCCATCCGCTTCTTCAGCTGCCCCAGCCGGGCGTTGACGAAATCCTGGCGCTGCTTCGCCATGTGATATTCGGCATTCTCCGACAAATCTCCCATGGCCACGGCCTTCTTGATCTCCGCGGGCAGTTCGTGGGAAAGTTCGTGCTCAAGAATACTGATCTCTTCGAGAAGCTTTTTCTTTATGTGTTCAGGCATCCACAATCCAGTGCGGGGAGCGGGCATACTCCACCGCGAGAGATAAAAACCTCGACAAACCATTATACGCGGGGCGCTGGAAGTGCTCGGAAAACCGCAGCCGCGAACAGCCTAGGCGTTGCATCAGAAAGAAAAGCCGCAAACGACGTTAGCGTTGCACGGGGAAATCAACTACGACTCCGGATGACCGTGCGCTTTTGGTAATCTACTGGCAGGGAGCCTGCCAATGCACCTTTACTCGCCCTTCTTCGTCGTCCCGTTGATCGTGGTTGTCTTCCTTTCGGCCATCCTGTGGGCCACCAGTAGCAAGGAAGACGGTCCCTCGTCGCACTGATCCGGACGGCCGGACGCGCACTGAGGTCCTACCCGATCATGGGTTTATCTCGTCCATCTCAGCACAGCCGGAGACGCTTCCTCGCGGGCGCAGCCAAAGCTGCGGGAGCTGCTGTCGCGCTGCATGCCCTTCCCTCACTTTCACACGCAATGGGCTTGGACCTGCCAGAGCCGGGTGGTGCGGCTCAGACGCCAATCTTTCCTTCCGCCGACCCGGCCTGGAGACGAACGTGGGATGCTGCCGTTACAGTGCTGGCGGGAAATATCCGCGGCGTGCCGGGGTACTCGCGGCCTGTGTTGTTTGAGGGGAGCACCTACCAGGGGATCTGGCTGGAGTGCGGACCGCACGAGGGGCTGGTTTATGCGACTCTGGCGAAAAACGTTCCCTCGGGGCTTGCAAAGACATCTCCGCTGGAAGCCGCTCGCAACAACCACATGGCGTTCTTTCATCTGCAGCGTCCTGACGGCCAGCTCCCCGCCAGCGTGAAGACGACCGAGAACGGCTATGGGCAGATTCAGATGGTGGTGCCCATTGCGGCGACAGCGTTGGAACTGGCGCAACTGACCGGCGATGAGGAACTGCTGACGACGGCGTATGCCGCTTGCGGACGCTGGGATGCGTGGCTGCGTCAGTATCGCGATACGCGGAAGACGGGGCTGGTGGAGGGGTTTTGCACCTACGATACGGGGCACGACAACAGCCCCCGTTGGACAGGAATTCCGAATCGGTGTCCGGATGCGGATGCGCGGAAGTGCCCGCCGCTGGCCTCGCTGCCCCGGCTTTGTCCGGATCTTTCGGCAACGGTTTATGGTGGACGGATGGCGCTGGCTGCGATGGCGAAGGCGCTGGGAAAGTCAGGCGAAGCGGCGAAGTGGGAGAGCGATGCGGAGACCTTACGGCGGTTAATCATCGATAAGCTTTATTCGCCTGAAGACGCATCGTTTTACGATCTAGACGCGCAGAATCAGTTTGTGCGGGTTCGCGGGGACTTGATCAGTCGAGTTTTAGGCGAGCATGTTTTAGATCTTTCGCACCGGCACGACAAGGCGGTTTTTGAAGCGGTTTGGACTCGACAACTGCACAACGCGAAAGCGTTCTGGGCGCCGTTTCCGTTTCCCAGCATTGCGATGGACGACCCGGCATTCGTGCGGCCAATTCCGCGCAACTCGTGGGGCGGAGCGAGCCAGGCGCTGACGGCGTTACGCGCACCGCGGTGGATGGCGCAGTACGGCAAGCAGGAAGAGTTGGACCACCTTATGGAACAGTGGTGCGAGGCGATCATGCGACATGGGGAATTTCGGCAGCAAATGGATCCGCTGACGGGGGAGTTTACGCAGCCGGATCCGGGCGGGTACTCGCCGGCGGCGCTGGTGTTCTTGTCGTTTGCGAAGGCGCTTGGAGGAGAGAGTGTCGGCAGGCACATCTGATCCTTCAGCGCTCGTCGAGATAGTTGTCTCCCACCCTAGCGACAGAAACAAAAATTTCGGGAAACAAGTCCGGGCCGCTACGTGCACACGTAGCGGCCCAGCGTTTGCTCGGAAGGTCATCCCGTACCACTTTGGCGATTACTCCTTCTTATCTTTCTCTTTGGGTTCAGGCTTAGGCGCAGCCTTGGGTGCGGGCTTAGGCGCAGGCTTGGGCACAGCCTTGACTGCGGGAGCCGGGGCCGGTGGCTTTGGCGCAGGCGGGACCACAGTTTTAGGAGCAGGTTTCAATGCGGGAGCCGGAGCCACCGGTTTGGTTGCCACGGGCGGTGCAGATTTGACTGCAGGAGCCGGAGTCTCCGGCCTCGTCACCGGCGGCGTTTTGGCGGGCGGTGTTACAACCGGCCTTGCCTCCGTAGCGGGAGCAGGCGTGCTCGGGCGTGCCGGCTCTTTTGCGAGCGGCGCCGCTGCCCGGGCAGGTTCACCCGCAGGCGTAGGCGCAGTCTTGGCCGCAGGCATGGGAACAGCCTTCGCAGGCGGTGCGGGTGCCGCCTTGGCAACGGCTGCGGTCTTCGCCGATGCCGTCTTCACCGCCGCTACAGTCGCCGGCGGAGCCTGGGCCTTGGCCAGTTCCGTCACCGGCTTTGGAGGCGGAGGTTTGAAGCCCGCCGGAGCAGGATGAGTTTCTGCCTGCAGTGGCTTGGTCGAGGCCAGATTCGTTGGATGCCCGCCATTGTTTTTGGCCAGGTTGCTGGTGTCAGCCTTGGCAGCGGTGATGTGCTGCTGCTGGAAGGTCGTTGGGCGCGTGTGCGTCTCGTGCAGGGCGACCTGCTCGTCCGCGGTGGGCTGATGCTGTATGCCGTTGGGCCCACCATTGAAGGCCACGTGGCTGGTGTTGACGATTGTCGTCTGTTCAACGATGGTCCGATTGACGTAGACGTTAGTCACCACATTGGCATTCACGTGGACAACCGCGGTGTTGTAAGCGAAGACGCCGCCATTCCACGTGCCGCCGGAAAAGCCGATACCCATAAAGCCGCCACCGTAGTTGACGCCGCCGTAAAAGCCGACGTGCGGTCCCCAGTAGCCCGCATGGAACGCATAACGGCCGCCAGCCCAGCCCCAGTAAGGAGGGGTCCAGAGCGCACCGGCATACGGCGCAGGCACCCAGGCGCCGGGGACCCAGTAGTAACCCAGGAGACCCCAGTGCCAGTTGCCAGGCGTCCAAATCAGGTTCGGCTCAGGGCATGGCGGCTGTTCATACACTGGGAGTGGCGGAGGAGCATCGTCCGTGACGACCTCCTCATCAGCTACCGGAGCGGCCTCCGGCGGAGGTGCAGGATTCTCAACCGGCATCCAGCGTGCGCCATCCCAAACAAAGGTTCCGGTCTTCAGAGTGCCGGGAGCCTGGGCACTCGCTCGTTGTTGAGCGGTGGCTGCAAAGACCAGGAGCGCCAGCAATAACCAGCGCACAGAGTGCATGAATTTCATGACAAGTACCTCCAGATACTTTCGTGCTTGCCCATTCAACTTCAACCGGCAGGTCACCGGGAAGGAGAAGAGGCTTGGTGGAATTGCCGCAGGTCAGCGGAACTCTGACCAGAACTCGCGTGGGATCGACCCGAATGGGTGGGATTCTCGGAGACCCCTTCACGGGAGATTGACCATCCCTCCAGTCGGTGCTCAGCAGAAGGCACTCGAGGGTGGTAGCCAGATCTTCCCAATGCAGATCTTTGATTGTTGAATCTGATCCGTCCGGCTAACAACTCCGTCGGAAGAGGGCGGCCAAGTCATCCTGCGAGTGGGTAGGCCAGGAGGGCGCCACGGGATTGGTGACGGCCTCCGAAATAGATTTTCGGGCAGTTGCGAGAGCAGAGAAGCGCATTGGGGAGCCTTTCAGGGATCGTTGATCCTCTGAACCCGGGCAAAAGTTTTCCATGAATGCAGACGGGACGAACTTCTTTGACAGAGTAGCCTTAGCTTGCGGACAGTGTTGACCGCAGCAGCCTCGTACGTGCGAGGCTTTGCTACTTTGGATAGTAACCCTGTTCACAGGGAAAAGTGGCAAAACTTCTCCAAGCGCCCTGTGTAATTCGAGGAACCTTTCGGGAATCTTCGGCGTATAACAGGGCATGAGGGCGATTGCCATGATGCGAAAAAGCTTGCGCAATTCAACAGTTTTAGTGGCCGGCCTTGCGTTCCTGGCCGGAGTAACAGGCTGCTTTAGGGTGCATGTGGACAAAGGCGCAAACGGCGAGGATAAAGATGTCCGGGTGGATACGCCCTTCGGCGGCGTGCACGTGAATACCAACCAGACCTCGGCCGCCGACCTCGGCCTGCCCACTTACCCAGGTGCCCACCAGGTGGCGGACAACGATCACGATAAGAACAAATCCGCGGACATTCATCTCGGCTTCGGCGAATGGGAGTTGCACGTTCAGGCGGTAAGCTACGGCACCCACGACAGCCAGGAGCAGGTTGCTGCCTTCTACAAGAAGGCATTGGGCCGCTATGGCGACGTCATCGTCTGCCAGGGGCATTCGCCGGTAGGCACCCCGAGTACTACCTCCGAGGGCCTTACTTGCTCAGACGATGGCAACAGCGCCAACGTGAAGATTGACCGCAGCGACTATGGAAGCGGCAATAACAGCATGGAGCTGAAGGCCGGCTCAAAGCGTCATCAACATATCGTCGCGTTCGAAGAACCCAAAGACGGCGAAACCCGGTTTGGCTTGGTGGCTCTCACTCTTCCGGCAGGCGTGGATAAAGGAAAAAGCGACTAGGGTCTCCATTGGCGGCACGGATTGGACCGGCATGAGCCGGAACCAATTCCTGTTCGCTTCAGCCAAGTACCGTGGAGATTCTTCGGCGGCCTTGGTCCGTATCGCAGACCTATTGGTCTCGCAGCGTCGTCATTGGATCCATCCGCGCTGCGCGATATGCGGGTACGCAGCTCGCGACAATGCCTACCAGAAGCAAGAGAACCGTGGTGGCGGCGAAGGTCGCAGGATCTGTGGGAGGGATGCCGAACAGCATTCCCGACAATAGTCGCGTGATGAAAGCCGAAATCGCAACGCCCGCTCCCACTCCAAAGAGAGAGAGCGCGAAACCGCGGCGAACAATCATGCTCAAGACATCTGCTCGTTGCGCACCCAGCGCCATGCGCAACCCGATCTCGAGCGTGCGCTGCACAACCATATACGAAAGCAGGCCGTAGAGCCCGACCGCGGCAAGGATAAGTGCAATGGAAGCAAAGCCGGTGAGCAGAAACGTTTGAAAGCGCGGCTGTGCTGTCGATTTCGATATGTAGTCCTCAAGGGTCGCGACCTGATAGACCGGTACGCTCTTGTCCATCTCCCGCACTGCCGCGCGGATTGCGCTCTGTATGAGTAACGGATCACCGCTGGTGCGAACAACGAGATATGGGTTTGTAATGACTGCCTGAGCATACGGAAGGAAATATTGAGGCTCTTCGCCGGCAGTCAGCCCTTTGCGCTTGATATCTCCAACCACGCCCACAATCTCGCGGACCGGATGCTCAAATACATCGTCGCCGACGCCCGGTCGGATGCGCTTGCCGAGCGGGTTTTCACCCGGGAAGTACTTGTTTGCGAACGCCTGATTAACGATGACGGACGGTGCTCCCTTGAGGCCATCCTGCTCACCAAAGGTGCGCCCCGCGAGGAGCGGAATGCGCATGGTTTCAAAGTAGCCGGGCATAGCCAGGCCCAAAGACTCGCTGGGCTCGTCTCCTTTCGCAACAGGCCGTCCTTCAATTCCAAACGAACCAGTCGCGCTGCTTTGACTCATGGGCGCCGGCCACCCCGCCGACGCCGACAGCACGCCGGGAAACGAGGAGATTCGCGCGAGCAGTTGCTGGTAAAACTGAATATTGTGATCGTGGCTTAACCCGTCAGGCGGGACTCTCATCCTTGCTGTCAAGACGTTCTTCGGATCGAAACCGGGATCGACATTCAGGATGCGCACGAAGCTCCGTATCAGCAGCCCGGAACCTACCAGCAATACCAGTCCAATGGCTGTTTGCGCAATCACCAATCCACTGTGAATACGATTCTGTCCGCGACCTCCCGCCACTCCGCGCGAGCCATCGCGCAGAGCCTGCGCGGGCGCCGACCGCGACATGCGCCAGGCCGGCAAGACTCCGAAGAGAAGCCCAGTGGCCAGAGACACAGCCAGGTCAAACATGAGTACGCTGCCATCGATGGATGCATCCTGTATGCGCGGTATGTTGAGCGGCATGAGCTTCACGGATTCATGTACCAGTCCGTACGCCAAGGCCACGCCCGCGGCTCCGCCACAGAGAGACAGAATTACCGACTCCACCAGCAACTGCCGGAGAATAGCCGCGCGGCTTGCGCCGATGGCCGCGCGTAATGCGAATTCCGAACTGCGCCGTGAACCGCGGGCCAACAACAACCCCGCGACATTGGCGCAGACAATCAGCAGGACCAGCGTGACCGCGCCAAAAAGTAGGCGCAACGCCGGCCTGGTGTCGCCGGTGATGTGTTGAAGTTCGGATTCAACAAGAGCGGAACTGTACTGCTTGTTGTTGTCGGGGTATTGCCGAGCCAAGTTGCCTGCAATCAGACTTAGATCCGATTTAGCCTGTTCGACTGTAACCTCAGCCCTCAACCTTCCAATCACTTCAAGACAGTCAAACCCGCGCTGGCTCGTTTGCGGATCCTTTCCTTCCGCATCGTCGGCAATCGATTTCCAAAGTGCCGGCGCAGGGTTTTCCAGAGGAAACTGAAACCCCTTGGGCATGACCCCGGCAACTGTATAACTGTGGCCGTCCATCCGGATGGTCTTTCCGGCGATGTCCTTCTCGGAGCTGAAGTTCGACTTCCAGAGCGAGTAGCTCAACATGATGGTGCGATTGCCCGGCTTCTCATCTTCCCAGCGAAAGTCTCTTCCCAGGATGGGCGACACGCCGAGCACCTGAAAGAAGTTCGCCGAGACCTCCTCGGCATCCAACCGCTGCGTCTCGCCGCCTGATTCCAGCGTGATTCCGCCGCCTGTGTAGGAAGCCAATCCGATGAAGGTGTGGTTCTGCGCGCGCCAATCAAAATAATCCGGATAGCTGAGGGCTTCCGGCGCAACTCCGGGTAGCGAGTGGTCCTGCTGCGCGAGCCACATCAATCGACTCTGCTCTGGAAATGGTAAAGGCCGCAGCAGGACCGTATTCACGAGGCTGAAGATGGCCGTTGTGGCGCCGATTCCCAGAGCGAGAGTAAGGATTGCGGTGAGCGCAAATCCGAGATTCTTATAGAGCTGGCGGACGGCAAATTTCGCATCGGCCCAGAGACTCTCGGCCAGCGGCCACATCCATGCTTCGCGGCCGCGCTCCTGCATTCTGGTCACGTTGCCGAATTCCCGCTTGGCCGCACGCACGGCCTCTTGGCGACTCATACCTTCAGCCATCAGGGCCTCGGTCTTCTCTTCGAGATGCTGCTGAATTTCCTCGGACAGGTCGCTGAAGATTTTTCGCCGGGTGAAGAGTTGTTGGATCCACGTCATGCTGTCCTCCTAGGATTCCAGCGGCGAAAGAACCAGGTTGATTCCTTCGAGCATTCTTTCGAAACTGGACATTTCCCGTTCAAGATGTTTCTTGCCGGCAGGTGTGATCCGATAAGTGCGAACTCTGCGATTCGTCGCGGAAGTTTCCCACTCTGCCTTCAGCAGGCCCTCGCGCAGCAACCTCTGCAACGCGGGATAGAGAGAGCCCTCTTCAACCTGGAGAAGCTCGTTGGATCGCTGCTTGATGTGCTGCACCAGCGCGTAACCATGCATCGGTTCGCGCATGAGGGAGCGAAGAATCATCATCTCAAGCGCTCCTCGAAACAGATCGCGCTGCTCATTTTTATTGAAGATCATCTTAGGCATATCCCGGTCATGCCTAGGCTAGAATAGGGTACTACGATTGTCAAGTGGAAGGACGAGACAGTCAGGGAAGCCGTGTTGGCAAATGCGTTTGATGAACGGAGCGGAGCGGGGATGACTTACAATTCCAGCAAACAGCAAGCACATTCCCCTCTAGACCGGAGATTTGTTGATGCCAGTGAAAACGCTTCACATCTTCCCCGCGGCCTTTTTTGCCGCGTCGCTTCTTTTGCACGCCGCTGACAAACCAAAAACCGCCCCACCCGCACCCGCGGTCACCGACCCTTATGCCGAGGTTCAGCCGGCCACCGAAACTCTGGACCTCAACATGTACCAGCGCATTCGCGATGAGGGCCTGAACCATTCTCACGTGATGGAGTTTGCTTCCGCGCTCATGGACGGAATTGGGCCGCGCCTCACGGGTTCGCCCAACCTGGCAAAAGCCAACGCGTGGACCCACGATACGCTCACCAAGATTGGGCTAGAGAATGCCCATCTTGAAGACTGGGGCGAGTTCGGCCTGGGATGGCAGCAGATCAACACCTGGGCGCACATGGTCACTCCGGATACCGCGGTGCTTATTGTGCAGGCCACGCCATGGTCGCCGGCAACTCCGGGCCCCGTCACGGGAGACGTGGTCTTCGTCAACATTCAGGATGAAAAAGACTTCGACAAATACAAGGGTCAGTTGGCCGGAAAGGTGGTTCTCTTCGGCGCAATGCGTGACGTTCCGCCTGTCGACAAGCCGCTCTTCGAGCGCTATACCGACAAGGAGCTTGAGGATATTGCCCAGATTGAGATCAGCGCCAATGCGGGCGGACTTTCTCCGGAGCTGCAGGCGAGATTGAAGGCTCGGCTGGAGCGTTATCGGATGATCGACAAGATTGCGCAGTTCTTCTATGACGAGAAAGTTGCGGCGGTGATTGAGCCTAGCCGGGACGGAAAGAATGGCGGCGGTTCCGGCGGCACCCTCTTCGACGACAACGGTGCAACGCTTGGGCGCACACCCTACGTCGCGGAGAAGCGCGTCAAGGTTCCGGTGGTCGTGGCGGCCATCGAGAGCTATGGACGCCTTTACCGGCTCACTCAGGCTCACGCTCCGGTCAGCGTCGAAGTCAACGTCGACACCAAATTCACCGGCGAGCATGAGCACGGGTTTGACACCATTGCAGAAATCCCCGGAACCGATCCCAAACTCAAAGAGCAGGTCGTCATGCTGGGCGGCCATCTCGATAGCTGGATCGGAGGTACGGGCGCCACCGATAACGGGGCCGGAACCGTTGTCGCCATGGAGGCCGTGCGCATTCTCAAGGCACTCGACGTAAAGCCGCGCCGCACTATCCGCATCGCCCTGTGGACCGGCGAGGAGCAAGGCATCTTCGGCTCCAAGGGCTATTGCACCATCCACTTCGGATCGGCCAAGCTCTCCACAGCGCCCGATCAGTTGCAACTACCCGAGTTCATGCGCCGCGCCGCGGGGCCGCTAGAAGTGAAGCCGGAACAGAAACTGATCTCCGCTTACTTCAACGTCGATAACGGAACGGGCAGAATCCGCGGCGTCTACACGCAGGGCAACGCGGCCATCGCACCCATCTTTGCCCAGTGGATCGCTCCGTTAAAGGATTTGGGTGTTACCACCATCACCAACCGGAACACGGGTGGTACCGACCATCTGAGCTTCGACGCGGTCGGCATCCCTGGCTTCCAGTTCATCCAGGACATGCTTGACTACGAGGCTCGGACGCATCACTCCAATGAAGATGTCATGGAGCGGATGCAGCCCGCGGACCTGAAGCAGATTGCCACGGTCGAGGCCATTTTTGTTTATAACGCGGCGCAGCGCGATCAGATGTTGCCGCGCAAGGCGCTGCCGCAACCTGACCTGGAAGAGAAGAAGCGTGCTCCAATCGAGGGAATCTTCCCGGGCGCAGAACCACCGGCAGCCGACAAGAAGTAGAGTCTTTGGCAGTCCACTGTTTCAAGAGGGCCGCTCCGCGCTTTGCACGCCAGAGCGGTTTCTCTTTCGGGGCAGTGTTTCCGACGGAAGCAAAGACTGCCCATCTCCTGAAGCACCGGGGATTCTGCTACACTGATCGAAGCGCATTCGAGGGGTACAACGCGCCAGGCCGCGCCCCATCGATACGCTCCTGCAACCCATGTTCGGGGAGTGGCTCAGCCTGGTAGAGCACCTGGTTCGGGACCAGGGGGTCGGAGGTTCAAATCCTCTCTCCCCGACCATTAAGTCTCAAGGAATCATTGAATTAGAGAACTCGCTATTCCGGGCTGAATCGGAACGTGGGTCCATTTGGGTCAAATAAGCCTTTCCACGTCTCCGACTACTCGACGCGCGTCCGCTGGCACCGAGTGAATGTATGTCTCTCGGGCAATTCCCGAGGACCAGTGCCCAAGCAATGCCCGGGTTGTACCGACAGGTGCCCCTACGAATCAAGCAAGGTGGTGTGAGCGTGCCGGAACCAGTGCCAATTGACGCCGGTCAATTTTAGCTCTTCGCAAGTTGGCTTGAGTTGGCGATTAAGCAGATTGCGCCGACTAAGCGGGAATCGTTCCGGGCGAAAACACCAAACCCGCTGGAACCGCTTTCGTTGGCTTCAAGACCGCAAGCATCTCGACACATTTTGGGGCCGAGAGGAATGCGGCGCTTGCTCTGCCTTGTTTTCGGTTCGTCGAAATGGCCTTCGTACACCGTTTGTCGAACCGAAAGATGCTCGCCTTGCAAATCAATGTCCTGCCAGCGAAGCGCCAACAGTTCACCGATTCGCGATCCCGTCATCGCCAACAACGAGGCGATAGAGCGGGAGGACTCGGGAAGCTTCTCAATTAGAGCTATAACCGAGGCCGGTGGCAGGTACGCGTGTTGGTAATGGTCATCTACATAGCAATCCATCTTTTGGCATATGGCCAAGCAGCCAACTCAAGGCCGGTCGCGATAAATCTTATTCGGCGAAGCAGCGCCTAGGCAGCGGCACCTTTGCTATATGAGCGTGGCACTTAACGCTGAATGCCAGCATTAAGGACACCGGCGTGCGGTCAGAGCGCACCCAAAGCCTCCGGTCTGCAGGTTAGTCTCCAGCGACAGGAGGGTAAACGTGCATTGATGCACTCGACGTAATCGCTCCCGCCTCCGCAAACCGTTGCGAGGCTTCGATAGGTGCTCCAGCGTCGGATCGAAAACCTAGTCCCCATCCGAAGTGCTGTTGGGCCAATGCAGCCTGGCGATACCGTGAGAGAGGTTTCAGCAATCCTGGGCATCGTTGTCTCGCTGATGCTACTAGGTTGTCTCATTGCCGCTGGTACAGAATTCGCCGGTCAGGCGAGAACCACCGCCTCATTCCTCGCTTGGTAACGATGATTTCGAGACGGATTTGATGTCGGAGTTGAAGCCTTAACCTGACAGGCCGACCATTCAACCATGGGGCTCGTAATTCATTTCCTACCTCTTGTCACAAATTGCTCCCCACTCCTACTTAATTCTCGAGTAGGTCATGCATCAGGTCGCGGATACATTCGAGGTCGCAGGATAAGAACGAAGGAAAAGCCGTGGGGCTTGCTCATCTCGAAGCGAAAGCGATTGCTGCGAGTGATTGCAGCCAAAGTGTGGCGGCGACATCCCAGCATTCTTGAAGCCCTCACACAGGTTTGGCCCAACCGATCAAAATGCATCTAGCCAGCGCGCTGACAACGGGCCTCGGAGAAACTAAGTTTCCTATTTTCACAATAAGCAGGTAACAAAAATGTAGCCAGACATCCTCTTTCTTGGTATATCTAACTCTGCTGCCGCTTGTTCGACCGGATAAATGGCTCGTCTCTGGATATTTGCGGAATCTACCAGAGTCGCTCGTTGATGCGATGCAGTAGCTGATTCGGTCGATCCAACCTGTAGCCAGCTTCCCCCAATCGTGCGGAATTGCCAATCGACAAGCTCTTCACAACCCAAGACAGGAGATTTCCATGAAGATTCGCAACCTGCTACTCATGTCAGCCGCACTGTTCTGCGCGGCATCTGTCCCCGCAAACGCGCTGTCTGCTCACACCTGGGTTTCGGCCAACGGCAACGATGCAAATAGTGGCACCGCCGTTAGCCCATACGCCGACTTTGCGACGGCTGTTGCCAACACGGCCGCCGGCGGCACCGTTTCCGTCCTCGGTCCTGGCGACTACGGTCCAGTCACCATCACCCAATCGATCACGATCGACGGAACGGGTGGCGGCAGCATCAACTTTGCCGGTGACGCCGAAGCCATCTACATCTCCGCCGGCGCGAATGCGAACATTGTCTTGCGCAACCTGTCCATCAATGGGGGCGGTACGGGCTCGGATGCGATCTTTATTGCCAGCGCCGGGACCACCAACGTGATCAATGTGCTGATTGACGGCTGCCTCATCGCCGGGTTCGCGGATATCGGCGTTGGCTTGGGAAGCGAATCCCCCATGTATGTGGCGGTTACGAACACCACAATCCAAGGTGGAGAGCTGGGCGTGCGCACCTTTCAGAACGGCACAACAGCGCCAGTCACCGTCAACGACCATGTGTCGCTGGATCACGTAACCATCCAGGGCGCCTCGGTCAACGGAGTCTTTACCCGGAACGGAACACTGGAAATCTCCAACTCCGTGATCACACAGAGTAGCGCGACAGGAGCGGTAGCAGTGCAAGCCGATACCTACGCCACGCTCAGCGTGGAAAGCTCCATGCTCACGCAGAATTATACCGCGGTATGCTCTTACACCAACTCGACTATTCGTCTTTCGAACAACGACATCTTTGACAATGGAACGGGCCTTGAGGCCTGCGGCGGGACCGTGGCGACCAACGGCAACAACAGGAAGGGCGGCAATCCCGGAACCGGCGGCACGGTGGGCGCCCCCAATGCCACCATCAATGTTCAATAAGCAGGACTCGATAACAAGGTGGCAGTTTATGCCCTGTGAACCACCAGTTCCGTGACCACTCCCGGGATGCGGTTTGCGTCCTGGAGAACAGACCTGGAGGCAGTTGTGAAGAGGTTGTCTTTCCCCAATATCCTTGCGGTAGGGGTTGAATGCCAATTGCACCGAATGTCCACAGCGACATTGATATACTGGCACAATCTGACACCTTAGCTGATGTGAAAGCCCTATCGATGATTCCTGATTTACGTGTCCGGATTGCCGGTTTTGCAAAGCACTCTCCGCACTCGCTGGCTCTCCTAGCTTGCAGCAGGAAGCCTGCAAATTATGAGAATCTGCTGAACCAGATGGACCAGACCGCGAAGTGGCTAGCGATCAAGAGCATAGGACGCGCAGACAGGGTAGCTGTCGTGATGCCGAACGGTCCGGAGATGGCAAGTCTCTTTCTCGGAATCGCCTCGGTGTCTGCCTGCGCTCCGCTGAATCCCGCCTACAAGGCAAGCGAATTCGAGTTCTACCTCTCGGATCTGAAGCCGAAGTTAGTCATCGTGGATGCCGCAATGGAATCGGCTGTGTGCGGCGTAGCGCACGAGATGGACATTGAGGTCGTCAGCCTTCGTCGCCGTGAACTGGGCGAAGCGGGCAGCTTCGAACTGGGACCGGAAGCAGGTCAGACAATCCCCAATGTGACAGTGGACTACGCCATGGCCGACGATGTTGCGCTGGTTCTGCATACGTCCGGCACCACGTCGCGGCCGAAAATTGTGCCACTGACGCATGAGAACCTTTGCGTCTCGGCGGTCAACATCGCTACATCTCTTGCGCTCACCGTCAGCGACCGCTGCCTGAATATCATGCCACTGTTTCATGTTCACGGCCTGGTGGGCGCCGTGCTTTCGTCACTCTGCGCAGGCGCCAGTGTCGTATGCACGCCTGGATACAAGGTGACCGAGTTCTACGACTGGCTCGCGGAGTTTCGTCCGACGTGGTACACGGGCGTTCCTACCATGCACCATGGCTTACTGACGCGTGCGGAAGTCAACCGCGCAATCATCGCGGCCAATCCACTCCGCTTCATCCGTTCCTGTTCATCCGCGCTGGAGCCGAAGATCATGGCGCAATTGGAAGAGACCTTTGGCGCGCCAGTGCTTGAGGCCTATGGCATGACCGAGGCCGCGCATCAGATGTCGTGCAGTGGACTGCCTCCCTGGCCGCGTAAGCCTGGCTCAGTTGGACGTCCCACCGGCGTTGAAGTTGCCATCATGAACGAGGCCGGCGCATTGTTGCAAATCGGCACCGAGGGCGAGGTCGTAATCCGCGGGCGTAATGTCACTCGCGGCTATGAGAACAATCCCGATGCCAACTTGAAATCCTTCACTGACGGATGGTTCCGCACCGGTGACCAGGGACGCTTTGACGATGATGGTGATCTTTTTCTCACTGGACGCATCAAGGAACTGATCGTGCGCGGCGGCGAGAAGATTCCTCCGCGCGAGATCGATGAGGTTTTGCTCGCGCATCCAGCAGTGGAGCAGGCGCTGGGATTCGCATTGCCGGATGTGGCACTGGGAGAAAGGGTTGCAGCCGCCGTGGTACTGAAGGCCGGGGCCTCCGTCACCGAGCTGGAGTTATGTGAACACGCCGCCGGCTCGCTGGCTGACTTCAAAGTGCCGGAGAGAATTATCTTCGTAACGGAACTTCCGAAAGGGCCCACAGGCAAGCCCCAGCGCATAGGTTTGGCGGAAAAGCTCGGGTTGAGCGGGCTGGCCGAGCCCCCAATTGCGCACAACACCGAATATTGCGCGCCACGCAATGACATCGAAACGCGGCTTGCTGAGATGTGGCGCGCGGCCCTTAAATTGGAGCGTACTGGAATACACGACAACTTCTTCGATGCCGGAGGCGACTCGATCCTTGCCAGCCAGCTCGTTTCACGGATACGGTCTACCTTTTGTGTCGAACTCTCGGTGCCGGGCATATTTCAATTGCGAACAATTGCAAAACTCGGGGAGATCATCGAAGGGCACTGGAACGGCAAAGCCTCCAATTTCGACTTGCCTTCGATTAGCCGCAAGGACGGCGTGCTCCTCACATCTGCGCAGCAACGAATGTGGTTTCTGTCGCAGTTAGAGCCGGAAATCCCAGTATATAACCGTCCGTTTGCCTACCGGCTGAAGGGAAGCCTCGATCTGTTTCGCCTGCAGCAGAGTCTAAGCGTTGTAGCACAGCGACACGAAATCCTCCGCACGAATTATTTGGAATGCGATGGGGTGGTCAAAGGATTTGTACGCGATGCCAACCCGATCTCTGTTGCTTTAGTGGACCTGAGTGGTCTGCCCACCGCACAGGTAGATTCCTCTCTCGTAGCGTGGATGCGCCAGGAATCTGCGCGTTCGTTCAATCTGGCAACAGACCCTGTTCTGCGCTGCTCACTGGCACGCCTTGCGCCGGATGAGAATGTCCTGCTATTCGTGATGCATCACATCGCCTACGACGCGTCCACGGAGGTGGTGATTCTCCAGGATTTGGCCGGTGCGTATAACGGAACACTCTCCAACGCGGCTTGCGCCCAGTATGCTGACTACGCGGCCTGGCAAGACTCCCGCCAGGCTGTGGCAAGGGACGAAGAACTTGCTTGGTGGAAGCAGCAGCTGGCAGGCATGGATGCACCGAGTGAGGTTCCAAGCGACTTTGTGCGGCCGCGGAGCAATCGCTATAAGAGCAGTTCGGTTCCGCTTCAATTGAACGCCGGCACATTCGAACGGTGCAAAGCACTTGCGCGCACCGCCAACACCACGGTTTTCACCGTGCTGCTGGCTGCTTTCGATGCGCTGCTCCAGCGCTATACGGGCACCGAGGACATCGTCGTCGGCACACCTGTCGCAGTGCGCAACCATCCAGCCGCGGAATCGATGGTTGGGCTGTTCATTAACACCCTGGCGTTGCGTACCAGCGCAGCAGGTAACCCCTCATTCTGCGAGTTCATGGAGCGCGTGCGAGAAACTGTGGTTGGCGCGATCGCGCATCAGGAAGTGCCGTTCGAAGCAATAGTGAACGTGCTGAGGACGGCACGTAATGCCGAGCGCACCGCTCTTTTTCAAGTGATGTTCGAGTACCGCAATATCGAAAAGCCGCATCTGGCGATGGAAGGCGTCGATGCCGAGCGCATAAAGTTTGACCGTGGATTCATGCCCTTCGACTTTACGCTCGACATCGAACCGGGCGAGGGCGGGTTGCGCGGCAGTTTTTATTACAATACCGGCCTGTTTGAGCACTCGACCATCGAACGCATGTCCCGGCATTTTGAGACATTGTTGGGCGACGCCATCCAATCTCCTGACAAAAAGCTCTCGCAATTGCAACTCAGCACTGTCGAAGAGCAAGCACAAGTTCTGACTTGGGGCCGGAACACCACTCACTACCCGGATGCGTGCGTACATGAGTTGTTCGAACAGCAGGCAGGCAAGACTCCCAATGCCGTCGCCGTAGTATTCAAGAATGCGTCCCTGAGCTATTCCGAGTTAAACCGGCGCGCCAACCAACTGGCGCATTATCTGCGAGAGCTGGGAATCAGGCCCGATGCGCGTGTGGCCATCTGCGTCGAGCGCGGCGTCACGATGATCGTAGCCCTGCTGGGAGTGCTTAAGGCCGGCGGAGCATATGTACCACTTGATCCCGGCTACCCGGTTGAACGGCTGCGCTTCATGCTCGATGACTGCGCGCCTGTTGCACTCCTGACACACAGCTATCTCGAAGGTCTGTTCTCCGGCATCAGAGGCAGACCGTCTGTACTCGACCTTGCTGCGGCAGTTCCGGCATGGAATAGCCAGCCTGAAACCAACCCCGATCCGTATGCCATAGGACTCAAGCCCGAGCATTTGGCCTATGTCCTCTATACTTCCGGCTCCACGGGTAATCCCAAAGGCGTCATGGTGGAGCATCGAAACCTTTCCAACTATTTGTCCTGGGCCAATGATGCGTACTATCGTCAGGAAGGATCCGGATCGCCGTCCATACATTCGATCAGCTTTGACGGATTGGTTACCACACTTTTTTGCCCCATTCTTACGGGGCAGACCTTAACGCTACTACCTGAAGGAACTGAAATAGATTCTATTGTTCAGGCTTGTTTATCGGATTCCCTCCCGTACACGCTAATAAAGCTTACGCCTTCTCATCTGAAACTCTTGAACCGGATCATTCCTCCAGATGTTTCAAAATCCCCCGCAAGGGCGCTAATGATAGGGGGAGAACCGATTGTTGCAGCAGATGTTCTTTTCTGGCAAAAGCGTTTTCCCGAGCTCAGGCTCATCAATCATTTTGGACCGACTGAAACAACGGTGGGATGCTGCACATTTGATATCTCTGAACCTTTGACGGAGTTGTCTCTGATCCCAATCGGACGTCCGATAGCGAACACGCGAATATACATTTTGGACGGCAACGGGCAGCCGGTGCCTGTCGGAGAACCTGGAGAGCTGTATATCGGTGGGGCGGGTGTGGCGCGGGGGTATTTGAACCAGCCAGAGCAAACGGCAGAGAAGTTTATGCAGGATCCGTTCGTGGATGTGCCGGGAGCTCGGATGTACCGAACCGGGGATCTGGGCCGGTGGCTTGCGGACGGCAACATCAAGTTTTTGGGGCGCAATGACTTCCAGGTCAAGATCCGCGGCTTCCGAATTGAGCTGGGGGAGATCGAGTCCCGGCTGATGGAACACCCCGCCGTGCGCGAAGCGGTTGTGCTGGCCTCCGAGGACACGCCCGGTGACAAGCGCCTGATCGCCTATTACACAAGCAGCAGGAAAGAACCTGCTGCCGGCGCGGAGGAACTGCGTTCGCACTTGTCCGCAAGCCTTCCCGAATATATGGTGCCGGCGGCCTATGTGCGCCTCGATGCGTTGCCTTTGACGCCCAACGGCAAGCTGGACCGCAAGGCTCTGCCCGCACCCGAGGCCGGCGCCTACTCGACCCGTAGCTACGAGCCGCCGCGAAGCGAGATCGAGACGAAGCTGGCCGCCATCTGGGCCGAGACACTCAACCTTGAACATATTGGCAAGCGGGATAATTACTTCGATCTCGGCGGCAACTCGCTGCTGATTGTTAAGCTTCTCTCCCGCGTTGAGCATAGTCTTGGCATACGTGTACCGGTTGCAACTCTCTTTCAGCATTCAACCTTGCAGGCGTTCTCTGACGCAGTTGCAAAGAGAATTGAGACTACTGCTCCCCAATCTGGGGTTCGACCGTTGGGTCCGCTGCTTTGGATAAATGGCGGAGTCCATTTTCGGAATATCTCTGCGAAAGTGCGGCCCGTGAGTGAGGTTCTCCCCATCTGGCTACAGGCTGAAGCATGGGAGAGTTTTCGTCCCCCCTTCTCCCTGGAAAGCGTTGCACGTATACTCGTCGGCATCATTAGGGATCGCTATTCAGAGGGACCGTATATGATCGGAGGAAATTGTCAAGACGGCGTACTGGCATACGAGACGGCTCAGCAACTGCTTGCTCTCGGGTGTGACGTGGCTCTGTTGGTCTTAGTGGAATCAGAGACTACGACGAACCGCACCAAGCTGCCGCTGATCAAAAGACTGCGCGTGCGACTGGCGTTGGAACGTTACTATTTCCGGAAAATTGCCCGAGCTTCTTTGAAGGAATGGGTATCCCATTTGGGCCAACGCCTAAGCAGTTTGTTTTTGTGGCTCAGGTCAGGGAACGAGCTACCGACCGATGTCTATTGGCTCAAAAAGGCATTGGACCATGGGTATCGCAGATTCCTGTCGTACCTCATTAGACATTACGAAGCCAGACCTTACAACGCGCATTTCGCTTTCTTCCAGGCCAAAGACCGTCTCCCGGTTTTTCGCGTCCCGGACCCGTCGGTAGAATGGCGATCTCGTGTTGGTCAGGATGCAGAGTTTCATGTGATCCCCGGCGATCACCAATCGATGTTCAGAGCACCTAACATCGAGGTGCTTGCGGATCAATTGCGTCAGACGATAGATAAAGTTGCAGCCGAAAGGAGTCGCGACATTGATGCCGGTAAAACGAGATGATTACCTTCCGGAATGAGTCGCGCAGCCTGGAAATGCATCTCGGCCCTGATGAAGTGCACATCTGTATTGCCGCCCCCTGCGTTTGCGTCAGGGGTCCACATCCCTGAACCAGCTATTGCAGAGGGCCCGTTGGGCCTTTCCGTTTGAGCAAGCTACACAGAAGCCTTTCCCACTGCGAAACTATGATTGCTGGGTCATAGTGACGTGCGCGCTCAATTGAGAGCTTGGCGTAATGGGCATGGAGCTGATCGTTTGTCAGCAGCGAGCACATCGCATCGGCCAAAGCAGCGACATCTTCGTTTGGGACAACTATTCCATAGGTTCCTTTATCGAGTATCTCGGTGGGGCCAGATGCAGGCGAACCGATAACCGGCAAACCGATTGACATTGCTTCGAGAAAGATGCGTCCAAATCCATCCAAGCGGGCAGGCGCCGCCAGGGCTCTAGCCGTTTGAAAAAACGGGAACGGGTTCGAGTAGAAACCCGGCAATTTGAAGGACTCTTCGACCTTTAGCGACCGTGCCAACTGTTGCAAGGGTGCACGGTCCTCTCCTTCCCCAATTACCACGAGGTTATGGTCGATTCCGCGTTTGCGCACCAAAGCGTGAGCGCGGACCAGAAGATCGAACCCTTTTTGAGCATTATTGAGACGCCCAACTCCGAGGATGTAGGGCTTAGCCCGAAACACTTCGGCACTCGCTTCCACCGGTTCCGACGCCAGTGAAATGACTTTTGACGAGTCAACTATATTGTGAATCTGATGCAGCCGCGCCGACGGAACGTCTGCAACCCGCTGAATCGAGTGGGCGCTTCCGTTGGAGGGCACGACGACAGCATCGCAGGTTGAATAAATCCATTGGGCCGCTCGGCGATGCCAATCCGGCGCTGGCTTTAGGTACTTATCTAAGTCCGTTCGGACCCAACCAACCAGTGGCTTCCGAAGCGCCATTGCAATCGTGAACGCAAAGTACGATGGCATTCCCTCCATTGCTCCGACGATCACGTCAGCCTGTGGGCCGTTCTTCAGAGCCTTCCACAAAATGCGCGGCATGTTGTAACGAAATCTGTTCCCACCTTCGCAGGCCCAGGAAAAAGCGAGCTCTGGCCCCACACGATTCAAATGAACGCCCTCGTGCTTTAAAAGAAAAAGCGATGGTTCGACCCGCGTCCGGTCCAGCCGGCTGAGCAATTCAAGCAACGATATCTCTGCTCCGCCCCCACCGAGGTTCGACATGACGAACAGAGCGCGAATCATCAAACGCACCACTCCATCCAAAAACCTCGCCTGGGATCAAGCCTCAATGTCCGTGTCAGGGTGGCATCGATATTGAATTTCTCGACTGAGCCTTGTTTGCGCTTCCTGCCGAGTGCTGGTGCGGGACTGTCGAAATGACAGCCATCCGGAGAGAATGCCGTGAGCCGCATGCCAATGATACCGAGTTTTCCTGAGGTTTCCTCGTACTGAAAACAAGACTATGCCGCCGATTGACCTAATCAGCTTATGTAAAACCAATCGCAAGGGTAGTCTATATTTCCTCAGAATATAGCCTAGGGCTTTCCTGTCGCCGAAAGCACGGCCAATCTGCGTCTCGTCTCCCGATCTCCATGCTCTGTGAAAAACACACAGGTTAGGCGAATAAAAGATGAAGAAGTTCAGCAGCAGCGCGCGAATCAAATAGTCACTCTCTTCGGCCGCGGTCATCCCTGTCCAGGTTCCTCGACCAAGGTTCTCATCAAATCTCCCAACTCTTTCAACAACAACTCGCCGAAGAAAGATAGTGACGCTAGTGGCCCGACTGAATAGGTTGCCAAAACTCAGTTTTCCTCTCGTCCGGTGAAACATCCGAAATCCGTCCCCTTCCTCTGGGTCGGCGAGCATTCCAGTAAGCCCGTCCCAATCCCGATGCCTCGTCAGCGCGTTGGCAACGGACTCCAACAGATCCTCCGGATACCAACAATCATCATCAGGAAAGGCCACAAATTCTCCTCGGATAAGACCGAGAGCGACGTTGCGAGCCCGTGACAAGCCAAGTTCTGAGCGCAGATGTTGCACGGGGAAGAAGGCTCGAAATGGAGTTAGAACCTCGGCGAGATAGCCTGGAGGATTTTGATCGACCACGATCACTTCAAAGCTTTGGCAGGTCTGGAGCTTTAGGGTTTCAAAAAGCCGCACAAGTTGCGTGGTGCGTCCTATCGTTGCGACGACAAGGGAGAATCTAGGCCGTGACTCATTCATTTGCGCATGAACTCGTAGTGATGTAGTTTACATCTTAAGTGGTTCCGCGCGGATAGAAGATGACTATTATGGGGTTGCGCCACCCACTTAAAGCCGCGCGAGTAGGTGATAGCCCAGCTTCTTGAACTGGAACTCCCGCAAACGGCGAGTTCCAGCCCAAGAAATCTACACCCGGTTATTGGGGCGCGATTGTGGAAGTGGGGGTACCGCTCCCTGGATTGTAATTGTTACCGAACGATTGAATTGACCCATTCGTTCCGGTTTGGAATCCGGCGACGTTTGAAAAGAGTGAAACGTTTGTTGCGCGAATAGTGGCGGCGACTGCTCCGCCCCCGGCCCCCACGCCGGCACCCAGGTTGTTGGCTGCCACAGAATCCGCAATGCTCATAGTTGAACTAATTGCATTTGCGAAGACCTGGAAACCTGCACCCGAATTTCCGGTTGCGTCGCTCGATCGAACCGAGACCCGGCTGTTGTCACCCGCGTAAACTCCAACAGCATTGTTCGAAAAATGTGAATTGGAGATGTTCACATGAACTTCCCCCGCTGACCCGCTTGCGGAACCGACGACATTGATTCCGTATCCGAGATTGTCCTGGCTGGTGGTGTTGTCGACAAATACCTGGGCTCCGGACGATATGTTGATATTGATTCCGTTTTGTGTAAAGTTGCCAATGGTACACTTTTCAATATGCAACACCGACCCCGCGATTAGATTTATGCCATTTAGTCCGCTGCCAATCCCCTGGAATTGGACATTCCTCAAGGTAACAACGCTTCCGGGGGCATTGATGGCAATTCCATCAGTCCCCGAAACAAGAACCGACGCGATTTGTCCACCGCCGCCGTCAATAGTAATGGACTTGGTGATCGTTAATGCGCCGTAGCCACCCGTATCCAGGTTATCGATTTCTCCGCCGGTAGCGGTCTTCGAGATCGCGCCCGCGAATGTCTTGCACGGTGCGGTTCGACTGCATGGGTTGGCGTCATCTCCAACGCCCGAAACCCACGTACGCGTGGCCTGTGCGTTTGCAAGAAAACTGACAGACAGGAAAGAGACGAGTAAAGTCAGCACAAAACGAAGATTTCTCATGCAATGGCTCCTTTGGTTGCGAGGAAGAAGTTGGCCAAGATGAGCGCCTATCCTCGTGCGATAGGGGCTACATCCGACAGGGGAAAAGTGTTGGTCTCTTGGGACGCGATCAGATACTACACCCAGGTTCGCGTTTCGTGCAAGTCCAGACTGTTGACTCCGGTTGAATAAATTGGCAACCAAGGATGCCGTCGTGAATACTCTTGCCCAAGTGATCGTGTCTTTCCCGCGACGAACCGTAACCGCTGGTAAGACTTCATTTCTTCTTCGCCAGATCCGATGCGCCAGCGAATCAGATGGCCCATTAAGGTGTGGATGCCTTTCTTAATGAACTGCGTTAGTGGACCCAGTTCTTCGGTACTATTGATTTTTGGAACTAGACCGCGACGTGTAGACTGCAGATAATCTGTTGCGGACGCTCGACGCTTAGCGTGCTTAGTCCTTGTCTGTAGTTTTCACTCGATCAGGACGCGCAAACCGGGGTTGTAGTAAGTCCATCAGGCTTTTTCGAGGTCCGATCATAATTCTGTATGGGCTGTAGGCTTTGGATCGCCCTTGCGGATCGATAACCCTGAGCCATATTTATGAGCGATACAGGTGTAGGAATGGATTCGACGAGCTAACTATGCAGGGAATATTGACGAAGAGCAAGAGGTTTCTCGGTAATTGGTCTTGGCTCCGAAAACAATACTTTCGTTCGAAGTTGCGATGGAACATCCGACAAGTTGCGGCAGGGTGGGCAGATTTGCCCGCCTCTGGCAAATCGGAACGGAATCCGGCAACGCTGATCTTCAGCCGATTTGGCACTGAAACGATCGGTAATCACTTTATCCAACTTGGTCTCCTTCGAGTTGCCTTCGATGTTTCGCCGACCCGTGAAGTCTTTCTGCTGAGTTCAGCGATCGATGTTACGGAGTCTGGAATTGCAGGGATACTGGAACTGCTGAGCCGAATACCTGAGGTAAATGAACTCGCCCGCTTCATCGTGGAAAAGGTATCTGTCGTGGGAGAGGAGAGCATTCGGTCGCTTGGTCCAGGCGATCTGCTGGTGCTTGGCGGCGGCCCTATCATGGATGATCCTGCCCTCGCCAAATGGTTGTTATGGTTTAAATGGGCCCGCCGGGCGGGCGCACGGGTGATGATCGCCGGGTGCGGAGTCGGACCGCTTCGCGAAACGGCAACAATATCGATGGCCGGATCGTTGCTCGGACTCGCGGATGTATTAGTGATTCGCAACAAATTGCCGAAGAACCTCGTCCGCGCGACTAGATCGCCATTGTGGATTGCACTCGATCCCGCATTTCTTTGCGCACCGATTCTTGCGCAGTTGGTAGGTCCAAAGAGATCTATGCTTGCGGTCAACGCACGCGCGATCGGGTTCGACAGCAATCCTGACGTGCGCGTTTCTCACGATGAGGTTATAGAACGAGTACTCAACCACGCGCTGGCCGCAGCTGAGTGTGTAGACTTCAGCGAAATCTTGCCCTTTTCCACTCAAGAAGGCACAGATCTGCCAGACTCCGCGTTTGCCGTTCGCGTCGCTAGGTCGCTCGGAGAGAAGTTGAACATTCCCGTGCGCCCGTTGCCAGAAACATCGATCCCCGGCATTGTGGATTCCCTGCTGCCTGCAGAGTTCGTCCTCTCTACCAGGATGCACGGCTTCATCATTGGCCTTTTGCTCGGCTGTCGTGCGGCGGGCATCGACTACATTGCCGGTAATGGGAAATGTGTGGACCTCTATCGCGACTGGTTTGGACGTTCAGCATCGCCCTCCCTTTTCATCCCCGGAAGCCTCCACTGCGAAGATTTTGTTTCCCTCTCGGATCTTGAAGATGGCGAGAATTCGATTAACGGGCTGCTCAATACATATGCAGGGGCGATGAGGCAGGCGCTCTCCGAAGGAACGACCTCTTGAAGGCGGCAGATGCCTTACAGAGCTGTCGCACGATTCGTAGATGACTCCTGCGAGGATTCAGCGCTACCGCACTAACAAACTTTGGTCTTAGTGGCCTCGGTTTTGCTCTTCTGGTGCTTTACTCGCGATTCCTATCGCCCCGCGACTTTGGAATAGTCAGCATTGCAGAGAGCGTCGGCGCTGGTATTGGCGCTGTCTCCGGTCTGGCGCTGGAAGCCGGATGCCGCCGCCTCTATTTTCAGTTTACTGAGGACACAAACCAACTTCACAATTATCTAAAGTACGGTGATTCGCCTGGCCGCAGCCGTGGGAATCATCAATCTTGTAGCATCTTATTCGCTCGGACCATGGATCCTCGGACTGGGTTTCCCGGGTGGCATTTCGGCTTCTTTCCGTATCTGGCCCTACCGATTCTGACGGCGAAAGTCTCACAGTTGCTGGCTTGCCGTTTGGTGATTCTCCAGTGTCAAGAGCGACACTTCGCGTTCAACTCTTTTGTTGTGCTTCAGTCGTTTCTGACCATGCTATTCACGTTCGGCCTCGCTGTCTGGAAACATGAAGGCGCGACGTGGTTACTTACATCCCGTGCTATAGGTGCGTGCCTGACTCTTGTCATTGCAACCTGTGGCTCGGGCTAACTGCTTCGCGCGCCATGGAGATGGACGTATGTTCGCGAGACGCTCCAGGTCTCCCTTCCCCTTGTCCTTCACCGTCTGATGGCTCTGGGGTTGATCGCAATAGACCGCTTCATCTTGCAGCATTATCGGTCTCAGCGAAGTTGGCCTCTACTCGGTTGCCCACAACATCGGTCTCATCATGACGATTGTCACCGCATCGCTCAGCCGAGCTTGGGCACCGCTCTTCTATTCTCTCCTCCGAGACAATGTTGATCATCGAGACCGGCGAATGGCAGGCAATTTAGGTTCGGAGCTGTTTTTGCTTCTTTCGCTGGTTGCAAGCGCCGGTGCACTGCTGGCACCTATTTGCATTCACCATTTCTTCGACATCTCTATTGGCTCGCTGCAGAGATCGCACCTGTGATTCTTGGCGCTTATCTTTCCCATTCCTTATTCAGCATCTTTCAACGCTCACTCATCCAGGCGCGACGCGCAGGATTGGTGAACTTGGTGAGCGAGATGGCTCTTCTGACCAACATCGCTTCGAACTTTGCCTGGATTCCAAAGTATGGAATGACAGGGGCTGCCTATGCGACGCTAGGTGGCTACGCGGTGGAACTCGCTCTTATTGCGATATTCGCTCAGCCGGTTCTACGGCTGAGGTTCTGCGCTTTCCTGTGGCTGGCTGAGCCCGTCGATCGCTCTTCTGGCAGGAACTTCTGCCATTGTGTGGATCCGATTCGCGCCCGCAACCTGGCTAGCACTGATTTTTGCAGCTCTAATAACTACAGCATGATTTGCTCTAGTGAGCTTCGGTTTTCTTGAAAGGGGCAACACATTTAGATAATCAGCAAAGCATCTCGGCCAGCCAGAGTAACCCAACCATGGCGTGATCCAAGGCTCCTTGCTGGGGTCTTCCACCAGTATCGACCCAGGCGTTCCAGTGCGGAAACGGTGCGTCGATATTAGGCTTCTCGTCGAATCTTGAATGCAACAGCATCTACAGGAGCACCCACGGTCGAAAGAAATGACCAGTATTGCACCCAGACAACCAACCTGGATCTGCCCTTCATCTGTTTGGCTTGGCAACAGATCGGCGTTTTGGCGAGGAACAACCCATAGAAAAAAAGATGCAAGAGAGTGGGACGGTCTGCAGGAAGGCGATCCGCGAAAGGACTGCCACGAGTAGCTGGGAAGAACGACGTCCATCAATCTGGATCCTACATATCCCATTCACAAGGAAGTAGTTCGATCCCGACCCGCGCCACCAATTCTCATGAACGAAATAGAGGGGAGAATCGAGACTGGTCTGTGCCAACTCGCCGGGGTGTCAATGCGGGCGGGGGAGCCGGACGTCAATGCGGACACCCTTGCCGGCGGCGCTGATAAGGCGGAATTCTCCTCCGCAGCGTTGGACCCGCTCCTTCATGCCCTTTAGCCCGAAGTGGTGCCCGTTGCGGTGCTCTGCGTGGTCGGCGTCGAAGCCGCATCCGTCGTCGATGACATCCATGGCCAGTTCGTGCCGGGAGTAGGTGAGGTGAACTTCCACACGCGTCGGACAGCCGTGGCGTACGGCGTTGAGCACCGCCTCGCGGGCCACCATCAACAGGTCGTGGGAGACGGGCTGGCTCGCGGCAAACGGGGTGCCGGTTACGGAGTAGTCGATCGGCGTGTTGAATTCGACGCCGATTTGGCGGGCCATGCTTTGAATTTTCTGGCCCAGGCCATCCGCGCTGCGGTCGGGTTGGCGCAAGTTCCAAATCGCATCGCGCGCTTCGTTGATTGTGGTGGAGAGTTGCGAACGTGCAAAGTACATCAGGCCATCGCGGGGAACTTCATCGGCTTCGCCCATGGAAAGCGCTTCCAGCAGAGCGGAAACGCTTGTGCAGCCTTGAATGACAGTATCGTGCATTTCGCGGGCCAGACGGCTGCGCTCTTCAAGCACGGCCTCGAAGCGGACTCGCACCTGGCGCACGCGCGAGCGATAGAGTATGTAGATGATGAGGGAAAGAAGAAGCACACATCCGGTGAGAAACCACCAAGTTCGATAGAAGCGCGGCTCCTGCACCAAGTCGATCGCGACTTCAGAAACGGCGTTGGGATTGTCGATTTCGAAGGCCTGAACACGGAACCGGTATTTTCCCGGAGGAAGATTCGTGTATTCGGCGGCGCGTGCGGCGGTGGACGCGGTCCAGTCCCGGTCGAACTCATCTAGCCGGTAGCGGAAGCGCACGCCATCCTGCGAGCGGAGCCGGATAGGCGCATAGGAGAATTCGAGGCGGCCAGTGCCTGGCGGCAGGCGCATGGACCCGGCCAGCGACATCGGCGAGCCATCGGCGAGGATGTTTTCGATGCGGATGGGCGGCGGCGGAAGCGCAGTGCGCACTGTGGGCAAAACGTGAATGGGACCGCGGCTGCTTGGGAACCAGACGTCGCCAGCGGCCGTGATGCAGCCGGAGGATTGCGTGCCGCCGTAGATATCCACGACACCTGAAATCTCAGCGACGGAGTAGAACATGAGCGCGAGGTGGCGTGTGGGTGAGTCGGCCTGCGCGTCGAGTTCGTGGCGATTAAGCAGCGAAATCCCATTGGGCCCACTCATCCAAAACCGGCCCGAAGCGTCTTCGAGGATCTGGTAAATCGCGTTGGTGGCCAATCCATCCTGAATAGTGAAGTGGGTCACCTTGCCGTCGCGGAAGCGGAACAGGCCGCTGTTGCGCGTGCCAAACCACAGGCCGCCGTCCGAATCTTCGTGGATTGTCCAGATCTTCAACTGCGCCAGCGCGTCGGTGGCCGCATCAGAAACGAACGCGCCGCGATGCAAATGGCTGAGGCCGCTGTCGGTACCGATCCAAAGGTCGCCGTGACGATCTTCAAGCAGCGCGCGGGTACTGAAGTAGATCAGGCCATCGTGCATCTGGTAGCTTCGAATTTGGTTGGTTCCGGCCCCGGGAAAGATGTGATTGATGCCCTCGTCGGTGGCGATCCACATGCTTCGATCCTGATCCTGCGCCATGGCACGGACAAAGTTGTTAGACATGCCGTCTCGAGACGTGTAGTGCGCGGGGAGCCCTGCGGAGAGACGATAAACGCCATCCCCGTCCGTGCCCACCCAGAGCGCTCCGCCGCGGTCGCGAAACAGGTTGCGCACATGCACGCCCTTGAGTCCGGACAATATCTCCGGCGTCACCACTCCGTTGCGCATTCTGAACAGGCGGGTCGATCCGATCCAGAAGCTGCCGTCGCGGTCCTGGTAGACGGTGCCGAAGTCGGAGTCGTTGGCTTGTGGCAACGGAGTTACGAAGAGCGACGTGCGCGCCAGCCGCAACATGCCGGCTTGCGTACCAACCCAGAAGTTCATTTCATCGTCTTCGTAAAAATTGAGAACGGTGTTACTGGGCAACTGATCAGGGGACGTCATCTGGGTGAGACGGCCATCGCGGTAGGTGAATGCGCCCTGCCCGATTGTACCGATCCATAGAAGGCCATCGGATGTTTGGCGCAGTACACGCACCGTAGCCGAGATTCCCTCAACGCGCTCAAATGCATCCTTGCCGGGCGGCATCCGATTGAGACCTGAGACGGTGCCCAACCAGAGTGTTCCATCGCGGGTTCTAAGGATAGATTTCACGCGGTTTTGGCTCGCTTCGCCGCGGAGCGTGTACTCTCGGGCCAGCCCTCCCTGGAACCGCATCAGTTTGGAGCCACCCACCCACAGGCTGCCGTCGCCGTCCGGATAGATGCCATGAACGGCGAAAGCGGGGATTCCCGGCACGGCGTCCACGCGGACGAATCGTTCCCCATCGAATCGGAGCAACCCATTGTCAGTGCCCGCCCAGATCTCGCCGTTCGCATCCTGCACCAGGGCACGGACAAAGTCATTGCTGATGCCATCGCGGGCCGGAGTATCTCGCGCAGTCCAGGAACGAAACTCGCCCTTGGCATAGCGCGCCAGTCCGCCTCCTTCCGTGCCGATCCATAATGCGCCATCCCTCGATACCATCAGGCAGAAGATATTGTTTTCATGCAGGGAAGGCGTGTTCTGCCGGTCAAAGAGCGTGAAGTGCGCGCCGTCGAACCGCATCAGTCCGCCAGTGGTGCCCACCCACAGGAATCCGTCGGGCGTCTGCGCAAACGCCTGCACGGTTTGTTCAGGCAATCCGTCTGTGGTCTGCCATACACGGCGTGTATAGCCATCGAGACCTTGTGCGCCGGACTGAAATGCGCATGCCGCACAAACGAGAACTCCGAGGCAGACAGCGAGAATGCGCAGGAGTTCCTCGTTTGGCAGCAGAGCCCGGACACCGATCCGTATATCTAGCTCAATACGCTCCATTGACCGCCGAACCAATTCGGGAAAACTGCTTAAGGCGCGCAGTGTTATGCGTGGCGGCGCTCAGTATAGCTCAGGAGTTCCACAATTGAGAATAATCGGCGCCGAATCGGGTTCACTCGTACTTTCGTTGGATGGAGATAGAGGCGTGAGCGAGTACATTGGATTTTTCCGTCGTGGTGATGCGGCAAGGACGCGATGGGCAAGAAAACGAGCGTTGCGGTGCCGATGAGATGATTCTTCAACTTCAATCCAAGCTTTTTTCGTTCATACGCATAATCATATTTCTTGCCCTGCCGGTTATTTCCCTTGCGATCTCAGGCCAGGACCGGGAGCAGGTCCCGGCACCAATCGTAATTGACGCCACCAAGCAGCCCGGAGAGCCGGAGCCTGCGCGCTACGACGAGGGATCCGCGCGGTCGCGTTCCGGCGATCTCATCGGCTTGAACAGCCGTTTTCTTACCTTGAACGACAAGCCGTGGCTCCCGGTGATGGGGGAGTTCCATTTCTCGCGCTACCCCGCTTCGCGCTGGGACGAAGAGATCCTCAAGATGAAGGCAGCGGGAGTCAACATTATTGCCACCTACGTTATCTGGATTCACCATGAGGAAATCGAGGGCCAATTTGACTGGACGGGTCAGCGCGATCTACGGGCCTTTGCACAACTGTGCGCGAAGCACGGCATGTATCTGGTAGTGCGGATCGGGCCGTGGGCGCATGGCGAAGTGCGCAACGGAGGCTTTCCGGATTGGCTGCTGACGAAGGCCGCAACACGGCAAAATGATCCGGTCTATCTCAAGTACGTCAGCGCATGGTACGGACAAATCGGCAAGCAGATCAGCGGAGAACTTTGGAAAGATGGCGGCCCGGTGATTGGAGTGCAACTGGAAAACGAGTATGCCCGGCGCGGACCGAGAGCGGGTGAGGCGCACATTCTTACGTTGAAGCGAATCGCGCGCGACAGCGGCCTCGATGTGCCGTTTTATTTTGTCACCGCGTGGGACAACGCCGTGGTGCCGGAAAGCGCTGTGCTTCCCGTACAGGGCGGCTATCCCGATGCCCCGTGGGACGCCTCGCTTGCCCCCTGGCCCCCGGCTGAGGTCTACGCTTTTCGTCTGCAAAGCAGGGTGGCGGCGAACATTGCGGCTGGCGCGGACGCCTCACTTTCGGCGTCGGTGCCATTTCTCACGGCCGAATTAGGCGGAGGAATCGAAGACACGTATCACCGGAGGCCAGTGATCCAGCCGGACGATGTTGCCGCGATTGTGCCAGTGATGTTGGGTTCGGGCGTCAATCTCTTCGGTACATATATGTTTCAGGGCGGGGAGAATCCAGACGGGCAGCGGAGCACGTTGGAGGAGTCGCAGGCCACGGGGTATCCCAATGATGTGCCGGTCAAATCCTACGACTTTCAGGCGCCGTTGGGTGAGTTTGGTGAGGAGCGAGCTTCCTTCCGCAAACTGAAGGTCTTCAACTATTTTCTCAACGACTTCGGCTGCGCCCTGGCTTCCATGACGGTTCATGCGCCGGAAGAGAAGCCCGCTGCGCCAGGCGATCTGGCCGCCCTTCGCGCCACGGTGCGGTCAAGTGGAGATGCGGGGTTCATTTTTGTGAATAACTACGCGCGTGGTGCTACTATGCCCGCGCGACCAGGCTCGCAGTTCGAGATTCGCCTACCAAGCGCGACAATTCGTGTGCCGGAAACCCCTGTAAATATCCCTTCGGGGAGTTACTTTATCTGGCCCTTCAACCTGCGCACCAAGGGCATCACTCTTCGGTACTCTACAGCCCAATTGTTCACGCACATCGAGAATGCAGGGGCCGTTACGCTTTACTTTGAAGCCATCCCGGGAATTCCGGTGGAGTTTGCCATCGATGCTGCGCACGCGAGGGTGGAGCGGACTGCCGGCGCCGTCGTGGCGAACCATGGAGGCACAATTTATTTGCGCGGAGTGCAGCCCGGCATCGATTCCGCCTTAGAGCTTGTTTCGGATCAGGGCGCACATGTGCGGTTAGTGACGCTGGGCCGCGAAGATGCCGAAGATGCGTGGAAGGTGCGCATGGACGCAACGGACCATTTGCTGATATCCGCACAGGATTTTTTCTCTGACCCGGATGCGAAGCCATCGCGCATCTGGCTGCGGACACGGGACGCGCGGCAGTTTGCGTTTACGCTCACGCCTGCTCCGGCCAAGGTACCGCAGGCAAGTCTGGCATTGAAGCAGATAGAGGCCACCCCTGAGTGGGCTCGTTTTGTGGCGCAGGCGCCTCCAGAAAGATGGGAATTGAGGGCGAGCCTTGTGCAACCACCCGGCGTGGCTCCGCCGGTGAGGATTGGTCCGGAACGCGACCGGAGTTCGCGCGGTGTGGCCGAGGCGCCTACCGATGGCGGATTCCAGAACGCTGCCAAGTGGTCTCTCACCATTCCGCCCGGCGCAATGGACGGAATCAGCGAGTTGTTTTTGGCGGTGCGATATAAGGGAGACATTGCCCGCCTCGAATCGCCAGCGGGTTTGTTGACTGACAACTTCTATAACGGCCAACCTTGGAGGATAGGGCTGAGCCGGTTCCTTGATCTCTCGCATCCCGGCCATCTGGAACTCGAGATTCTGCCTCTCCGGCAGGACGCTCCTGTCTATATTGAGGCACCGAACCGGCCCGAGTTTCCCTCCAGCGGACAGATTGACGCGTTGGAGAATATAGAGTTAGAGCCCGAATATCAACTGGTAATTGACGTCCATTGATCTCTTATCAGGGGCGCGGCTCAAAAACTCCAAAAGAAAAACACACAGTCCGACTTTCGTCGGATTCGCATGATTCATTTGTGCGCGTACATTTGCTCCGTAATGTCGAAGGCATGCGGAAGTGCGGGCTATCTGTTTGGGTGAATGGGCCGTTGCCCTGGCAACAAATGCGGATAGACAACCAGCACATGAGTCGATGGCGCGCTCGCGGTAAACGATTTCAGGAGGCTGAAAATGAAGACGACACGGAACCTGCTCTGGTGTGCATTAGCGACCATTTCGCTAATGTCGCTCCCGGCGCTTCCCCTGTGGGGACAGAACACCAACACGGGTGAGATCAAGGGATCCGTCACCGACTCGTCCGGGGCGGTGATTGCCAACGCGACGGTGACGATCACCGACGTGCTGACCGGCGTGGTGAACAAAGTCGACACGAACAAGAGCGGTATTTACGATGTACCGTCGCTGTTGCCGGGCGAATACACCATTGCAGTTAGGTCTCCGGGGTTCAAAGACTACGTGCGCAAGGGTGTCGTGCTGCAGGTGGAAACCATCGCCATCGACGCCACGCTCACAGTGGGCGCCGCATCGGAACAGGTGGTCGTTACAGGGGAAGCACCGCAGTTGCAGACGGAATCCTCTGACGTGCACGTCATTTTCGATGCGCAGCAAATTCTAGATGCGCCAACGATAGGCGGTGTCTGGTACAACGAGCTGACCAACGAACTGCCCGGCGTGAACCCGGGCGGCGGCGGGGCTCAGGACGCATCGGGCCAGGGTGTAGGCATCAACGGTACGCAGGGCTACATGGGCAACTGGCTGATTGAAGGCTCTGACGCAACGCAGCCGCGCGACGTGAATGCCAGCGACAACTATCCGCCCATCGACTCTATCACCGAGGTGCAAGCGCTGGTGGGCAACTTCGGCGCACAGTATGGAACCGGCGCGGCGGCTTTCAACGTGATTCTCAAGAGTGGGGCGAATAAGTGGCATGGATCCGCCTTCGAGTTCATCCAAAACGATGCTTTCGACGCGCTCAACTACTTTGCGGCTCCGGGGTCGACAACTCCGCTGCGCTGGAACCAGTTTGGAGGCGGCGTTGGCGGTCCCATCAAGAGAGACAAGCTCTTTTTCTTCTTCACCTACCAAGGGAATCCCAGCCATTCGTCGGGTGTTTACACCACCACAGTTCCTACCGACCAAATGAAGAGCGGCAATTTCTCGGCGCTATCGAATCCCGTTTACGATCCGAACTCCACCTCGTGCGGCACCTACGCCGGCACGCCCTGGTGTTATCGGAGCACGCAGTTCACCAACAACACCATTACCACCGGCCTCGACCCGGTTGCCCAAGCCATCCAGAAGTTCTTTCCCGAGCCGAATTCGGTTCCCAGCGGCTCCACGGCGACCAGTCCGTCCGATGCCATCAACACGTTCAACAATTACAAGGCGGTGGTGACCGAACCCAGCGACTCCAACTGGTACTCCGGCAAAGTGGACTACAACATTTCAACCAACCACAAGCTCTCCGGATCCATTTTGGAGTATCCAATCTCGGTGATTTATAACGCGGATGCTTTCTGCCCGCTTGGATTTGACTGCACCAAGGGGCCGCGCAACCTGAATCAGGATGCACAGGTCACCGAGACCTGGACCATCAATCCGACGACGCTCAACGAAGCTCGCTTCGGCGCGCTTCGTGAGCTGGATAAGTACAGCCCAGCCAGCTTCGGCCAGAACGACCCCACGAAGCTGGGTATGGAGCCGGCCTATGGAACCAACGCCCCCGGCAACATCTTTCCCGACGTCACCATCAATGGCGGCGATGGAGCGGGGCAGATCGGGATTGGCGGGGGAACCCACGCGGTGCTCGCGGATGGCGCGTATGGCGAGGGAGATATTCTCACCCTCATTCGCGGACGCCACACCATCAAGCTCGGCGGCGAACTGGACAAGAGCTATCAAAACTACACGAGTTGGGGCGACGTGAGTTCCGGGAACTTCACGTTCAATGGCATCGGCACGGCTCAATTCTGGTCGGGAAGCAATTACCCCAACACCACCGGCGGATACGGAACCGTCGCTTCAGGCTCGCCCTATGCCGACTTCCTTCTTGGCCAGGTTTGGGGCTGGTATGTATACGACTACGACGAAACCGGCGCGCGGATGTGGAACCTGGCCAGTTTTTTCCAGGACGACTTCAAGTTGCGGCACAACCTCACGCTGAATCTCGGCCTGCGTTATCAATTTCAATCCGGGTGGGGAGAAGTGCTGAATCGGTTTGGCAGCTTCGATCCGACGCTGGTGAACTCCGCGACCAACACGCCCGGCGCCATGATCTTCGGCGGCCAGATGGGCAGAAACAAGATCGAGAACGGTGTCAACGAATGGGATCCCCGCGTAGGCTTTTCCTGGTCACCCGTTAGACACTTGGCTGTACGCGCCAGCTACGGCATCTTCGATGCCTTCCGCTCTGCGGAGTCGTACACCGACGGCGCACTCGGCCTGGGTCTCAATCCTCAGGGTTCGAATGGCTATTCCTCTAACTTCACCACCGGCATCAGTTACTACCCCACGCCGTGGACGCTGCACACCGGCCCACCGGCCGGCTCCGTGATTTATCCGCAACAATCGGCCTTCAGCAACTCGAAATACAATGGCCAGGGCGTCTACTACTACCCTGCGGATATGCCCATCGAGTACTACCAGGAAGCGATGCTCTCGATTCAGCAGGAGTTCCCGCAGCAGATCCTGCTCGACCTGAGCTACGTCAACACTAAGGGCACGCACCTGAACTTCGAGCGCGATATCGACCAGGTGCCGGCGGGAGCGTTGAGCCAAGGAGCAGCGGCTGAGCCGTATCCTCAATATAAGTACATCTACGCCGCCATGTTCGATGGCCGCTCTAACTACAATGCCCTCCAAGTCCGTGTGCAGAAGCGGATGTCACACGGCATTAGCTTCATGGCGAATTACTCCTGGTCAAAGATTTTGGACACGGGCACCAGCAACGGCCACAACGAATCCATTGACGTGTGGCAAAACGCATACAATCCAACAGCCAACTATGGAATTTCGCAGCTCGACGTGCCGCAGAGCCTCAACGGTTACGCTACCTGGGAGCTGCCCTTCGGCCAAGGTCGACGATTTGCGTTGCATGGTGCTGCCGACGAGGCACTGGGCGGTTGGCGGATTACAGGACTCTTTCAGGCGCACTCGGGCATTGCCTTCACACCGGTGGTGGGCACATCGGACGAGAGTAACTCGCAGGCCAGCCAATGCTATTGCGGCTTTTCATGGCTGCCGAACCTGATTCCCGGCGTAAATCCTAAGGAGTCCCATCCCACCATCAGCTCCTGGTTCAACACTGCGGCCTTCGCCGTACCTGCCAATAACACACTTGGCAATGAGGCCCGCAACATACTCCGCGGACCCGACTGGCGCGATGTGGACTTCAGTCTGGGCAAGACCTTCTGGCTCGGGCAGTGGTTCGGAGATCAAACGCACCTCGAGATCCGCGCCGACGCCTTTAACGGACTCAACCATCCAAACTTCAGCCAGCCGAATGCTGGTATCGGTGCGGGAGGCGCCGGCACAATTACCTCTGCGAATGGTGCGCGGCAGATACAACTCGGCGGTCGATTCACCTTCTAACCGTATTCGCACGGGAGGAAGTACGGTTCATTCGAGTACCCAGGGGCCCGGCGCTGGAAGCAATGGCTTTCATACCGGGCCTTTTTGTCACGTAAGCTGCTGTTGGCCGAAGCAGTAGAATCGTGCTGACAGGAGCGCGCTCCGCGCCACGAGGCAACAGCCGCAATGAAATGCCGGATAATGTTTCGCAGCTTTCTTCAACGGGAAATGAGAGTCATTTTGCCGGTGTTGCAAACGGCATTTGCGCTCGCGGCGGTGGCGCAAGGTGCTCCCGGAGCGGTAAGCGAGCACTTGCGCAACGGCGAGGCGGCGCTATCCGCGAACCGGCCAAGTGAAGCAGAGCGCGAGTTTCGCATCGCGCTCGATCTCGATCCGCATAATGTGCAGGCCCATGCCGACCTGGGAACAGCGGAGTGGATGCGCGGCGATTGCGGTTCTGCCCGCGAGGACCTGCGCACAGCCTTGGATGCAGCGCCGTCATTGATAAGTGTGGAGGGGCTACTGGGAATCTGCGAAAAGCGGCTGGGAGATTTGGGTGCTGGCGAGCACCTTGAAGCCGCATTTGCCCATTTGAAGGATGCGAAGCTGCGCTTGGAAGTGGGCGTTGAACTCGGCGATCTTTACTATCAATGCGGCGACATGGACCACGCTCTTCCGGTGGTGCGCAAGCTGGTCGAGCTCAATCCGGAGAATCTCGACATCCTTTTCTTTGCACAACACGTTTACCAGGAGATGGCCGATGAAACGATGAACAAACTTGCCCTGCTTTCCCCCGCCTCCGCGCGGATGCAACAGGTGGTTGCCGAGCACCTGGTCAACGCGGGCGATCTGAAGAGTGCCGTCGAGCACTATCGGCAGGCATTGCAGATCGATCCATCGCTGCCCGGCGCGCACTTCGAACTTGGCGAAGCAATCATCGAATCCGCCCCAGAAGATAGCGCCGCGCAGACCGAGGGCCGCAAGGAGCTTGAGACCGCGCTGCGAATCGACGGAGAAAGCGCGCGCATCGAGTGCGAATTGGGCCGCGTTGCCGCTTTGCAGAACCAAACCGATCTCGCTCTCGCGCACTATGAACGCGCGTACGCGCTGAACCCCCAAGAGGTCGAAGCGCAAATGGGCATCAGTCGTAATCTTATAGCGCAGGGCAAGCCGCAACAAGCGCTGCGTTACTTGAGCGAAGCGGTGGAACAGGATCCGCTCAACGCGGAAGCCCGCTATCACTACGCCCTCGCTCTCAAAGCCGTTCATCGCAATGAGGAAGCACAGCGCGAGATGCAGGTGTTTGAAACCGTGCGCCGGGCACACGCCAAGGTGCGGGATCTCTATCGACAGATGAACAAGCGCGTGGAAGTGCGGGCAGAGCAGCTTCCCGCATCGGAGACGAATAAGCCATGAGGACTGAATCGTGGTGGATGAAGCGCGGACCAAGCTTTGTTCTTGCAGCGCTTCTCGCAATGGGGTTTTGTGCACCATTGCCGGCGCAACAGTTTGCCGTGGGTGCAGATGTTTCGTTCCTGGCAAGCGCTGAGCAGCAAGGTATCGTATTCAAAGAGGACGGCGCGCCCAAGCCGGTGCTGGAGATTCTCAAGGACCACGGCTTCAACTGGATTCGCCTGCGCATCTTCGTTCATCCCACCGATTTGCCCAACGATCTGGATTACACCGTCGCCCTCGCGAAGCGCGCCCGGCTGCTCGGCTTCCACATTTTGCTGGACTTTCATTACTCCGATACCTGGGCCGATCCCTCTAAGCAATTCATTCCAGCGAAATGGAAATCACTAAAGCACACACAACTCGTCGAGCAGGTCTTCACCTACACGCGCGAAACCATCGTCGCGTTCCGCAATGCAGGTGTGATGCCGGACATGGTGCAAACCGGCAACGAGATTACCAACGGCATGTTGTGGCCGGACGGCAAGCTTCCCGATAATTGGGACCGCTTTGCGGATCTGCTGCGCGCGGCCATTAGCGGCGTGGATACAGGTCGCGGCAGCTTCCCGCGCCCGGTGATCATGATTCACATTGAACGCAGCGGCGAACCGAAAGAGGCAATCGCGTTCTTCGACAAGCTTCTCACCTACGATCTTCGTTGGAATGTGATTGGGCTGTCCTATTATCCGCGCTGGCATGGAACCATAGCCCAGTTGCGCCAGACGCTTCACGACTTGTCTTTTCGCTACGTCAGGCCGATCATCGTTGTAGAAACGGCATACAACTGGACGCCTGGTGATTTCATTGGCAAAAAAGCGGACTTTCCAGAAAGCCCAGAGGGGCAAAAAAGGTTTTTGCAAGCAGTGGATAAAGCCGTTCGCGAAACACCCCGGGGCCTTGGGCGTGGAGTTTTCTGGTGGGAGCCAGCGGTTGCGGACGGACCGATTGCGGGGCGAGCGCTCTTTGACGACAAGCACAATGCGCTGCCGGCAATAACCGCCTTTGACAACGACACACGAATACAGGCACAGTGAGGGAAACATGCAGGACCAGGCAATGGACGCAACATTGGCGGCAGAGCGCGCGGCGCCGATGCCTGCCAAGATCAGGGTGCTTGTGGTGGACGATCATCCGATCATGCGCTTTGGCATCGTCGCTATCATTCAGTCCACGCCCGACATGACGACGATAGCGCAAGCGGGCAGCGGCGAAGAGGCCATCGAGCTTTATGAGAAACACTTCCCGGACATCACGCTGGTGGATCTGCGCCTGCCGGGCATCAGCGGCGTCGAGGTGATCCGCACGGTAATGGCCCGCCATCCTGAGGCTAGATTCGTGGTGCTTACAACCTATGAGGGCGATGAAGATATTCATCAGGCGCTGGAGGCCGGAGCACGCAGCTACATCATCAAGGGAATGCCTCACAATGCGCTGGTGAGTGCTCTGCGGCGCGTCCACGCAGGAGGCAGATTTCTGCCCACGCCGGTTTCGCGCGCTCTCTCTTCGCGCATGCCCGACTCTGAATTGAGTGCTCGTGAACGCGAGGTGCTGAACCTCATTGTGCGCGGCAAGAGCAACAAGGAAATTGCCAACGATCTGGGTATCACGGAATCCACCGTCAAGTGTCATGTCAGCGTGATTCTTATGCGCCTCAACGTCAGTGACCGAACCCAGGCGGTGGTGACAGCTTTGCAGCGCGGGCTCATTCACCTGTAGAGGCGCATAGGTGATTAGCCCCGCGAATTCTGACCATCGACAATTGAGAGAGAAGCTGGGCCTAAAGTGTCGAAATGATTTTCGAGGATGCCGAGTGTACCTGACTCCCTGAATCTGTCTATTTTCGAATACGATTTGGAAGAAGGAAAGGGGAAGGGCGATGAGCAAGAGCCGACACACGGAGGCGCAGATTATCACTGCGTTGAAGCAGGTTGAGGCGGCACGCATGGCCGAGGATGCGCCTAGATCTTGAAGAGCAGGTGCTCCAACACAGGGCCGAGCGTCAGTACAGGAAGATAGCTCAACGCTGTCACAATGATCAGGAATGCTGTTAGCAATGCGCCAAATGTAAATGTGTCGGTGCGCAGAGTTCCACGGGATTGGGGCCTTTCCTTTTGCCTGGCGAACATGCCCGCAAACATCAGCGCTGGAATTGCCAGGCCGAATCGACCCGCCATCATCGCGATTGCGGTGGTGATGTTATAGAAGGGTGTGTTGGCATTGAGGCTGGCGAATGCCTGACCGTTGTTGGCGAAGGAGGAAGCGAAGGCGAAGAGGATCTCTGTGAGTCCATGCGGTCCGGTGTTAGTGGTTAGCCCGGCGAGCCCTTCTTTCGTAGAGATGGCAATCGCAGTCAAAATCAGAATTGTGACAGGGCCGGTGAGCGCATACAGCACGATCATCTTGTTTTCATTCGGCCCAATTTGCTTGCCGAGATATTCAGGCGTGCGTCCGGTCATCAGTCCGGCAAGAAACACGGCGATGGCTGCGGTCATAATCATACTGAAAATCCCGGTGCCGAGACCTCCGAAGATTACCTCTCCAAGGAGAAGATTGACTAACAGCACCATGCCACCAAGGGATGTGAAACTATCATCCGCCGCATTCGCGGATCCCGTCGCGGTGTTGGAGGTGACAACGCCGGCCAGCACCGTACCGTTGATCCCGAATCGCACTTCCTTCCCCTCCATGCTGCCTCCGGACTGCAGCCGGCTAGCCTCGGACACCACGCCATGGATACCCACGCTGAGCCTCCGCTCGCTCAAATGCAAGGCAAATAAGCCGCCGATGAAAAGAAGGAGCATAACCCAGTAGAGGACCCACCCCTGGCGCACATGCTGAATCATTCTGCCAAAGGTGTTGGTCAAGGCTGCCGGCAGCAGAGCAATCGATAGCAGCTCCATGAGGTTCGTCAGCGGTGTTGGATTCTCGTACGGATGAGCACCATTGGCATTGAAAAAGCCTCCGCCGTTGGTGCCCAGGTTCTTGATAGTCTCGAGCGCTGCAACCGGACCTTGCGGAATTACCTGGTGCGCTCCTTCAAGAGTCGAGGCAACCACATAATGTTGGAAGTTCATCGGAACCCCCTGCCAAACGAGCAGCAGCGACCCGATGAGAGCACCAGGCAGAAGAACCCAAAGCAGGCTTCGCGTGAGATCCGCCCAGAAGTTCCCAAGCGTTGCGCAGGACTCCCGCGCCAGCCCGCGGATAAAGGCGATCCCCACGGCTAGTCCCGCGGCCCCTGCGAGAAAATTCTGCACGCAGAGACCCACGATCTGGCTGAAATAGCTCATCGTGTTTTCTCCCGCGTACGCCTGCCATGTGGTAGTTGTGGAGAAACTAATGGCAGTATTGAACGACAGGTCCTCCGTAAGAGGGGTCGTGTGATATTCCGGGAAAAACCAAGGAAGGAAGTGTTGGAATCTAAGAATAGCGTAAAGGGCAAGTGTACCGACCGTGCTGAAGACTACGAAGCAGATTGCGTACTGTCCGGCATTCATTTCGGCCGTAGAATCGACGTCTGAAAGGCGATATATCCATCGTTCCAAAGGAACGCATAATCGATCGAGTGCAGTTCTTCGCCGAGCAAAGACCCGCTGCATATATCCACCCAGAGGCTTTACGCAAACGGTGACGATCACCACAAACAGGAGATACTGAACTGCGCTGTACACATTCATCGCGATGCTCGTTCCTGGTATTCCCCCCACTCCCAGCCTGCCACTATTCTCGGCCGTGAAGCATAAAGAATTTGCGGGGAAAGTGGATCCACTTTACCTTCCCGCACGTGAGCGATTTTAGCCTTACGAATGCTTTTCGGCTAGAACATGACCATGGCTGCTGCAGTCGTGGCGATTTGGTTCGTGCGCAGGTCGGGCGCCCATAAGGCCTTTGTTCCACCCGCCCCGTTGTTCAGGCCGAGACCGACGCAATTTGATTTCGCCCATACTTGCCTAGTCGTATACCCCAATGCAACTCCAGCGGAAGTGGGCACGAGCCAACACCTGAGTCTCCATCAGCGGCACACTGGTAATCGGCTGGGTTGCCATTGTTGCCACGGGGAGTGTCCGCTAAGTCCCTCCCAGTCGAAAAACCAAACAGCATAACATTGACGAAGTCATCCTTTTGCAACATGCGGCTCAATATACCCTTTTCCGGCAGTGCAAATTCTTGCTGAAGATTGACGATAAATGTGGAGTCCATATGAAGGCTCCTTTGTGTCCAAGCTGTTTGTAGTAAAGAGTAGAAACGCTGGCGAAAGATGTTCTCTTTCTTAAGAGAGCACTGCAAGCCTTGCTGCGATTCGATCGACGGCTCGCGAGTTGGAGGACTGTCTTTGTCTCTCCTTGCTGAACCGCGCATTCTATGCCGCGCTACAACCACGGTATCGGCGAGCGTGTTCGGCTGCAGCGACATAAGTCACCTGAAGCTCATGAATTCTCACTTCCTCGGCGAAGGTAGACTCCAGTTCGCATCAGATTGATGCGGATTGTACGGTCAGCCTGATAAGGTTGGCACTGCCCATCCTGCGTGCGGAGGAAAGCCTCCAGGGCAGTTCAGGTTCGCACATTTCCCAGGGAGGTCGACTTTATGTCGTTTCGTTCCGTGTTTCTCGCTGTAGTCATCGCGTTTGCACTCATTGTGTCTGCGTTCCTTATCAATCTGCAGCGCCCGAATGTGGAAACGGATCAGCCGACGGCCGACTTTGTCCGCGCATCGGGAAAGTGCGCCGAATGTCACGCTAGACTTCAGTACTCTGTCGTCCATGAATACGAAATGTCCGCTCACGCAAAGAAGGGCATCAATTGCCTCGACTGCCACCAGCCGAGTCCCGGCCAACAGAAGGTGGATCACCACGGCTTCACAATCAGCGCCCATCTGACCTCCGGTAATTGCCGCTCTTGTCACGAAGGCATATACCAGGAATTCCTTCGCAGCCGGCATGCTGCGCCGAGCTGGGCAGCAGTCCACGGTGAAAAGGGCCTAAGTCCGGAGCAAGTCTCTTTCAGCGAGCAGTTCCAACCAGGTGGCACCAAGCGTCCGCCGAACCCCCTCGTTCTTCCGGAAGGGCATCCTGCGGCCGCCTCCGGGTGTGAACAGTGCCACGCTGTTGGGAAGCCCAACGACGACGGAACGATTGGAACTTGTACGCAATGCCACTCGCGGCACACAAGTTCAGTTGAGCTTGCGCGTTTGCCCAGTACTTGCGGCCAATGTCACATGGGGCCCGATCACTCACAGATCGAGATCTACAGCGAATCAAAGCACGGTGTCATGTTCGCCGCTCAGCGCAAGCTGCTGAAGCTGGATGCGGACCCACGCACGCTCACGACGCGGGATATGTTTGTGCCAACGTGCGCAACCTGCCACATGAGTGGTATCAACGGCCTCAAGGTTACGCACAATCCTTCTGACCGGCTCGGCTGGTACCTTGCTGATGCAATTACCACCCATCGACCTAACTACCTGCAGGCCCAAATCAATATGAAGCAGGTCTGCACGCAGTGCCATACGCAGACCCTCGTTGACCGCGTTTATGACCAAGGACAGCAAGTTGTGGAGAGCACCAACGCAAAAATTCTAGCCGCTAAAGCGATCATGGACGACCTTCACAAAGATGGCTCTCTCTCCGGACCGCCATTCACACACACTATCGACTTCACATACTTCAATCTTTGGCACTACGACGGGCGCACATCTAAGCACGGCGCGTTCATGGGTGGCGCCGATTTTGTGCAGTGGCACGGCAATTATGAGCTCCTCTCGAAGACGGTTGAACTTCAGCACGATGCCGAGGAACTGCGGAGAGAACATGCGCATAAGTAGCGTTCTCTCCTCGGCGCAGAGAATCTTAGCTGAACCACGCTTGCGCTGGGTTCGCGATCCGCGGCTTTGGGTGGAGCTGTTCGTTACCACCAACCTGGCTATCCTTGCGGCAGACATCTTTATTGCTCATTCGGTGAATCACTTCCAGAAAGCAGCGGAATACATACCTCTTTATTTCTCGATCGGAGCGCCAGTCGTCTTGACCTGCGTGATCGGATTGCGCTGGATATGGGATCTGCGGACGCCGTGGCGCGACGTTGGCTACGCGATTGGGTGGCTTTCTGTCATGGTCGGGCTCGGAGGCGTGCTCTATCACCTGGAGAGCCGATTCTTTCTTGACCGGACACTGAAGAGCCTCACTTATGCGGCGCCCTTCGCAGCGCCGCTCGCGTATTCAGGACTGGGGTTCCTGCTGCTGATGAACCGCATGGTCGCCGTTCGCAGTTTGGAGTGGGCGCGCTGGGTAATCCTGCTCGCGTTAGGCGGTTTCTTCGGCAACTTCGTTTTGTCACTCACCGATCATGCATCGAATGGATTTTTCGCGCGAACGGAATGGATCCCCGTCATTTCGTCGGCATTTGCAACGGGGTTCCTGGTCATCCCGCTGCTACTGACCGTTACGCGCCGTTTCCTCGATCTTTGCCTGGTGGTCATGTTGGGGCAGGCGTTTGTCGGGGTACTTGGGTTCTGGTTCCACATGCGTGCAAACCTTGTTGAGCCAGGTCGCAACCTCTTCGACAAGCTCGTGAACGGCGCGCCCCCGATGGCCCCTTTGCTCTTCCCGAACTTGGTTGGCCTGGCTCTGATCGGCCTGTGGACTTTGATTCCTCATGTTTCGGAATCCGGTGCGGGTCGCTCCTGGCTCGGCTCAATGTATGCATGGGTTCATCCGGGAGAGGAACCCGAGATCGCAAATTAGATTGCTGACATTGCGGATTTCTGCTGGTCCAAGAGGTTGAGTCGAGTAGGGCGGTCAAGCCTTTCACGTCCTTCACGACAATTTGCCGTGCATCAACCTCCAGAATGCCCTCGGCCTGCAAACGCATGAGGTTGCGAGAGATCAATTCACGCGCTATTCCAAGCTGATTGGCAAGTTCCTGATGGGTTAGCAGCAGTTGAAACTCGATTCCTCGTTCTGTTTTCTTGCCGTCGCTTTAAGGTAACTTAACCAACGCCGCAATCAGGCGCGGACGAATGGTCGAGAAGGACAGTTCCTCAATGATCGCAATCAAACGTCGAAGCCGAGCACCGACGACCTTCAGCACCTTGAGCGAAACCTTGAGATGCTCCATGCAATGGGCTTGGAAGTCGCGCCGCAAAATGAAGGCAATCTCTGCTTCTTCAACCGCTAACGCTGAGGCTGGGAAGGGACCGCCGTCAAAGACGGGCAACTCGGCAACAGACTCTCGGAAACATTGACCGAGAGTATCTCTTCCCGGCCATTTACTGAAGTCTTGAAGATGCGGACCTTTCTGCGCGCGATAATATGCAAGCCATTGCACAGCTCGCCCTCTGAGAACATCCGTTCGCCTGCGCTCAACAGTTTAGGCACCGTTCGAGCGGCGACCGCTTGCAACTCGGCCGAGGAAAGGCTCGACAGTAGGGCAGTTTTGCTAACGGCAGTTGCCAGATCGATGCGTTCGGTCGTCACCCAGAGAATTCCAGGGTAACCAAGGACTTTGGTCACTGCGGTCCCTTGAGCGCTGATGTCTGATGGTTCTATTTACCTCAAGACGCGGACAATCAACGCAACGACTCTTCATGTTCAGGGAACTTGACAGCGGCAGACTTCTTGTTAATTGGTCGACAATTCAAAGAATGGAAGAAGACAAAGGAGAAAAGCAATGGCGATCCAGATTGGTGCAAAGCCCGATAGCGGATTCGAAGATCCAATCGGCATGCTGAAGGACTGCCACAGAAGGATCGAGAGTTTCCTTGGCATCCTCTGCGTGGTTGTTGACCGCGCTCAAGGCCGTAGTCTGACCACTGAGGAGAGCGATGCCATCTGGACGGCTCTACAGTACTTCCGTACGGGCGGACAACGCCACACGGCGGATGAAGAGGAGTCGCTCTTTCCTCGACTTCGTGAATCGGACGCGAGCTCTCTTGCGGAAATTGATAGGCTGGAAGGAGATCATCGCGAAGCGAATGATCTTCATGGCTCGGTCGAGCGGCTCTATTCAGCCTGGATCACCTCTGGCGAATTGACGACAGCTGACATGGGTCAATTGAAGTCTAAGACCGGGCGGCTCAAGCAGCTCTATTCCAACCATATTGTCGTCGAGGAAACGATTGTCTTCGCTCGTGCGAGACAAGTGCTCGACAGTCACGCTATTGCGGCGATTGGTACAGAATTTCGGTTCCGTAGGAAATAGCCTCGTCGGGCTCTTGTTGTGAGCAATTCTTTTCGGAGTCGCCGGTTCATGTGAGGCACCTATCAGCGTCGCTGGCAGCGCCATTTCTTCCTCACATGCCCGGATGAACCTCTTCATTCGCATGAGAGACGAGATCGATATACATTTCGCGCTGCAAGTTCGCACGCCAATGGCCTGTTGCCTTCGCAATGAGCATCAGACCGAAGAAGATGCACGCAAGGACTGCCGCAAGGCTCGCAGGACGGATGGTACGACGGCGGCATCCTTTAACAGGGATCAGAGCCTTTCTCCGCACAAAGGAGAACTGCAATGCGTCCTCTACCTGGCGGGCCGCAGCGCACGCCAGGCAAGCGGTGCATTCCACGGATCGGATCTGCACAAGCTGATCGACCGGAACAGGGGACGGGCAAACTCGAGAACACTTTCCTCAGTCGATCCAGGCCTCAGTTTCCCGACGAATCTTTGCCGGCCTGAATAGGGAAGCCAGCCCCAAAAGCGCACCATGGGGCGGAGATACCTGCACCATAAGTTCTGAACCAGCGTGGAGAGCAGCATCAGCAGTGCGATGACGCGGGTGGTCATCTACCCGATTTCGCGGAAGAAACTCAGTATCTTGACGTCGGCGATCAACCCGTAAGGGCTGGGCACGAAGCCATGGATAGCCTCTGCGGACATTGCACCAATCACGAAGACGAAGAATCCGAGCAGGAGGTATTTCAGACCGCGAAGTGGAATATCAAGCCACTTGGGCAGACGCGGATTTCTTCGAGTTTGGAAGAGTCCAGGGGAGAGCGTCGGAAAGTACCGAAGCCTTCAGAATGCGCATTAGGGCAGCAGCCCCGGTACGCGATGGGTCATAACCAAGTGTTTCTCCTTAAATCCCCCTTTATGGAGATCTTTCCCGGCTACTTACACGAACTGGTGGATGATACCGAAATTGTAACTACGTAATGCAGCCAGGAAGCGGAATCCAATCCTGGTGGATCGTCTTTCGCGGCACCTTTTTCCTTTTCGGGGCGGTCGAGTTTGAATTTCGTATCAACCGCAATAACACCATGCGACTCATCGTAAACCAGGCTCAGCTTTGGCTTGGTGCTTTTTGGGTTGGCACTTGTAACTTCAATCGATGAGGAACAGTAGGTTATTCCAGGATTCAGAGAGCATCTTCTGGTCCCTAATCTCGCAGCACCGCTATCTTCAGGTGGAACATCCCATTCGCAGTATTGATTCTGCAAATGCCATGGTCCGAATACAGAACCGGCTATGGTTGTGACAACTCCTGTTGGAGTGACCTGTCGGACGTTGTCTGCTTCAAGGACAAGCAAATTGCCGGTATTGTCATGGGCAATAGCCATGGGTTCCAAGAACGTTGCCGCGGCACCGACGCCATCGAATTCACCGTTTTCGCCTGCACCTGCCAAGCCGGCGATTGTCGTCACAACGCCAGCCGGAGTAACTTTACGGATGGTGTTATTGCCATAGTCCGCCACATAGACGTTGCCCGCCTTGTCAGTTGCAACTCCGTGAGGGGAATCGAATGTCGCATTCGTGCCAATTCCATCTGCGTGGCCGGATTCGCCAGCCTTGCCAGCCAAAGTGGTCACTACCCCTCCAGGGGTTATCTTGCGGAGGGTATGGCTGGACATCTCAACAACGAATAGTTCTCCAGCGCCGCCGGTTGCAATGGCGTAAGGGGCGGTGAACCTCGCCGACGCGCCACTAGCGTCAATTTCGCCACTTTCACCTGCCAGACCAGCAATCGTGGTCACCACACCGGTTGGTGTGATCTTACGGATTATGTTGTTGCCTGAGTCCGCCACATAGATGTTTCCGGTACTGTCAGTGGCAATACCGATGGGGCTAAGAAAACTTGCATTCCCACCTGTTCCATCTGCGTGGCCGTGAGTGCCTGCAGTACCGGCGAAAGTGGTTACTAAGCCTGTCGGCGTGATCTTGCGGATGGTGTTATTGACCTTGTCCGTCACGTAGACGTTGTCGGCGTAATCGGTGGCAATACCAACAGGGTATGTAAAACGCGCGGCATAACCGAGGCCGTCCGCACTCCCTCTCTCATCCGGCTTGCCGGCGAATGTCAGTGCTATCCCATCACGAGTTATCTTGAGGATGGTGTTGCGCGAGTTTGCTATATAGACGGCACCTGTGCTGTCCGTGGCAATACCAGTTGTGAGGCTAAAGTTCGCGGCAGCAGCGACGGCGCTTGTGTCCTGTTGCGCGCCAGCTGTGTTGCTCGAATCAGGAATGGTCAAGATTCCGAGTAAGGCGACGGCACTGACCCAACCTTTGCAGTTCACCCTCATCTTGCTTGTTCCTTCCCCCCAAAGAATATGGCGTTCTGATGGCGCCGTTTGAGGATTGAGCACGTGGGCCGTTGAACTCGGTTTTCGTCATTGTCTCCCCCATTCAATACCGTTGCAACCCTCGCCCGCACCAGCGGCGCAGCTAAGCTGATCGCCGCACTTGGAAAGCCGCAATAGGCCCACTTCCGGGGCAAACCTTTAGCGTGGCAAAGCATCTTGATGCATGAGGGCAGTCATCGATATGGGACCAAACCGTTCTTCAGACCAACATCCTGGCGCCATGTGTTTCTGAATCGAGACCCATGACGCCAGATAACCAGTTTCAGCGACGCAGGCTGAAGTTATCAGCCAACTCAGAAGATCAGTTTCAGCGCCCCTTGCAGTTCCCTGCTTGGAAAGTAGGAGTTGACGATGCCATAACCAGCGTCGGTTGCGACGCTGTCGGGAGCCTGCGCGTTGGGATGATTGAAGACGTTGAAGGCCTCGGCTCGAAACTCCATGCCGACTTTCTCAAAGCCCAGGGGGACAAATTTGTGCACGCCGAGATCGAGGTCAGAGTAGGCGGGGGCGCGCGCAACATTGCGGGGACAATTGCCGTAGGGTGTGTTAGCGGCGGTGGGCACAGAGACGGCCGTGGGGTCGAGATACTGATACTGTCCCGGCAGACCGGCAATGGAGGTTCGACCGGCTTTGCCCAAAACCGGGGTTCCAACCAAGCTCGGACGGTAGAGGAAGCTGGTCAAGGTACTCACTTGCTGAGCCGTGGATTCGGCGTAGCTGATGTTGATGGGCAGGCCGCTTACCAGGGAGCTGATACCCGTCAATTGCCAATCGCCGAGAACGTATTGCAGGGGCGCGGCCGCGTGCGAGCCGAGAAGCTTGCCTTTGCCATAGGGCAGATCCCAGACGACATCAAGAGAGTCGTTCAGCGGCCGGTCATAAGCAGAGCGGGTGTAAGTACCCAACCTGTTGTATAAGTCGACCAGGGGGCTGTCACCGTTATTGAGTTCCTGGTCGGCAGCAGCGATATCTTGCGCGTGGGACCAAGTGAAGGAGTTGGCAAGGTAAAGTCCATGGCTCAAACGCTTTTCAAGCTTTGCCTCCAAGGCGTTGTAGCGCGATGGGCCTTCGTTGAAGGATTCCTGGATGCCGGCGAAGGTTTGTATGGGGCGGCGTGCCTGAAGGCTGAGGGTACCGCCTGCTGCGTTGGGCAATGCCTCGTTGAAATCTTGAAGAATCTCCTCGTGGACGCCGTAGTTGCCAACATAGGCCACATCGAGATAGGTGGTTTTCGCCAGCTGCCTTTGGACAGATAATTGGTAGCTCTGCACGTAGGTGGTTGGCGTTTTGGTAGGGTCGTAGGTGGTCATGGTGGACAATGGCGAGTAGTTAGCTGTGGAAAGGAAGTTGTTCAAGTAACCTAGCTGGGTTGGCTGGAAACAACTGAGCGGAGCGGCCGACGCCGAGGTGCAGACGGTCTGGGGCGAAGTCTTAGAAACCGGTGCGAACTGCGAGATGACGTTGTCGATGTTGAAAGGGGCGTTCTGCGCCAGTTCATTTACCACAGCGGCGCGGATGAACTGCTGGTAGCTGATGCCGTAAGCCGCGCGAACAACCATCTTGGAATCGAGATTGTAGGCCAAGCCCAACCGGGGAGCAAAGTCCAGGTTGTTACGATCGATGAGGGCGCGATTGGCAATGGAGCCGCTAGTGGCCACGACGAGGCCGCTCGTGGGACTGGTGGCGGGATTGAAGTCGGCGAGCTGATTGTTGGACTCGTAGGGCGGGGTTGCCAACTCGTAGCGCAGGCCGAGATTCACGGAGAGCTTGTTCGATACGCGCCAGTCGTCCTGGCCATACAAGAAATGCATCTGCTGGTTGTATTGCACCACGTGGTGGGCGCTAAGCTCATATTTGCTTCGCGCGCCGAAGATGAAGTCGGCCAGGTTCCAGGCCTCAGCATAGCTGGGGTCAGTGGAGTTGGCTCCATAACTCGGGTCGGTCGTGGTAGTCGTCTTGCCCTGCGTGAACTTGCCGCTGTAAGTGTCTGCGCCGAAGACGGGCTTGAAGTTGCTCACCAGAGAAGATTCATCAAGATATTCGTAGCCGAACTTAAAGCTGTGATGCCCTTTGAGCCACGAGTAGTTGACCTTGGGATTGTAAACAGTGGGATTGACCACGGTCGGCAGGTTGTTGGTGCGTCCGAACGGTGTAAATCCGGTTACGGTGACGGTGTTCAGGCCACTGGCAAACGATGGATCGGAAGGGGCGTTGGGCTCGCCTGCAGCTACCAGCAGGTTGGGTTGCCCAATTGAGGTAGGGTTCTGCGCGCCGGCGCTCCAGGAATAGCCGAAGCGCAGATCGAGCGCCGAGGCTGTGGTTAGTTGGAAAACAAATCCGGTGGCCAGTTGTTTATTGTTCTGGTTGATGTTGCCCTTCACTGTATTACCTGAATAAATGGGTCCCGGGATGGCCGCCGGATCGAGCGCGTTGAACCTGCGCTGACTGTAGCGGGCGAAGGTGGTCATGCGTTGATTGATGTGATAGTCCAGACGAAGATCGCCCTTATCCGAGTCCTCTGTTCCTACTGGAAATGAGGTGTAATTGTTGCCGACTCCCGAGATCTGAGAAGTGAGCGAGCCGGTTGGAAGCAGGCCCAGAACGGTCATATCCAGGGGGCTGATCTGCGGGGTCGTGGTTCCCGGAAGAGGGGTCGCTTCGAGCGCCGAGATGGGAATGATGCCATTAGAGTAGACGGCCTTCGTGTAGGGATTGGTAATGGGAATAGCATTTCCCTTGGCGTCGACGAATTGTCCGGCGGCCTGCGCGGCTGTGGGCAGGGTGGCCTGCAGTGCAGTGCGCAGAATGCGGCGGAAACCTTCGTAATCGCCGAAGAGGAAGATTTTCTCGCGGAGGATGGGACCGCCGACATCGGCTCCAAATTGATTCTGAATAAGCGCCGGTTGCTGGCCATTGGCTGACGGGATGGGCCCACTCGCATCCAGGACGGTGTTGCGCAGGTAATTCCATGCGGCGCCGTGGTATGCGTTGGTTCCGCGCCGCGAGACTTCGTTGACCAGACCACCGGCCGCTTCGCCGAACTCCGCGCTCTGATTGCCAGTGGTAAACCGGAATTCGGATAACGCATCGGGGCTGAGCTGGCTGGTCTGGTTGGAGAAGCCCAAATCGTTCAAACTCCAACTACTGTTGTCCAGTCCGTCCAGGAGGAAGGAGTTGACCTGGTTGCGCAGCCCGTTGACGTTGTAAGAGGCTTCGCGGCTGGTAGCGCCTTCGATTTCGATAAAGGACTTGTTCACGCCCGGCACCACAAGCGCCAGGTCGGCCGGATCTCGACCGTTCAAGGGCAGATTGACGACTTCGGTCGGATTGATGACCATGCTGCGATCGCTGGTATCGGTTTCAAGCAGAACGGCTGAAGCCGCAACGACTACCTGCTGGTTGACGCTCGTCGGAAAGAAAACCAGATCGACCCGCTGACGCGCGCCCACGGTTACCGTGAAGGCCGAGGTGGAAACGTCCTTGAAGCCATTGTGCGTTGCCTTGACGACATAATCCCCGGCGGGAACGCTCGAGAACGTGTAGTCCCCGACAGCGTTGCTGAGGGTTGCTTTTGAAATGCCGGTGCCAAGGCTTTCAAGCGTAACGGAGACTCCAGGCACAATTCCGCCGGTTATATCGCGGACGTTTCCGAGAATGCTCCCGCTATCGAACTGAGCGTTTAGTAAGTTGGCTGAGCAGAGAAGAACAAGAATCCAAAGCATTCGACGCACAAGCGACATACGACTCCTTTTCGTAGGACCTCCTGAGGACGGAGAGTCTCTACCTGATACAACCTTGGTACTTAGAGATTTATAGACAATAGTACCCCAATACTGAGCACTAAAGTACTAATATGGTTTGGATCAGTAGCACTAAAGTACTATGTCGCACCGCCCGATTTAAGCCAAAGCCTTGATATGTCGCTATTTGATACGCTTTTCAAGTGGGTGGTAGAACGGCTCTTTTGCACCCAAAATGGTGCGCCTCATTGCGATCGGATTTGCGCGGGGTAGAGGGGAATACGCGGGCAATACGCAACAGACAATGCGTTGGGCGCGCTATTGGGAAGCATAAGAGCCGGTGACCAATCATTACTGCTCTGCACTAAGTCCGCATTGCAAATCTGATGAGTCGTGAGCACACCAGCGAAAACCGTAAAAACTTCAAGCCAGCATCGATGAGTAATGTCTGGCTTTGCGCGTAAGTACCCTTATAACTGTTACCGACACGTGCGGAAGGTTGTTACCGGCCAGCGCCGCAAGGTTCGATGCGAGAAGCACTGCGGTACTCGATGCGGATAAGTAATGCAATGCTTATTACCGATGCGTCAAGTAACTAGCCCTGAAATGTAATTGACCTCAAAGAATTATGAAATAACTATGGATCAGTGCAGCTTGCAGTTGAGCAGCTTGCATCTACTCAGAGATCAGAGAGGTATTACCCCACCATGATCTGCGCGAATGAAACCAAATCGAAAAAGACTGTGATCCAGCTTGGATTCAGGATGATCGTTTGCCTGGTTGCTTTGGCCATGCTTGCGTTAGTACCCGTGCCTGTCTCAGCGCAGCAGAACCCCACCATCGCCGGAGACTACGCAGGAACCCTCGGCCCGCTGCGCGTAAAGCTGCATTTGAAGGCAAGCACATCGGGCAAAGTAACAGGCATTCTCGACAGCCCCAATCAAGGCGCGATGGGCATTCACTGCGCCAACTTCCATGTTAGTGGCCAGTCAGTCACTTTTACTGTTCCTGCATTACAGGGAATGTGGAGGGGGACCGTTAATGCAGACGGAACCCTCACTGGAACTTGGGATCAGGGCCGTTCGCTGCCACTCAACTTCGCCCGTGATACTGCAGTTCCGGAAGAGAAAGCACTTAAGGCCTCTCTGTAGAGGCATCGAACCTCAACTGCTAGCTTGGCTCGCTGGTATGTCTGCGGCTCGGGAACTGCGGATTAGCCCCGATAGGTTGGCAGGTGTTTACCAGTGCGGATGCAGGCTTGAAATTCGAATGGCGCCCACATGTTCATCCGCTGTATACCGCCTGGAGAGGGAACGGTGAATCTGGGGGCCGAGATGTTCAATCGGAGGGTTGTTCTACATAGGCCAAAAGGCTGCTTGTCGGGTTGCAAACCGGGGCAAATCGCCGCTCGCAGGGTTGGGATTCTTCGAGACATGAACCTACGGGGCAGCCCGCGCACGCATTTCAGGTTGCTGAGAGTTGAACTAAACGAAGCATCAGGTTGTTGAGAATTTGACGCCTTTTCGCAAAATACTCAGATTTTGAACTAGAAACCTGCTCAATCTATTGATAATAGATGGCTTAATTTGATCTCCCTAACTACGCGAATGCGCCCGCGCTGCGTTGAGGAAGCGCAGCGCGAGGCCTGCGGTTTTACTACTGTTCCGTGTAGACGTAGTCGTTGTGGAGCCAGACTCCGTCGATCTTTGAGTAGAGCCTCGCGTACACCTTGACTCCGTTTGCGGGCAGGGTTGGAGCAGTCGCGGAGAGAGCCGTGCCTTTGTACAAATACAGGTCGCTGTCGCCGGGCGCAATCGCGCTGAGGTTGAGTTGGTAGTCGGATGCCGAAGTCCCTGCGCTCCACTGGAAGAGCACATTGCTGGTGCCCAGGATTGTGCCCAGTCCCGGCATTGGAGAGGTGAGCACCGCTAGAGTGGGCGTGCCGCTTTCGGTATAGACGTAGGCGTTCGACTGCCACGCTCCGTTGATCTTTGAATAAAGCGTTGCGTACACCGTAACGCCGTTTGCGGGAATGGTGGACACAACCGCGGACGTGGCTGTGCCTTTGTACAGAAACAGGTCGCTTGCACCCGGCGCAATGGTGCTGAGGTTGAGCTGGTAGTCCGTGACTCCGGTGCCGGTGGTCCACTGGAAGGACACGCTGCTGGTGCCAAGGACGGCGCCGGGCGCGGGAAATGCGAGGACAGCCGAGGCCGGCGTGCCGCTTTCGAAATAGACGTAGTCGTTCGACTGCCACGCTCCGTTGATCTTTGAATACAGCGTTGCGTAGACCGTTTCGGCGTTTGCGGGAATGGTGGACACAACCGTGGAAGTGGCTGTGCCTTTGTACAGGAACAGGTCGCTTAAACCCGACCCGATGGCGCTGAGGCTGAGCTGGTAGTCCGTGACTCCGGTGCCGGCGGTCCACTGGAAGGAAACGTTGCTGGTGCCAAGGACGGCGCCGGGGGTGGGAAATGCGAGGACAGCCGGGGCCGGCGTGCCGCTCTCGGTATAGAGGTAGGCGTTCGACTGCCACACTCCGTTGATCTTTGAATACAGCGTTGCGTAGACCGTTTCACCGTTTGCGGGCAGAGTGGAAACGATGGTGGAAGTGGCCGTGCCCTTATAAATGTACAGATCGGTTGCACCGGGTGCGATTGTGCCGAGGGTGAGCTCGTAGTCGGAGACATCAGTCCCGGCGGTCCACTGGAAGGACACACTGCTGGCACCCAGCACGGTGCTGATCCCGGGCGTGGGGGAAGTCAGCGCTGCGGGCACTGGCGTGGCAGACTGCAACGTGATCGTCGCGGCATTGCCATTCCAATAGTAGTTGGTGCTCCAAGTGGAGTTGAAGACTCCAATGTCTACCGTGTACGTTCCGGTCGCTGTTGCAGGTGGCGAAAGTGTGGACGGATCAAAGGTATACGTAAGCGAGAGTGTTCCACCCGCGGCGATGTTCTGCCCGGTCCAGTTCTGCTGCACGATTTCCGTGCCCGACGGGTTGATCACCAGCAATTGGACAATACCGTTTGTGAGACCGACAGTGCCGGTGTCCTTCACCGTAACGGAAACGGTTGAAGATCCGCTGGCGGTGATCGAGGTTGGAATGGCCGTCGCTGAAGATGTGAATGTGAGCGCAGAATTCACAGTGATGGTTCCCGCCGATGAGTTCCAACTCCACTGCTGATAGGTCGAGCTAAAGATCCCCACTTCCACCGTATAGGTTCCAGCCAGCGCCGGGGTAAGCGACGCGGTGTAAGTCTGAGTCTGGTTCGAGGTAAAGTTCTGGGCTGTGAAATTCTGCGTAAGCACAACATTGCCGTCGGGATCGAGAGCAATGATCTGGACGACTCCGTTGCTCAGCGAGTTAGCGGTGCATTTGACTGTCGCAGTGATGATAGTACTGACATTCTGTGTGACCGGGTTCGGCGATGCGGTGGCCGACGACGTGAATGTGGGCGGAACGATCGGGGTCGCCGCGAGGGGTGTCGAATTTGGACCTGTGCCAATGGAATTAGTTCCCGAAACCACGTAGTAGTAAGTGGTGCCGTTAGTAAGTCCTGTGTTAGTGAAGGTAGTGGGTGAGGGACTGGTGACGGTGCCAATGGTCGTGAAGGGACCGCTGCTCGCCGCTCCGCGGGATACGGTGTAACTGGTGGCGCCGCCGCCGGCATTCCACGTAAGTGTCACTGTGCCGCTGCCGACCGTGGCTGCCAGACCTGTTGGCGCTGTGGGAGCGGTCTCGACGCTACCGGCCGGAACTACAAACAGCGTGATGCTTTGTGAAGGAACGGTAGCGCTGATTGCGTTGTTGGCCACTGTTACACTGCCCAGGCTGGTGATCGAAGTTTGCGTCGCCGACGAAATCTGATAGGCCTGTGCCGCGCCTGTGTTTGCAAAGTTAGCCAGGCTCACGGTCACAGGAGTGCTCCCCTGCTGCTTGTTAATCACCATTATCGTCAACGCACCGTCTGACGAGCGGGTAGCGGCATAGGCCGACAAGTTATCCGGGTTGGCCACCGTTGCCGATACACTTGTATCTCCGAACGTAGATAGATTGCCGTCGTAGTTACGGTACATCTCCATGGCGAGATAAGTGGGGCTGGGATTGGCAGGAACCGTCCAGCGGCTTGCAAAGTCGAAGCCGTAGACGCCATAGATACCCTCAACATCGGCCTGCGTGGTCGCGCCATTTAAATTTGGCTCATCACCCCAGTTATATTCGGTGCAGCCTATCTCCAGCCCAGGGTAGTACGTGTCAACCCAATTGCGCATCAGCGGAATCCAGTCCTCAATGCCTCCATTGATGCCGAGAGTACCTTCCCAGGAAGGATCGCTATAAGTCGGGTCCCAGAGGATGCGAGTGTATTGATTGCGGGTCGCCTGGCCCGCGGCGGAATCGTCACTGCCTCCCGGTATCTGGTTGTAGCAGTGAACGCTCAACCCATCGATCAGCTTTGTTCCCGTGTTTTGCTTATAAGCGTAGAGCTGCTGCAAAAGCCATGGGTAGTAGTAGGTGTCATTGTGGGTCGCGTAATCGGAACCTGCACCGGTTCCATTTTTCTGGTCGAGTCCGCTTTCAAACATTGCCCACCAGACCCACTCTTCGGGAGCGATGATCTTGGCATTGGGATCGGCGGCGCGGATGGCCGTCGCGTAATTCACGATGTCGTTGTACTCTTCCTCGTACGTCTCCGGATTGGGGTGGATGTCCCGATGGGTCGAGTTCCATAGCGAGGGCTCGTTGTCCAGAATGTAGTACTTGACCCCGGTGCTAGTCGTCGACAGCCCCCATTTGCCGATCAAGTGCTGTAACCATGCTGATTGAATGGAAACGCTGTTCGGCACGTAGGCGTCAAGAGGGTTGTTGACGATGTACTCGCCTGTTGCGGCGCTGAGACCGCTGCCGGCGTCCGGCTGGTATGGGTCGACGGCCTGAAGGCCGTCGCTCGAATCTGCTTCCTGTGCGCCATACTTAGCCACCGAGTAGGACCAGAGCGAGGCTACGTTGACCTGGGGATTTGCGCCGAGGTTGGCGATGTAAGGCATCATGGGAATCGAAACCATAGGCTCGGAGCCCACGTTGGCGCCGTATGTGCCTTGGATCGAATTGTCGACGGCAGCGCCGGGCACTTGCGTGCTGTCCTGCAGGTAGCTCGCCCAGTACCAGTCATGACTCAGATTCAGGGCATCGATTTGCCAGTTGTACGTGCTGGCGAGAGTCTCGCCCCCCAGGCGATTGAGCGGAGCGTTCAGGGCGGCAACATCGGACTGACCCGCCACGCACACACCATAGATATTGGGATTGATGGCGCGCTGGTTGGCAGTCGCGTCCACACTCACTGAAGTCGCCGCGTTCTGCGCACTCAGTGGCACAGTGGCCGTGGAGAAGAGTGCGATACCCAGGATCGCTGGTAGTGCCGCCAGTCGCAGGGATACGCCGAGGGGTTGGATCACGTCACCGGAAAGCCGAAGACCAATAGCTCGCACGATGGAAAAAGAGAAACGCAGAATCTTGTGAAGCATTGTTGCACCCCCAACCAAAAGAAATCGTCAGCGGCCAGGAAAAAATCGACAGTCTCGCAAACTTTGGTTGCCGCCGACATCCACCTGGACAAAAACGGTTGGGACTTCCGGCCGCCGATGACGAAGCAGCACAAAAGACCGTCGAGGTTCGCCAAGCGACCTAATCGCTATCGCTTGATCTTTATCGAGGTATACCGTCGGCAACTGAATTTCTTAAGTGGCACCGCTGGGTATGCGGTGACTACCTGCAAAAACAAATCAGGACTTGATCAAGACCACAAGAGCACGCTTGATAATCCATCGGGTCTTTGTCCGCTGTGATCCTAATGCAGGATAAGGCATTTGGACAAGGATTTTGCGGAAGTTTCTTATAGCCAACAATTCTTATCAACCCCAAGCCCTTTTGATTCTTGAGATTTGAGTAGGGCGACGCATATCGGCAGAAGAACTGATCCAACCATGATGGCAGCTTCCAGCGCATCGTGTGCGAAGAGTTTCCGATCCTGGCTGGTAACTAATTGGAGCTTCCTTCGCGAAGAGAGATGGAGAGAAATTCAATCGCGGATGGAGCGATGACCTGCGGTTGAGGGCTGCAGGGTCAGGCTGCGCATCTCGTATTTATCCAGCGAGTTGACTTGTTGTGAAGCGGAGGCTTTGGAAGTCGACTGTGCCGAGTCCGTGCGCGGCGGCCATCTGCAGATAAGGCAGGTGCTCGGGGTCGAGATTCCAATAAGCTTTGGCGACGTAGGCATCGAGAGCTACCGGGTCGGTTCCCGCGACCATTGTCTTTTTCAGCGCGACATCTTCGAGGTTTCCACCAGTGGGTCCGTTGCGCAGCAGGATGCGATAGCAGTCCATGAGGGTGACTGTGGGCAACATGAAGTTGGCTAGATCAACCAGGCTCTGGTGAATCTGTTGATGGAGGCGATTGCGCTGGCCGCCGAGGATGCCGTACCAGTTCTTCATGCCGAGAGTAGCGCCGACCAGTCCGTGGTGCTTGGCAATGGGCAGATTGATAATCTTGTCGGCCTCAAGGAAGGGGATGAAGACGGGCCAGCTTTTGAGCACGACGCCCCCCAGATCGACTTCGCGATAAAGATCGGGATCGGGAAGAATAACTTCAGCGCCCTCGGCGTGCGCGGCGGCCTGGATGCCAGAACGCTGGAAGCAGCGGCGTGGTTCGTTGCAACTGACGTCCGTGACGACGACTCGTTTCGCTCCTGCATGCCAACACTGGCGAACGACCGCAGCAACAACATCGGGATTGGTGTTGGCTGCCTGTTCCGGGGTGCGGTCCCACGCGATGTTGGGCTTGATGACAACGACATCCTGGCGGCCGATGAAGCGGCCGATGCCGCCGAGATTCTGGAGGGCGCGCTGAACCAGGGCGCGCGGTTCGCCTCCCTGCACAACTGTAAGCTGTGGCCATTGCGGATCGGCCGCGGTGCGATGATCGCGGCGAGCCTGCGTAGCGGCAATCGGAAGCGGGCGAACGCTTCTGCTGCTGAGCCAGAAGGCCGCGCCCGCCGTGCCCGCAGCTGCCCCGCCGAGGCGAAGCAACTGGAGCATGGCCTCACGGCGATTGATGCCTTGCGGCGGTGTTGCGGACGCGACTTGGTCGGTCATGTTGGCGAACCTCGTGGGCTAGATCTCCATCAGATGAATCTTTTGGGGATCGTTGAAACCGAGCTGGTGCGTGGCGTCGGCTGCGGTGGCGATGTACCGTGGCGGCTTGCCGGCAGCCTCGAGTGTGTTCAGGCCGGCCTCGGCGCGCTTGCGCTCGATCATCTGCCATGCGGTCTGGTCGATGGCTACGCGGTCTTCACCGACAATGAGCGCATTTGGCTGCCAAAGCCGCTCGGGGTGGAAGCCGGGCCCGCCATCGTAGACCGAAGAGATGGCATCGCCGATGGTAAAGCGGACCTTCTGGCGGATGACGGGAATGCAGTTCAGATCGGCGACCGCCGGGTTGCATCCCCCGGCATGGAGGTCAAATGGACGATCGACCACTCCATACATGTTCTTCATGGCGAAGGTGACGCCGGCCATTGTGTGATCTTTGAGGATAGGCATCCCGATGACCATGTCGCAGTCGCGGGTCAGGATCTTCGACAGACGAATGCGGGCCGTGCCCCACTGCTCCGGTGTGTCTTCAAAGCCCGACACGTCTGAGCCGTAGCAGCGCATCTTGCTTGCGTCAGTATTGATGGTGAGACCGCATGCCTCGAGATCGTGGCGGTTGCGGTCCCATACGATGATTTCGCCGGCCTTGACGCCAGCCTGCTGCAGACGCTCGGCTACGGCCATGACCAGGGCAAGGTGGGTTGAGATGCCTTTGCCGCCGAGGCCGTTGGTTTTGAGGCCGATCGCTTTGCCGACGGGAACAATGTGCTTCCATGCGTCGATGGGATTGTCGCGGCCCGTGTACTGCGCAATGGCGCGGTCAAGAAGATCGAGGACGTGCTTCTCGTCGAGCTGGCCGTCGGGACCGTGGAGGGCTGGATCGCGAGCAATGACGACGCGGGATTTGCCTGTCTCGGTGTGAGTAGCCTTGTGGTCGATCATGCCGGCCAGTCCCAGCTTGCTCTGTGATCCCAGAATCAGAGCTCCGGTGGCAGTTGCCTGAAGGAATTCGCGGCGATTTTTCATTGAACACCTCGTCATGATGCGGTGCGGCCGGGCACGCGGCTCGGGCGGTTCAGAGTTTGGCTACCACTGCGCGGGCCAGCGCCTGCAAGGCGTCTGGGGTGCCGGGCGTGGATTGATAAGCGACGATGCGTACCAGGTAGGGACCCTTGCGGAAGATGACGCTCTGCGCATAAGCCACGCCAGCGTCGCCGATGGAGATGTTTTTGGAGTCATTGCTGACGCCGGTTGCGAAGATTTTACGCGCGCCCTCTGCGTCGCGCATGGTGTGAATGTCCACGGTGGCTTCCAACTGACCCTGGTATTTGTAGTCGGATGTTGAGGTGGTTACCACTCCTGCGGAGATATACTGCTCGGCATCGCCGTCGATGTACTGATAGAGATCTTTCGCGGCGAAGGTACGGGTATCGGAGGTCTTCTCCCAGCCGGAGACAGCGCCCGACGCGGGGAATGGGTCGATGGCTTTCTTTTTGCAGCCTGTGGAGGCAAGAGCAACAAGCATCAGGGCTGAAGCGGTGAGGATCCATCGGGCTGAGACGTGTTGGGAGCGAAAGATCACGAGGCGTTCTCCTTTACTTCCTGTTGAGCAGAATCTGGCTGGTGGGCGAGCGGCTTTCGCCAATGCTGGTGACGTAGACTGCGGGATGTTCCTGCAGCGGGCAGGCGTACTCGCAGGCGCCGCAACCCACGCAGCGGCTGGGATCGATGTGCGGCTGCTTGAGGGTCTTGGTATTGCCGGCGGAGTCGACAACCTGGGCCTCCTGGACGTAGATGGCTTTGGGCGAGACGGGGCACCATTCTTCGCAGACGATGCAATCAGTGGCCATGGCCCAGGGCAGGCAGCGGCCACGATCGTAAAAAGCGGTTCCGAGGCGGATGGGCTGCTGCTGGCCGGTGTCAACAACCCAGCCTTTTTCATGCGGCGTAATCTGCCAGATGGCGCCGGTGGGGCAGACCTCAGAGCAGAGCACGCAACTGGGCTCGCAGTACCCAATGCGCGGAATGAGCGTCGGAGTCCAGAGACCTTCGAGGCCCGCCTGTTCGAGTGTGGGATGCAGCGCAGTGTTGGGGCAGGCCTTCATGCACTCGCCGCAGCGGATGCACCGCGAGAGAAAGTCGCTCTCGTCGAGCGAGCCGGGGGGGCGAATCAGGCGCTCGTTGCGGCTCTTGCCCATGCCGGTGCTGGCGCGCATCAGGGGCACTGCGACAGCTCCCGCGGCGAGACCGGTCAGGGTGCGGCGGCGGCCGAGATCAGGCGAGGCCACTTCCTTTTCGTTGCGGAAGAAGCGGAACTCGAGGCCATTGTGCGGGCAGGCATCCACGCAGTTCATGCACATAAGGCACTCGCTCTTGTGCCAGGGAATGCCGCCGATTGGGTTGTCGCCGCCCTGGCAATGAAGCATGCAGCGGTTGCAGTTGTCGCAGCTCTCCGGTTTCTTGTGCAACCCCAGCACACTCCAGCGAGACACAGCGCCGAGCAGCGCGCCGAGCGGGCAGATGGCGCGACACCAGAACCGCGTTACACGCAGGCCGGCAAAAAGGATTCCGACGAAGACAATGCCGAGGAACACGCTCTGCGCATAGTGCGGTTGGCGGAGATCGAGGAGCATGGCCTGGAGGACGGTGTGAAGGGATTCTCCAGTGAAGCGGATGAAGCCGACATGGCTATGTTCAAGCGGGGTGAGCACTGCGCGTGCGCCGATGCTGAATGCCGGCAACAGCGATAGCCCGAAGGAACGAACCAGAAGGCTGAAAGGGTCCAACCATCCGATCACGGCTGAGCCAAAGACGGCCGCTACAAGCCCAGCCAGCAGCACCACGTATTTAACGGTTTGCCAGCGCTTATAGCGATTCGAATCGATGCGTTGCTTGCCGCGTTTTGACTCCGACGGCCAGCTCCCGACCCAGTGCTGCAGCGTGCCCATGGGACATATCCAGCCACAGAAGAAGCGGCCGAAAAACAGCGTGGGAATGAGAATGATGAAGCTCCAAAGCAGCCCGCGATAAATGGCATGGCCAGCGAGGGCATTCACCAATGCGACGAGGGGATCCCACTCAAAGAAAAGACGCACCGGGCCGCGCATGTGAAGGTCGGCGGTTGCGCCGGATGCAGGACGGAGAGATGTGAGCCCCAGAAGAACAAGGAACAGGAGGAAAAAGAAGATCTGCGAGCTCGTGCGAAATAATTGGATTCGCAACGTTTTCATATTTCCCCCGTGCGGAGCGGGTGCCGGTTGACGTCGGAATCTCGCCTGCCTTAGTGGTCAGGAAGCTGCCGAACAAATAGGCAATTGCGAAAGTCGTGCGGGATCAAAGCGCGGCGGCAGCGTTCCATCCAGCGAAATGCGTACCAATCCTGCCGCCAGGTCTGGACTGACGGAGAGTATCGAACCGCTCAACCCAGCCTGACCCTCTTAGCGAGTTCAGCGAGAATCATCCGCCCCCGCAGGGCTTGCAAACAGTGATGCGAATCACGGATCAGCTCTACATGCTGTGCGTTCTTCGCGTCGGATTTCCGGGAGGCAGACCGTGTTGATGGCAATCGACGCACTTTACCCAATGAATGTTGTGGGTGCTGGTTGCGCTCGCGTAGGTCGTGTCCATCTTCTCAACATCGAGACCGCAGTTGGACATTTGAGGATGACACGTCTTGCAAGAGGCGCGCGCATTCTGATTGTGTCCGGTATGACAGGCTATGCAACTTAGGCCTTCATGGACACCGACGGGAGTGCGATCGTCGCCTGAGCCGAACTGAGCGGCCCAGCCGCTGGTCTCCGCAACGGTGCCCGTCTCAGGCCTGCGGGGCGCATGGCACTGGTAGCAGATGGCGGAACGAGGATCTGGGCTCACGGTCACCAGGCGCGCGCCGTCGTGCAGTTCGGGAATTGCCAGGGACGCCGCGGTGAAGTGGGTCTGTTCGCGACGGTCGAAGAATGCGAGCGAATCATGCACCGGGTTTCCTGCAACTGAGATGCGCCGTGGCGGCCTGGATTCGACCGGACCCAAGCGATGCACCTGGTGACAGGCCTGGCAAGGGATGGCGGGCTCATCGGCGAGGTCTCGGCGAACCACGCGCCACGGCCCTTGCGAGTTTTGAGGCTGGACTAGGTCTCGGATTGCTCCGCTGAAGTGCATGCCGTGGCAGCGTAAACAATCATCCATGAGGCGCTGATGGGAGTTCTGGATGGGGTTGGCAAATATCTCAGAATAGCTAGCGCTGTGCGGGCCGGCGTGCCAGGTTGCGTATTCCTGCTGGTGGCACCTCTGGCAATTGGACACCATCTCCACTACATCCACGTCGCGCAGATGAATTGCCTCTGGCCAGTTGCGCATGAGATGAACGCGAATGTGACGAAGCTTGGTGGAAAGACTGGCTACGTGGCAATCCATGCAGGTGGCATTGCGATGCGGAGCGCCGTGCACCTGGCTGACATAAGCTGCCATCTCGTGGCAGCTTTCGCAGCCTTGCCCATGCTCCGATGAGTAGTAATACGACGCACCAAAGGTACCGCCGACAAGGACGAGGATCATCAGGACGATGGCCAGCGCCGCAACTTTCAGCAGTCGCTTCATGACCGGAATCCCGTGCCTTTCCAGTTGTGGACCAGCGCGTCAGACGCCATGTAGGCAATGGCCATGATGGTGAGCACAGGGTTGAAGCCGCCGTTGGTGACGTGCACGCTTGAGTCGATGACGAAGACATTGTCAACGTCATGAATCTGACAATTACGATTAACGACCGAGGACTTTGGATCGTTGCCCATGCGGCAGGTTCCGGCCTGGTGCTGACCGGCAGAAACTGAATCCGGCTTGCCGGCCATGACGGATGTATGGATTGCGCCGGCTTCTTTGAGCCATGCCTCGGCACGATTGGCTTGCACGTCGCCGATTTCGAACGTGTGAGGATGCACGTTCCCGGAGAAGCGCGCCACCGGAAGACCCCACTTGTCTCTTACCGTCTGATCCACGGTGACGCGGGCATCCGACGAGGGAATCTGCTGCGTGGGCCCGATGATGACGATGCTTCGCCTGTGCCACTCACGCATGGCCTGCTTATGTGCGAGGCCCCAGCGCGGAGTGTTTGGAGGCAGACGGTCGATGGTGTGAATGGGGAGACGAATGAATTCGTTGGCCAACATGCCGCCGCCGATGAGCCCGGGGGTGCCGTGGTTGTAATCGCTGACGGCAATGCTGGCACCAGGCCCAACGTCGTCGTAGGTGTCGAAGTCAAAATAGCCGATTGCGCCGGTGTAATGATGGCCCTGAAGATTGCGGCCGACCTGGTCGTAGCGGTTGCCGAGACCGTTGGGAAGGAGCCGGCTTTTCGAGTTGAGCAACAGGCGTGCCGACTCAACGGCACAGCCGGAGACTACGACAAGATCAGAGAGTTGCTGCTGCAAAGAGCCATTGCTGTCGAAATAAGCGACCCCGATGGCGCGCCCATGGTCGTCGGTAAGAATCTCTTTCACCATAGATTCGGTGCGCAGTTCGCAGTTCCCGGTTCCGAGAGCAACGGGAATCACGGTGTTCTGCGATCCGTTTTTGGCGTCGACTTCGCAGGCGAATCCGCAACACCAGCGGCAGCGCATGCAGGGGCCGCGGCCGTTGTAGGGGACGCTGTTGCGGGCCATGGGAATGTGGAAGGGATGCAGGCCAAGGCGTTTTGCGGCAGGCTCCAGGATTCCGAATTCGCGCCCTGGAGGCACGGGCGGCATGGGCAAAGGATGCCGGCGCGGGCCATGAAATGGAGTCGCGGAATAATCGCCGGAGATACCGATTTCGTATTCAGCCTTCTCATAAAAGGGTTCCAGATCATCGTATGAGATGGGCCAGTCTTCGAGAGAGCTTCCCGTCGGCGCGCCGTAGGTCGACTTCATGCGGAAGTCCTGGGGCATGTAGCGCCAGGCCTGTGCGCCGTAGCTAAGGGTCCCGCCGCCAACGCATGCCGCGTTGTTCTGGTAGCTTCCCTCACTAGCAAGGGCAATGTGCGGCAGCCCCTTCGCATCCGACCACACCCGCGGATTCCCTTCATCTTCCGGACCAAACGCATTACCGAGCAGGGTGGTGCGCTGATTGCGAAGATCGTCTTTGCGGCAGTCGTTGGCCGTGTACCACTTGCCCCGTTCCAGCAGAACAACACTAAGGCCAGCGACCGCGAGTTCCTTGGCGACAATGCCGCCCGCCGCGCCTGCTCCAATGACCACAGCATTCACGCGCTTCATGAGGACGATCCGTTGGTCAGGTCGTATTGTGCGCGGCCGCGGACCGGCGGCTCGGCAAGACCTAGCATCCGCCAGCTCACAGCGTCGCGATTGCCTCCATGCCGTGGCGAGCCGTAGTAGCCTTCCAGCGTGTGGTTGCGCACCAGCTGAAAAAAGCCTGGATTCTGGCGCTCCAGATCGCTGACGATTTCAAATTGCTGCAGTTGGGAAAGCGACGCAAGATCTGAACCGAATCGCTTCCGGCTTGCCGTGTCTACATCTTGCAGACCGTGCCGGTATGCGTGGCGATGGCGGCGATAGGGTCGCATCAATTGGCGGTCGATGTAGTTGAGCACGCCCGCCTGGGAAGCGCTGGGAAACTCATCTTCGGGCACAATCTGATCGCAAACCGCCGTCAGTGTCCTGGCCTGTTCTTCAGTGAGAGACTCCCAGTCCCCTTGCTTGCCAGCTTTGCAACCGATGGCGAGGGCCGCGCTGCCCAATGCGCCTACAACGACAAACTGACGCCGCGTCAGTGAGCCCGGCTTGCGATTCGAGAGCATCGACGTATCCCTCGTAGAGCACCGAGTGTTGGGGAAGGCCCGAGACGTTGCAGAGGCACAACTCAGACATTGCCCTGGATGGTCGGCGCTCCCATGGTTTGCGGTTGGGGCTGTCACGGTCTGTGCTGCAAATCACTAACGACATCTACGTTCAGCAGAACGATTGTGATGTGGTCAAGGAACTTCCGTTTGACTCCCGAATGCCGATGATCTTTCGCGGTGTCGCCGATCACATATCTTTGTCGCCGCACTCAGAGACAATTTGTCCGCGAATCGAGGATCAACCTATGAGTACAGCTCCGGTATTGGGACAGAGGGTCATGCTGACTCTCCCCGGCGACTCGGTGCGCCAGATTCAATGGCGGTTTGCCGACCGGTTCGACCTGCAAATGCTTGTGCAATCGACGCGGGGCGTGGCACGGGGGACGGTAGCGAAACTGGTGGCCGCAGGACAGCGCAACACGCATGAGTGGACTGTTGAAAAGGCCGGGATGCTGGAGGATTTTGATCGCGCCGGGCTGACGGCTGCATTCATGGAGCCGGAGGATGGCGGCTTCATTGCCGGGCCGAAGAATCTTGCGCTGGCACTGATGGCGTTCGAACTGGCATGGGTTGACAGCGGCGCCGCGACGGCCGCTGTGGCGAGTTTTCTGGCTCTCTCTCCCATTCACGAGCGCGGAACTCAAGAACAGTCCCACCACTACATGTCCTTGAGCGCGCCGCCGCAGTCCGGGGAGGATCGCAAACCGTGGCGAGGCGCCTTCGCGCTGACCGAACCGGTTCCTTACGTGGGCGTCGATACCGGAATGTTGAATGGCAAGATACGTGTGGCCGAATGGAACGATGGCGAAGAGCCATGGCTTCAGGTGGACAAGCGCGGCCGGTTCATCACCAATATTGCCTCCGCTAACTTTGTTACCGCCGCGGTCAACTCCGATGATCCGCGCATCCAGGGGAGTTGCGTTGTCATCCTGGAAGACACGGATGAAGGCATCTTTGACCGCGGAACACCCACCAAGAAACTGGTTCACCAGCTCTCTTCCACGGGAGATCCCATTTTCAACCTGAAGGTTCCGGCGAATCGCATCGTCGGCGGCTATTCGGTTAAGGACGGAGTGATTGTTCCCAACTTCAATCATGGGGAGATTATTGAAGCTGTCTTTCGCCGCACACGGGTGCCCGTGGGGCTAATGACTGCAGCGAAACTGCTTTCCGCGATCGAACCAATCATTCGCTACCAGCGAGGCCGGTTTCGCGGAGCGGAGGGAGTAAAACAAGGTTCGGTCCGGTATGAGCAGGGTATCCAACAACGCGAGGACGCGAACCACCGGCTGGTGGATATTTGGGCGACCGGCGAAGCGGCTGCTGCGCTTGGTTTCACGGCCTCGCGGCTGTTCGATGAGCTCGACCCGCTGGAAAAGGAGAAGGCGGCGATTCTGAAGGAGCGAGGCATTCTGGGCGGACGGGCGGAGTTGAAGGCGTTACGCGAAAACGAAGTGCAGGCAATCGAGTTGTTGGGACTTGAAGTCGGCTCGCCGCGAAAAGCCGCATTGGAGGCCGATCCGCTGGTCCAGTTTGCTTTGAAGGACTCCGAAGCTAATGTGCTGTGCCCTGCAACCAAGTTGTGGAACACCGGACATGGGACCAATATGATGCGCGAAGCAGTGAGCCTGATGGGCGGCTACGGCATCACCGAAGATTGTCCGGGATTTCTGGCTACCAAATGGATGGATTCGCAGTTGGAGGCGACGTACGAAGGGCCGGAGGCTGTGCAGCGGCGGCAGTTGAGCGTGACCATGACGAACGAGCTTTTCCTGGCTCAATTCCGGACCTGGATTTCGGAGATGCGGCGCATTGGTTCGAACCATCCCGAGACCGGCGCCTGTACGCTGGCTACCGCGATGACCTTGTGGCTTTGGTCGCTGAAGCACCTGCAAAAAGCCTTCGACCCGGAGGGAGGCAAGTTGTATCACGGGCAGCGGCAGGGCGTGACCTTCCCGATGGCCGATGCGCTGTGCTGGCTGCTGGCCTCGCGCTGCCAGATTCTAGACGTTCTTGAACTTGTGGCACAGGGAGCGGGCAGCGTTGTGGGTGGCGAAGATATGGAAGGAACTGCGGAGTTCTTCACCAACTTGTGCCACACGCAGGTCGCACGCGCAAGTGGCGAAACTTCGCGCATTTGCGCCGAACTGGTCTTCGGCTACAACCGGCATCCGGCATGGGATGAGAGCGGATGCAAACGATGCTTCCGGGCCAGCGAACTGGATGAATACGAAGTGACGATGCCCGGAATCTCGGCGTTCGCTATCGATGTAATTGGCGCGGACGACAGTCACCCGGCCAAGGCCGGTCCCTGCGCGGACTGCGGCGGGGCCAGCGAATTCTTGCGCCTGCAGAGCAAACTGACCATGTGCTTGACCGGCTCGCGGCTAGCAAAAGATTGCGCCGCGGAAACAGTGAGCAAGGTCATGATCCCGGAAGCTCTGGACTATCCGGCATGATCGCTGATCTTCAACTTCAGGAAGAGCCCGCGCTGGAAATGGAGCGGCCATCGATAGAGGTCGACATCGCCTGCGCGGGATTCGGCCCAGCGATGGGCGGGTTTCTGACGACGCTGACACGCGCCTGGAGTGAAAACCCCGGAGATCCTTCCTTCGAGAGCCGAGCTGTGCCTGGAATGCCGCTGCAGGTGTTTTGTTACGAGCGATCCGACAATCTTTCCGCGGGAGTGAGCGGTGTGGTGACACGCGCCAGGGGGATTCGCGCCAGCTTTCCCAATCTGAATCCAGCCGAGATCCCGATGACCGCGGAGATTCACGATGAGCGCGTGCTCTATCTCCTCGACCCGATCGGCGCAAGCCGGCGTTCTGTGGCTTTGCGGTTGGGGGATAGAGTGTTGCGAGCCGCGGGTTCACTGCTCGGTGTCCGCGATGACGCGCTTGAGTTGCCATGGACGCCTGCTTTCCTTCACAAGCGGCCGGGACTCGTGCTTTCAATCGGTCAGTTTAATGAGTGGGTAGGCGCGCGGATCATGGAAAGCGGGTTGGTACAAATCTGGCCGGGAACCCCGGTGAGCGCGCCAATCTTCTCCGGGAAGGCCGTCGAAGGGCTGCGCCAGGCCGACCAGGGGGTCAAGCCCACAGGCGAACCTGATTCCGGATTCATGCCCGGAATGGACGTCCGCGCGCGGCTGACGGTGGTTGGCGACGGACCGGTGGGCGCCGTAAGCCGTGCCATCGATGAGCGGGTTGGAATGCCGGAGGGCCATGAGCGCCGCGAGTGGGCGCTGGGCATGAAATTCGTCATTGAAGTTCCTGAGGATTCGCCGCTGAAGCCGGGAACGGTGTGGCACACCTTCGGATTCCCTGAGCCGGAAATCTTTGGCTTTCTCTACGTACATCCTGAACGGCTGGTGTCTGTCGGCATTTTTGTGCCCTCTTGGATGGGCGATCCGCAGCGCACAGGCTATCGATACTTGCAGCACTTCATTCAGCACCCGGCCCTATGGCCGTATCTCAAAGACGGCACGCTGCGTTCGTGGGGAGCCAAGTCGCTGGAGGAGTCGGGCAAACGCGGCGAGCCATTCCTCTCTGGGGATGGTTATGCACGCATCGGCGAAAGCTCTGGAAGCACGAACATGCTCACTGGCTCAGGGGTGGATGAAGCCTGGACCACAGGCGTGCAATTAGGTGAGGCGGTGCTGGAACTGCTGCGCGCAGGCAAGCCCTTCACGAAAGAGAACCTCGCCGCCACGTACGAAACCCAGCGGCTGGCAAGTTGGGTGGAGCGCGGGGAACAGCAGGCGGCGAATGCACGCAACGGATTTCACGGCGGCTTGCTACGCGGGTTGGCGGGGATGGCTCTGGCGGGGCTGAGCGGAGGCAAGCTGTCGCTGGGTGCGCATATTCCTCCGGCCCATCGGCAGATTCGCCGTGGATCGGACAGCGGCCTCAAAGAAAGAGGAGCGTTGCTTGCGATAGAAACAGGCCGCCCCTTGCATGATGCCATGCTTTCAGCACGTGGCTGGCCGGAGATCGCATTCGACGGACGGCTGTTGGTGACCCATCAGGATGCTCTGCTGATGGGCGGCAAGGTTCAGGCCATGCCGGGATTTGCAGACCACGTCGTGTTCCTCGATAAAGAGCTCTGTATTGTGTGCGTCGAGAAGACGTGCATCGCCATGTGTTCGGGACAGGCGCTCACGCAAAGTGCGGATGGAGTGCCAGCATTCGAACGGGAAAAATGCGTGCACTGCGGCGCGTGTCTTTGGAACTGCGCCCAATCGGGCGATGGCGAACACGGCAACATAGAATTCCGCGCGGGTGCGGGAGGGCTGCACTCAGCAGAGAATTGATTGCGAGCTGATAGCTGAAGGCTGAAAGCTAAAAGACCTGGGGTTAACAATGGAAAGTGGTTTGCACATCGTGGTTTGCGCGGGGGTTGTTCCTGACCCACTACAAACATTGGAACCGGCAAGCGGCGCTGGCGGTCCGGGGCTGAAAAATGAAATGGCATTGCCCGCAGTCCTCGATCCGTGGGCTGCGAGCGCGCTTTATGAAGCAGCAGCGCTGGTATCTAAATTCTCCGGCAGCCCACAACGGCCCAGCAAGTTGTGGCTGGTGAGCCTTGGCCCCAAAGCGAAACTTCAGCAGGTAATGATGACTGTGGCGCAGAAGGCCAGCTTTGAATTTGTTGCAATCGATGGGCCGATCGGCGGATTTCCTGACGCGCATTCCACTGCAGCCGTGCTTGCCGAGACCATCGCTTCGTTACCCGGTCTGGATCGCGAACGGCTTCTGCTGTTTGGGGGATGGGAGTCCGCGACGCGGGGTGCGGGTGTCACGCTGCAATTGGTTGGCGAGCGCCTTGGCATCGGAGATCAGTTTCAGGGCGTCGACCAGATCGATTTTCGTGACGATGGTTCATTTGAAGTTCTGGAGCGAATCGACGGTGGAAAGCACCAGGTATCGGTCTGCTCGGGGGCGCCGGCAGTGCTGGGCTGGGCCACCGGAAACCTTGCCGAGCCGCGCAACAATCCGCAGGTTGGCATGACAAATATGCGCGGAATTCTTCCCGCGTTGCAGAAAGCCAAACCAGTAAAGCTTGAGGCCAACGGACTGCACTATCTCTCGCTAAGCCTGCCCAAAACGCAACGCACTACGCGTGTGGTCAAGGACATGGTTCCAAAAGCAATTGCCGACGAACTGTTGGCGTGGATGCGGGAGGAGTAAGGCCGATGGAATCGATCCTGGTGTTGACACATGTGGATGACAGTGGCGCTGCACTTGCGAAGACCTCTCTTGAAGCGGTGAGCGCAGCGTTGAACCTGGCAACACGTCTCGCTGCCCCGCTCAGCATTGGGGTAGTTGGCGGCGATGCGGCTGTGGCCGGTCAACTGGCGCAAACCGGTGCGCGCCTGCTGGCTGTATCCGGCGAAGCCTTCGCACAGGCGCGGTATTCGAGCGATGCAGCGGCCTGCGAAGCACTTTGCCGTGCTGCACAAGCCAGCATCGTGATTGCACCGGGTTGCGCGCGTTTTGCACGTGTGGCTGCAGGCGTGGCATTCCGGCTCGGTGGAGTGATTGACACCCACATCACCGCAATTGGCGGAACAGAGAATGTTGAAGCCAGCCGCTGGTTCTATCGCCAGCGCCTGGAGGCGATCATCGGCCGCGAAGCGCGCCCATGGTTTCTGTTGGTCGATCCCGGAACGCATCCGGTGTATAAAGCCCCGTCTTCTCAAGCGGATCCATCGACCGCGACTGTTGAGGAGATCGCTGTAGAATTGCCCGCGCAGCGAACGACCGTAACCGGCGTTCGTAGTCCGACGCTCAGTGGAGAAACCATCCGCCCTGAAGCAAAACTACTCTTTGTCGCAGGAGCCGGATGGACCAAGAAACAGCCGGACGGACAGGTTCGTTCGAGCGATGCCGCGCAGCTGATTCTCGATTTCCTTCGGGGTTCGGGTGCTTCGCTGGGAAGCAGTAAATCTCTGGTCGATCAGACGGGTGAGAACCAGCAGGTACTTCCCTTCCTCACGCACTTGAATCAGATCGGACAGACGGGCGCCACGCCGCGCCATCGCAAAGGACTTTCCACATGCTGCTACGGCGAGGAGCCGCATGTGGTGGGTTGGCGCTTTATATCCGAGCGGCGGGCTATCAGCCTGGATCCGAATTGCGGCTGGGCGCGCGGGAAAGCCGACGTCGTCTATATCGCAGATGCGTTTCAAGTAATAGCTGAACTAAACAAGCTCCTGAACCCAGGACAAGGCTAGCTCCATTACCGCATGACGCGTGACACGTAATAAATGCCGTAAAGGCAGAAAGCAAGTGCTCCTTCGACGCAAAGTCCCAGCAGGAAGCCATGGAAGCATGTTCCATATTCCCGAAGTGACAACGACGTCGACATCGATTCATTGCTCACGGCAGAACCTTCGCACGTGCAACTCCGCAATGTGGGCGCAGTGTGACACTGCTCTGGTGTAGAGGAAGCCTGCATGATTTTGATCTCCTGATGGGTGCCCATTTTGTCCAGCCCAAATTGAATGCTGATGAATAGGGTATTAACTAGGGAACTACTAATGGTCATTCTAACGGCATGCGCCAGTTATGTATTTCCCACTAAAGTGTGAAGCGGATGGGAACCATTATCTAACCCAGGTAACTACAGTGTGTCCCTTGGGGTAACCAGCGCGATCGCACCACTGGTACCCAGTACATAATTATCGCGCGGTGATTTATTGATCAGATGATTCAACCAGCCATCTGTATTGAGGGTTCCGACACTTAGAGAATAACCTCAATGGAGTCCTTCTTTATATTCCAAATCGCTCAGATGCGCGCCAGCGCTGCAGATTACGCTCCGATAGGTGTTGATGATTTTACGAAGATTACCTTGTAGTCGCGACCGGCTTATATAGCGAAGTGTGGTGACTATACGTTCATCATGCCGCGGTACAACTTTCCGATCAGTAAGGAACTTGCAAAGGTTGTATCGATTTTACCGTGGAGCAAGGCTTCTTTTCGAGTAACATCACTATCGAACATAGAAATCTATCGGGCGGGGTTAGCTAGACGATCATGATCCGAATAGAAAGCGGCCCCATTTGCGTTGTCTACATAAACCTATCTCGATGGTCCAGGAAAGCCGTGTCGGATTAAGAGCAGGTCTTCTGATTCTTGCATTTGTTTTTGTCAGTGCAATCCATGCGAGCGCATCGGACTCCCTGCGTTCGCAGCGCGAGGCCGCTGTCATTGAGGCGCGCAACGGAAATCCCAAAGCGGCTTTGGTCGAGTTGCAGTCGCTATTACAACAATATCCCGACGACTCCCGCCTGCTTGCCGATGCGACAATCGTGGCCAATTGGGCGGGTAGTGATGAGCTGGCGTTGGATCTCTTTGGGCGCGCAGCGACCCCCAAGGACGATTCGGGTGTTGTGGAAGCCGCAGCCCGTTCGGCCCGAAATCTGCACAAGTATGGCGTGTCAGCCGAACTCTACCGTCGCGCACAGGGACTGGAGCCCGCGCGCTGGCAACCCCAACTGGGAGAGGCGATGACATTCACGGATACCGGCGACTACGGGTCTGCGGCCCGGCTGATGCAGCCCTTGTTGCGCACGCACGGGGAAGAGAAGGATGTCATTCTAGGGGAAGCATACCTGTGCAGCCGCCAAGGTGACTTTGCGTGTTCAATCGCAATGGACGAGCGCTACATCGACAAGTTTCAGAAGAATGCGCAGGTGAGGAGCGACCTGGCGCTGGCGTTGTCCGGCATTGGCAGCCAGACGATGGCGTCTGCGTATTACGGGGCGGAGGTTGCCCCGGAGGACTCCGCAGCCAAGATCGGACTGAACGGCAGTGCGGGCGGCGAAGAGGTGCGCTGGGGTGAAAACTATGCACCCATTCGCGCCCAACAGCGGGCTGACAGCTTGAGCGCCCTGGCGCGCCTTGACAGCGTTGTGGCGGCAACAGCGCCAACGGAACGAGCCTGGCGATTTGCCCAATTCGATCGTATTGTTGCGCTCCATGACCTGCAGGAGATGCAAAAGGTTTTGGATTTGTACGATTCGCTTAAGATGCAAAAGCTTGGCATTCCGGCGTACGCGCTAAGAAATGTGGCGGATGCCTATCTGACCCTGCGTCGGCCGGAGCGCGCCGAAGACATTTTCCGCGACCTGTTGAAACAGGACCCCGCAGATGGAAGACTTTGGAGCAGCCTCGCCTATGCGCAGATGGAGAGCGAGCATCTTGATGAAGCTCTGGCAACGATCGATAAAGCCTATAAACAAGCTCCTGTATGGATCAAGTCCGCGGGAGGAGGCGCGCTGAGGCCTAACCGGCTGCGCCTAGATCTTGAGTCGCAAGCAGCACAGATGCGGCACGATGTCGGCTTTTTGGCAGAAGAGCAGAAACGGCTTGAATACTTGGTGGCGGCAGCTCCCGGCAACGCGCACCTGCACTGGCAGCTTGCATCCTGTTATCTTGCGCGCGGCTGGGTAGTGCGAGCGCTAAAAGAATTGCGCATTGCAAATGGGTATGCTTCGCCCGACGAGCTTCCCTCACTGGACGCCGCTTCGATTGATGAGGACGCAGGTCTTCGCGATGCTGTGGACGCGATGATTCCGGTCCTGCAAATTCGGGAGACCGATAGCCCGGCACTGAAACGCTTTCTGACCGATGAGGGTATTGAACGAGGTTGGCAGCTGGACGCCGAAACGGTTTTCGGATGGGGCAATGGTGTGGAGGTTGGGAGCAGTGACCAGCACTCGGAGGCCCATGTGTCCGGCCCCCTGTTCGATAACCGCTGGCGCATATTCGGGCAGGAACTCAGTGACAGCGGCACTTTCGAAGTCGGCTCCGCTGAGCGCACACGCGCAGGTGCGGGTTTGCGCTACAACTACAATCGCCAGGAAGCATGGGCCGAGTTTGCTCATGACACTGGGACCAATCGCAACGCCGGCAACATTGGCACAAAGCTGTACCTGAATGATTTTTGGACGCTGAGGGCAGAAGCCGACAGCGACTCGTTCGATGTGCCCGTCCGCGCGGTGACAGGAGACGTACACGGGCGGAGCCTTACAGCGGATCTCGAGTGGCACGCCAACGAGCTCCGCGATGCCAACGTTGGCTTCGAGCGTTTGCTTTTCAGCGATGGCAACCAGCGCAGCGTGATTACCGCCGCAGGAGATCAGAGGGTATGGACGACACCCAGGCTGGTGGCGAGGATTGGCGCGGAAGAGTGGGCATCCAGCAATTCGCTGAATGAAAACAGGCCATACTTCAATCCCAGCCGGGACTTTTCGCTTGGCCCGCGGGGCTCCCTCGATTGGCTCACGTGGCGCCGTTACGAACGGTCATTCCATCAGGAAGTGAATGTCCAGGCTGCTCCCTACTATCAGCAGAATTATGGAACGGGCGGGGCCTTTTCCGTGCACTACGGACAGCGCTGGAAGACACGCACGGGGCTGGAGTGGAGATGGGGCGTCACCTGGAACACCCAGCCTTACGACGGAATCAATGAATACAGAACAGCGCTCGATTCCGGCATTACCTGGGGGCAACCATGAGAAGGCTTCTGATATTCCTGTCCTTGCTGCAGATTTCAGTGGCTGCCTCGTCTCAGAGTGGCCCGGAGAACGCGATTGTTCTCTGTTACCACGACGTGCGCGATGAAGTGGGAGGCTCCTTCGTTTGGAATACTTCCCAAACGGGCGCTTCCGGCCTGGTTTCCGCGGGCGAACGGGAATCTTTGGACGCGGAGCAATACACTACCAGCACGCGCAACCTGGCATCTCATTTTGACTGGCTCAGGGCGCACGGGTATCACATCATTAGTCTCCAGCAACTGGTGGATGCACGCACCGGACACGGTGCCCTGCCGGATAAAGCCGTTCTGTTGACCTTCGATGATGGCCTCCGCAGCGTATACACAAAAGTCTTCCCGCTTTTAAAAGCCTTTAAATACCCGGCAGTTGTAGCTGTGGTAGGCGCATGGGCCGACCTCTCTCCAGGCGGGAAAGTCGAGAACGGCGCGCACCCGTTCTATCGCGAGGACTTTGCTACCTGGAATCAACTACGCGAGATGCAGGATAGCGGGCTGGTGGAAATTGCTTCGCATACATTCGATCAGCACCACGGCATTCCCGCGAACCCGCAAGGGAATCTTATCCCTGCCGTAGCAACGCATGCATACGATCCGACGCTGCGTACCTATGAGACCGACGATGAGTATGCCGAGCGATTGCGGACTGACCTAGCGCATAGCTCCGATGAGATACGATCCAGGCTCGGGCGCGCACCACGAGCTCTGATGTGGCCCTACGGAGCCTACACACAGCTCAGCGATTCGATCGCAATGTCCCTGGGCATGCAAGTTACCTTCACGCTGGGCGAAAACTCAACCATCAATGCCGCCGGCCTTCAGGCAATCCCACGTATTGTGATGCTGTCCAATCCATCTGTGGGCGACCTTGCCTGGGAGCTTCAGCACCGGGAGGGAGGAGCCGTTGTTCGCGCTGTCCAGGTTGATCTTGATTATGTCTATGACCCGGACCCCGCGCAGCAGGAACGCAACCTTGGCGTCCTGCTAGACCGCATCAAGGCGCTGCAACCAACCCAGGTTTGGCTCCAGGCTTTTTCTGATCCAGGCGGAGACGATTCCGCAAGCGCCGTTTATTTTCCCAATCATTGGCTGCCCATGAGGGCCGACCTGTTTTCCCGTGTGGCGTGGCAGTTGAGTACGCGCTGCGGCGTGCAGGTCTATGCGTGGATGCCGGTCTTAGGTTGGCGTTTGCCGGATGCGGAGCAACAGGCGAGACTGCAGATCCATCCACGGCCGGGAGTAAAGTCGGAAAAGCCGGTGCGCCTCAATCCCTTTCTTCCGGAGACCCGCACTCTGGTGGGCGGACTGTATGAGGACATGGCGCGGTCAGCGCCGCTCAGCGGCATCCTGTTTCACGATGACGCAGTCTTGCGAGACACCGACGATCTGGGTCCGCAGGTCCCGCTTCCGGGTGCGGATCGAACCAAAGCGCTGATTGAATTCACCAACGAGTTAAAGGCTCGCGTGTCAAGGTGGAGCCCTGAGGTTAAGACCGCGCGAAATCTCTTCGCCGAGCCTGTGCTCAATCCGAGCAGCGAGCAATGGTACGCGCAATCGCTGCCTGCCTTCCTGCTTGCCTACGATGAAGTTGCCGTTATGGCCATGCCGCGCATGGAAAAATCCGCAAATCCAAACAAGTGGCTGCTTAAGCTCACTGAAAATATAGCGAAGCTCGGCGGACTGGACCACACTGTTTTTGAACTGCAAACGGTCGACTGGGGTGCCGGGGATAAGCCAATCTCGAGCGAAGACATCGCTGGTCAGTTACGGTTATTGCAGGTTGCCGGCGCGCGCAACCTGGCATACTACCCCGATGATTTTCTAAAGAACCATCCCGCCTTGAAGGTGCTTCGCCCGCAGTTTTCCGCCTCAGATTATTTTCCCCTCTGGGACGAAGGGGCGAGGTAGTCCATGGTTGGCAGGATTCTGCTTGCTTATGCCTTTTACTACCCGCTTTCAATGGCGTGGGTGTGGATATTCGGCGCCCTTAGCTATTATCTGCGCAGGGAGCGCAATGCCCCTTCCAGGATTCTTCCTCCGCAGCTACCTTCGTGGCCCAAGGCGACGCTCGTTGTCCCCTGCCACAATGAGGGAGATAACGTACGCGATACAGTGGGATACCTTGCGGCGCAGGATTACCCCGACTTCGAGATCATCGCCATCAACGATGGCAGCCGGGATAACACCGGCAGCATCCTGGACGAACTGACCACGGTTTATCCACAGTTGCGCGTGTTGCACTTTCCCAAAAATCAGGGGAAAGCCATGGGGTTGTGCATGGCTGCCCTGGCCTCGAACAGTGAGTACCTGATCTGCATTGATGGTGATGCGCTTCTCGATCCCTTCGCTACACGCTGGCTGATGTGGCACCTCCTCTCTGGACCGCGCGTCGGTGCAGTTACGGGCAATCCGCGTATTCGCAACCGCTCCAGTCTGCTTGGCCGTCTGCAGGTGGGGGAATTCTCATCCATCATCGGCCTCATCAAGCGCGCGCAGCGCACGTTAGGCCGAGTCTTTACCGTGTCTGGGGTAATCGCCGGCTTCCGCCGCTCCGCCCTGCATCAGGTCGGTTATTGGAGCAAGGACATGGTGACGGAAGACATCGATATCAGTTGGCGCCTGCAGATGAACCATTGGGATATTCGTTACGAGCCCAATGCCTTGTGCTGGATTCTGATGCCTGAGACGATTCGGGGACTGTGGAAGCAGCGCGTTCGCTGGGCGCAAGGCGGTGCGGAGGTCGCAAGGCGGTATTTCAATAGCCTCTTGCTTTGGCGCCGCAGGCGTATGTGGCCGGTGATCGTTGAATATCTGTTGAGCGTGGCCTGGTCCTATGACATGCTTGGCATCCTCGTGCTCAGTTTGCTGGGAACGATGATTCCTTTGCCTCATTGGCTGCATGTCGCCGGACCGATTCCCACGTGGTTTGGCGCTGTCCTGGGCGCCACATGCATCGCTCAGTTTCTCTTTAGCATTCTCATCGACCGCCGCTATGAAGGTCGAATAGGCCGCCAGTTCATCTGGATCATCTGGTACCCGCTCGTGTATTGGATCATCGGGATGCTGACGACCGTGGTCGCTGTGCCCAAAGCGCTTTTCAAGCGCACCGGCACGCGTGCTGTGTGGGAGAGTCCAGATCGGGGTATACGCTGATGCGCGCTGAGCGACCGATCATCTCCCATCCGGAAAAGGTGTCGCCGGTGCAGCACGCTACCTCCCTGGCGATTACCTTCCTTGCGTGGTCGCTATGGGCGTATATATGGTTGCCGACTCTTTCCGTCATCTCTTCGGTCTTCGGCATGCCGATCAATCAAATTCTTGTAGTTCGAAGGCCAGATGAGACGAGCTTGCTGCTTATTTTCCTTGTCATGCTGGCATGTAACTTCGCAGTGTCGATCTGGTCCAGCTATAACTACATACGTTATGCCAAAGGATCAAGGCGGCAACGCTCGACCTCCACTTCTCATGAAGAAGTTGGAAGGGCATTTGGAGTCAGCGATCCTTCCACCCTGTCCTTGCTGTTGCAGGAGCGGAGCCTCAAATTGTATTTCGATGATGCTGGAGTTCTGGTGAATGTCGATCCGTCGGACGTCATGGACAGCCAGCTCGCCATTGGGCGGAAATGAAATCCCGCTCGTGGAACATATCCTACGACTCCCCAGTAAAGTTTCAAATCCTTTCTCTTCGGCCATCTTCGTCAAGAATTGGCTGGATACCCTGTAGGAATGGCAGAATAGCCCAGAGGTTATTCGTGAGACTCTGGTTCGCCCCCAGCAGTGAAGTCCCCATCTATCGCCAGCTGGTTACCCAGGTTGTCCTGGCTATTCTCAGCGGCGACCTGCACCCGGGCGACCGGTTGCCAAGCACGCGTGAGCTGGCGCGCCGCTTTGCCATCAATCCCAACACAGTGAGCGCCGGTTACCGGCAGTTGGAAAGAGATGGCTGGACCGAACGACGCCATGGGAGCGGCGTCTATGTGCGCGCCAACGCCGAGCCGCCGACTACCCCGGAGCAGATTCTGGATCAGCACATTGCCGGCTTCTTTCGCGCAGTCCGCGAGCTCAGTCTCCCTGCGCCTGCCATCCGCGCCCGCGTTGCCGACTGGCTGATCGCTCCGCCGCCGGATCACCTATTACTCATTGAGTCAGACGGGGAGTTACGGCAAATTCTGTTGACCGAGATTCGTGCGTTGACCGCCTGCCCGGTGGAAGGCGTTTCGTTGGGAGACTGCGCTGAACCGCAGGTCCTCACTGCCGCGATTCCCATGTGCCGCCCTAGCAAGGTGAGGGTGACTCGAACCGCTTTGCCGGCAGGAGTCGAGCTCGTCACGTTGCAAATCCGCTCGGCCAATGCGTGGCTCGGCCCATGGCTACCGAGCCTGAAGGGAAAGCTCATCGGCGTCGCTTCAGCGTGGCCGGAGTTCATGACCACCGCTCGCACCATGCTGATTGCCGCCGGCCTTGATCCGGAAACCATCATCTATCGCGATGTGCGCAAGCCGCGCTGGAGCCGGGGCCTCGAGCTAGCCAACGCCATTATTTGCGATGCCCATACAGCTGCGCTCTCTGCCTTCCCCAAGCAAGCCAAACCGATCGTCTTTCCTCTGCTTGCGGATTCGATGCGCGCCGAACTAAGCCGCTATCCCGACACCCCCGCGGCTTTATGACACTCGCGAAACTGTATTAGGCTTTCAGAACGAGATCACATACATCCGTATGCTCACCCTCGTAAGCTATTCCATTTGAATAGTGCAAGACTTGGGAGGGTTCGAGACATGACTAGCTCAGCCAGCGAAATTGCTATCACCGACGCAGATGAGATGCTGCCCCTGGAACCACCCGCCAGGACGCGCGGCTTCTGGTCGCTGATTGCCACCCAGTTTCAGGGCGCTTTCAGCGACAACATTCTGCGCAACCTGATGCTTTCCATCATCGTTGGCATGGGCCTGGCCAAGGATGAGCGGGAGACGTTCGTTTCCGTGGTTACTGTCATCTTCTCTGTCCCGTTTCTGTTGTTCAGCATGCCCGGCGGCTGGCTGGCCGACCGCTATAGCAAGCGCCAGATCACCATCTGGACGAAATGGATGGAAGTGTTCTCCATGGCGCTGGCCACGGCCGGCCTGGCAACACACATCCTGCCACTCTCGCTTGGGGCACTCACGCTGGTGGCTACTCAGGCGGCGCTGTTTGGGCCGTCAAAATACGGCCTGTTGCCGGAATTGTTACCCGCAAAGCGCCTGTCGTGGGGAAACGGAGTCATCGAACTCGGCACCTTCCTGGCCATCATTCTGGGCACTGTTGCCGGGGCAACCATGGCGGAGAAGCTGCATGGTCGCGAGGTGTACGCGGGCTATATTTTGATCGCGCTTTCCTTCATTGGTTTGCTCACCAGCCTGAGCATCGATAAGGTGCCCGCCGCGGCTCCAAACAAGAAGTTCCAGTTCAATATTCTTGGCGACCTGTGGCAGCAAATCAGCTTCATGCGCCGCGACCGTGCGCTGTTTCTCGCCGTCATCGGGAACACTTACTTCTGGTTCCTCGGCTCGCTTCTGTTCTCAACCATCGTTGTTTACGGCCCCGACGTGCTGCACATTGGCCAGGCCAAGACGGGCTACCTGAATGCCACGCTTGCCGTGGGCATCGGGATCGGCAGCATGGTTGCCGGTTGGTTGAGCGGCAACAAGATTGAGTACGGCCTCATTCCCCTTGGGTCCATCGGCATGACCTGCACCGGTCTGCTGCTTGGAGGAACCCATCACGGACTGCTGGGGTCCGCACTGCTGCTTGGCTCACTCGGCTTCTGGGCCGGTTTCTATGCAGTGCCGGTCAATGCCCTCATTCAGCATCGTCCTCCGGAGAAGGACAAAGGCGGCATCATTGCCGCGGCAAACCTGCTTTCCTTTGTGGGCATCGCGCTTTCCGCGGGCGTCTACTACATCTTCACAAACTTCATTCATCTTGATCCGCGCGGAGTCATCCTGGCCGCATCCGTGATTACCGGCGCCGGCACGGTATATGTGCTGATGCTGCTGCCGGAGTGGTTTGGCCGCTTGATTCTCTTCTTCGTCACGCACACCGTCTATCGCGTGAAGGTGGTTGGCCGCGAGAACTTCCCTGACAAGACCGGTGCCTTGCTTGTCTGCAACCACATGTCGTTTGTGGACGCCGCACTGCTGATCGCCTCGACAGACAGGCCCATCCGTTTCCTGATGTATCAGGGCATTTACGACAACCCGATCGTGAAACCTTTCGCCAAAATCATCAAGGCCATTCCGATTTCAGATGAGCAGCGCCCGCGCGACATGATCCGGTCTCTGCATACGGCCAGCGAGGCGTTGCGTCAGGATGAGATTGTCTGCATCTTTGCGGAAGGGCAAATCACGCGCACTGGCCAACTGCTGCCTTTCCGGCGCGGGCTTGAGCGCATTATGAAAGACGTCGATGTACCCATTATCCCTGTGAACCTGGACGGAATCTGGGGCAGCATCTTCAGCTTCGAACGCGGGCGCTTCCTGTGGAAGAGGCCTCGCCACATCCCTTATCCCGTAACGGTGACGTTCGGGAAACACATGGCTTCGACGTCCACTGCGATGGAAATCAGAAGCGAAGTGCAGGAGTTGCAGGCCGCGGCTTTCGAGCGGCGACGTGAGGGAATGAAGACTCTCGATCGCGCCTTCGTACGCTCCGCGCGGCTCCATCCCTTCCGGTTCATGATGGCCGATGGAAAGTATCCGAAAGTTTCGTTCGGCTCGGCCCTTGCAAAGACCATGTTCATTGCCCGCAGGCTGAAACATGAGATCGGCCGTGAGCCGCTGATCGGAATGCTCCTGCCGCCATCAGTAGGTGGCGCGCTGACCAACTACGCGCTGATGTTGCTGGGACGCGTGCCTGTGAACCTGAACTACACGTCGTCCAGCGAGATCATTGCCGCATGCGCCAGCCAGTGCAACCTCGACGTCGTCATTACTTCAAAGGCCTTCGTTGAGCGCTTTCCCAACCTCGTGATTCCCGGAAGAACGCTCCTTATCGAAGACGTCCTGAACTCCCCGCGCATGGCAGAAAGGCTGGCGGCGCTGGGGCTGGCCTGGCTCACGCCCGTCGTCCTGCTGAGGAAGGTCTTAAACGGCGGACCGACAATCGCTCATCCCGGGATCACTGCAAATGCAGTGGGCAAAACGACGGTCGACAGCCTCGCCACGATCATCTTTTCCAGTGGCAGCACCGGCGACCCCAAGGGCGTGATGCTCACCCATTTCAACATCACCTCCAATATTCAGCAGGTGTCGCAGGTCTTCATGCTCGGACGGCGCGACAGGATCCTTGGCATCCTGCCATTCTTCCACTCATTCGGATTCATGGCCGCACTATGGCTGCCGGCCGTCAACGGCGTAGGCGTTGTGTATCACCCCAATCCGCTGGACGCGCAAGTGATCGGCGAATTGGTGAAGCGCTACAAAATCACGTTCATGGTGGCCACGCCCACCTTCCTGCAGGCATACATGCGCCGCTGCCCGCCTGAGAGTTTCGGTTCGCTGCAGTACGTGCTTGTGGGCGCCGAAAAGCTACCCGAGCGCCTGGCACAGGCCTTCGAAGATACGTTCGGCATCCGTCCGCTCGAAGGTTACGGCTGCACAGAGTGTTCGCCCGTGGTCACCGTCAACGGACGCGACTTCCGCGCGCCGGGATTCCGCCAGGTTGCCGCAAAGCGCGGCAAGATCGGCCATCCACTGCCTGGAGTCACGGTGAAAGTGGTCGACATCGATACGGGCAAACCGCTTGCATTAGGCAATGCGGGAATGCTGCTGGTGAAGGGCCCGAATGTGATGAAGGGCTATCTGGGCAAACCGGAAAAGACTGCAGAAGTGCTGCACAACGGGTGGTACACAACCGGAGATGTGGGCATGGTGGACGAAGATGGCTTCATCACCATCACGGATCGCCTTTCGCGCTTCAGCAAGATTGGCGGCGAAATGGTTCCTCACATCCGCATTGAAGAGAAGCTGCACGATTTGGCTGGCGCCACGGAGCAGGTGTTCGCAGTAACATCGCTGCCCGATGAAAAGAAGGGTGAACGCATCGCTGTCCTCACCACGCTCTCTGGTGAAGCCTTCACCTCAGTGCTGGAGAAGTTGTCGCAATGCGATCTTCCAATCCTCTGGAGACCGAAAGTGAATTTCTTTTTCCATACCGACAAGCTGCCGATGCTTGGAACAGGGAAGACTGACCTGCGGGGAGTGCGCCAAACGGCAATTTCGCTGGCGCAGGAAGCCGGGGTGTAAGCGTAGATCAATTGTCCCGCCGCGATCCGCGATCGATGTGCGCCGCCAGAGTGCGCATCTTCTCGTCGGTTTCAGGGCTGCCCCAGCTGACAAATCACGAATGACAAATCAATTCGATAGCCAATCGTCGACTGCAGATTTACATTGTTAAGAAAAGGACGCGATTATCCTTGCAATCGAAGGAATAGGACAGATGAGCCCGAGCCGCTACAGCCATCCGTATGAACCCGCCGAACTGGATCGCATTGCCTGGAGGATCATCGAGGAACTACAGGAGGATGCACGCATCTCATGGGCCGAGCTGGGCCGCCGCGTGGGACTCACTACCCCCGCCGTAGCCGAGCGTGTACACCGTTTGGAGAAGCTCGGCGTGATCCGCGGCTTTCGTGCCGACATCAGCCTGGAGCGCCTCGGCATGCCTATTCTCATTTTTGTCCGTCTCTCCATGGCCGGCCCTGAGTCGCTGGTGCGCGCGTTCCAGCAGCGGGTCGAGACATGGGAGGAGGTACTCGAATGCCATCGTGTGACGGGCTCCGATTCATTCATCGTCAAGGCCCGCGTCGTCTCCGTCGAACACCTTGAAATCTTCCTCGATAACCTCGGTCACTACGGGACTACTTCCACCGCAACCGTTCTCTCATCACCAGTACTGAAACGTACCATCACTGAAAAGATCGTCGAGCGCTTTAATCACCGCAAGTAAGCGGCATCAAGGTTAATCGGTATTCACCCCTTCAAACCGACTCCACCCCCTGGATTCGTGCGGAGACATCTTCCTTGAGCGTTGCCGCCTCGCTCGGGAACTGACCGCGCTCCATCGGCGGCAGCAGGTCCAGCAACTCCTCATAGGGTGTCGCCGTGCAGCCAGGAAACGCCGGAAAGCCAGCGCAATCCGCCAAACGGCAACTCACTTTGATCAGCTCTCTCATGTTCCAGCCACCACCGGAGCCGTCCATTTCTCGCGCGGAATGATGCTCGGAGACAATCGAGTTGAATTCTGAAGACAGCTTCCATTCCACAATCAGCCGACGACCCACCTCGCAGTGATTGCGGCCAAACAGTTCCACTTCCCCTTCCAGAATGCTTGCAGGCGTTCCCTCATGTTTGGCCAGCAGGTCGGTGTACTCCTTTGGCCGAATCACTGCCAGCGCAAATCGTCCAACATCGTGCAACACTCCCGAGGTATACGCGTTGTCTTTGCTCTTCCCGCCCGCCCCGGCAAGCCTCTCCGCGATGATCGCGCATGCCAGGCTATGACGCCACAGTGCACTCATGGCAGCGTCGCTGACGGTCTTTCCCAGGTAGGCCCGCATTCCCACCGTCATGCACATTCCCTGCAAGTGGTCGGCGCCCAGCACGGAGATTGCCTGCAGAATGCTGCTCGCCGGAAAACGCGGCGCGTACAGCAGAGAATTCGCGACCGTTAATACCTCGCTGGCAAACGCCGCATCCGACGCAATCAGCTCGCTAAGCTGGCTCAGGCGCACTTTTTCGTTGTTCGCCAGTTGAAGCACCCGGATGGCGACCTGGGGAAAGGGGGGAATCCGCAAATGGGCCCAAGGTACGCTGACTCTTTCTTTTTTTTCCGCAATCTGCACCCTGAGCCTCCGTTGTTCGCTGCAAAGAATGCGTTGCAGAGTTACCCCTGCAGGGCGGCCGCTTCTCAGCCTGTTCCGTCGCAGCCCACTAAAACGCATATCGGCAGGATGGTTGTTTTCTGTAGTGGAACAACCGGCTCCATGACCGCAAACGATGCAAACCGCTCTTCGGCATGACGGAACGTAAAGTGCATTCTGTCACTTGCGCATCCACCGTTCCCCGCCGCAAAGCTTTACGATGGGTTTGGAGCGAATGATGCCAACGGTTCTCGATGGCGCGGCAATTGCCGCCGCAATCAAACAGGAAGTCGCGGAAGAAGTGAAGGCGCTGGCCGCCCAGGGCGTGCGGCCGGGACTTGCAGCTGTTTTGGTGGGCCATGATCCCGCATCACAGATTTATGTCCGCAGCAAGGTGCAGACCTGCGCGGAACTCGGCATCTACAGCGACCTGATCACGCCGCCCGACACCGTCACGACCGAGGACATGTTCGACCTGGTGGCAGGCCTCAACGACCGGGATGATATCGACGGCATCCTTATTCAATTGCCGCTGCCAAAGCAGGTCGATGCCAAAGCGCTGCTGGATGCAGTTTCTCCCGACAAGGATGTGGACGGCTTTCACCCCGTCAGCGCGGGCCGCCTGCAAGCCGGAAGACCGGCGTTTGCGCCCTGTACCCCTGCCGGAATCATCGAAATCCTCAAGCGCAGTAACATTCCCATCGCCGGCAGCCACGCGGTGGTTGTAGGCCGCAGCGATACGGTGGGCAAGCCGGCCGCGCTCCTTCTGCTGCATCAAAACGCTACAGTGACCATTTGCCACTCGAAGACCCAGGACCTTGGCTCTATCACCCGTCAGGCGGACATCCTCGTCGCCGCCATCGGCCGCCCCGGCTTCATCACGGCTGACATGGTCAAGCCCGGCGCGACCTTGATCGACGTCGGCATCAACCGCATCACCACGCGCGAAGAATTTGTCCACTACTTCGCCGGCAATGCCAAACGCGAGGCCAGCTTTGCAAAGAACGGCTCGACGATCGTGGGCGACATTCACCCCAGGGCCTTTGCGCTGTCCGGAGCGTACACACCCGTTCCGGGAGGGGTAGGCAAACTCACCATCGCCATGCTCATGGCCAATACCGTCCACGCAGCTAAAATTCGCCGGGGGCTTTAGGCATGCTTCGCGTCGGCCTCACCGGCGGTCTCGGCAGCGGCAAGAGCACCGTCGCAAGCCTGTTGCGCTCGTTTGGAGCGCAAGTCATTGAAGCCGACAACCTGGGCCGCGCCCTGATGGAACCCGGCCAACAGGTCTATGCCGACATCGTCCGCGCCTTCGGCCCCGATATCGTCGCGCTCGACGGCCGCCTCGACCGTGCCCGCCTCGCCGCACTCGCCTTTCAGGGTGGACGCATTAACGAGCTGAATGCCATCGTCCATCCGGCCGTCATCGCGGCTCAGTGCCAGTGGATGGAATCGGTGTTCGCGCGAGATCCGGCCGCCGTCGCGGTGGTCGAGTCAGCCCTGATTTTTGAGGTGGAGCGCGATGCACGCGCCCGCGGCGAGAGCGAGACCCTGCTGGCCGATTGGAAGCACCGTATCGATCGAGTCGTTGTGGTCACCGCTCCGGATGAGGTCAAAATCGCGCGCTATGCCGCGCGCATCAGCCCGTCCCCCGCTGGCCGGACCATCGCCCAGGAGGATGCCCGCGTCCGCCTCGCTCACCAGATTCCCGACTCTGAGAAGATTCGCCGCGCAGATTATGTCCTTGACAACACAAGAGATGAAGCTGCCCTACGTGTGCAGGTTGAAGCCCTATGGCAGCGGCTCACTTCCGAGAGCAACAATTCCCGGCAAAAGTTGTCTTTAGAATAGGATCAGGCACATGCGCCGTTCCCGGCAGAACCGGGCCGCGCGCCAGCCGTATCTGTGGTGATGTGGTGATTAGGAGTCGTCGAAAGTCGTCAGTTGCCTTCGGGTTCAACTGACTACTGACCACTAATCACTAACCACTGTTCTTAGGAAGGTTTTCGAGCTTAAAGCCATGAAGCAACTTCGCCCTCTTTTTCTGGTTGCCCTGCTGGTGGGTGGATTCTGGATGCTCACCACGCATCTGCCTTCTCACCTGAGCAATATTTCTCTCTTCAACGTGCATGGAGCCGGATCTCCGCTTCAGCTCACCGAAGCTGAAGCAGCGCCGGCCTACGACGCCGAAGAACAGAACAACATTGCCGTTTACAAGCGGGTGCTACCTTCCGTGGTGAACATTACGTCCACCACGCTCGTTTTCAACTTCTTTTACGGAACGGTCCCCCAGCAGGGTCAGGGCTCCGGCTTCATTCTCGACAAGGCCGGCCACGTGCTCACCAACTTCCACGTCGTGGAAGGCGCCAACCGCGGCATTGAAGTCATGCTGAGCAACAAGCATCGCTACGCAGCCAAGGTGGTGGGTACCGACCGGGTGCACGACTTGGCGCTGTTGCAAATCAGCGCCCCTGACCTGCAACCAGTCACCCTGGCCGACTCTTCCGATCTTGCAGTAGGCCAGAAGGTCTACGCCATTGGCAATCCTTTCGGCCTCGCCGGCACCATGACCCGTGGCATCATCAGTTCAATCCGCACCTTGCCGTCAGCCAGAGGCTCTGAAAGCGCGGCCATTGAAGACGCCATCCAGACCGACGCTGCCATCAACCCCGGCAACTCCGGCGGACCACTGCTTAACTCCCGCGGCGAAGTCATCGGGATCAACACCATGATCGCCTCCAACGGCGCCGAACAGAGTTCGGGCATCGGATTTGCCATTCCCATCAACACGGCGAAGGCCGTATTGGCCGACCTCACGCGCTACGGTAAGGTGAAGCGGCCCTCCCTGGGCATCGTTTCCTTTCCCGTTGGTCCCGATCTGGCATCTGAGATGGGCCTCGCCGTCGATCAGGGAGTCCTTATCCAGAAGGTTATTCCCGGCGGTGCGGCAGAGCGTGCCGGCCTTCGCGGCGGCAGCCAGCAGGCCTACGTCGGCAACACGCTTATCCTGCTGGGCGGTGACTTGATTGTTGCCATCGACGGACAGGAAGTCTCCGATCCCCAGGAGATCAACGCCCTTATGGACAAGCACCAGGCCGGCGACACTATCAGCGTCACCATCTATCGTGGCCGACGTCAGATAACGCTGAAACTGATCCTAGGCGAGGCCCGCGAAACGAGCACCTAATCTTCTCGAAGGTTCTTTCAGCAAAAAGCTGTGGGCCCAGCCCGGTGCCCACGGACAGGTCGTAGTCCGTGGGTGGAGATCCGCATTTTCGGATCTGGGGAAGCGCGAATCTCACCACCGGCAGGCCTCTTCCAACTAATCCTTAGAATCCTGCCCGCTCCACAGCAGACTCTGCCTGTACCAGCTGGATCCGGGCCATCTCAACAGGCTCGCCATAGTGTCCGGCCACCATGCTTGCCGCCGTCTCCGCATCCATATAGCGCTCAATGCTCGCCATCTTCATCGTGGATCGAGCTGCCATCTGCGCCACGGCCGTCTTGCTGCTCACCGATTGAACCAGCGACAACATTGCGCTCACAATCGTAGCCACTTCCTGAATGGCCGACACGGCATGCTGCTGGCTCGACGGGTCCAGTATTCTTGCCGCTTGCAATAACGCCCCGTTCACCTGCTGCTGGAAAGTCACCACCTGGTTTTGTAATTGCGCCAGTGTGCTTGCCCCCGGATTGGCGAGATACGCCTTCGCCTGCGTAACCAGTAAATTCGAAGCCGCGTCGAACCCGACCGTCGCGGCCGCAAAAATTGGCGCATCCACAGGTGCCAGCAGCGCAGCCGTTGTATCAACCGTAGCAACAGCACTCTGCAACGTCGGCGTCCAGTTCACAATGTCCTGCGCCACCGTCACGCCCGAGCATCCGCTCATGAACGGCAACTGCAGCAACAATGCGATCAGCGCCCACGCACCCAGTTTGGAGTTCGCCGCGCCTCTCGACGTCGCGATAGCCGGAACCGCGCTCACCGGATCCTGCGCCAGCAGCCCCAGAAGCGCTGTCGCAATCGCGCTCACCAGCGTAACCACAGTGCCCGTCCCGGCAGTCCCCAGGCTCACGCCTTGTTGCGAGAGCGCGCTCGCTACAGTGGCCACTGCAATCAGCAGCCCCGCTGCCGATGTCTTTGGATGATTCCAGATATTTGAGATCAAGCTCATTCAGATGGCTCCTTTCAAGAGCAGAAAACGCGCCAAGCTTCCGCGACGGTTGATTCGAAATCCGCCAGAAGGCGCGCAGACGCGACTCTCCGCTGCGAGCCTCGCCGTGGTTGCAGTCGAGGCTCACCGCCGGAAGTCTGTGGACTCCAAACAAGGACGGCCCCGCGCCCCGGCGTCCTCCCCAGTGTGGGGCAGCACGAACCCATTCGCCGGGCGCAGCGTCTCCGTCATTTATTTGGCTGTCTTTAAGGTTAGGGAATCCAGTCCATATTCTCGGCAATCTAAGTCAATGATTAAAATATTTATAATCAATAGTATACAAAGATGTTCTAAAAAGTGCGGTTGACAACTCCAAAATAAGACTGGAAGCCTGCTGATCCTGTTCCCTATTCCTTGGTCCCTGGTCCATGCTTTTTCACAAACCGCCGCCCGCGAACCTCGTACTCCCCGCTCGCCACCAACCCAATCGCTTCGCTGTAGGCAATGTGCTCTTCAGCCAGTATCCGCACCGCCAGAGAATGCGCATCATCGCTCTCCAGCACGGGAATAGCTCTTTGCAGCACAATCACCCCGTGATCCAGACGATCATCCACAAAGTGAACCGTGCATCCCGCCATCTTCACCCCGTAGTCAAACGCCTGCTGCTGCGCCTCCAGGCCCGGAAACGCCGGCAGCAGCGAAGGGTGAATGTTCAATACGCGATTCGGAAACGATGTGACGAACACCGGCGAAAGCAGCCGCATATATCCGGCAAGGCAAACCAGGTCCACCCCGTGCGCCCACAGGCACGCGATCATTTCGGCGTCATGTTCCTGGCGTTTGCGCCCTTTTGAGACAAAGACGTGGCAGGGCAATCCCATCTCCCTTGCCTTTCGAATGCCCTCCGCCTCCTCCACATTCGAAATCACAACCGCGATCTCCACGCCCTTCAGTTTCCCGGCCCGAATCGACTCCGCGAGAGCTAGAAAGTTCGAGCCCCTGCCAGACAGCAGAATGCCAAGCCTCAACGGAGAATGCGTGGATGAGTGAGAGTCCATTCCTATCGGCCTGTCGTTTCCCTGATCACTGTTCGCTCTTCTTCATGTGTAATGCACCCGATGGTCGCCCTTCACTACCCGCCCAATCACAAAAAACTTCTCCTCGGCCCGGTCCAACAGCGTTTTGGTGCGCGTAAACTTCTCCGCCGGAATCGCCGCAATCAGCCCCACTCCCATATTGAAGGTGCGCATCATTTCTTCTTCTGAAACCTGGCCCAGCGTGCGCAGATGTTCAAAAATCGGCAGCACCGGCCACGATCCCATCTCAATGTGCGCTCCCGTGCCCTTGGGCAAAATCCGCGGCAGATTCTCCGTGATGCCGCCGCCGGTAATGTGCGCCATCCCCGTGGTCACGCCCGCCGTCACCAGTTTCTGAATCACATGCAGATAGCTGCGATGCGTCTTCATCAGCGCGACGCCGGCCTTTTCCTTGATGGCCGTTACATATTGCGTTGGCTTGTAGCCGGCTACCTCGAACAGCAGCTTACGCGCCAGCGAGTAGCCATTGGTATGCAGTCCCGTCGAGGGCATTCCAATCAGCACGTCCCCTGGCTTGATTCCCAGGCCCGTCACCATCTTGTCGCGATCCACCGCGCCCACAATGAATCCCGCCAGGTCATACTCGCCATCCTTATAAAACCCTGGCATCTGCGCGGTTTCGCCACCAATCAGCGCGCATCCGTTGGCCTTGCAGCCTTCCGCCAGGCCCGTCACTACGCTTTCCGTCACCTCCGGCTCCAGCTTGCCGCTGGCGAAGTAGTCCAGAAAAAACAGTGGCGTAGCCCCCTGCACGGCAATATCGTTTACGCAGTGATTCACCAGGTCGATGCCCACCGACTGGTGCATTCCCAACTCAAACGCTACCTTCAGCTTGGTGCCCACCCCGTCCGCCGAGCTCACCAGGATGGGATTCTTCCACCGCTGCAGGTCCAGCCGGAACAGCGCGCCAAACCCGCCAATCCCGCCCAGAACATTTCGGTTGAAAGTCTTCTGCGCCAGGTATTTGATTCGATCCTTGGCGCGGTCGCCCCCGCTGATGTCCACGCCCGCGTCGGCGTAGGTCACGGGTTTCAATTTTGTTTGATCAGGCACGATGAGGGCTTTCTGCAGAGGTATCTGCTGAACGGCGCTACAGCGATTTCGATTCTGCTCTATACAGAAAGCTTGAGGCCAAATGGCATTTTTCTCAAGAAAATGCCACCTCGCACAATCTTCAAATGGCAAGATGTGAATCGAAACCGCTCTAGGAGCCGGAAAGGTCGATTCTAGCAGCATTCATCGCCATCATTATGCGGAGGAAAACGCGGAAATCTGTTTTGAACCGGACAAGCTTGCGACCAAAAATGGAAAGCCAGCTTGACATTACGCCGAATCCAAGTTACTCTTTTTGGAAAGCTTACTTTACATGTCGCCCACCATCACAAATCGAGTCAAGGAGCTCCGCACCCTCCGCAGTTGGACCCAGGAGCAACTCGCCGAAGCTGCCGGTGTCTCCCGCCAGAGCATCAACTCCATCGAGCGCAACCGCTACGTACCCAGCCTCGAGTTGGCTCTCACCTTCGCCCGCATCTTCTCCTGCCCTACCGACGAAATCTTCTCTCTGGAGAAACCGCAATGATTCGCAAGCTCATCTATCGCCTTCTCCTGCTCGACCATGTCGCCGACGAGCGCTTCCAGGAACACGGCCGCCGCTCCACTTCGGCCGCCGCCATCGTGGGCGTGTTCACCCTCTTTGTGCTGCTGCAATACCGCCTGCTGGTCGAGCACCATATCAGTTGGGATCTCGTCATCGTGATTTACGCCATGGGCGCCACCAAAATCATCCTCATGCTTTGGTACCGCTTCAGCAATTAGGAGTAGAAAACCATGTGTCTTGCAGCTCGTCGCAGTCTCGACCCCAAAACCCGCCGCATCCTTGTTACCGGGCAGCTTTCGCTCGTAGCTGCCAATCTGCTCTTTCTCTTCGGTCAGCCTTTCGCGCATCTCTATCCCGGTGCTCTGGATGCCCTGCGAGGGTTTCTCCTCGGCCTGGCTATCGTTTTCCTCTTCTGGTCCAACCGTCGCAACTGCAGCGACGCTGAATCCCACGCATAAAGGTGACCATGTCCATACTCGACGAACGCAATCCCGCAAAAACCATTCTGTTCCTGATCCTTCTTCTGATCTTCGCGCAGCTCGACCTCGCCAGCGCCGCCGGCTGGCCGCTCCCGCTGCTCAACCTGCTTCATCTCACCCCGGCGCCCGACGATCTCGTCCGCGGCTGTTGCGCCGGCATCGGCTTCTCCATCGACTTCCTCGCAGTATTCACCATCCTGCGCATCATCGCCCGACGCGCTCTCAGCTCCGCCAGCCCGAACAACAACTGATTCAAACCAACCAGGAAAGGAATCTCATGTATCTCGCAAAATTCACCGCATCCCGCAAATCCCTTCCCGTGGCGCTTTCAATTCTCGTCGTCGGCCTGATGCTCACCACCTGTGCGGGCCCCCTCCGCCAGGGATTCGCCTCCGCGTTCCATCTCACACTCAATCAGGCTGATTTCGCCAATGGATTCTTCATGGGCCTCGGTCTTACCCTCGAAATCGCCGCGCTTTGCCTGCTCTTGGCGCACCTTCCCCACCGGCATCACTCCTCATAAAAACCGCATCCGCTCTGCCGCTGTCGGAATCGGACAACTCTCCAACCGTCCCCAGATTCGGTACCGCCAACGCGCCACCAGCCGATAACCCAAATCGCGAAGCGGTCGTGGAATCCACCCAAACAAAATTCCTGCAACCCGCCAAGGCTGCGGCAACTCGTTCAGAATTTCCCTGGCTGCTTCTGACCGCGTAAACACTCGCTCCTTCGCCCCGCCGGGGTCCCGCACAACCACAACCGTCTCCGGCCCCAGCTCCGAACCTTGGGTGCCGAATCCATGCCGCGCCAGCAGTTCGCTCACCTTCGGGGAATCCGACGCCACAAACCGCAGCCGGTCTTCATGGTCGTGCCGCAGAAACCACCGCACCGTGCGGTTGCAGAATCCGCAGTGGCCGTCGAACACCACCAGCAGCCGGTCTCCGATCCCGTCCAGTCCGTTCACACTCATCCAGATGCCCGCGCAGCAACAAGTGATTCAACTCACCCAATCCGCTTGTATTCCACCTTCTATACTGAACCCATCATGAGCCCCGAAAGCACATCCGCCAACCGCACCCGTTCCCAGGCCCTCCAGCAACGCGCAGAGCGCTTCTTCCCCGGCGGCGTCAACTCCCCGGTCCGGGCCTTCCGTGCGGTCGGTGGCGCGCCGCCCATTGTTGAGAGCGCGCGCGGCGCCTGGATCACCGACGCCGACGGCAATCGCTATATCGACTACTTTGGCTCCTGGGGTCCCATGATCCTCGGTCACGCCTTCCCGCCTGTTGTCGAAGCCATTCAGCGCGCTGCGACAAAATCCGCCAGCTTCGGCGCATCCACCGCCGCCGAAGCCAACCTCGCCGAGCGCGTCATCGCCTGCTATCCGGCCATTGAAAAGCTCCGCTTCGTCAGCTCCGGCACTGAAGCCACAATGTCCGCTATCCGTGTGGCCCGCGCCGCCACCGGCCGCAACACCATCATCAAGTTCGAAGGCTGCTACCACGGCCATTCGGATGGTCTGCTGGTCAAAGCCGGCTCCGGCGTCGCCACCCTCGGCATTCCCGGCTCCGCCGGCGTTCCCGAGGCCATCGCCCACCTCACCCACGCCCTGCCCTACAACGACATCGCCGCTGTCGAGGCCGCCTTCGACGCCCACCCCAACTCCATCGCCGCCATCATCCTCGAGCCCATTGTCGGCAACGCCGGCTGCATCCCCCCCGCTCCCGGCTACCTCGCCGGCCTGCGCGCCCTCACAGAAAGAGAAGGCGCCCTGCTCATCGTCGATGAAGTGATGACCGGCTTCCGCGTCGCCCTCGGCGGCGCCTGCGAACTCTACGGGCTCGATCCCGATCTCATCACCCTCGGCAAAATAGTTGGTGGCGGCCTGCCCGTCGGCGTCTTCGGTGGCAAGCGCCAGTTTATGGACCTGCTCGCCCCCCTCGGCCCCGTCTACCAGGCCGGAACCCTCAGCGGCAATCCATTAGCCATGGCCGCCGGCATCGCCACGCTCTCGTATCTCCAGGACAACGCCGCCGTAGTCTACGCGAAACTCGAATCCACATCCCAAGCCGTCTTTGACGGCGTAGCCGCGGAAGCGGCGAAAGCAGGCATCGCCCTCACGACCAATCGAGTAGGATCCATGGGCACCTGGTTCTTCACTGCCGATCCAGTCACCAACTACGACGAAGCCGCCAAGTCCGACACCGTCGCCTTCGGCCGTTTCCACCGCTCCATGTTGGACCAAGGCATCTGGCTCCCGCCCAGCCAATTCGAAGCCCTCTTTCTGTCGACAGCGCACGGCGAAGCCGAAACCGCCGCAACCATAGCCGCCGCCCGCAACGCCTTTAAAGCTGTCCTCGCATAGCAACGGGCTTACTTAGTCCTTCTTAGCCTTCGCGCGCTCCGCCAGCACTTTCTTGCGATCGCGAATGACCTTCCCCCGTTCCTTCCCCGGCATCGCCAAAATCGTCTTGGTCCGTTTCGGCAACTTCTCATAGATCAAGTCGTGACCGCGCCGCAGCTCGTCTTCAATTTGCCGCGGAGGCAGCGCGTCCCACCGTTCCATGGTTACCCAATGGGCCTTCGCCAGGTAGGGCGATGCAACAATGCCTTCTTCTTCCAACAGCTCATGAAACCGTTCCGCCCCGCAATGAAACCAGAGAACGCCCGTACCCGTGCCGTCCAGATCGGTCATGGCGAACATCTTGCCGCCAATGTCCCGATCGCCGACCCAGTAAACCAGGTGATGCCCCCAGTTGACCGTCTCCGACACATGGGGCAGCGCCATACAAATCGCACGGATACGCTCGTTGTCCATGGGGAGAGTTTAGGACGGAAAGTCCATCGGGGAAAGACGAAAAAACACGCGCCCAAACAGACTGGTTTCCGCCTTGGCGCTTCCCTTCGCTGGGTCAGTACTTCGCCTCAAACACCCGGAACCGCCGTTCCTGTTCCCATTGCGCCGTAGCCTTTTCGCTCCCGTCGAGGAAGTTCTTGCAGTCCGCAGGCGGATTCGCATCGCCGAGAGCGACCGCCTTGCACGGGCCGGCGGCAACGGTGAATATGTCTCGCGACGCCCACAGGCTCTGCCCGGGCAGAAAGTTGTGCTCCATTCCGGTGCGCGCCAGTTCTTTCAGGTCCTGGTAAGTCAGGTGGTAGTCGAGCGCCGCCCGCACGTACTCGTGCGTCAACTCGATGCGGCTTACGCCCTCATCGTCCGTCGAAAGCGCCACCGGCACATGATTGATCCGATACAGCGGAAACGGATGGTGATCGCCCTCGATCCCCAGAATGCCTTCATTCGAGCTCAAGTTGATCTCGACCATGACGTGGTTCTGGGCCAATTCCTTCATCAGGCCTGGAGCGTCATCCTCGTACATCACGTCCACACCGTGCCCAATGCGCTCCGCGTGCCCCAGCTCCACCGCCTGCCGGATGTGGAAGCGCATTCCCTCCGGCGGCACCAGTCCCGGAGCCAGTTCGCCGGCATGCAGGCTGATGTGCACCTGCGGGTAAAGCGAGTGCAGATAGTCCACCATCTTCATGTGCAGCGTGTAATCGCGCATGGCAATCATGTCGTCTTCCGGCTGCACAAAGTTGATGCCCACAAATCCCGGCTCGTGCGCATCCATGCTCTGCTTGATGGTCTCGAAGCCAAGCAGCGTTTGCGCAAAAACTTGCTCCGGCGCATTCGAACGAAGAATCTGGTAAATATAGCGAATCTCCACTTGGCAGGCCGGCGTGGCCTGCGGGGTTCCGCAATGCTCAATCTGGCGCCGCTGCGCTTCCGCGTCGCGGACATTTTCGCGATCGGCCGCAACTTCGTCAAGCACGCCATGATCGAGAAGTGTTTCGCGCATCTTGGGCAGGTCCGGGTTCCAACCGACCTGATGGGCGACGGTTGCGGCGTGGCCGAAGGGCGGGGTCTGCATCAGTTCCAGATATTGCTGGTTCTCGGCAGCCGAGCGACTGGCGACTTCGTCGATCCATTCGCCAACGTGGCTCTTGTTCAACCCGCCGAATCGGCCAAAGGTGCCAAAGAACTGGTCGTGCCCGCTGAACCCCGCGGTGGGCACAAAGCTGCGCATGGAGAAGGAGTCGATCAGCCGGTTGTAAAGGTCCTGGTTCGCAGGCGAAATATTGCCCGTCAGCTCCCCTGCGGGAATCAGTTTTTCCTTACAGGGCGGCGGGGCAAATTTGAGGGCTGCGGAATCGACGCATATGCCATCTTCCGCAGCATCCCGCAGAAACGTCTCCGCATACACGGCACCGGAAAGGTGCACGTGCAGGTCTGCGCCCTTGGGAAAATCCGCGAGGAAAGCGTGCAATCCCAGCGAGCCAGCTTTAACCGCGGAGTTATAGGCACGGGCAGCGCGCGTCTCCGATGAGCCCTCACGAGACGGGTGCGGCTGGGCAACCAGGTCGGCACAAGCGGTCAAAGCAATGCAAGTGAGAATGCAGGCAGTGCATCGCATAATTAACCCAGTGTAGAGCAGCATTCTCAAGTATGTGTACACCTTCGCGTTGATCACCGGCACGAACTTCACGCCTATCGATCCGGTCCCCCGGTTGGCGCGAACAATAGACCTTGTTATACTGCAAAGAGTTGTTGCAGCACGCTGCCAGTGGAATTTCCCGCCTCTTCCGGCTTCGCCCGGAATCCACCTGTAGAGATGCAACCGAAATTTGCACTGAGGCCAGATAGCTCAGTGGTAGAGCGCGGCCCTGAAAAGGCCGGCGTCGGCGGTTCAATCCCGTCTCTGGCCACCACTTCTTTCCCGATCACTCACTTTTTGGGCCACGCGGGCCTCTGCGCGAAGCGACCAATTCAGTCCGCGGCCCTCAGAAAGGCCGGCGTCGGCGGTTCATCCCGTCCATGACCACCACTCCTTTGTTTCCTGATACAGCTCCGCAGGTTCCTTCACATGGCTGTCTGGGGTCGTCGGCATTCCATTCCCGCCTCACTCCTTCGATTCAACGGACTTTCCCACCGTTTTCTTAAGAAACTAAAGCCTCTTCGCCCACTCAGCTATCAAATTGGATTGTCAGTGGTTGCGGGCGAATGCGATACTGCGCCTCGTCGCAGGATGGAGCTGCCCCATGGCTCAACACCAGTATCAGACGGGCTTCGGCAATGAGTTTGCCACGGAAGCCCACTCCGGCGCTCTTCCGCAGGGCCAGAACGCTCCGCAACACGCACCGCTAGGCCTCTACACCGAACAAATCAGCGGCACGGCCTTCACCGCGCCGCGTGCTCTCAACCGCCGCACATGGAGCTACCGCATTCGCCCGTCGGTCATGCATGAGCCATATCGCGAGTACTCTGGCAGCCCGCTCCTGCGCAGCGGTCCATTCAACGAGCTGCCCACGCCGCCCAACCAGATGCGCTGGAATCCTCTCCCCATCCCAACGGAGAAGACTGACCTCGTTGACGGAATCGTCACCCTCGGCGGTAGCGGCGACCCCGCGATGCAGGACGGCGTAGGCGTTCACCTCTACGTGGCCAACACCTCCATGCACGACCGTTTCTTCTACAACGCCGATGGCGAGATGCTGATCCTCCCCCAACAGGGCCGCCTGCTCCTGCGCACCGAACTCGGCGTCCTTGAAGTTGCGCCCGCCGAACTAGCAGTCATTCCACGCGGCATCAAATTCCGCGCCGAACTGCCCGACAGCACCGCCCGCGGATATATCTGCGAGAACTATGGCCAGAGCTTCCGCCTGCCCGACCTCGGTCCCATCGGCGCAAACGGCCTTGCCAATTCGCGCGACTTTCTTACTCCCGTCGCTGCCTATGAAGATCGCGAAGGCGCGTTTGAGGTCATTGCCAAGTTCCTGGGCCGCTTGTGGCGAGCCGACATCGACCATTCGCCGCTCGACGTCGTCGCATGGCACGGCAATTACGCGCCCTACAAGTACGACATGACCCGCTTCAACTGCATCAACACGGTCAGCTTCGATCACCCGGATCCGTCCATCTTTACCGTGCTCACCGCGCCCTCCGGCCTTCCCGGTACAGCAAACGTGGACTTCGTCATCTTCCCGCCCCGTTGGATGGTAGCCGAGCACACATTCCGCCCGCCGTGGTTTCACCGCAACATGATGAACGAGTTCATGGGACTCATTCTCGGCCAATACGACGCTAAGGCGGAGGGCTTCCTTCCCGGCGGCGCCAGCCTGCACAACTGCATGTCAGGCCATGGTCCAGACGCCGAGACCTTTGAGCGTGCTAGCGCCGCCGACCTAAAGCCCCACTATATCGATGGCACACTGGCCTTCATGTTTGAAACGCGCTTCCCCGTCCGGCCCACCCGCTTTGCGCTCGAGGAAAAGATTCTGCAGCATGAGTACTATGAGTGTTGGCAGAGCCTGAAGAAAAACTTCCCGAGCGCGGGCTAGTCGAAGCGGGAGCACGTTCTTGATCGAAGCGTTCTCAAGGTCCGAATGGAACCGCACCAGTTGGGTTGAGTCGGCCAACGAATCTGGCTGCGGGTTTCCCCTCCAGAGTCTTCCGTACTGCATTGTCGCCGGGCCTCATGGACGTGGCCGCGTTGCCGTCGGCATCGGCGCATTCATCCTCGACCTCCACAAATGCCACGGCGCAGGCCTTCTCGAAAGCTTGCCTGCCCCAATCCTCGCCGCCTGCGAAGCCAACACCCTCAATGCCCTCATGGCCTGCGAACCGCCCGCGCACGCCGCATTGCGGACCCGCCTGATGGCTCTTCTCGACGTAGCCGCTGACGAGCCTACGCGCCAAGCAGTCGGCGCTGCGCTGGCCCCTTGTAATGAAGCAACCCTGCTCAAGCCCGTAAAGCCCGCCAACTACACTGACTTTTACGCCTCCATCCATCACGCCACGCGCGTCGGCAAGCTCTTTCGGCCCGAGAATCCGCTCCTTCCCAACTACAAGCATGTCCCCATCGGCTACCACGGCCGCGCCTCATCAATTGTTGTATCCGGCACTCCCATCCGCCGCCCGCAGGGTCAAATGCGCCCATCTGAAGCAGACGCCCTCCCCAACTTCGGCCCCACCGCTTTCCTCGACTACGAAATCGAAATTGGCATCTACGTCTCAACCGCCAACCCGCTCGGCGAACCCGTCCCTATCAGCCACGCCGCGGAACATATCTTCGGCCTCTCGCTGCTCAATGACTGGTCCGCTCGCGATATCCAGGTTTGGGAAAATCAACCCTTGGGTCCGTTCCTTGCCAAGAGCTTCGCCACCAGCGTTTCCCCGTGGGTCGTCCCCTTGGCCGCGCTGGCGCCGTTTCGCGTCCCGGCAGCGCCGCGCCCTTCCACCGATCCATCGCCTCTGCCATACTTGAGTGACCCGACAGATCAGTCCGCCGGCGCCATCGACCTCACCGTCGAAGTCTGGCTTCTCACCCCTTCCATGCGCCATAACTCCCATCCCCCGCACCGCCTCAGTCAAGCCAATCTGCGCCACCTTTACTGGACTCCCGCGCAGCTCATCGCCCACCACACCAGCAACGGATGCAATCTGCTCCCCGGCGACCTCCTCGCCACCGGCACCGTCTCCGGCCCTGCCGACGAATCCGCCGGTTGCCTGCTCGAACTTTCCGCCGGCGGAAAGCAGCCCATTGCGCTACCCAACGGCGAAACCCGCAGCGCCCTCCAGGACGGCGACGAGGTCATTCTGCGCGGCTTTTGCCGCCGCGAAGGCTTCCCCGATATCTGCCTCGGCGAATGCCGCGGCCTGGTATTGCCTGCGCTCTAACCCCACCTTCAATCGTTAAGTCAAAGTCACCTCAGAGCGTCTGAAAGATAAGCCCTCAACCAGAACTTCCGTCTATTCGCTATTCAAAATCATCTCTTCGGAAGCCTATCCTCTTGTGCAGTTGTGATCGGAATCACCCCGAAATTCCTTCCGTTCACAACCTAACCGGAGGTCCCATGGCATCTTTTGCCCCAAGCACGGTCCAAACCGGACAGGATTTTCTGCCCCTCAAGGGCACAGACCACGTCGAGTTTTACGTAGGCAATGCCCGTCAGGCGGCCTACTACTACCGAACCGCATTCGGCATGAGCCTCGTTGCCTACGCCGGTCCTGAGACCGGCCAGCGCGATCGCGCGTCCTACGTCGTCCAGCAAGGCAAGGTCCGCTTTGTGCTCACCACCTCCTTGCGTCCCGGCAGCCCCATTGCCGACCACGTTGCAAAGCACGGCGATGGCGTCCGCGTAATTGCTCTCGAAGTCGAAGACGCACGCCAGGCCTGGTACGAGACCACTTCCCGCGGTGCCCGCTCCGTCGCAGCCCCAACGGAGACCGGCGACGAGTATGGCCGCATCACCACCTCCTCCATCGCCGCCTACGGAGACACAATCCACACCTTTGTCGAGCGCCACCATTACAACGGTCCGTTCTTCCCCGGCTTCCGCACCCACGCTACCGACACCGTAGCCCGTCCAACCGCTCTCAAGCATATCGACCACATGGTGGGCAACGTGGGCTGGCACGCCATGGATGAGTGGGTCAGCTTCTACTCCCATGTCATGGGCTTTCAGCTCTATCAGCACTTTGACGACAAGGACATCTCCACCGAGTACTCCGCGCTCATGTCCAAGGTCATGTCCAACGGCAATGGCTATGTAAAATTCCCCATCAACGAGCCGGCCGAGGGTCGTCGGAAATCGCAAATCGAGGAGTATCTCGACTTCTACCAGGGCCCCGGTGTCCAGCACATCGCCCTTGCCACCGACGATATTCTTTCCACCGTTTCAAGCATGCAGGCCCAGGGCGTCGAGTTCCTCACCGTCCCTCACACCTATTACACCGAGTTAGCCGCCCGCGTCGGCCGGATCGACGAACCCATCGAAGATCTCGAGCGTCTCGGTATCCTTGTCGATCGCGACGACGAAGGCTACATGCTGCAAATCTTCACCCGCCCCGTCGAAGACCGCCCCACCTTGTTCTACGAGATCATCCAGCGTAAGGGCAGCCGCAGTTTTGGCAAGGGCAACTTCAAAGCGCTGTTTGAAGCAATCGAGCGTGAGCAGGCGCTCCGAGGCAACCTCTAATGGCCACCACCGTGTCATTGCCCAAGGCCGCGTCGTTCCTCACCCAGCAGGATTACGCCGCTTACACCCCCGAGCAGCACGGCATCTGGGCCGAGCTTGTGCGCCGCCGCATGAGTCAACTGGAACGCCACGCCGCTCAGGAATATCTCGACGGCTTCGACACTCTCTGCCTGCCCTATGACCGCCTCCCGAACCTGGCCGCCGTCTCAGCCCGGCTCGAGCGCCGCACCGGCTGGAACACCACGCCCGTCAGCGGTTTCATGCCCGCGGCCGCCTTCTTTGAAATGCTCGCCGCGCGCCGATTTCCCACCACCACCTGGCTCCGCAGCCGCGACTCGCTTGAATACACACCCGAGCCGGACATCTTCCACGACGTCTTCGGCCACGTCCCCATGCACGCCCATCCGGTTTTCGCGGACTTCCTCGCCCACTACGGCCAGGTCTGTTTGCGCATTCAGGATGAGGCCATCCTCGAGCGCATCGGCCGCGTCTTCTGGTACACCGTCGAGTTCGGCCTCATCTATCAGGACAACCAGGTCAAGGTCTATGGCAGCGGGTTGATCAGCTCCAACGGCGAATGTTCTAACGTGCTGCATAACGGCTGCGCTGTGCGCCCATTCACCCTCGACGAAGTATTGCGCACACCCGTCAAAGTCGACCAAATGCACCACCTGCTCTTCGCCATTCAGAGCTTCGACCAGATCTACGAAGCCATGCAAACGCTGGAGGCCCGCGTCAACCAAGGCTCTCGCCTCGACGATTGACCCGCAAATGCGCGCCGGCTGTTTGCCGCAGGAATAGCCACGCAACGCGCCCGCAGGCCTCTTTCCGTGCCCGACATGAATCCAACAGGGTACGCAGGTCTATGCCCCTCGGTCGCCCGGCAATACAAAATTGGCCATCGCGTATCCGCAAAATGCGTCAATAGTAAAAGACATGCTATAGTCTGGCAGTTTTCATGGCCAATCTTCATGGACGGTGTGATGGGGAACGATCTTAAGTTCGACAACAGACTTCGATCAAAGCTCGACTCGCAGTCTCCGCGTGCCGTTACGAACCAAACAGCGCTCAGGGAATTGATGGCGGTGCTGCGCACAGAGGAGGATTCCATCCGTCTCGGCGGTGGCCCCAAAGCCGCGGAAGCCCAGCGCGCCAAGGGCCGACTCACTGTAAGAGAACGTCTCAGCCTGCTCCTCGACGAAGGTACTGAGTTATTGGAGTTAGGCCTCTGGGCCGCGTACGGAATGTACAGCGAATATGGGGGCGCTCCCGGCGCTGGCGTAGTCACCGGACTCGGTCGCGTCTGTGGGCGTCTGTGCATGATCATCGCTAACGACGCCACCGTGAAGGCCGGCGCGTTCTTCCCCATGACGGCCAAGAAGGTGCTCCGCGCGCAGACCATCGCCCTCGAAAATCGCATCCCCACCCTCTATCTCGTCGACTCTTCCGGAGTCTTCCTGCCCCTTCAGGAAGACGTCTTTCCCGATACCGACGACTTCGGCCGAGTCTTCCGCAACAACGCCGTCATGAGTTCGCTCGGTATTCCGCAAATCACGGCCATCATGGGCATGTGCGTCGCTGGAGGCGCCTATCTTCCGGTCATGACAGATACGGTCCTCATGACAGAGGGCTCCGGCCTATTTCTTGCCGGACCGTCGCTTGTGCAGGCAGCCATTGGTCAAAAGACAGACCCCGAGGAGTTAGGCGGCGCAACAATGCATGCCGAGATATCGGGAACCGTCGACTTCAAAGAGCCGAACGACCATCTCTGCATCGCCCGCCTCCGCTCCCTCGTCGATAAGATGGGCGACAGGCATAACTCTGAATCCCGCACCCCGCAAACGGAACGCAATGTATATAACTCCATCGCCTTCGATGAAACAATGGATGCGCCCGCATTCGCCGCCGACGACTTATACAGCCTCTTGAATCCCGCCCCCGGAGCAAGCAATGTCTACGACATGCACGAAGTCATTGCCCGCATCGTCGACCGCAGTGAGTTCGATGAGTACAAAGCCGACTTTGGCCGCACCCTGCTTTGCGGATATGCGCGTATCGGCGGCCATGCTGTAGGCATCGTAGCCAATCAAAAAACCAACCAGAACCAAACCGTCGCCATGGGCCCCTCAGCAGGCATGAACCGCATCGAAGTCGGCGGGGTCATCTACACCGAGAGCGCACAAAAGGCCGCCCGCTTCATCATGGATTGCAACCAGAACCTGGTACCCCTGATCTTCCTTCACGACGTCAATGGATTCATGGTCGGCAAGGATGCGGAATGGTCGGGCATCATCCGTGCCGGAGCCAAAATGGTCTCCGCTGTCAGCACCAGTGTCGTTCCCAAAATCAGCGTCATCATCGGCGGGAGCTTTGGCGCAGGACATTACGCCATGTGCGGCAAAGCGTACGACCCGCGCTTCCTCTTTGCGTGGCCCACCGCGCGTTATGCCGTCATGAGCGGTGCATCCGCGGCCGGAACCCTCGCCGAAGTTCGCGCCAAACAGATGGAACGCGGCGGCAAGACGTTGTCCGGAGCAGAGAAGAAAGCCCTCTACGACGAGATCAAGAACACCTACGATGCACAAGCGGATCCCCGTTATGGCGCAGCCCGCCTTTGGATCGACGCAATCATTGATCCCGCCAATACCCGTGATGTCCTGGTCACCTCGCTGGAAGCCTGCGCCTTGAATCCCGATGTGCCCCGATTCAATTCCGGCGTCCTTCAAACGTGATCTCCGTAAATCTCACGACGACAATCTTTTTTGTGAACATCCCCGGCATGGCAGCACAGCGCAAAGGAGCCCCTGATGAAACTTGAACTGGAGTCCGAGACGAGCTTATATCCGTTCGTATTGACGGAAGATCAGGAGCATCTCCGCCGGGAGATTCGCGAATTCGCTGCGGTAGAGATTGCCCCGAATGTAATGGCATGGGATGAAACTTGCGACCTTCCCACAGCAGTTATCCGGAAGCTCGGCGGAATGGGTTTGCTCGGCGTCATCTTCCCGCCGGAGTACGGCGGCGCCGGCCTCGGATACGTGGACTACGTGCTCGCCATCGAAGAGTTATCCGCTGTTGATGGGTCGGTTGGTATCACCGTGGCCGCCCATAACTCGCTCGGGACAAATCATATCTTCCTGGCTGGTAACGAGGCGCAGAGGAAGAAGTACGTGCCACTGCTCGCGAGCGGCGAATGGCTGGCTGCATGGGCACTCACCGAGCCAGGATCCGGCTCCGACGCCAGCGCTGCTCGCACCACCGCCGTGAAAAAGGGGGACCGCTATGTGCTCAACGGCAACAAGACCTTCATCACCAACGGCAGCCACGCCGACGTTGCAGTCGTCATTGCAGTGACGGACAAGACCAAAGGTACGCACGGCCTTTCGGCATTCCTGGTAGAGAAGGGAACGCCCGGATTCAGGCCTGGCAAGAAAGAAAACAAGCTCGGCCTCCGGGCAAGCGATACCAGCGAGCTGATTCTTGAGGATTGCGAAATCCCTGCGGAAAACCTGCTCGGTGCGGAAGGCGAAGGCTTCATCGATGCCATGCGTGTTCTCGATGGTGGCCGCATCTCCATCGCCGCATTGGCGCTCGGCATCGGGCGCGGTGCGCTCGATGCCACATTGAAGTATGTCAAAGAACGTCGCCAGTTCGGCAAAGCCATCGCGGAGTTTCAAGGCATTCAATGGAAACTCGCGGACATGGCCACCGAACTCGATGCCGCGCGGCTCCTCACCCAGCGCGCCGCGGTTCTCAAGGATGCCGGGCGCAAAGTAACTCGCGAATCATCCATGGCAAAACTCTTCGCCAGCGAAGTCGCAGTGAGCATCTGCAACGAGGCCGTGCAGCTATTCGGCGGATATGGCTTCATCAAGGACTATCCGGCCGAGAAGTATTATCGCGATGTAAAGTTATGCACCATCGGCGAAGGAACAAGCGAGATTCAACGCATGGTTATCGCCAGGGAGATTCTCAAGGTTTATCCGTCACGCGGGTAAGTAACTGCCAATGTCACAAACGTTTTGGAACGCCATATGAATGAGTCAGTCAAGATCGTGGAGTGTCCAAGAGATGCATGGCAGGGATTGCCTGCGATCATTCCTGCACCGCAAAAGGCCTGCTATCTACAAAAGCTCATCGCGGCTGGCTTCACAACTATCGATGCGGTAAGTTTCGTCTCACCTGCAGCAGTTCCGCAGATGGCAGACTCCGAGCAGGTCCTCGAACTTCTGGACGTCCCGGAAAACCTGGAAATCATCGGAATCGTCGTAAACGAAAAAGGCGCAGAGCGCGCAATCGAAGCTGGCGTCGTACAGACCTTGGGATTCCCGTACTCCATCTCGCCCGAGTTTCTGCGCAGGAATCAGAAGCAAACGCAGGAAGAAGCGCTGCGCGTATTAGGATCGATCGCCGCTCTCGCGGAAGACGAAGGAAGGAATGTGGTTGCCTACATTTCCATGACGTTTGGCAATCCCTATGGCGATCCATGCAGTATCGAAGCGGTTGTCCAAGCATGCAGGAAGCTAACACATATTGGCATCTGGCAGATTTCGCTCGCCGACACTGTAGGCCTCGCAATGCCTGCGCAGATTGAAGAAACGGTAACTCGTGCTCTCGAAGCGAGCGAAGGCGCCGAGATCGGCGTGCACCTGCATTCAAGGCCGCAAGACGCGGCGCTGAAAATACGCGCCGCTTATCGCGCCGGTTGCAGGCGATTCGATTCAGCCATCGGCGGCCTGGGAGGTTGTCCCTTTGCGCAGGATGCTCTGGTCGGAAACATCGCTACAGAGACGTTGATTGCGGAGCTGAACAATCTCGGAGCGGATGTCTCGCGCTTTGAGCCGCTCGATGAATTGCGATCTGCCAGCGCCGCAATTGCAACAGATTTCGGCACCGCGTCGAGCTGATTGGCATTCGAAAGTTATTTGAAGTCCTGGAGGACCGGCTTGAGTTATAGAACGATTCTGGTAACAGACGACGCGGATATCCGAACCATTACATTGAATCGCCCCGAGCGCCGCAACGCCATGACTCCCGAAATGCAATCGGAATTGATTTCCGCCATGGATGAGTCGGCCGTTAGCTCCTGCCGAGTCGTCATCTTTCGCGGTGCAGGCGATGCATTTTGTTCCGGTCTCGATCTGTCGGCATTGCAAACCATGAACGACAAAACCGCAGCCGACCATCGCGCCGATGCGCAACGCATCGCAACGATGTTTCGAACCTTGTATGAGCTACCCAGGCCCACCATCGCAGCAGTGCATGGCGCGGCAGTTGCGGGTGGAACGGGCATCGCCACCATCTGCGATTTCACTCTCGCAGTCCCGTCCGCAAAGTTTGGCTATACAGAAGCGCGCATCGGTTTTGTGCCCGCCATTGTGTCTGCATTTCTCGCTTTGCAAATTGGGGACAAGCGGAGCCGCGATCTGCTCCTCACCGGCCGCCTCTTCGACGCAAACGAGGCACACCGTCTAGGACTGGTCAATGAAGTAATCGACGCAGATGCACTCGACCAACGCGTCCAGACACTGGCGCAAGCCCTCGCGGCAAACAGTCCGCAATCGCTGGCCGCCACCAAGTGTTTGCTTGCAGCGCAGAACAAAACCTGGCTTGATGCGACAATAACCCAAGCCCTCGATGCAAACGCAAAAGCCCGGAAGACAGCCGATTTCGAAGAGGGGATTGCGGCGTTCCTCGAGAAGAGAAAGCCTGTCTGGTCAAAGTAGAGTCTGTTACAGCTACACAACCGCATGATGGAATCGCACGGCAGCCCCAGTTCGCCGCGCCACAAGATCGCGAGTTACACCCTCCCCCAACTCAACCACTTCAAACCCAGCCGGTGTAACATCCATCACGCACAAATCGGTTATAACCCTTTGAACCACGCGAGTTCCTGTAAGTGGAAGCGTGCATGCACGCAGCAGCTTCGGACTTCCATCCTGTGCCACATGCTCCATAATCACAATCACGCGCTGTACACCCGACACCAGGTCCATTGCCCCGCCCATACCCTTCACTCGTTTGCCGGGAATCATCCAGTTAGCCAGGTCGCCCCGCTCAGAAACCTGCATCGCCCCCAGAATCGCCAAATCGATGTGGCCGCCACGGATCATCGCGAACGAGTCCGCGCTGGAGAAAGTAGCTGCCCCCGGAATGAACGTCACCGTCTGCTTTCCCGCATTGATCAGATCGGCGTCTACCGCATCTGCAAGCGGGAACGGACCCATTCCTAGCAGTCCGTTCTCCGACTGCAACGTAACCGTGATCCCCGCTGGAATGTGATTTGCAACTAGCGTAGGGATACCAATTCCCAGGTTCACATAGAAACCGTTCTTCAATTCCCGGGCCGCACGCGCAGCCATTTGTTCACGAGTCCACGCCACTGGTTTACGCCTCTCGGGTAGTTACTTTTTCAATTCGCTTTTCAGGGTTGGGATTGTGCACCAACCTATGAACGAAGATACCCGGCGTGTGAATCTCATCCGGGTCAAGTTCGCCCGGTTCCACGATAATCTCTGCCTCGGCCACAGTAATCTTCCCGCATGTTGCCGCGTTGGGATTGAAGTTCCTCGCGGTTCGCCGATAGATAAGATTCCCGAGTCGATCGGCCTTCCACGCCTTCACCAACGCCACATCCGCCTGAATGCCTCGCTCAAGAATATAACTCACCCCGTCAAATTCCTTGTGTTCCTTTCCCTCAGCCACCAGCGTCCCAATCCCCGTTCGCGTATAGAAGCCCGGAATCCCCGCGCCCCCTGCGCGCATGCGTTCGGCCAGCGTGCCTTGCGGGCAAAACTCCACTTCCAATTCCCCTTCAAGATACTGCCGCTCAAACTCGTTGTTCTCGCCCACATAACTCGATATCATCTTCTTCACTTGACGGCTCTCAAGTAGCAGCCCAATGCCCCAGCCATCCACGCCCGCATTGTTACTGGCAATGGTCAAATTACGAACGCCTGTCGCGCGCAACGCAGTTATCAACGCTTCAGGGATACCGCAGAGTCCAAACCCGCCAATCGCCAGTAACATCCCATCACGCACAATGCCATCCAGCGCAGACCGTGCATCCGGCCACAGCTTCGTATATGCCGATCCGTTCTCCGCTCCCGTTTCCACCATCGCTTCCTCTCCTGGCAAAGGCTTGGCGCACCCCAATCCTATCCTCTAACTCAAGCCTATGGAATCCCCAAGGCTCATTTCGCCACCAACTATTGATGGCTCCCAACATCCCCATCCAGCGCTCCTCCTCCGCGTTAGCCCGACCGCTTTTCGTTCGAGGCCGCTCTCTTGCAAGGAATTGGCGGGAATCGGTAGGATGGCCGCGTAGAGGAGATCCCATGAATCGTCGTGAATTTGCAGCGCTGGTTCCCGTGCTTCTGGCCGCGCCCGGCATCGCGGACGCCGTGGAAGTCCAGGCGCCCAGCCCTCAAACTGCTGTGACACCCCACTCGCTTTCGTCGCTGAAGTCGGGCCAGTATGTGTGGGGCGCGGCTTCCCACCCAGGGACGCCGCGGGTCTCGCATTCGTTTTTGACAGGGATGCTGCCCGACAATATTCGACTGGAGGCGCACGTGACGTTCCTTGCGCCGGGCGCGCCGCCGGAGAAGATTGAGCACCACAAGCACACGGAAATGTGGCTGATGCGGGAGGGCACGGCTACGCTGATGACCGCCGGCTCAACGTGCACCCTGAAGGCCGGCGACATGGGGCTTTGCATTGCCGGAGACGACCACTACATTACAAACGCAAGCGCGACGGAGCCTGCATCGTACTTTGTGGTCTCCGTGGGGCCGCCAGAATAGGTAAGCGGCACCTGCGGTGCGACAGACGCTCGCGGGAGATTGGCTCAGGTGGTTTTGAGGGGCGGAGTTGGAACGGAAGCGAATCCGAGGTATACTGGAAGTTCGGCAAGCAGGCAGAGTTTTGCGCCACGCCAGCGGCTGCGGAAATGCCGCACCATTCAATGTAAAGGATTTGGAGCTAAGTCATGGCACAGGTATGCGATATTTGCGGGAAAGGCCCGCAGTTCGGCAATAACATCTCTCACGCGCACAACGTGACCCGCCGCCGCTGGAGCGTGAATTTGCAGGCGGTCAAGGCGCTCGTCAACGGTGCCTCCAAGCGGATCAGGGTCTGCACCAGCTGCATCAAGAGCGGCAAAATCGCCAAGGCAACCCACTCCGTCGCCAAGGCATAGGCCTCCGCAAGCCCTCCCACAACCTAATTGGAACGCCCACGACGCCGCTTCCCAGCGGCGTCGCCGTGTGTTTGCGTATTCCGCTCCGGCCCCGTCCGCAGGCTTATTCTCCCTCGCGCGTAAAAGTCAGCGAAGCGGAGTTGATGCAATAGCGCAGCCCGGTCGGTTTAGGTCCGTCCGGGAAGACGTGGCCCAGGTGCCCCCCGCAGCGGGCGCAGGTCACTTCAATGCGCCGCATGCCAAAGCTGCGATCCTCATGCTCCACCACCGCCTTCGATTCCGCGGGAATCACGAAGCTCGGCCAGCCGCAGCCCGAATCGAACTTCGCTCCGCTCAGGAACAGCAGCGCTCCGCACCCCGCGCAATGGTAATTCCCCGTTTCGTGGTTCTGCGTCAGCGCCCCGGTGTAGGGTCGTTCGGTTCCTTTCTCGCGCAGCACGTGATATTGCTCCGGCGTCAGCTGGGCACGCCACTCCGCAGCCGTCCGCTCAATCTTTTCAGTCGTTTCGCTCATCAATAACCTCTCCCGCAGCCCTCATAGGTACTTCAGCCCCTCATTTGATGCGCGAGCCTCGCCAAGGTAACGGCAGGATGCCTAGACCTCCGCGATCAGCTCGATCTCCACCAGCACATCCTTCGGCAGTCGCGAAACCTCAACCGTCGAGCGTGCCGGCGGCGTCATGCCCTCCGCAGCCAGGTACGCGGCATACACAGCGTTCATTGCCGCAAAATCATTGAAATCCTTCAGAAAGACCGTGGCCTTGACTGTCCACGCCAGGCTCGATCCGGCAGCCTCCAAAATGGCCTTCAGGTTTTCGAGAACGCGCTCGGTCTGTTCCGTAATACCAGGCGCCACCACCTGCTGCGTCTCCGGGTCCAGCGCGATCTGCCCGGCAGTGAAGATAAGATTGCCCACCCGTATGCCCTGCGAGTAGGGCCCGATAGCGGCGGGGGCTTTTCCGGTTGCGATGACGGTTTTGCTCATAGGTCGATTGTAACGGCGACCCAGGCAGTCTCAGCGGAACCAGAGTAGCTGTATAACCTCGGAAGCACCCCGCCAAGTGGCTTTTTCCTTAAGAAAAAGCCACCTCGCGCACCTTCTGCAAGGGCATACTTGCTCTGGTTTCGCTCTAGTGCCAAACCGCCAGCAGAATCCCGCTGGCCACAAGCCCTACCAGCCAATACCCAAGGTTGATAGCAAACAGCTTGAACGGGCGGCCTTCATAGATGTAGCTCGCCGAAAGCGGCGCAGCCATGAATCCCGCCCAAGCGATAAAGCCAATCAGCGCGCCCCAAGCCGGCGTCGTTGCTCCCGACCATAGCACCAGGTGCGCCAGCACAAATGAAAGTACCAGGCTCCCGACAAACGACGTGATCATGCCCGCGATCATCGCGTTCTTCTTCGCTCCCCCTCGCGTAACACCCACCATGGCCGCCCACGGTTTGGCAAAGAGCACCGGCGAGTACCAGATCGCGCCAAGAAACCACTGCAGCAGCGCGCAAACCAGGATGGCGAAGTGGTTGAAATGAAGATGGTGCACAGTCGAGCCTCCTCAATGGGCAAAAGTCAGACTCCGAGTCACTGCGGAAAATGTCAGAAAACACCGGCCGGTGCGCAAGGAGTCGTGCAGTTGACTTTGGGGCAGATGAAAGCCAGTGTCAAGCAGAAATGTGTTGAATCCCTGCGCCGCATGTTCAGCGGCGTTTCAGCGCTTCCAGCTCCTCCAGGGTCCGGGGCCAGTCGGAACCCAGCAGCCGCGAAAGGCTGCGATCCGCCAGCACCTTTCCGCCCGTCTGGCAACTTGCGCAGTAGTTGGTTTCGTTATCGGCGTAGCGAATGCGCTGCACCTTCTCGCCACATCGCGGACACGGCTGGTCGAACTTCCCATGCACGGCAAACTCCGGCCGGAAAGCGGTCACCCCTTCAGGAAACTTCTTCCCCGCTTCATCGCCCAGCCGTTCAACCCACAGCCTCAGCGTCGCCCGCGTAGCCTCGAACAGCCGCTCCCATTCTTCCGGTTTCAGCTTATGTGTTTGCGTAATCGGCGACAGCTGCGCGGCATGCAGAATCTCGTCCGAGTAAGCATTCCCCACGCCGCTGATCAGCCGCGGATCGGTAAGCGCCCTTTTTAGCGTGCGATTCTCAGCGCTGAGTGCTGCGCGAAACCCATCCAGATCCGCTGCAAAAATCTCAACCCCACCCGGATCGATATCCCGCAGCGCCTCTTCCCCGCGCACCACATAAAGCGAAGCCCGCCGCTTGCTTCCGGCCTCCGTCAGCACCAGGGTTCCATGCGGAAAGTCGAACCCCGCAAGATGCTGCCGTCCAGAGAGCTTCGCGCCCGCCGGACGCCAGTGCAACCGCCCCGCAATCATCAGGTGCAGCACCAGCCAGAGGTCCCCCTCGACGCCAATTCCGATTCGCTTGCCAATGCGCCGTAGTCCAATGACAGTTCGTCCTTCCACGGACGCCAGCGGCGGATCAACAGTGCGCAGCAGAAATACCGAAGCCAGCCGCACGCGCTCCAGCGGCTGCCCGAGGACGCGTGGCTCCAAGGCAGTAATGTAAGCCGAGATGTCTGGCAGTTCCGGCATGATAACCAGCTTGCAGCGACCGGGTCAGATCATGCAATACCGCATATGTTGCGCAGCTTCGTTCGCGTCCAGGCCATGTTCCGTTTCGCTACGGATGACTGAGGTCGCAGCCCAGAGAGAAGCGCAAAGCGGCGCATATCTCGTTCATTCGCCCTGAACTCAATTGAGCCACGCGCTTGCCAAGCCGTGCCTGGGAAACAGTAACCGCATTGGGCAGGTTCACCGCGCAGGACGATTTCATGCCATCTTCTTCACTCAAAGCCACCTCGGATGGTACACCGCGAATCGCCGACGTTATCGGCGCCACAGTCACAGTCGAGAGGTATGCAATGGCGCTATCGCGAGTCAGAACCACCACCGGCCTGCTCTTATCGGGCGGCGCAAAGTTGTACAGGCGAACATCGCCGCGAACTATTCTGCCGGACATGCCGCCTCTGCTGCCCATACCCCGGTCTCATCGCCCGACTGCGGCTGCCGCAAATAACCTTCCAGATCGCGCTCTTCCAAAGCGCGCACCTCTAATTTCCGCAAATGTTCCCTCAGCGCATCGCGCACAAGCGCGGAGCGGTTCCGTTTGGTTCGGCGCGCGGCCTTGTCCGTCGCCTGCAGCAGCTTCTTATCAAGGACAATCTGGACAGTTTCCATATGTTGACTCCACTCCACAGTAAACTCCACACACAGATGCGGTAATAGAGCACGAGATGTCGGGGAAATTCCCGGCATTCAATGTAGCTTGCACCGAAGTCATCTTTCCGCCTTCTCGTTGCGGGTCTTGTGCGATCTTTGTTTCCAATACTGGGATCTCATCCGACTTTCAACCGCAGCGTTAAAGAGAATCTCGCAGTCACAGAATGCTCCTTGTCCCATTAGCACGTGGAACACATCAGACCAGTCCGACTCCTCAAAGCCGCAGAGCTTTAGTGCGCGCTTCGCGTGCCGGAAGTCCCCCGAACATGTTTGTTGCTTTTACCGTGCTGCCTTTGGGAAGAAACACCTCGTCGAGTGCAGCGAAAAATTGACACTCTTGCAGTGAGCCGATAACGTCTGGCGTTATCGAGGCTATGAACTCTTCATCAGGGTCGTCGACGCTGTCTGGACTCTCGTCGGGTGTAAGTTCGAACCACCCCGCATCCGCAAGTGTGGAGTCGAAGTACTCTTTGGGAATCATGTGGACAAGATAGTGGTACCTCTGGCGACGATACAAGTCTCTGAAGCGCTCATCAATAAAGAACAGCGCAATTCGGGATGGGTCTTGATCCCAATATTCCGCACGCACGACCATGTGCGGATAGGAATCTCGAACAAAGCCCCAAATGTCGGATTCGATTTTGGCCAGGCGAATATCCCGCATCACTTCTATATCCTAGCCATTCTCGGGGTAGATTCCCGAGGGAAATCTATCTATCGGAGAATCGCGTTATCGATAAGCCGCGTAGCCCCAACCCACGCAGCAACTGCGAACAGCGTCCCGGCAGCGGCAACCTCCGCCGGCAGCAGCGTACCCCAATCCACCAGCGCAATGTAGTCGACCCGCACCTCAGGCACCTCGGAAAAAATCCCCCGAACCGCATCCAGCAACATGTCCGCGCGCCGTTCGCCGGAACCAACAAGCGCCTCGACTTCCCGCACCGCCCTGCTCAATACCAGCGCCTGCGCCCGCTCCTCCGCGCCCAGGTAGATATTCCGCGAGCTCAGCGCGAGCCCGTCCCCCTCGCGCACAATCGGGCAAACCACAATCTCCACCGGCAGCAGCAAATCCCCAGTCATCTGCCGCAGCACCGCAACTTGCGCCGCATCCTTCTGTCCGAAAAAAGCGCGATCCGGCTCGGCCGCAATAAACAACTTGGCCACCACCGTAGCAACCCCGCGAAAATGCCCCGGCCGGGACGCCCCGTCCAGCCGCGAACTCAGTCCCTCGACCTCAACAAACGTAGCCGCCCCGCCCGGATACAATTCCTCCACCGAAGGAGCGAAGACCACGTCCGCGCCCTCCGCTTCGGCCAATAAACAATCCGCCTCAAATGTCCGCGGATACCGCCCGAAATCCTCATTCGGCCCAAATTGCGTTGGGTTCACAAAGATGCTCACCACAACCGCATCGCACCCACTCGCCGCAGCGCGAATCAGCGACGCATGCCCCGCATGCAGCGCCCCCATCGTAGGAACCAGCCCCACGCTTCGTCCCGCACCGCGTTGCGCTCTCGACCACGCGCGAAGTTCAGCTACACTGCGCAGAATCTCCATCAGGCCTTGCGCAGCCTTGCCGCCTGCTCCATCCCATCCAGCGTCTGCCGCACCGCATCGGATAGGTGATAGCTCTCCTCGTCCGAAGGGAATGCGCGATGCTCCACGTCTTCGCGGTAATGCTCAATTGCCGAGCGGATCAGCGTACCGGCGTCAGCATACCGGCGCACAAACTTCGCCGGAGGCGCAAACGTCATGTTCAGCAAATCGTGAAACACCAGAATCTGCCCGTCGCAGTCCGGCCCCGCGCCAATTCCAATTGTCGGCACCGGCAGTTCAGCAGTAATCTGCGCAGCCGCCTCGCGCGGAATTCCCTCCAGCACAACCGCGCCCGCGCCCGCATCAACCAGCGCACGCGCGTCGATCTTCAGTTGCAGCACCGTCTCCGCAGTCCGCGCCTGCACCCGGTATCCGCCCATCCGGTGCACGCTCTGCGGAGTCAGGCCCAGATGCGCCACCACCGGGATTTCCGCGTCGGTCAACGCCCGCACCAGCTCCACGCGCGGCCCTTCAATCTTCACTGCCTCGGCCCCGGCTTCCTTCACGAACCGCACAGCGTTGGCCAGCCCCTCGCCCACCGTGTTGTAGCTGCCAAAGGGCATATCCGCCACAACAAGGGCGCGATGCACCGCCCGCCGCACCGCCCGCGTATGATGAATCATCTCGTCGACAGTGACGGCCAGGGTGTTTTCGTGGCCCAGCACCACCATCGCCAGCGAGTCGCCCACCAGGATAAAGTCGATGCCCGCCTCATCGGCAAGGCGCGAGCTCGCGTAGTCGTACGCGGTGAGCGCGGAGATGGGTTTGCCCTGGCGCTTCATCTCAGAGAGCGCGGGCATCGTGACTTTTGTGATTGGGGTGGTTTGCGGCGAGGAATTCGCGCCGCCGGGGAAGCTGGTAAGGCTCATGTTGTCTCCAGTGCCGCTCCGTCTACTCAGGATGCGACCCGAACAATTGTGAGTATACGCCCGTTTAGATGCAGGGACTAGCCCGAATCTGTGCTGGAGCTTGCGATCCTGCGGTCCCGCGCAGCAAACTATTAGGACTATGCTTTCTGGTTTGGAAACCGGGATGTACGCAGGGTTAGGCGCGTTGGGTGCCGCGGGCCTCGCATGGGGCGGCTGCGCCTACGCCGCCCTCTGGCCGGATTCACAGCTTTTTGGCAAAACGCTCACCGCCCCCCGCAAGCCCGGCGAACTGGCGCTCACCTTTGACGACGGCCCCAATCCTGCATGGACTCCGCAACTGCTTGATCTGCTCGCAAAGCACAACGTCAAGGCTACATTCTTTATGGTCGGAAGCTTCGCCAAAGCTGAGCGTGCCCTGGCCCGGCGGGTGGCCGCCGCAGGTCATCTCATCGGCAATCATTCCTGGAGTCATCCGAATCTGGCGCTCACGCCGGCGCGGCAAGTGACGGAAGAACTGACCACCACCAGCGATACGCTGCAACAGATCCTGGGTGCGCAGGTGCGATTCTTCCGGCCCCCATTCGGAGCGCGCCGCCCATTTGTTCTACGCACGGCCCGCCGTCTGGGGATGGTTCCTGTCACATGGAATGCGATGACCACCGACTGGGAAACGCCATCTGCCGATGCCATCGCGGGACGCATCGCCCGCACCATCGACGGCCTCGAGCGTCAGGGTTGGGCGGCAAATATCGTCCTTCACGATGGGGGCCATCGAGGCCTGGGCGCGAATCGCGGCCCCTCAGTCGCTGCAGCAGGGCAACTGATTGAGAAATATAAAGGGAATCACCGTTTTGTCACGCTGAATGCTTGGACTTCCTAATTCGCCGAGGCCGATTCCCGCCCTTCCCTCGCGTTAACTCATAATCTGTAATCTGCAACCTGTCATCTACATTCGGTAACCTGAAATCAGCAATCTGTAATTCGCCATCTCCAACCTGTAACCCGTCAGCTGTCAGCTGTAATCCCACATCTGTCAGCTGCAACTGCATCTGCGGCGACATTCCAGCGCCGTTCCATACGTCCAATGTCGAATCGGGATTGATGCAATCCCCTTTTCCGCGTTTGTACAGTTCCAGACCCAGGGGGGTAGGCGTGATATCGATGATTTCCGTGGTCACGTAAGATGTAAAGTCAAAGTTCTTTTCAATCATTCCCCCGGTAAAAAGATACGCAATATCCGTCGCATTTCTCGTCTGGTCATACATATCGGTAAGCCGGATCATCTGTTCGTTCGTAACAATGATTCGAGGCGATGGTGCACCCGAAGTCGCTGGCCCCGCCTCCAACGCCTTCATGCAACCCGCAAGAAGAATCCGGCACTGCGAACGTGTAACATTCACCAGCAATTCGGCAAACTCGCTATTCGATTCGTCTTTTCCATCCACCGTGCAGGATGTGGCCAGCAGACCTGCCCAAAGCTGCCTCGTCAAACTATCCGCCCATGACCCATGTTTAAGGATCCTTAGCACCAGGTCTGGATGAGCGCGCATCTTTTCAGCATCGGGTCCCGCAGCCAGTAGTTTTTCCGCGCGGAATGCAATCTCCATGGCGTTCTCGGTCCTGGCAAGATCCAGTGCTCCGCCAAATAACTCTATGGAAGGATGGGCCCCGGCATGGCAAAGCCGGCACAGGAACAGGACAGTCCGCAGCACCCTGAGATTATGCAAAATGTCTTTCGGTTGGTCTAGAACCACTACGTTTCTCAACAGAACATCCCACAGGTTCGGATCAACGCCCTCCGGCAGAACAAACCTTAATCCGATGCCACCTTCACCATGCCGCACAACCTGCGCCTGCACCTCAATCTGAGGCTCCGAATGATCCACCACCAGCGGTTCCACCTGCACCGTCAAGGTGATCAACTCGCCCAGAGGCCACCGTTCTTCTGTCAGGATATGAAGTCCGGTAGAGCTGATATCCCTCACAGCGGCCGGTATCGAAACGGAACTGTTCCGCCGCCGCGCGGAAAACCCTGACGGGGCTCGCCTTTCAGCCCGCGGCTTCTCCAGGTAGCCTAACTTCTGGATCCAGGATTTCCATTTGTTCGGCGTGGTCATGTCTAAACCGGAACCTCCTGCTTCAGAGCCGACCTGACCGAATTCTAGCGCCGCATGATAGAGATTGGGAATCCAAAAAGAATGTGTGTCTGAATGATAACCGGCTTTTGCCGGAAAAATCGTGCGATCCACGCAAGTGCTTTGGTCGTTCCACCAAGCCCGGGAGCCATCCACAACTCCGGATTCCCACGCGGCATCTCAACCCCAGAAGCGAGGCGACCATGGATCAACAAATCCTCGTCGCTCTGGTAGTCGCTGTTGCGGTTTGTCGTAATCGCCGCCATCATCGTCGTTGTCTATTGCAGGCGCAGAAGAGAGCACGGATTGGCGACGATCCAGGCAAAAGCGAAATTCCAGGATCCTGGCGCGTTTTCGGGGAGTAATCCTGAAGATTGGGAGCAATCGATGCTAATCGACACTTTGTCCGCTGCGCCTCAGCGTACCCCCCGGCGGGTTAGCTAGCGCGATCTCAGCGAGTCGCTTCCCATCCTTTAGTCAAGGAACTGAAAAGTGCAATCCACGGTTCTTGAGGTTGAACAGCTTCAATGCCGCGATTCCAGTTGAGGTGGACCATCCTTCAATTGTGTGCGAGTCTCTTCGAGCCTTGCGGCCTGGGTCATCAGATAGTTCTGTTCTGGAAGGCTGGTTGTTCGGGCCGCGGCGCTTCGATAGTGTTGGACTGCTCTCGCCAGGTCCCCTAGCTTCTCGTACAAATGCCCACGCACTGCGTCCAGCCGGTAATGCCCAGCGAATCGTTCGTCGCTGTCAAGCGCCCGCAGATGAGCCAACCCCCGCTCTGGTCCGTGCACCATCGCGATGGCGATTGCCTGGTTCAGTGTCACCACGGGACTGGGCGCCACGCGCTGAAGCAGCTCGTACAGCGCCACAATCTGGGGCCAGTCCGTGTCTTCCTGGCGCGGCGCCTCGTCATGGACGGCGGCAATCGCCGCCTGGAGCTGGTAGAGGCCAACGGCTCCCTGTGAAAGAGCGAACGTCAGAAGCTCCGTGCCCTCGGTGATCTCGGCCCGGTTCCACAGGCTCCTGTCCTGCTTATCCAGCGCGATCAGCTCCTCATTCGGTCCGCTGCGCGCTGGCCGCCTCGCATCGGTTAGCAGCATCAACGCCAGCAGCCCTGCCACTTCCGAGTCTTCCGGCAGCAAAGCCCGGGCGCTCCGCGTCAGCCGAATCGCCTCCTGCGCCAGATCCACTCGCTGTAACCGCGCGCCGACGCTGCTCGCGTAACCTTCGCTAAAGATCAGATACAGTACGTGGAGCACAGCAGGATGCCGTTCCTTCCGCTCCTGTGGTGTCGGCAGGCGGAAGGGAACTTTCGAGGCCTTGATGGTCTGTTTTGCGCGGCTGATCCGCTGTGCCATGGTTGCTTCCGGAACCATAAATGCATTGGCAATCTCCGCTGTGGTAAGGCCGCCAACGGCCCGCAGCGTCAGCGCTATGGCCGAGGACTTGCTCAGGGCCGGGTGGCAGCACATGAACAGGAGGATAAGGGTATCTTCGGGATCCATATCCGATTCGATTCCTTCCGCCGGCCCAATCGCCGGCTCTTCCTCTGCCGTAATAGCGGTTTCTCGGTGGCGGCGCGCCACATCGCTGCGAATCATGTCCGTCAATCGGCGTGATGCCACGCGGATCAGCCATGCGCGAGGATTCTCGGGAATGCCCTCCTGCGGCCATTGCCTGAAAGCCGCCAGCATCGCTTCCTGTGTCGCATCTTCTCCCAGGGCAAAGTCGCGAAAGCGCCGGGTGATCACACCGAGCACCAGCGGTGCCAGTTCTCGCATCAGGTGCTCGATTGGAATCTCCGGAGTCTGACCGCTCATGAGTTCTCCAGGTAAAGCCCCTACAGGTTCAAATCGCCGTGGCCTCTCAGCACCTGCCGGACTTCGACAGGCATGCTTCCCGCCGTTGCTGCCGCTCCGGGGGCCTGAGAAAGCCGTGCCGCAATCGCGTAAGCTTGGTCGGGACTGTCCACGTCGATGATCCAGTATCCGGCAAGAAACTCCTTGGATTCGGGAAAAACTCCGTCGGTGATGGCCTCCCCGTGGCTGCCGGCACGGACGAGCCTGGCCTCATTCGGCCATCCCAGGCCTTCCGAAGCTACAAATACGCCGGAGTCTTTCAGCTCCTTGCTGAACGCGCGCATGAAGACAGCATTCGCCTGAAGGTCGTCTTTCGACCACCGGGCGTATCCCTCGAAATCCGACTTCTTTCCGCTCAGCATCAGAATATATTTCATTTCATTAGGCTCCTTTTTCGCAGTTTGCCCCCGGTTCGGCTCAATAAGGCAGTTGGTTCCTGAATTCCTGCTTGTTGCCGACTCAGTGCGCAGTGTTCGCGGGATTCAGGAACTGCCGTACCTCAATCGGCGTATTGGTCGGAATACCTCCGGGTCCGGGCGCTGCCGAAATCCGGCCCGCGATGGCGTACGCGCGCTCGGGTGTGGCCACGTCGACAATCCAGTAGCCCAGCAGGAACTCCTTTGACTCGGGGAAGATGCCGTCCGTGATCGGCAGTCCGTTCTTTTCACCGCGCACCACTTTGGCTTCCTTCGGTTCAACCAGTGGCTGGGTGGCAACGAACTCTCCAGTTTCTAACAGGTCTTTCATCAGGTCCCTCAGGGTCTGCAAATGCGTATCCCGGTCGCTTTGCGACCATGCGTGATACCCGGAGACACCCGCTCTTGTGCCGGACATCAGAAGAATGTATTTCATGACCTTTTCTCCTTTGCTAGTTTCTCTGCGTGATTCAAGTGCATTCGACTATCGCCCCTGATTGGAATGAAACATCCATCGGAGGCCGAATTTGTCGTTCAGGGCGCCATATGTACCGAAGAACATTTCGGTCAGCGGGTCCGTTACCTCTCCGCCTTCCGCGAGACTTGCGAAGAGAGCGGTTAGTTCCTGAAGGGTACCGCCGCTCAGAAAGAGGCAAACGGTATTGCCCGGCACTGGCGTGCGGTCGAGCCGCAGCCAGTCCGATGCCGAGAGATCGACGTTGTCGCTCTTCAGCCGGGTGTTGAGGATCTTCTCGTGCTGAAACGCTGGCATGAAGTCTTTTGCGGGAGAATCCTTCACTCGAATCTCTGTCAACTCCCCGCCGAAACAGGATTTGTAGAATTCCATGGCTTGTTTGCAGTTTCCGTCGAACAAGAGATAAGGGGTTAGGGTCGTCATGGCATGTCCTCCTGGACTTTCTTGTGAATTCCGCATCCGAGTGCCCATTCTCGACCCACTGAATGGCCGGCCTGCCAGGCTCGGATTGCGCTTTCATCCGATAGTCGGAGCCGGAACGGCCATTCTCGACATCCCCGCAAAAAAAATCTTAAGACAAATAATCAAACCTCCTTATGTCGAAATTGTGCACACAGAAACGACATACGAGTAGAGGCTGGATTATGACGACCGATGATTTAGTGGTGGATGTAAGCCAGGACTGGCTACAGGCCTGTTCCGTTCAAAAGCGATTCATGCGGGGTTCGGCCGGGGAGTATTGCACGGTTGACTATAGTGCGAGTTGCCGCCAGATGCGAGCTCTGGGCGGCGACTGCTACGATTTTTCGGCCTTCTCGGATGGGCGACTGGCCATGCTCATCGGCGACGCCTCCGGAAAGGGCGTTGCAGCCGCCCTGCTGATGGCCAACGTTCAGGCGTCGATGCGCACTGCGTCCATATTCACAGGTGACAACCTGGCCGCACTACTCCGGATCGTGAACCTGCAGGTCTGCACCTCGTCGCTCGAAGGCCGCTATGCCACGCTGTTCTGCGGTGTGTTGGACCGTGAGGCACGCACGCTTCGGTACGTGAATGCGGGCCACAATTCCCCCGTTGTTCTTCACCAGGACGGCACCGCCGATTGGCTTGAGCCGAGCGGAGCCCCAGTGGGTCTGTTCCCTGGCACAACCTGGCAGGAACGGGTCGTCCGGCTTCAGCCAGGCGACCGTGTCATTGCCTACACCGACGGAGTCACCGAGGCGTCCAACCGTTCCGGCGAGGAGTGGGGAGTTGAGGGCCTGCTCCAGGTTGCAGATCGCTTCCGATTAGAATCCGCATCCGAAGTCGTTCGGTCTATCCTCGATGCGATGGACGATTTTTCAGGAGGTATCCAGACAGATGACGCTACCGTGGCGGTCTTGCGGGCCATCTGAGAAAAGAACGAATTGTGAAAAGCGCAATGAACGGCTTGAGGTCGTATTGTGACGCCGCGAACTTTTTCGTGCGGCAGGATTCCCATTCCAATCTTCCTTTGTTGGCGAGCAGAAAATCATAAATGCGCTACCCGACCACCGATTACTTCCGTGAAGTCGGCTTCTCGAGCGTTTTCCGTGGCTTCGGCGCTGTTCCGGTCGTATCACCGACAACCCGGAAGTAACTCGCTTCCCGTCTTCATTGGCTTCGTCGGCGGGTGGACACTGTACGCAGTCGGCGCACGTTGGGAAGCCACGGCATGGTGGATGTTCTAGGCGCGCTGGCTGGCTTTGGCGGGGTCACAGTATGTTCATGCAGTCGAGGATGGCGGCCAGACGCTTGCGGGCGCGGGGCAGGATGTAGCTCCCTTTTCTCATCGAGCATTGCATCACCTTCGCAGCGTGGTCCTGCCGCTGGGGTTCGCGGTAGTTGAGCACGAGGACGGTCTGCTCCGTTTCGGTGAGTTAGCCGAGGGCGCGCTCGAAGTCGAGGACGCACACCAGCCGGGAGTCAACGAGGCCCGTGCGAACCTCCCGCGAGCGTCTGCCGCACCGTCAGGCACTGCTGAAGTTCGGCTCCATGCAAGCAGTCCGCGAAGACTACCACGCCGAACAAGGCCTTCCGTTTCTAGAAACTCTGCTCCAGGACGTGCGCCTCGCCTTACGCATGCTGGTAAAGTCGCCCGGCTTCGTTATCGCCGCCATCCTCACCATCGCTCTCGGCATTGGCGCCACCACCGCCATTTTCAGCCTGGTCGAGTGTGTTTTCGGCAAGTCTGCGTTGTCCTGGATACCGGGTCAATTCCTGGCGGCTTTGCCGCGACGACGAGAGGTAAAAGCATCTGGTTGACGCTGTCGATCGAGAGGGCTATCGGGTCCAAGTCATAAAACGAGTTAAAACACCTTACTCCACTGCTTGAGCCACCTCACCTTGGGTAATACTCGCCGCTGATTGACCAGTGCTCAATCATATCGGATTATCGAAAAACATAACTTGTTTATCGAAAAAGAGTATTTTCTTATTGACATTCGATAATCAATGCCGGACAATTGCGCTTTGGAATAAACGAAGCTCATCGGCCCGAAGGTTATTCGATTGAATGCGGCTTAGCGACGCTAGTTGCCATGATTTCGGTCCGCACAGGTGCCGACCAGGAAAGGTCATATGAGATCTGGCTTTCTTTTGCTATCGATCTTTAGCTTCACTCATTTCCTCCTGGCGCAATCACCACAGGAAACGCCGGAACAGATACTGCACGATCAGGCACGGCAAGCTGACGCGTTCTATCAAAAACATGCTTATGCCGAAGCAATCAAGGTTCTTGAAAAGCTGTCTGCCGATCCTCGAATAACTGCCTTACCCGATTGGCTCGGTGCACTTGACGAGTTAGCTTCATGCCAAGCGCTTGCGGGCAAATCCAAAGATGCCTTGCTCACTCTTCGGCAAATGTCGGATCGAGCCATCATTCTTAATGTAGACCAATTAAGAAATGACTCCGACCTCGCCTCCTTGCGAACCGACCCCGAGTTTCAAGAATTCGTGGCGAAAATAGATCGCGAGGGAGCGGTCTGGAAGGATAACCCCGCGATTGCGTCGCCTTATAAGGCGGAGTTGACGGACGAAGAAAAGATCGCGGGCCTTTCGGAGATTTGGTCGGAGGCGCGTTTCAATTTTCCGTTTTTTGGCCGCCTGCCGGATCTGGATTGGGATCTGCACTATATGAACTATCTTCCCCGGGTGCGCGCAGCTCGCACGACGGCAGATTATTACGCGCTTCTTAGGCGTTTTGTCGCCGCCTTGCGCGATGGACACACGGAAATCTGGCTCCCCAAGGAACTCAATGACAAGTTCCTCGCGAGTCCGCCAATGCGCACACAACTAATCGAGGACAAGGTGATTGTCACGGATGTCTTCGATCCAGTGCTTCAGGCCAATGGAGTCACGATTGGCACCGAAATCGTCTCGATCAACGACAAGGAGGCACGGTTGTATGCGGAAAGCTCCGTCGCACCTTATGCGTCCGGTTCTACAGACCAGGACCGCCAAAACCGCACCTACGGTTACATGCTCTTGCAAGGTGACAAATCTGCGGCGATCCGGCTAACGCTAAAGGAGGCAAATGGGGAAACAAAATCGATTATCGTTCACCGCTATTGCGAGCCCTCCTCGAAATGCAGCGAACCGAATCGAGATCCTGTGCAATTCAAAATGTTGCACGAGAAGGTCGCGTATCTCGCCGTGCATGAATTCGTGGATGATAAGGGTGCGAAGGCAATGCTGGACAATTTCGCAGCCATTGCACAGGCGGACGGGCTAATTTTAGACCTGCGGGAAAACTATGGCGGCAATCAGCAGAATGCAGTTGCAATCTTGAGAATGCTTACGGATCGACCGTTCGCGCAGGTAAGCGTTCGGACGCTGGACTACAAGCCAGGTGCTCGTAGCTACGGGATTGTTGGATGGACGAGTGAGGCAGGGGGCGAAGAAACTCCCGATCCCGCTCATCACTATTCAAAGCCCGTAATCGTCCTCGCGGGCCCTGGAACCTTCTCAGCAGCAGAAAACTTTGTCGTCCTATTCGATGCGATGCACCGTGGCACGCTGGTTGGGGCGAATACTCCAGGGAGCACGGGAGATTCTGTGATGTTCAAATTGCCAGGCGGAGGCACAGCGAGGATTATGATGGCGGACGTTGAGTATCCCGATGGCCGCATCTTTGAAGGCGTCGGAGTTCAACCTCAGTTGAGCGTCGCACCGACAATTTCGGATATACAAGATGGGCGCGATCCGGTCCTGGAGAAGGCTGTTGCGATCCTGCTCAAGCGCCGTTTACTCCGGTAGATACCACTTCGCTACCCTTCCGCGTGCCCCGTTTCACAGGAGAAGATATGAATCTGATTGGTCCGAAATCGATTGCTTCCAAGCTCCATCTATTAGTCAAGATTCTCCTTTTTGTGGAGGTCCTGCGCGTTCTGCTGATGGCGCTTGCTCCGGTTCTTCATTACGGCCTCCAATATTTGTCGTTCGACGTCGGAAGCGGCCCGGTGCAGGTCTCCTTTGCCATGTTGCGCGGAGGGGAGGAGAGATGGTGGATCTGGGCTATGGAATTAACTGCCCGGTTTTGCCACGCGGTGGTTCTTTACCTGCTGATGCGAATTCTGGAACCCGCAGGAATCGGCGAGCCTTTTCATCCCAAAATACCAAACAGATTGCGGCTGATGGGATGTGCCGTGGTTGCCAGCGCCCTTCTGCGAACGGTCTTTTGCGGCGTTCTTCTGAAACGCTGGACCTATACTGCGTCCGGTGTAGGTTACTCGTGGGCCATCGATTACGACTCGATCTTTATGGGCCTCGTTCTCGTCGTGCTTGCTGAGGTTTTTCGTCGCGGCTACGCGCTCAAGACAGAGGCCGAGCTAACGGTATAGGTGAGGCGATGGCGATACGGATTCATCTTGACCGAGTCATGCTCGATCGTGGCATCTCTCTAACAGAACTGGCCGGCCGCGTCGGAATCACGCTGGCGAATCTGTCCATTCTTAAGAGCAATAAGGCGCGGGCTATTCGATTTTCCACTTTGGACGCTCTCTGTAAAGAGCTCAACTGTACCCCGGGAGACATTCTGAAACATGACTCACGGGCCGGCGACAATGAGTGAATCTGGGTTCAAAGCCTATCGCCGACTGTCGTTACTCGCTCATGGCGCGGTTCAGCATGGGCAGTGTTTGCTGGTCCAGACTGGAGACACGGGCATAGAGGCCAGCGCGGATGGGCGGGTGGCCCACTCATTCCTAGCCCATGAAGTGGGTGCCCCAGGTCTTTGATGTACTCTAAGTAACTTAGAATGAATATGTTATAGAATGAGCTTGAGCTTTTGTGCTAGTTTTGTGCTACACCATCAACGCAGCTCTGGTTTAACATGAGCAATTCCCGACTAGGCGGTGAACCCTGGCCAGTTCTCAACGGGTAACCACACAGTTCCGAAGATGCGACTTCAGGGGAAGTTGATGGTCGGACAGTGAACCCGAGGCCGGTTATTTTAGTTCCCTGCTAGGATCGTGACGTGTCTAAATCAATCCGTTGGGTTCACATCCTGCTTGAAGTCATCGGGGGCCTCGCGTTGGTTGCGGGCTTGGGATGGCTGGCTTTCTGTTTTTTATTCATCGTTCCCATGAGCCATTTCTCAGACGGAAACTGTAGCCCCGATACAGAGCAGAGGCTTGTGAATGCGCCGGATGGGGGAGCACACAACTTCAAGAGTCTTCATAGGACTTGCGGCCAATACAACTTCTTCTTTGCCTATCTAAGCACAGGCAATCCAAACAAGGGCTATGAGTATGAACCCATCCTTGAACTAAAGAACGTAGGTCCAGGGGCTGCCACCGCCGCATGGGAGGGACCAAATCGAATTGTCGTCACATTTCCGAAGTCGGCAGAAGTCGTAGATGCGTACGCGAAGTCGTTCGGTATAGACGTTATCCTACGTCCTGAGTGACAACTAACCTGTCAGCACATCAAACACTTCGTCGAAAACTGGGCTTTCGGGAACTAGCGGAACTACTCCTTCGAGGGACGAAGATCCGAATTAATCCTCTTGAAGAGTTGCGGGGTGCTAGCCGACCCTAACGCCCGGATAGGCAGGGATTCACCCGGAGCCGATTGATAAACAGCGGAGGGGTCACCGGAAGAATTTGTGCTTATTTGTGCTACTGCTATGGGTTTCGTGAAGCTCATGGGGATTTAGGAGAATGTAGAATCTGTAGCTTACATGCTTTCAACGCGCCCCATTGTCGGTGCCCCATCCTTCGCTTTTTTCTAGCGAAGGGTGGGCTCGCAGGAACCTCGACCGGCAGGTGTCCGGTCCCTCACCTTCGGGACCAGGAAATCAAGACCGCACCGAACCCCCTTACCCTTCGTACCCTTTTCGGGTACATTTGACCCCGAAATGGGTACAGCCACCATCCTTTCCGAAACCCTCTTCGGCCGCACGCGCGGCGCGATCCTCGCCGTGCTCTACGGCCACATCGGCGAGTCCTTCTATCTCCGCCAGCTTTCCCGTCGAACCGGAATCTCTCTTGGCCCGGTGCAGCGCGAGATTCGCCAGTTACTGGACGCCGGCCTCGTGACCAAACAGACCCTCGGAACCCAAACCCTCTACAGCGCCAATCAAGCCAGCCCGGTCTTCCAGGAGATGCGCAGCCTCGTCGCCAAGACCGTCGGCGTCCACGACACGCTCCTCGAAGCCCTAACCCCGCTCAAGAAAAACATCAAACTCGCCTTCGTCTACGGGTCGGTAGCTCGTGCTCAGGAAGCAGGCCACAGCGACATCGATCTGATGATTGTGGGAACAGTCTCGTTCAGCGACGTAGTCGCCAGCCTCGGAGATGCCCAGAAGATGCTGAACCGGGAGATCAACCCCACTGCATACTCGGTGCGGGAGTTCGCCAAAAAGATTCGCGGCAATTTTCTGAAGACAGTTCTCTCTGAAAAGAAGCTGTTCCTCATTGGGGATGAAAATGTCCTTGGAGAACTAGGCAAGTAATCGATGGCTTGAGAAGCTTGGGTCTGATCGGCAGGAGATCGAACGCCTGCTCGCGAATGCTGAGGGGCATCTCAGCGACTATCAGAAAGCGGTCGCAAGTGAAATGTCCGCTGACGCGCAACTCAGCCTTGCATATGACGCGATTCGCGCTTCCGCGACAGCCGCACTACGCGCCACCGGATACCGCGTCGTCAGAGGCGGCGGAGGCGAGCACTACCGCACCATCGAGGCCCTCGAGTTCTCCATCGATCCAAAGAGAAGGCTCATCCCTAAGCTCGATGCCTTACGCAAAAAGCGAAATACGGGAGCCTGCGACGACTACGGGCTTGTGGCGCAAGGCGAGGCTGATCTCGCCGTCGAACTAGCGGCCCAAGTCCGCAAACTTGTCGAAGACTGGATACGCAAGAACCACCCCGACAAGATCTAAATTGGCGGGTGGCCCAAGTGCGTCCCTCCCAAAACTGCAGGTGCCCGGGTCCCCCGCCTTTGGGACCTGGGAATCGAGGAACCCCGCCAGCCTGAAACGGGGCATGCATTGTGAATCCTTGATATTGAATCAAATGAACTGGCAAAACCTCGGATTAGGGAGTTGTCAGTGAGCCCGTTGCATTCAGGACAACCTCAAGCGGCCAGGACGCGGGCGGAGATGTTCAAAGTTTCGAATCAGGCGATGTACCGACGCGAAGCCGAATGGCAGCGACCGCACGACGCCAACGGCGAGGATGTAATAGGCCGCTGAAATAAGCGTAAGGCGTGGTCCGGACTGCACCATGCCTTGACCGCATGCGAAGGGATTCCGCTCTCTCTCGCTGCATCAGAAGTAGGCAATCCTGAACATCGATCACCATATTCCGAACCTCATTGTTGCTTCTCACCCCAATCGATAATTCAATATAGGTAAGTTTGTCGATCAATGTTTTCGTGTCCATCTCAGAGTTTGCCTCATAGTCATTGATTTGAAGCCTCGGTTTCGAGTTGCGATGTGTCCAACATCACTCAAAAACAAGAGGCCCACCTCGCCAATGCATGTGGCCCCGGTGTCTAACCACAATGAGGGTGCCCCCGGTCTCTCGCTTCCGGAGACCGGGGATTGAGGACGCGAGCAACGGCCTGATGCGGAGCCGCCTGCAACCCATTCGCCGTGCAATTGCACTGCAAAAAAAATCCGAAATAAACAACGCAGTATCAATAAGTTAAGCCATTATCTCGTGCAAAATCAGCGCATTTTCCCAAAAAGCGTTCAATTCTGAGCAATCCTTTCCTTCGTATAGTTCAATTCTCTGCAACCGAAACACATTGAAAAGGCTGCCCGCAAGGTTCATGTCGACGCGAAAGACAACCACTTGAGCATACCTTTCGCATGTTTTGTAACCACTTGAGCAACCTTTTCAGCTATGTAGAACAACCCTTTAAGCAGCCATTTGAGAGCCGAGGACTGACCACTGACCACTGTTTTCCCGTCTGGAACCGATCCCGCCCCGCCCTCGTATCATGGGAAGAGAGCCTGTGGGCAGGTGCCCGCACGCTGAGGCGTTCAAGCCATGATCAAGTTCCTGCTCTGGTGCATCCTCTTCGTCCTCTGCTGGCCGCTGGCCCTGGCGGCCCTGTTGCTCTATCCCCTTGTGTGGTTGATTCTATTGCCTTTCCGCATCGTCGGCATCGCCGTCGGTGGCGCTTTGGAACTGGTCAGCGCCGTCATTTTTCTCCCCGTGCGCCTCATCCGCGCCATCTGATTCCACCCCTCCCTCGACAGCCCCTCTCCGTGTCGTTACGCTAGAAAGCGCGTCAAACCAACGTGGAGGCTGAACGAATGCGCAAAGCTCTTCCGGTCCTGCTCACGCTCCTAATCGTGGCACTGCCGGTTTCGACGCAAACCACTGACGACATTGGCGCTAAGAACGCCAAACAGGCCCGCGCAGTGCTTGACGCCATGGTCCAGGCCCTCGGCGGCGATGCCTGGCTGAACATGAAAAACCAGGAGCGCGAGGGGCAAGTCGCAGCCTTCTTCCACGGGAAGCCGGACGCCGGAACAACCCAGTACTTCGAGTTTCACCAGTGGCCCGACCACGATCGCATTGAATACACAAAACATAGGGACGTTGTGCAGTTTTACGAGGGGCGAACGGGCGAGGAAGTAACCTACAAAGGAAAGGTGGCGCTACCCCAGGATCAGGTGGACGACTGGCTGCGCCGGCGCGACCACTCAATCGAGACCGCCATCAAAGTCTGGCTGAAAGATCCACAAACAATTTTAATTTACGAAGGGCAGCACCTTGCCGAGCGCCACCTTGCCGACCAGGTGACGCTGATTTCGTCGTCGAATGAGGCGATCACCATCCAGACGGATACGCAGACGCATTTGCCGCTTCGGCGCACTTTCGAGTGGCGCGATCCGCTCTACAAGGACAAAAACCTCGACGCCGAAGAGTATGACGATTACCACGTAATGGATGGGTTCCCGACACCCTTCACCATCTCCCGCTACAAGAACGACGACGAGATCCGGCAGTATTACCTGGTACATGTGAGATACAACCAGGACTTTCCGGCAGACTTCTGGGACGTGGATGCGGTGACGCGGCGGATCAAGAAGTGAGAAGGCAGATGACAGGTTACAGATGACAGAGAACTCGCACTCTCGCTGTGCAGACCGGAAACCATAGAGCGGAAGGGACGAATCGCGTCTTTGATTTGTCATCTGTAACCCGTCGCCTGAAATCTGCCACACGTGCCCTCCTTTATAATCCTGACGAGTGCGATGCCGCCAAGATCGTGCGTGCCGGAGCAAGAGAATGACGTTTGACATCCAGGAGATCCTGGGTTTCCTTCCTCACCGTTACCCTTTTCTGATGATCGACAGGGTCGTCGAATTTGAGCCGCGCAAGCGCCTTGTGGCCATCAAGAACGTGACGATTAATGAGCAGTTCTTTCAGGGTCATTTTCCCGGCTATCCGATCATGCCCGGCGTACTCGTAGTGGAAGCCATGGCCCAGGCTGGAGGCATCATCATGATGGCCGAGATTCCCGACCGCGATAGCAAGCTGGTTGTGTTTACCGGCATTGAACGCGCCAAGTTTCGCAGACCGGTAACGCCAGGCGATCAGTTGCGCATTGAGGTGGACGTGCTTTCGTTTCGCTCGCGTGCCGGACGCATTGAGGGCAAGGCGTACGTCGACGGCAAGCTCGCCTGCCAGGCCACGCTCACCTGCGCGGTGGTGCCCCGGGTGGGGGAGCGGAATCCGCCGGCTGATTCCCCGACCTCGGCCCCGGAGCGCTTACAGTGAGCATTCATCCCAGCGCCATCATCGCGCCGGGCGCGGTGATTCCGGAGTCCTGCACGGTGGGACCCTTTTGCACCATCGGGCCGGAAGTGGTGCTCGGCGAGAGCTGCGCTCTCATCTCTCACGTGGTTCTGGATGGGCGCACGCGAATCGGAGGGCGCAACATCTTTCATCCCTTTTGCGCAGTCGGCATTGCGCCGCAGGATTTGAAATATGGCGGCGAACCGACGGAGACTGAAATCGGCGATGACAACACGATCCGCGAAAACGTAACCATCAGCCGCGGCACTGTAGGCGGAGGCGGCATCACGCGGCTCGGCTCCGGTTGCCTGCTGATGACCTGTGTGCACATTGGCCACGACAGCCACGTTGGTAGCCATTGCATTCTGGCCAATGCGGCCACGCTAGCCGGGCATGTGATCATCGAGGACTACGCGACAGTGGGGGCCTTCAGCCCGGTGCATCAGCATTGCACGGTAGGCAAATATGCGTTTGTCGGCGGCGGCACCATTGTGACCCAAGATGTGCTTCCGTTCTCGAAAACCTCTTCGAGGAGAGAGAACAAGGCCTTCGGGGTGAATAGCGTGGGCCTGGAGCGCAAGGGCTTTAGTCCGGAGCGGATCAGGGCGTTGCAGAAGGCTTTCCGGCTGCTGCTGGTGTCCAAGCTGAATACGACACAGGCTCTCGAAAAAATACGGGAGTTGGAAGGCGAGGACGTCGGGCTGCTGGTGGGGTTCATCGAGCGCAGTCATCGGGGGGTCATCAAGTAGATGAAGCTTGGTCTCATCGCCGGTAACGGCCGTTTCCCTTTCCTGCTGCTTGATGCGGCACGCGCCGAGGGCCTGCACGTGGTGGTCGCCGCGATCCGCGAAGAGACGGATCCTGAAATTGATCAGCGCGCGGCCACGGATGATCAAATCGCCGTTTACTGGCTTTCACTGGGCGAACTCTCACGCTTGATTGAAACCTTCCATAAGGAGGGCGTGACCCGCGCGGTGATGGCCGGCCAAGTGAAGCACAAACAGATTTTTTCGAGCATTCGACCTGACTGGCGACTGGCCAAGCTGTTGTTGAACCTGCGCACGCGCTCGACTGACATACTGCTGGGCGCGGTGGCCAAGGTACTGGGCGACGAAGGGATTGAGTTGGTGAGCTCCACCAGCTATCTTGAACCGTTGCTGGCGCAGAAGGGAGTGCTGACGGCGCGTTCGCCGGACGAGGCAGAAGCTGGGAACATTGTTTACGGGCTGGGGGTGGCACGCGCCGTTGCCGGCTTCGATATAGGCCAGACTGTGGTGGTGGCCGCGCAGGCATGTGTGGCCGTGGAGGCCATGGAAGGCACAGACGCGACAATTGCCCGCGCGGGGCAACTGATGAGCTCGCTAGGCGGAGATCCCTCCACGCTGGAGCGACGGCTGACAGTCGTCAAGGTGGCAAAGCCCAACCAGGACATGCGCTTCGATGTACCCGTCATCGGCATCCGCACGATTGAAACCATGGTCGAGGCTGGAGCCAGTTGCCTCTCCGTCGAGGCTGGCCGAACTCTGCTGTTTGATCGGGCGTCGATTATCGAGCGAGCCGGGAAGGCAGGGATTGCCATTGTGGCTTCTCCGCGCTGATACTGATGGCCGAAGGGCTTTTTAGAGTCCCGCACCACCGTCTTCCCGTCGAATCCATTGGAGGTCCCCAAAAAATGCCCAGAAAACCGATTATCTTTGCCCTCGCCACGTTGCTTGTGCTCGCGGTCGCCTTCGTTTCCGTCCATGCGGACGATCAACAGACCATGCCCGCTGTTGGCCAGATCGCACCCACGTTCACCCTTCCCTCGCAGGATGGCTCGCAAATCTCGCTCGACAGTTTTCGTGGCAAATGGGTCGTCCTGTATTTTTACCCCAAGGACATGACCAAAGGCTGCACGATTGAGGCTCATAATTTCCAGCGGGATCAGGCGAAGTTTGACGCCGATAACGCGGTGATCCTAGGCGTAAGCGTCGACACTCCGGACAGTCACAAAGAGTTTTGCACCAAGGAAGGACTGACCTTCCGGCTGCTTGCCGACCCGCAGCATAAAGTAGTGGACGCTTACGGTTCATTGGGACACTTTGGCCCCATGACCATCGCTAGCCGAAACACATTCCTCATCGATCCGCAGGGGAGAATCGTGAAGGAATGGACCAAGGTGGATCCGCAGGTTCACTCGGAAGAAGTGCTCGCTGCGCTTGCCGAACTGAAGAAGTAAGCCGCGTGGCAGCAAGTCCGTGCGGTTCCGTGACCGGGACCGCACGTTTTATACTCTGGGGAGCCCCACCGGGCATGCCGCATCCAAGGATGAAATGTCGGCTACGCTTGCAAATAACTTTCGCATAGAGTTAAGCGTGTTGCGCACCGCGCTGCTGGCGCTTCCACCGGCTCTCGCTGATATTCCGTGGCACGAAGGGGGATGGACGCGCAAGCAGATCCTCGGCCATCTGCTGGACTCGGCAGCGAACAACCGCCAGCGCTTTGTCCGTGCAGCCACGGAGGGTAGCTACTCTGGCCCAAAGTATGCTCAAGACGCGTGGGTTGCCGCGCATGGATATGTCAGCATCCCGTGGGACACGTTGGTGCGTTGGTGGCAAGCGGAACATGAGATTCTTGCAGCGATCATGGATCGCATTCCCGAAGAACTGCTTGGGGCAACCTGTGTCGTGGGCGAGGATGAGCCGGTCACGCTGCGCTTTCTGATTGAAGATTACCTCGCACATCAGCGCTGGCATTTCAAGCATCTCGAAGCTGGCTCTCTGACCCCGGGTTAAGCGCAGACGCAGAAAAGCCCGGTACTGAGCCGGGCTCTTTTGCTTGCCTTGCGTTGCCTGTTGTGGTTACTTCTTGGTTGCCTTCTTCGCAGCCGCCTTCTTTGCCACTGCCTTCTTTGCAGGGGCTTTCTTTGCCACTGCCTTCTTCGCCGGAGCCTTCTTGGCAACTACTTTCTTCGCTGCTGCCTTCTTGGCGGGCGCCTTCTTTGCTGCTTTCTTAACTGCCAATGGTTTACCTCTTTTGGTGGGTTTGCTGGCGCGCTTGCTAACCGTAGCTTTCTTGGCTGCGGTCTTTCCGCCCTTTACGCCAGTACTTTTCTTCTTTGCGGCGGACTTCTTTGCGGCTTTCTTTGCCACAACTTTTTTCGCGGCTGCTTTCTTCGCAGGAACCTTCTTTGCGGAAGCTTTCTTTGCCGGGGCTTTCTTCGCAGATTTCTTCTTGGCTGGCGTCTTCTTTTCCTTGGAAGACACTGGGGGGGGAAGCGGTGGCGGCGTTCCTTCGTTCTTGCCGCCCGTTGCGCCTGCAGTCTGCGGCTTTGCTGCCGCCGTCTTTTTCTTCGTGGCCTTCTTCTTCGCGGGCTTCGCTACCGGCTCTTCCACAATCAGGGTTACAGCCTCTTCAACCACTGGCTCGTCATCATCAGAGGACGTCAGTATGCTGGAGGTTTCTACTTCTTCGTCTTCTTCCTCGTCGTGATCGGGGTCCAACTCCGCAGGCTCCCCATCGAGGTCGCCGTCATTCATCGCATACATCTTGAATACTTCTTCCATCCGTTTGCCTCCAGCGGATTGCCGCTGCCATCGTGGTTAGTTCATTCTTCGCGCAGTGAGCATCTCTGCTCCGCTCGCGGAAATCATTGTAGCAATAGCTTGCACGCAAACGCTATGAAAACACAAGTACGTAATGAGGTCCCTACCTGTTTTTCGCCGGCTCTGGCACCCATTTCTGCATGATTCCATCACGATTGTTTCTTCTTCCTGGTCGTTCTGTTCTTCGACGGGCCTTTAGTGGTTCGATGATTGGCCGTACCTGTCTTTGCGCCGGTCCTCGAGTTGGCCGCCTCGGTCTTCTTCGCGGGGGTGTGGACTCCGGGCCCTTGCGCAGAGCGCGTCACAGCCTCGCCCGGCTTCTGCGATGGACCAGCTTTTCCACTCCCGGTAGTTGGTCGATCCTCGCTGGCCGCTTCATGGCTCACGCCTGCGGTTCCACGCCGGTGCGTTGTGGAAGTGCGCGCAACGTAGGAAGGCTCGGCAACATGCAGACGCCTTCCCGCTTCAACTTTAACCCCAGTGATTTTGTTCCATCTCCGCAGTTGATCAAGCGAAACGCCGAAACGGTCGGCGATGGTCACAAGCGTATCGCCTCTGCGCGCCGTGTAGAGCAACATGCGTGTTGACATTGCGACTGCGGGTGCAACCGGCACCGTAAGCGCTTCGACGCCCTGGATGCTGTCGGTCTCGCGCACTTGGTTGACTGCGGCGAGCTCTCCAACTCCCACATGATACTCGCGCGCCACCGAAGCCAGGGTGTCCTCAGCCGTGACACGATGATAGCGCCAAGAGTTGCGCTTGCCTTCCGGGATGGTCCTAATGCGCTGTTCAAAAAGAGTGGCCGTGCCTGCCGGCAGATGCAGATCGAACGAGGTGTCCGGTGGAGTCACCTGCCGGAGAAGGCTTGGGTTCAGCGCCATCACTTCGTCGATAGGCGCGCCTACGATGTCAGCTACGAGTTTCAGATCCGCGGAGTAATTGATGGTTACCGTATCGGTGAGTACCGGCGGGTCCAGTGTGAAATCGTCGAACCCATACTGCGTGGGATGATTCGCGATGATGATAGCCGCCAGGATTTCCGGAACATAGTTTTTCGTTTCTCCGGGAAGGTTGTTCCGCTTGTAGAGTTCCCAGAAATCTGCGTAGCCTGTCTTTTGGACTGCGCGTTGCACATTGCCCGCGCCCCAGTCATAGGCCGCCATCGAAAGGTACCAGTCGCCCAGCTGGTTGTAGATGAACTTCATGTAGCGTGCGTAGGCGCGCGTTGATTTCTCCGGATCGAATCGTTCGTCGACATACCCATTCCGCACCAGGCCGTAGTTGCCGTGGGGCATGAACTGCCACATGCCGCCGGCGCCGGACCTGCCATTGAGCGCGCGGGGCTGAAAACCCGATTCCGCGACCGCAAGATAGATCAAGTCCTGGGGCACGCCTTCCTCCGCCATCACCCGCTGAATCATCGCCTTGTACCGGCCCGAGCGCTGAAAGGAGTGCAGTAGCGTGTTGTGGCCTCGCTGGCTATTTGCGAAAAAGTTAATGTATGTGGCTACATAATCGTTCACCATGAGCGGTAGATCGGACTTGGTGGTGGCAAGTTCCGTCTCAGCCTTGGCCACGATATTCGGATCTACTTCGAAAGTCACATCGCTGGCCACGTCGGCGGGCGTGGGCTCCACGTTGGGCACAAAGCCGTTGCCCTGCTTGAGAGCCTCCATCTCCATAGAGTTTACGCCATCGACAATGCGATCGAACTCCGCCTGCAGCTTTTCATCGCTCTTGATGTCGAGACCGCTCGAAAGCATCAGATCCACTGCACGATCGAATTCCGCCTTCGCCTCAACCAGGTTGCCCTTCCGATAAGCCTGCTCTCCGTAAGTGTAGGCTTGCTCCACCTGCTGGATCAGTACGCGCACGCGCTGTTCTGCGGGCGTAAGCGGCGCGGGCGCGGGCGGTGCTGCCTGTACTGCAGGTTCGGGCGCAGCGACCGACTCCGGCGCGGTGGCCTGCGGGGGCTTGTTCTGGGCGGCATTTGTGGCTTGTGAAGGATCGCACCCCGCCAGGGACAACACCAGCACGGCCGTACCAGCCAATCGATAACTATTCCAGCGAGTGCGCATGAAGAGACGCGGCTTCAACTGTCAACGTGTGCCCACGGAAGACGCTATCCCGATGATAAGCTATGCCATGGAGGTCCGCTGCGGCGGACGCGCCTGAAATGCGCAAACCCTCCTTCAGTTAATCCCTACATGGACGCACGCTTCCTTCGTAACTTCGCGATCATCGCCCACATCGACCATGGCAAGTCGACGCTAAGCGACCGTCTGCTGGAACTCACTGGCTCGGTGACGGGCCGCGAGATGCAGGCCCAGATTCTGGACGATATGGACCTAGAACGCGAGCGAGGCATCACGATCAAGGCCCATGCCGTTCGCATGATGTACAAGGCCCTGGACGGCAACACGTATCAGCTGAATCTCATTGACACGCCTGGGCATGTGGACTTCAGCTACGAGGTTTCACGCTCACTTGCTTCCTGCGAAGGCGCGCTGCTGGTTGTGGATGCCAGCCAGGGCGTGGAGGCGCAGACACTGGCCAATGCCTACCTCGCGATTAACCACGGGCTCGAGATCATTCCTGTCATTAACAAAATCGATCTGCCCTCGGCAGACATTGAACGCACACAGGAGGCGATTGAAAAGGCTGTCGGCCTGGATGCAACAGATGCGATTCCATGCAGCGCCAAAACCGGCCAGGGTGTAGCCGAGATTCTTGAAGCCATCGTGCACCGGCTCCCTCCACCCACAGGCGATCCCAATGCTCCGCTGCAAGCGCTCATCTTCGACTCATGGTTTGATGCCTATCGTGGTGTAATCGTCCTGGTACGTGTGATGCAGGGGACGATGTGCAAAGGGCAACGCATTCGACTGATGTCCAACTCGAAAGCATTCGAGGTCGAATCGATGGGTGTGCTGATGCCCAAGCCAGTGGAGATCGGCGAATTAATCGCGGGAGAAGTGGGCTTCTTTGCGGCCACTATCAAGAACGTGGGTGATACCAAAATCGGCGACACCGTCACTGACGACACACGGCCGGCCGCTACGCCGCTGCCAGGGTTTGAAGACATCAAGCCGATGGTCTTTGCCGGCCTCTACACCGTGGACTCTCATGAACACACGCTGCTGCGCGACGCTCTCGAAAAGCTTCGCCTCAACGACTCGTCTTTCTTTTTCGAACCGGAGAGCTCCGTCGCGCTGGGGTTCGGCTTCCGCTGCGGCTTTCTCGGCTTGCTGCATATGGAGATTATTCAGGAACGCCTTGAGCGGGAATACGAACTGGATCTGATTACCACCGCGCCCGGCGTCCGCTACCACATCACGCTCACCGACGGCTCAGTTCTCGAGGTTGACAACCCTTCACGCTGGCCCGAGCCAACCAACATTGAGACCATTCACGAACCTGTGATAACTGCCAAGATTCTTACCAACGAAGAATATGTTGGCGGCATTTTGAAGCTCGTGGAGGAAAAGCGGGGAAAGCAGCTGAACTTTGAATACGTGACGCCGACGCGGGTGATGCTGACATACGAGCTGCCTCTCAATGAGATCGTTCTCGACTTCTATGATCGATTGAAGTCTATTTCGCGCGGCTATGCCTCGCTGGACTATCAGCTCGCGGGAGAGTGGCAATCGCCCATGGTAAAAATGGACATCCTGGTTTCAGGAGAGCCGGTGGACGCGCTCTCCATCATCGTCCATCGCGATTTCGCTTACGAACGAGGCAAGCTGCTGGTTTCCAAGATGCGCGAACTGATCCCCAGGCAGCAATTCGAGGTAGCTATCCAGGCCGCCATTGGAGCCAAAATCATTGCGCGTGAAACTGTCGCCGCGCTGCGCAAGAACGTCTTGGCCAAGTGTTACGGTGGGGACATTTCCCGTAAACGCAAGTTGCTGGAAAAGCAGAAGGAAGGCAAGAAACGCATGAAGCGAATCGGCAAGGTCGATATCCCGCAGGAAGCCTTCCTGGCGGTTTTGCGCGTAGGGGAAGATCAACAAAAATAACCCAAATCTGAAAATTGCACCCTAATCAAGTCATGTGATGTTCATCACGAAATGTGGGAAACCGTCTAAACCCTTCCTCTACAAACCTTTCCGAGCTTAACTCGTGGTCGGAGGGCTGGATTGCAAGATTTCATTGATATATAAGGACTTGCAGCCTCTATCAGAATTCAATCAGAGTTGGCAAGAGTAGAGTTTGGGGTGAATCCAGAGTTTTCGCGGAATCTTTCCACAGATTTTTCCACAGACTCGCCTCCTCCTTTTGCCTTTCCCACTCCCGTCGACTGGGCAGTTGTCGACAGCGAGGGGTCCGCAAATGCGAGGCCTTGGAATCGGGGTCTTAGTGTGCGGGTGCGGCCTGGGGTCCTGGCGCGGGTGCCGAGGGCAGCGACGGAGGAGGAGGCGGAACGCCTGACTTTGCGTTGTAGGCGTCAATTATTGCTTTGGTGATATCGAGAGACGGCGCCGCATAGAGGACCGGTGTCGTCTGCTGGCTCATATCGAGAACCATGGTATATCCCTGCTGGGCTGCATAGGCCGACATGACATCGAATACTTTGGATGCAAGCGTGTTGTACATCTGCTGCACGTCTTGGTTGCCGTCGGTCTTAAGGTCCTCCGTCATGCGGTCCAGTTGCTTCTTCTTGTCATCGATGGCCTTCAAACGGCTGGCGCGCTCAGCATCGGCCAAGGTCGCGCCCTGGGCCTGAAACTGCTTGGTCAGACTCTCGATCTCATCATTGAGAGCCTTGGCTTTTTCTTCTCGTGGCGCGTACTTCTTCTCAAGGTCCGTGTAGTTGCGTTGGCCTTCATTGGTCTGCGCCACAGCCACCTGGAATGCAATGACGGCGATCTTGGCCGGCCCGGCAACTGCAGCAGTCGGAGCCGCGGCGTTGGGGGCAGGCAAACTTTGCGCGGCGGCGCTCAGTGCCATCCCCAGAGCAACTGGAATCACAAATGCGACGGTGTGCTTCATCTGAATCAAAAACTCCTTTGAAATTCTTCCTCTGCCGGCCGAGTAAAACCAATCATGCTGCAAAGCCCCCTGGTTCGCGAGGGCCTTTGCACGGATTGAAACTCTCAGCTAGTGGACGGCGGCTGGCTTTGGAGCCGCAGGCTTGGGAGCCGAGGCAGCCGGCTGCGGTGGCGGCGCAGGAACACCCGAGCTCACGTTGTATGCGTCGATAATGGCCTTTGTAATGTCTGTCGATGGGCTCGCGTAAAGAACCACCGGAGCCTGCTGCTGGTTTCCGCTTCCATCCACTACCAGCGTGTAGCCCTGCTGCTGTGAATACTTCGTCAGGGTGTCAAACACCTTTCCAGCTACCCCATTGTAAATCTCTTGCATCTCGCCTTGGAGATCGTTCCGTGCATCTTCCGCAAGACGCTGCGCGGATTTCTGCTTGTCGTCGATGACTTTGGCACGGCTCGCCCGCTCGGCATCGCTCAGCTTGTCGCCCTGCGCCTGCAACTGCTTCTGCAGGCCGTCGATCTCGTCGGCCATGGCCTTGAGCTGGGTGCGCTTGGGTTCATACTTCTTTTGCAGGTCGGCGAAGTTGCGTTGGAATTCGTTGGTCTGACCCACCGCCGTCTGAAATGCGATGACAGCGACCTTTGTAGGAACGGCTGGCGCCGCTGGCGCGGACGGTGTTTGAGCGATGGCACTCGGCACAATGCCTGAGACCAGCATGAAAACTATGGCTAGCGAATGCTTCATTTGAATGAAAAACTCCTTCGAAATTCCTTTGTGGCTGTCCGCGTTTCAGCGCATGACCAAGCCTGCGCCTCCTGAGAAACCATACCGTCTTTTCTGAGGGGCTCCGCGCTGGTTTTGACGGCAGAGACAGAATAAAAGACGCTAGCGGAGACATCAAAAGGAACTCCCTGGATTATAGGAGGGCTGGGTAGGAGCGTCAAACCGCTGCACCGTGAGATTCGTCCCACTGGGACGGTGCCGTACACAGCACTTGTAATCTCCAAGCAGCATTCTGCTCTAGAACGTCGTCGACACTGTCAGACGGAAGGTTTTACGGGGTTCCCGGAACTGGTATCTGGCGCCGTATGCCGCCATCGATTCCGCGTACGTGTAGTCTCCTGCGCCCCCCGGAGGGAACATGGACCGGGTAATCAGTTCGGCCGAGCAACTCTGCTTGTTTTCTCCCAGGATTACATCATTGCAAAAGGGCCTCTCATACAGGCGCAGCGGGTTGTAGGCGTAATAGAGGCGGAAAGGCGCATTGATGACTGGCATGATGACCGAGAGTTCAGCACCGGTGGACATGCGCGGAACGAAGTTAGTGCCGGAGATAGGCCGGATATTCGGCTGGAACCCGACCATGGATCCGGGGATACCGCCTTGGCAAGATCCGTTGTTGTAAACCGGGCAACCATAGAGCGGAGCCGTCAGGGATGCAAATCCTTCCGGACTCTGCTTCAACTGCCCGTGGTTCAGCGCCACATCGATGCCAAAATCGTCAAAGAACGCGAAGGTGACCGGACCGGCAATCGGAATCTTGTATTCCAAATTCGTAGTGAGGCTGGTATCGCCACCGATTGAAGCGATGCCGTAGACCGGAAGCGGCACCTGGATGCACTGGTTGTCTTCCGGATTGGTTGGATCGCGTGGAACGCAGGTACCGTCCGGGTTTGTCAATTGCACATTGGTGCGGTTGGGTACATAGCCGTAGGGAGTTGCACCACGAATATCAAAGCCACGCAAATCAGCATCGCCGCCGGTATAGAAGCGGTTGTTTGGCGGAGCCACATCGCCGCCGAATCCCTGCACATAACCCAACTGCGCGCGCATCCCCAGAATATTCCGCCCATTCGGTGACAGTTGCAGGTAATGGATGCGCATGAAGCGCTTGTAAGCCACCAGAGGCGATATGTAACGTACGTTGCCACCGATGCCTGCCACCTGGAACAGGGCCGTGTATTCCTTCCCACCGGTCGGCCGCATCGGATTATTGATGGTGTTGTAGATGTAGCTGAATGACGCAGAGCTGTTCACAATGCCTGCCAAGGCATTCGAACCCTGAATTCCGGAACGGAAACTGATGGTCTGGAAAAAGGTCTGTGAGGCTGTGCTGAACGCCGTGATGGACGACTTGGTGAGTGAATAGGTCATGCCCACGCGCTGGAAGGCGTGCCGCTTGAGCGGATAGCTGACAGAAAAGTCGGTGCCCGTGGAAGCCTGATTATAATTCTGCGTTAGCGACTGCTGCGCCTGGCTCAAATTTACCGAGGTTCCCGTCGTCGTCTGATAGTTTTTGGCCGCGTTGAAGTCTTGCTTAGTATTGAAGAGTCGGAAGCCGATGTTAAACGGCCGATTGCGCAAATAGGGCTGCGTAAAGCCAAACATGAACTGGCGGCTCACGTTGCCAAGGTTACCTTGCAGGCTGAGGGTTTCGCCCAGCCCAAGAAAGTTGTTGGTCTGGTAATTGACGCCCAGGAATGCGCCGGACAAACCGCTGACGCCGCCATTCAGGCCGATCGAGTTTTTACCCTTCTCTTTCACCTTCAAAAGCAGGTCGACAGTGCCCGCTTCAGCGTCCTGGTGTGCCTCGGAATCCTCATCCACCTTCAGCGGCTCGAAGTACTCAAGCTGGTTCAGACGCAACAGGCTGTACTCCCACAACTGCGAGTTATACACCTGCCCTTCTTCCAGCATCAGTTCACGCCGGATCACCTTGTCGCGGGTAATGGTGTTGCCCTGGAACTCAATGCGCGAGACATAAAACGGCTTACCTTCGTCGATATCGATGTCCAGAGAGACGGTCTTCTTCTGTTCGTCGTAGACGGGTTTCGGAATCGCGCCGAAATTGATGTAACCCAGTTGGCCGTACGACTTCTTCAGATTCTCCAACCCCTTGCTGATCAGCGTTGCGTTGAACCAGTCTCCATCCTTCACCGCGAAAACGGAGCGCAGGGCCTTTACATTTTGAACTGCCTTATTGCCCGTAAAGGTGATGGAGCCGAGACGATAGCGTGCGCCCTCTTCTACCGGCATCAGGATATCGATGCGCTTGCCCTTGTTGGGTCGGAAGGTAAACCAGTTCAGGCCACCCTGGTCGCGAATCTGAGTCTTCGGCTCTTCAATCGCTGCGTTGTAATAGCCCTTGTCCCGATACGCCAGCCGCACCCTCTCGGTGTCCTCTTCAAGCTTGGAGGAGTCGAAGGTCTGGGGAATAAGATTCTCAAAAAAAATGGAGTAGGGAATGCCGATAGGCCGGAGATTCTTCATCGCCCGCCGCAGCAGGAGGCTATTGATATGCTCATTGCCGGTGAACTTGATCTCGCCCACCTTCACAGTGGGGCCTTCTTTAATATTGAAGTTCACCTGCACGGACGCCGGCGGAATTGTCTTGATTTCCGGCTTGATGACGGCAAACTGATGGCCGTGCTCCGCCAGAATGTCTTTGAGCACCGTCACTGCGCGCATCACCTTGGTGGGATCGTATTGGCTCTCCTGGGTCAGCCCGACCTTTTCCTTCTTGAAGCGGTCCAGAACGTCGGACACCGAGACGGCGTTCAACCCTTTGTAATTGATCTCCCGGACCGTAGGCTTCTCGCCCACAATCACGTTCAGGATGATCCCCTTCTCCGTATCCTCGCGCTCGATGCGCAGGGTTTCGAAGTACCCCGTGTTCCACAGCGAGTTAAAGTCGCGCTCCACAGAAAGCGGATCGTACGTGTCCCCCTGGTGCGTGAACAGTCGCGCCAGAATAGTCTCCTTGGGAATTCGCCGGTTGCCGATGACCCGAATCGAATCGATGGTTTGCGACTGCTGAGCCAGCACCGAAGCGGCGGCGAGCACCAACAACATCAGAAGGGCCGCCACCCGGCGGATGCGTGGTCTGCAGTTCTCGGTCCGCAAAAAGCGGATCATGCAAATCTGTTTCGCCTTCACCGGGCCAACGCCCTGCGACGAGCAAAAATACCGGTGCGGTGCATAGTTCGCCTTCAGGTTCGGCTTCACGGGAAAAATATCGACACCCTCACTGCTGAAAAATCTGGTCCTGCCTCGAGGAAAGATTGATTATATTGGACCGTACCCACCCCGCCCAAACCAACGCGGAGCCATCGGCTCGGATTCCATCTTTCCCCAGAACTTTCCTGCCGCGCTGGGCCCTGCGGACTCGGTTGGGTTCCAGAACCATCCCGGCGAGGAAGTTCGCACAGGGAAAAGGTTTTGGGACTCAACCCTCAGTCTACCGGAACCAGACGGGTTGGGCCCGGCGCAGACGGGCTTTACCCTGCATTGCACATTGCTGGTGCTTCACTGCATCCCTCTTAGACGCAGGTCAGGCGCACATGACATCCTGTTTTCGTTGAGGTTTTCGGATGAAAGAAGAATCCATTTATGATTTCACGGCGCAGCTGCTTGACGGCAGCCCGATCAGCCTTGAAAGCATGCGCGGCAAGGTACTCTTGATCGTGAATACTGCCAGCCAATGCGGATTCACACCTCAGTATGCCGGTCTTGAAAAGCTTTTTGAGGCGTATAGGGAGCGCGGCTTTGAGGTGCTCGCATTCCCCTGCAACCAGTTCGGCGCCCAGGAGCCGGGCTCCGCGGCCCAGATCGGTTCTTTCTGCCAGGAGAATTATGGCGTCAGCTTTCCTGTTTTTACCAAAATCGACGTGAACGGTCCGGATGCCCATCCCATCTTTCGCTTTCTCAAGGCGAGCAAGCCAGGATTTTGGGGGACCAGGAGCATCAAGTGGAACTTCACCAAGTTTCTCGTCAACCATGAAGGACGGGTTGTGAAGCGCTTTGCACCTTCGAAGCCGCCAGGAGAGCTAGCTCTGGACATCGAAAAGCTGCTGAAGCGTAAGTAGAGTCTCCGGCAGCATTCGTAATTCCAGGCTCGCCGCAGCCTTCCTGGATGGCGTAAACGCCACATTGCTCACCCTCGGGGCGCATGCGCCGGTCTCGTTGTCCGGTTTCTTTCTGAAGCAATTTTGGCCCGATTCGCATCAAAAACCGCGTTGAAAAGGCCTCATTTGTATTCAAAAGTCGCTGTTTTTCGCGGTCTTTGTTTACCATATGGGCAACATGTCGTCCTTCTCCGGATCGCATCTAAATCATTGATTTACAATATCTTATTAGAAATTAGTGGGCGAACGTTTGACAAAGAAAACAGGGAGCTTCCAGGGGGGAGGGGGTGGGGTATGCGGGGGTACGGACCGGGGACATAGCTAACATATTGAACCGGGCACATTCCTGACAGTTCTGACTGTGTATAGAATTGCCAATGGCGCACATGGTTTCCTCCTGAAACCATGATGCGCTCGCGACGTGAAATCATCGGCAAGCTTTGGAGCGAGTGCTTACGTTATGTAGAAATTCTGGAAATGCAGTGCATTTGCCTTCGGAACAAACAACTCTCAAGCAGGCTTTAGTCGAAGCGGTAGGCGCTGATCGCGGCGCCCATCGGCTCATCGGTAAAAATGCGTAACCCAGGTGCTTCGCCGCCAGCGCCGGCAGCAACCATCAGCGGAATCAGGTGCTCCTCGCGCGGATGAGCGTAGTCCGCGAAGGGGCCGTTGCGCCATCCCGCCAAAAGAACATCGCGTTCCGCCGCGGGAGATTCAACTGCGGCCGTCAGCCATGCATTGAAGGCGCGTGCGCGCTCCGTAGTCTCAGGTTGGAAGTAGCCGCGGAGGTTGTGGAAGCTCATGCCGCTGCCCACAATCAACACTCCCTCATCCCTCAAGGGGGCCAATGCCCGCCCAGCAGCCAAGTGCAGCGAGGGGTCGAGATTGACGGCCAGCGACAGTGTGACCACAGGTATCTGCGCCTCAGGAAAGGCCACCTTCAGCGGCACAAAGACTCCATGATCGAAGCCGCGGCTGGCGCTGAGCCCTGCCCGAAGCCCAGCCTGGGTCAACAGGTCTCTGACACGCACAGCGAGTTCCGGGTCGCCTGGCGCAGGCCAGGTGAGGCGGTAGGTGTGCTCCGGGAAGCCGGAATAGTCGAAGATCAGTTGAGGTGTCACGGCAGAGCTGGCCGTGAAAGCCGGTTCCTCCCAGTGGCCGCTGATGACTACGATTGCCTTGGGCTGCTCTGGCAACATCGCCGCCAGCCCTTCAAGGAAGTGCTTCGTGGCATCCCATGTATCTGCCGGCCCCCAGGTCCAGTCCATGAAGAAACACGGACCTCCGCCGTGGGGCAAAAAGAACGCGGGTTGTCGCAGAAGATCCTTAGGCATTTGGAAAGTCCCTCTGCCTTCCCCCGCCATCTGGGCGGGCAAGGTGGTTGTTTAAACAACTAACTTATTGGATGCTTCAGCACGATTCCCGATTCAAGTTCAATTCAGTTCTTTCGCCAGTGCCCGTCGAGCGTTATTGATTTGCGATCGCAGGAATAAAGCTGATCCGGAACGCGAGGAACTGCAGAACTCCGAAAAGGACAATCAGTCCGCATCCTGATAACGACCATCGCGCTCGCCACACGCTCAGCATGAAGCCAATGGCGCTCGCGGCTCCAACAACAATCGTCATCGCAATTTCAATCGGAGCGAAATGCCCGGAGATCATATGCGACCACCCAAGAAGAAACAACCAGATGACCAACATGATTCCAAGCCAGAAGAACAGGCACGGCAACGCACACCACCGCGCGAACTCCTTGCGGTTGAATCCGGCCACGATCGGGACCCACAACGGCAATGTCTGCACCTCATGCCGCAGCGAACCATGGCTGACCGCGCCCACTACGTAAAGCGCGACAAGAACCCCAAGGCAGCAACCGCCGATTGTCTTCAGGCTATTGGTCATTGAGAACGCCTCCTCCACGGTTTCTCTGCCAATGCTGCATGTCAGACCCTTATTTCAGTGGGGGCGCAAGAACGTAGACATAAACCAGCATCGCGACTCCGATAAAACCGGGAATCAGGCCGCACAGATACACCGAGCCCGTTTCCCGGTCCGCCACCCCTCCCGGTCCGAGGAGCGCGTGCAGAAAGATCATCAGCCCAATACCCACAGCAACGTTGATTAAGCCGGCGATCTTCAGGCCCTCCCGGGTTTTGCTCGCTTTGATCCGCTCATCCTCGCGCAGCAGTTCAACAGCCGCACTGGCGCCTTGGCCTGAGGCTTCGGTGATCCGCCGGAGTGTCTCCGTCTTGTAGTAGGCCTCGCGCTCTTTGCGTTGACTGTCTACAAAATGGACGACGGCGGTAAACGTGAACACGACCACAATCACCGCCAGCGGAAATAAGGCAAAAACCTCCATGTGCATCTCATCCTCCTTGCCGGGAATTCTTCCCATGCGTCTGGTGGGACAGACAGCCCGCTCATCCGGTTGCATAATCTTCAGCAAGTGAAACCTCGGAATAAAATGCAACCTGAACGGCGCAGGACCGGTCCCACCGTTTGCAGAGGCGCGAACCATAGCATGACGACCACTACCCACGCCGCGGAAGATCTGGCCGATGTGGACAGCGTACTGGCCGGCGATGTTCAGGCCTTCGAGGGGATCGTCCGCCGGTGGCAGGCGCCGCTTGTCAATATGGCCTGGCGCTACTGCCGCGACCGCGGCCGCGCCGAGGAACTGGCCCAGGAGGCCTTCCTCCGCGCCTGGCGTGGCCTCGCCAGTTGGCGCCGCGATTCCAGCTTCTCCACGTGGCTGTTTGCCCTTGCGGCCAATGTCTACCGCTCCGATCTCAAGCGGTTTCCCACCGTTACGGTACCCGTAGACGAGGCGCCGGAACCATCGCGCCCGGCAACGCAACATCATGCGCTGGCCGCGCAGCAAAGCACTGACTCAGTGCGCCGCGCGGTGCTCGCTTTGCCCTCACGCTATCGTGAGCCGGTAATTCTGTTTTACTTTCACGAGATGGATGTGGCCGCCGCGGCGCGCACGATGGGGCTGCCCGAGGGAACGCTCAAAGCGCGGCTTTCGCGAGCAAGGGCGCTGCTGCGAAGTCGATTTCCCCACCTTGAGAGTGAACACGCTGCGATGGAATTTGGGGATTTAAAAACAGGAAAGGAGGCAGGACAATGAAGCAGACCAGGACACATTACAGCGATGCTCAAAACAATGTAATTGACCGCATTCTAGCCACCGAAGATGCGCTGGTTCCCTCGTCCGGCTTTCTGGCTTCCGTGATGGAGCGTGTTCGCGAGGAGGCGGCAGCGCCGGCTCCCATTCCATTCCCATGGAAGCGCGCGTTGCCGGGGGCGATCGTGATTGCCGGCATGCTCGGCGCGGGCGCATTCGAACTGGTGCGAGAGGGGCTGCCCGCGGCGGGAGAATTTGCGCTGACGACGCCTCATCTTTCCGTCGCAATGGAACAGCCGCTGGAGCAGGCGGGGTGGGTTGCGCTCGCTCTGGGAGTTTCGGTGTTCTCCTGGTTGGTGTCGAAACGGCTGGCTGGTGGGTCGGGGCTGCTGTAGCTACCTACTATTCGATTGCGAAAACTGCATATACAGTAGCTTCCTCGCGGATGGTTTGTGGGCGAATCTCGAGTGGGGGGCCTGCGGAGACAGTGGTAGAAACCGACGCGGAATATGTGTTCATCACGAGCCCGTCGGCTGGCCGATTGAAGTAAAGTCGCGCATTCGGCGTCTCGTTACTGGCGTAAATCAATGAGCCAAGCTTGATGCGGAGCCCCTCTGCCATCCTCTCCGCAACTTCACGGGCCTTGACGAGAGCATTCTCCGCGGCTTTCGCCTGCAGGGATTTACGGTCAGCCAAGCGCCAGTCAATTGCTCCGCTTTTGTTTGCTCCCGCGGCAATCGCAACGCGAATGGCCTGGGCCGCAAGCGGCGGGGATACGCTCACCTCCCAGGTTTGGCGGAAAATGAATTGCTCTCGGGCTCGCTGGTCGGGCTTCTCCTTTTCATCAATATCCTTGTTGCGTTCCACGCCCTGGCCGGAACTCTCGATTGCTTTATCCTCGACTCCAGCTTTATGGAGAGCCTCGAGGATTGCGTGCGACAGTTTGCCGCCCTCAGACGACACCGCCTGCGCGTCCGGCCCATATATCTCAAAGCCGATTGTTATCGCCGCAATATCGGCCATTGTCGTTGCCTCGTCAGTTGTGCTGATCGCGATTGTTTTGTTGTCCCGATTGATTTGGATTGATTGCGCCGGCGCGCCGCAGGTCAGCCCAATGCCGATTGCAAGCATAATGGCCAGGATTACGTGCTTTCTGTTCATGGAGGGGGGTCCTTTGACCCATTTGACGGGTTACGTGCAGGTTGGATGTTGCGAAAATCCTCCAGAGTTTCAAGGACCTTAACAGTCGAGGCCTATTGCACCGTGGAATACTTGTCCCCAAAACTACGAAGTTTCGCCAACGTCGCCGCGGCCTCCCCGGAGTCGATAGCTTCGGCTGCCTGCGTGACGCCTTCTTTCAAATCGAGTGCCAGCCCGGCCGCGACCAGTGCGGCAGCGGCGTTGAGCAGCACGATCTCCCGGCGGGGGCCAGTGATTCCCGTGATGATGTCGTAGAGGATGGCGGCGTTGACCTCGGCAGAGCCACCAGTCAACTGGTCGAGCGTGGCCGTGGGAAGCCCGGCCATCTCCGGCGTGACGCGCGCGGCCCGAAGCGTGGGCGCTCCGCCGTCTTCGGCCTCTTCAACCCTGGCCACTACGGATTCGCCGGTGGTGGTCAGCTCGTCCATTCCATCGGTGCCGTGGACTACAAATGCACGTTTGGCGCCCAGTTCCGCAAGGGCCCGTGCGACAAGCAGAGCCTTGCTGGGCGCGAGCACGCCGATGACCTGCGACCGCGCGCCGGCGGGGTTGGTGAGAGGCCCGCAAAGATTGAAGATGGTTCTGAAACCGAGGGCGCGCCGCAGCGGCCCCACCGCGCGCATGGCCGGGTGATAGAGCGGCGCCAACAGAAACATGAACCCGGTCTCGCGCAGGCATGCCGCCGAGAGGTCCGGACTCAGCTCGATGGGAACGCCCAGCGCCTCAAGCACGTCTGCCGAACCGCACCGCGAAGTAATGGCGCGGTTGCCGTGTTTGGCAACCTTGGCTCCCGCCGCTGCAGCCACCAGGGCCGCGCCGGTGGAAATATTGAACGTAGGCGGTCCGCCGCCTCCGGTGCCGACGACATCGACAAGCTCTTCGCGCTCCTCAGCCGTGAGAGGAACCAGCGTGCCGCGCTTGCGCATTGTTTCTACAAAGCCGGCCAGTTCCGCAGCCTGCTCGCCGCGCGTAGCCAGCACCGCGAGCAGCGCTGCCGTCTCCACCTCCGGCACGTCGCCGGATAGGATCTGCTCAAGCACGCCTGCCGCCTGCTCCCGGGTGAGGGCCGCGCCGTCTTCGGCTAGCGGCTTCAAAAGCTCTTTCAAAGAGGCCATATTTCAATATGGTAACGGCGGAATCCGCCTGACACTGAATCAGGACGCCGCAATGGTGACGGTTTGCCCCCTGTTTGCCCAGCAAGATAGTATTTGCTTACCGCTGGCACGGCTTCGCGGGCACGGAATTCACCCGGCCTGCACCCGAATCCTCAACCTCAGCGGGCGTGGGCGGTCCCAAAAAGCATGAAGATTCACGAGTATCAGGCAAAAGAAATCCTGGCGAAATACGGTGTTGCCGTGCCCAGGGGCGAAGTAGCCAACACCCTCGAGGAAGCGTCGACTGTGGCGCGGAAACTGTTTGCCGAGGGCGCGAGCGGTGTGGTGGTCAAGGCGCAGATTCATGCGGGCGGCCGCGGCAAGGGCGGCGGCGTGAAGGTAGCCCGCACCCGCGAGGACGCGGAATTGCATGCCAAGAATATTCTGGGCATGCAGCTGATTACGCACCAGACCGGTCCGCAGGGACAGAAGGTGCAGCGACTGCTGATTGAAGAGACCGCGGACATTGATCGCGAGCTCTATCTTGGCATTGTGCTGGACCGGGCGACGGGGAAGCTGGTGTTTATGGCGTCGCAGGCGGGCGGGATGGAGATTGAAGAAGTGGCCGCGCATACACCGGAGGCCATCTTCAAAGAGACCATCGATCCGGCGATTGGATTCGGAGCATGGCAGGCACGCAAGCTGGCTTTTGCGCTGGGATTGAAGGCTACGCAGATTAACCAGGCGGTGGTGTTTCTGCAGAGCCTGTACAAGGCGTTCATGGATACCGACGCGTCGCTGGTGGAAATCAATCCCTTTATCACGACCAAGAGCGACAAGCTTTTTGCGCTCGACGCCAAGATCACCTTCGACGACAACGCACTGTTTCGCCACGCGGACATCAAGGCGCTGCGCGATACCGCCGAAGAGGATCCGCTTGAAGTGGAGGCCAGCAAATACGCGCTCAATTACATCAAGCTGGATGGGTCGATTGCGTGCATGGTGAATGGCGCGGGCCTGGCAATGGCGACGATGGACATCATTCAATATGCAGGGGGCAGCCCGGCAAATTTTCTGGATGTGGGCGGCGGCGCAACCCAGGAGCAGATTGAACACGCGTTTGAAATTCTGCTCTCCGATTCCAATGTGAAGGCCATCTTCATCAACATCTTCGGCGGAATTCTGCGCGTGGATCGGCTAGCGACGGGTGTAGTGGCGGCAGCGCGGAATCTTAATGTCAAGGTTCCGATTGTGCTGCGACTCGAGGGCACAAACGTTGAGGAGGGCCGGCAGATTCTGAAGGAGTCGGGCTTGAATTTCCAGGTGGGTGCAACCATGAAAGAAGCAGCGGACCTGGTAGTTACCGCGGCAGCAAAGGTGGGGGCATAAATGGCGGTCTTAGTTGATAAAAGCACGCGGCTGATTGTTCAGGGGATTACGGGCAAGGAAGGCACTTTCCACGCCAAGGGCGCTGCGGAATACGGTACCAACGTGGTGGGCGGAGTGACTCCAGGCAAGGGCGGAACGACGCACGAGGGCTGGCCGGTATTCAATACGGTGGCCGACGCAGTTGAGAAGACGGGCGCCAACGCGACTGTGATTTTTGTGCCGCCGCCGTTTGCAGCCGACGCCATTCTGGAAGCGGAAGATGCGGGCCTGCCGCTCATTGTCTGCATCACAGAGGGCATTCCGACACTCGACATGGTCAAGGTGTGGGCCAAGCTGAAGACTTCAAAGTCGCGGTTGATCGGACCGAATTGCCCCGGAGTTATTTCGCCGGGCAAGGCGAAGATCGGGATCATGCCGGCGCGCATTCACCTCGAGGGGTCGGTGGGGATTGTGTCGCGCTCAGGAACGCTAACGTATGAGGCTGTGCATCAGCTTACGCAGCGCGGCATTGGCCAGTCGACGGCTATCGGCATTGGCGGCGACCCGATCATTGGGACGACACATATCGATGCGCTGCGGCTGCTCAACGACGATCCGGAGACCGAAGCGATCATCATGATCGGCGAGATTGGCGGATCGGCTGAAGAAGCGGCGGCGCAGTTTGTGAAGGACCATGTGAAGAAGCCGGTTGTGGGGTTCATTGCTGGGCAGACGGCGCCTCCTGGACGGCGCATGGGTCACGCGGGCGCCATCATCAGCGGGGGCCAGGGTACGGCTGCCGACAAGATGAAGGCTCTTACGGCTGCGGGAATTCATGTGGTGGTTTCGCCGGCGGAGATTGGCGCGACGTTGGCGCGGGTGATTGGGAAAGGCTGAAGGAACAGCTGTTGGCCTTCAGTGTGTCCGTGAGAACTTGTTTCCACTGCCGAGTTGTAAGACAAGTAGGTATCTCTTGGCCATAGGAATCTCCCTTCTGCTGGAACCTGTGGCCCGAGGTTACGAAACGAGCAACCTCCTGAACGGGATCGCCGCTTGGCGCGGACGTCACCACTGACCTGTACGTGACCTCGGACCCATGCTTTCGGACGGGCCTCTTGCGAGCACCAATGTCGGCCGCGGGCTGTAGCTGCCACAGGCGCCAGCGAATTCATTGTCTTTCGAAGCACGTTCCTTCCGTCCTTGTTGGGACACCCCATCGGGTGCTTTCGGGTAGTAATCTGTGTCGGTGAGTGACTCGACGATTTGGCATAGACCGAAGGCGCGTTGCTCCGCTTCCTTTGCCTCGACTGGCGGCGCTTAACTTCCCCATGACGGTTTAGGTGCAGATTCTGCGCGAATGCTGTCAGAGTGATTCCTCTTGCCGCTTTCGTGCATACTACTCTGCGAATACTGCTCAACGGTTTAGCTCTTCGGGCCGCTTTATCAATGCCCATATAATGCCGGTATGTCCCCGGCACTCCAGGCGGATCCGCAAGCAGCTCGGCGAGTCTTCGTCGTCGCTGGAGCGATTCCAGACCCTGATTGAGCAGGCGCCCCCCCGTTCTCTCGATGCGTTGCGAGCGTATACGCAGGCGTTGGAGAGCGGGGATAAGGGCGATTTCGCATCGGAACAACGACTACGTCTACACCGAGCAGTAGTGGAGTCGAGGCTGGGGTGAACGAAGCGCGCAAAGTCGTGCTGTTCATCGACGCCAGCTGGAGTTCAACCCGGGGAAGACACAAACGTCATGGACGAGACGCATATCGGTAAAGTCCTTAAGACCTACCAGACACGCGCCGAGATCGACCAGTACTCCCCGGGCAGCACTGGAGGACATTAAAGCCAATGACTACAACCTCAACATTCCCCCGGTACGTTGATACCTTCGTACCGGAGGAAGAGATCGACTTTACGGCTTTGCAAAAGGAGATCAGCCAAATCGAGGCTAAACTCGCGGAAGGTCGTGGGCGCATGTCGGAGTACTTGAAGGAGCTTGGCGTCCAACCGTGCAGAAGGACTCCAATTCGGAACGATAGGAAGTGCACGAATCGCAGTGCAAATACGTCCGGTTTCGATCCGGCCCCTTCCCAATCGAGCCCAAATTTCGCCGATTTGCCGCGATTGAGTGCGAAAGAGTCACACCCGCAGAGCGGCGTGGAGATCGGGCTAATCTGCTCAAAATACTGAATGTACTTAGGAGGATTGGAGGCGCGGGTCGGGATCGAACCGACGCATAAAGGTTTTGCAGACCTCTCCCTTACCACTTGGGTACCGCGCCTTGGCAGGGCTGCCTCTATAGGTGCTTATCGCTCCAATCCACCGTAGCCAACCCGGCGGGCGCCGGAGGGCGGAATGGAGCGGGAGACGAGATTTGAACTCGCGACCCTCGCCTTGGCAAGGCGATGCTCTACCACTGAGCTACTCCCGCAATCGCAGGCTTGAGTATACCCGCGCGGCCAAAACAAGGTCAAACCGCAGCCGGCGCCGTAACCGGTCCCGACACGCCTTTTTCCGCTGGCGTTCCCTCGGGCCGCGAGCCTTTCTCTTCCCGCACAATCTTCCCGTCCCGCATATACAGGATCCGGCTCGCAATTGCAGCCGCTTCCGGGTTGTGCGTAATCATCAGCGTGGTCTGGCCGAGTTCCCGGTTTGAGCGCACCAGCATTTCCAGCACCGCATCGGAATTCTTCGTGTCCAGGTTACCGGTTGGCTCGTCCGCCAGCACAATCGCCGGCCGCGTAATCAGCGCACGAGCGATCGCCACGCGCTGCTGTTCGCCGCCGCTCAGCTCTGAGGGTCGGTGCTTCAGCCGCCCTTGAATCGACAGCAGGTCGGAAAGATGGTCCAGGTATTTCAGAACCAGCGGCCCTTTGCGTCCGCTTACCGCCCACGCAATCTCAATGTTTCCCATCGCCGAGAGTGTCGGCAGCAAATTGAACTTCTGGAATACGAAGCCGATTCGGTGCTTGCGCAGTCGTGTCCGCTCACTGTCGTTCAGTGTTGCAAAATCCACGCCGTCAATCACCACGCGGCCGCTGGTGGCCCTTGTCAGGCCGCCCAGCAGGTAAAACAGCGTGGACTTACCTGAGCCTGACGGGCCCACAATGGCCACAAATTCCCCGCGCTCCACCGCCAGCGAAACTCCGTTTACGGCAGCCACTTCAATGCGGCCCGCCATGTAGACCTTGGTCAGGTTTTCCGCAAGAATAATCGGCGACGATCCTTCGTTCTGCACATTTCCCATTGTAAATGCGACGGCGCCCCGGCCGGGGACTTAGAATGAGAGTGGTCCGGTCCGAAAGACCGACGCATCAATCCCTGTTCCAGGATTCCATTTCAATGACGGTCGACTCGAATTCCAGCCTCATCACTTCGCTTCAAGCCGCCGCCGCCCAAGCCGGTCTTGTTCTTCAATCGGTCACGGAAGGCCGCGACTTTCACGATCAGCCAACGACGGTCTTCCAGCTTGGTCTCCGGGGCAGCGAATTCTCCGGTCGCACGCTGAGGCTCGAGCTGAGCCAGGGTTTCGAATTCGACAAACCAGACCTGCTGCCCACCATCGCCGCGCATCTCGCCGGCGAAGCCAAGCGCCTTCGCAATCCCCGTCCCGAGTGCTACGTCACCCTCGGCGGATTGCCCGTCGCCTTCGGCAAGTTCCAGTGGCCCTTCCACACTTCCGTGTCCGGCGCGGACACCTATATCGTTCACGGAGAAATTGAACTCGCCGACGGCGGAACGCACAATCTCCACGCCAAAATCGCCGCCGCGGTCACCCTGACCTTCGCCGAGATTGTGCCCTCCATGGAGCAGCCCTACGCGGAAACCTTCGTCTATAACGCGATTCGCAAGACCATTGATCTCGGCCAGCTTGAATTCCTCAAGTCCGGCAACCGCCAGCCCGTTCCCGTGACTACCCGCTACTATAGCCGCTGGCAAAAGAAGTTCATCTTTACCGAAACCAACGACGCTGCTCGCCTCGAATACATCCTCCGCAAGGTGTACTGGCTCTCCGGCGTGCTCGGCGAGGGGAAGCCGATCTGGATCGCTGACCCCCGCGACGCGCAGTACCTGAATACCGGCGAGGCTGACCTGCTCCGCATGGCTGGCGATAAAGCCGGTGAAGGTTTGATGGTGCTCGACGGTGAATTTGCCACCGCGACCCCGAAGTTGATGGAGCGCGCACCTGAGTACCTAGCCGCCCTGGAAGCGGCACTCAACTTTACCAAACCCCAGTTCAACGAGTCCATGCGCAGCGGCCACGCGAATATGTAACGGAAGCAAGAAGCGAATGCCCACGTCCCAAGTCTCGGACATGAGAGATCAATAGCAAGAGCTTTTGCATTCGTTGATGGCCGATCCTACAGCGCCGCCCCGCACGCGCCGCAAAACCGCGCCCCCGGCGGATTTGTCTGCTGGCAATTGCTGCATGCCTGCAGCGTTCCTGGCTGCGTTGCTGCCGGAGGCGGCGGAATATTCACCGTCACGCTAAACGGCTGCCCGCTCCAACCCGGCATCGCGATACCCAGCGCCGCGGCGATTCCCGCTGCCTGAATGGCGTTGAACTCCCGCACTCGCCCCGGCATGAAGAAGCACTCAATGAACCCAAGAATCGACGTAATCCCTGTCCAGCAGAAGCAGCAGTACAGAATCCCCAGCCCCGTCCGCCGCAGATAGAAGTGGTGTACGCCAAACGTCCCTAGAAATAGAGCCAGCAGGATCCCCACAACTTCATCGCGCCGCACCAAATCATAGTGCTGGTAAAAAACGGCTTGCTGGTTAGGGTAGGGCGCGCTGCTCATGGGTGTTTCTCCTTGCTCCTGTTTAATATACGCAACCTGCCAAAGAGCAGTTCCCGCTCCTGTTGTCATATCAGTGTTTCAATTTCACGTGCAGAGCTGTGCTGTGCGTACACCGAAACACGTGACAGCGTCGCCGCGATGACGGACGAAAAAACTCACGAACGCATATCGAGCATGGTGAGATCGTACACGATGCCAGCGATATTTTACGCAATGGAAAGTGCAGGCAGGGCATGAGAGAGCTTTGGTCTTTTTCCAAGAAAACAACCCCGCGCAACATGCCTTAGCATCAATTGCATGACGGACCTGCAGGAATCTCGCGCTGCTCTCGGCGGAGTCTTCAATGTCGGCGGCGATCTCGCTGTCCATCGCCTCGGCTACGGCACCATGCGCCTGGTTGGCGATGGCGCCTGGGGCGAGCCCGCTGATCCGGCGCAGTGCCATCGCGTTCTCTGCCGCGCTGTTGAACTTGGCGTAAACCTCATCGACACCGCCGATGCCTATGGCCCCGAAATTGCCGAACGCCTCATCGCCGAAGCGCTTTATCCATACGCGGATAGCCTTGTCATCACCACAAAGGGCGGCATCACCCGCCAGGGGCCGGCGAAGACTGAATATGTGGGGCGGGCGGGGTATCTCATTCAGTGTGTGGAGATGAGCCTGCGGCGACTAAAGCTTGACTGCATAGCGCTTTACCAGCTTCATCGGATTGACCCGCGGACGCCGCTGGAGGAGTCGCTGGGGGCGCTCAAGCGTATGCAGGAGCAGGGCAAGATTCGGCATATTGGGCTTAGCGAAGTTTCGCGCGCCGAGATCGAGGAAGCGCGCAAAATCATCGAGGTTGTCACTGTCCAGAATCGATACAGTCTGGCTGACCGGCGCCATGAGGAGACGCTTAAGTACTGCGAGACGAAGGGCATTGGCTTCCTGCCCTGGTATCCGATGGCTGGGGGTAAGCAACTCAAACCAGACCATTTATTCGCGGACACGCTGGCGCAAGTGGCGACACGGCACTCGGCTACTGTGGCTCAGCTTTCGATAGCCTGGCTGCTCAAAAAATCGTCGGTGATGCTGCCGATTCCCGGGACCTCGAAGGTGGAGCATGTGGAGGAGAATGTGGCGGCGGCGGGGCTTCGTCTCAGTACGGAAGAGATGGCCGAACTGGAAGCGGCAGGCGGTTTCTGAGGTCGCAAATGGCTGCTTGGAGGGTTGTGCTACATAGGTCAAAAGGCTGCTTACAGGGTTGCAAACCGGGGCAAACGGCTGCTCGGAGGGTTGCGTTTCTTTTAGACATGAACCTTCGGGGCAGCCCGCGCATGTGTTTTGGATTGCTGAGAATTGAACTAATCGAGGCATTAGGTTGTTGAGAATTAGCCACTTTTTTGGAAAATGCGCTGACTTGGCACGGGATATTGGCTTAAGCTGTTGATTCTGTATGTTTTATTTTTGTTTTGTTTGCAGTGCAGTTGCGCGCGGATTTCGGCATTTATGACGCGACTGAAGTCGTGCCCCTTCGCGCGCCCACTTCCAGTTGGGTTTTCGGCAACCTGTAAAGCCCAATCTTTTACGACTACGGCTTCTTGCCAATCGCCAGTCTCACCTTGGTTCCGTCGGGAAGCTCTACGGTCTGCTCGCACAAGTCTGCCAGCAGTGAATAATGCTTTTGCAAATCCATGAGCACCACATTGTCCACTTCGTAGGTTCCGCCGAGCATGGGAGGAAGTTTGAACCCATAACACTGATGATCGCCAAGCCGGAGTCCCGACTTTACGCAGCGGTTCACCAGGTTCGCCCGCATCCACAGGTTGACATGGTCGTCGCGATCGATGCGGGTGACAAAATCTTCGCAGTTGTCGGCTACGCGTTCAATGGTTCCCCGGCCCACATTGAGCATGTGAACCGAATCATCTTCAAACACTACGAACACGTCGCCGACGCGATTGACGAGCCAGACGTTGAAGGACTCCGGCAGCAGGAATCTCCAACCCAGAAGAAGCGCTTCCCAGTCCTTGCCTTCAAGATCGATGAGGTAATCCATCACGTCCATTGAATTTCCCCTGTGAGACAAGAAAGCCGCAACCCCTTCCAAGGTTACGGCTCTTTGCGGCTATGCTTCAGCCAAAATTACATTTCTTTGACGCCTTCGACGAAGGCTTTCAACTTGCGGCTGCGTGAAGGATGACGCAGCTTGCGCAGCGCCTTGGCTTCAATTTGCCGGATGCGCTCACGCGTAACCTGGAAGCTTTGGCCCACTTCTTCGAGGGTGTGCTCGGAGCCGTCTTCAAGACCAAACCGCATCTTAATGACACGCTCTTCGCGCGGCGTGAGAGTGCGGAGCACCTGCGATGTGTACTCCTTGAGGTTGACGCTGATAACGGCCTCGCTGGGCGAAACCGCCTGGCGATCTTCGATGAAGTCTCCAAGGTGCGAGTCTTCTTCTTCGCCGATGGGCGTCTCGAGCGAGATGGGCTCCTGCGCGATCTTGAGCACCTTACGGACCTTCGCAACAGGAATGTCCATGCGGCGGGCAATCTCTTCGCTACTGGGCTCGCGGCCCAGTTCCTGCACAAGCTGACGGCTGGTGCGGATGAGCTTGTTGATGGTCTCGATCATATGCACCGGGATGCGGATCGTCCTTGCCTGATCGGCGATGGCACGTGTAATAGCCTGGCGAATCCACCAGGTGGCATACGTGGAGAACTTGTAGCCGCGGCGGTATTCGAACTTATCCACGGCCTTCATGAGGCCGATGTTGCCCTCCTGAATCAGGTCGAGGAACTGGAGCCCGCGGTTGGTGTACTTTTTGGCGATGGAAACCACGAGGCGAAGGTTGGCTTCAATCAGCTCGCGCTTGGCCTGCTCGGCGTCCATATCGCCCTGGATCATTTCGCGCTGCGTGCGCTTGAGCTCGATGATGGAGACGCCGGCGTCGCCTTCAATCTTCTCGAGGTCGACACGGCAATTCTTTTGCTGCCGGCGGTATTCCTTCTTGAGCTCTTCGCTCTTGGAGGCGTCGAACTTCTGGTCGAGCGAGCGGATCTGGCGCTCAAGCGTGCGCATGGTGTCGACGGTCTTGTTGACTTTGTCGAGGAGGCGCTTGCGCTCGAGAGCGGTGTACTTAAGCTCGCGCACGATGCGCGAAATGAGCACCTTCTCGCGGGCAATGAGCCAGCGTGCATGACGCTGTTCCTTGATCTTGGCCTTGGTTGCAGGTGCAGCGGCGGCCTGCTTTTCTTCGAGCACTGCGATCTTCTTTTGGTGCTTGACGAGCAGATCAATGCGTACCACGGTGGCCTTGACGCGCGTCTGCACCACTTCCTCAGTGAGTTCTTCTTCGTCGAAGACCACAACTTCCTTGACGTTGCGCACGCCGCGCTTGAGGTCTTCGCCCAGGGCAACAATCTCGCGGATCACGATGGGCGAACGCGAAATGGCCTTTAGCACGCGGAGTTGGCCGCGCTCAATGCGCTTGGCAATCTCGACTTCGCCTTCGCGGGTGAGCAAGGGAACCGTGCCCATTTCGCGCAGGTACATGCGGACCGGGTCGTTGGTTTTCTCGAGGGTGCCCGGCGTCAGGTCCAGCTCGACGTCTTCGCCCTCTTCTAGCTCGAAGTCCTTGTCGGTACCGAATTTCGGCGAATCCAGGAGGTCAATGCCCTGGGTGCCGATGGTGGTAATGAGGTCGTCCAGATCGTCGGCCGAGCCGATCTCTTCCGGCAACATGTCGTTCACGTCGCCATAGGTGAGATAGCCCTTCTCTTTGCCTACTTCGATCAGGCTGTCAATGTCGTGTTCGAATTTATCGTCAATAGCCAAATTGCTCCTACTCTCATGCGCAAGACAGATTCAACGCCGGTTGCGCAAACGGCGTGGGTCGACTCCGCACGCGAAAAAAGAATTCCATCAGAAAAAGTGGAAATCCAAGGCGCATGCAGAGACAAACCTGCGGTCACCCGCATCAAGCGGTTTCAGGTGGTTGCTCGGAGCAGGATGACTAGCGCTTCAGGTTTTCGCCTGGGTCGCCCACGAGCCGTAGCTCATTTTTGGGGCAAAGGGGCGCGCATCCTCACAGAGATGATCAGAATACCACAATCCGATCAGGTTCCAACAAGGCATTTTCGCCTTTGCTGCGACATTCTCAGTTCTTCTGGCAACCATGCCGGGCAGTAACGTAACTTGCCCCGCTTAAGCTCCTGTTGATTAGACGCAAATGGGGGACGGATTGATGCATAGGTACGCAGGGTCAGCCAGAAGTTAAGGCGTGTGCGGAGGTTTCTGGTTGTGCAGCTTGCGGAGGGCCCTGTCGAGCTCGAGCTTTTGCTGCGTCAACAGCGCCAGTTCCGCAAAATCTCCGCGGCGCTCCGCCTCGGCAATCAGGGTCCGCAGGTCGCGCAGACGGGTGGCAATCGCCCGCTCCTGAATCTCCTGGATCGCGCTCTGTATCTCGCTCTCCTCCGGTGGCTTGACCTCCGCGAGGAGAGCCTCGGCCAGCAGCGCGCGCTGCCCTTCGTCCTCGACAACGTCCATGGGGTCAGCGGCTTGGCGCGTGGCGAGGGCCTGCATGGCCGCAAACGTGCCAAGCGGCTCAAACCACGAGGGTTGCTGCGCAATTGCTTCCGCAGCCAGACGCCGTCCCCGCTCAAATTCCGGATCGGCGATGGCCAGCGCCCGAAGCAGGACCCGCTCCACCTCAGTGAGGGCCGCGGCGCGGACTTCTATATGATCGCGGCGCTTCAGCGCAGCCTGGCGCAGTTCCTCACGCAGCACGGCGGAGTCGATGCCCAGCTTCTGGGCTGCGTCGGCCGCAAACTGATCGCGCGCGAGCTTTTCCGGCATGCGCCGAATGTGGGGCAAGAGGAAGTTCATGGCCTTAACCTTTTGCTCAGCGCTGGCACCGGGAAACGCGAGCCGCGCCCGGTCGATCAGGTAGTCGGCTTGCCGACGCGCTCCCCGCAGAGCCGCCATGTAGGCCTCGACACCCCGCTCGCGGACGAACCGGTCCGGGTCCAGGCCGCCGTCAAGGGTGACAATTTTGATGGTGAATCCTTCCTCGGTGAGCAGGGCAATCGACTTTTCCGCCGCATTGCTCCCCGCTGCGTCAGGATCGAAGTTGACCACAACTTGGGAGGTGTGGCGCTTGAGGAGGCCGACCTGCTGCTCAGTAAAAGCCGTTCCGCTGGTGGCGATTACGTTCTGAATCCCGCGCAGAAACACGCTGATGCAATCCATCTGGCCTTCGACGAGCAGGGCAAACTCGTGCTTGCGGATTGAGACTTTTGCCTTGTCGAGATTGAAGAGGACGGAGCCCTTGGAATAGAGCGGCGTCTCGGGCGAGTTGATGTACTTTGCGCCGGCCTTGTCACCGGTTTCGAGGGTCCGCGCGGTGAACGCGATGACGCGGCCGCCCTCGTTGGCGATGGGAAACATGACGCGCTTGCGGAAGCGGTCGTAGATGGGGCCGAGGCTGCCGTCGCCCTGCTCTTTGGCGCTGAAGAGACCGCTGGCGCGCAGGGTCTCGTCATCTGCCATGGCGCGCAGGCGGTCGCGCAGGGCATTGAAACTGTCGGGGGCGTAGCCCATCCGGAATGCCTTGATGCCGTCGGGCGTCAGGCCGCGTCCGGCTAGGTATTCGCGCGCAACTGCGCCTTCCGGGCCGCGCAGTTGTTCTTCGAACCAGGCCGTTGCCGCCTCATGCAAATCGAGCAGTTTACCGCGGAGGCGCGCTTCCGCCGCTTCTTCCGGCGAGGAAAACTCGCGCTTGGGCAGCGGAATGCCGCATTTCTGCGCGACGATCCGCACCGCCTCAGGGAAGCTGACATTCTCAATTTTGCCGACGAAGCTGAACACGTCCCCCGAGGCCTGGCAGCCGAAGCAGTGGTAGAACTGGCGGACCGCATGGACGCTGAACGATGGGGATTTTTCCTTGTGAAACGGGCAGAGGCCGGAGTAGTTTTGGGCGCCCGCCTTGCGCAGACGGATGTAGCCCTCGATCACCTTGACGATGTCGGCCTGCTGCTTGACGGTCTGGGCAAAGTCAGACATGGGTCCTCTGTTGAGGATAAGGCCGGGAGCAGGGCAGGCACGTGTGCAAATACGGGCGAGTTGCGATGGACAGCCGCGAAGCGTTTTATCATGGAAGAGAAATGGCGTTTCCTATTAAAACGTGCGTTGCCTGCGGTGAGGAGTTCGAGCTGAGGCCGGGCAAGCCCGGATTTGCCAATCGCTGCCCAGAGTGCAGTGATCCGGAAGCCGCCGAAGCGGCAAGCAGCCGGGCTATGTCCGCCGAGGAGCGGAAGGCCGAGGCGGAAGCGAACGAGGCGCGCAGAAAAGCCATCCGCGACCTGCTGTACCGGAAAGACAGCTAGGGCTTTCAGGCCAGCTTGATGCGGGGTGGAGAGGTGCGGAAATACTTGTTGCAACGAATATATGCTTGCCGCATCCAAGAAACGAAAGGAGCAACACCCACATGACCACAACTACTTCCGCCCCCGGCACTGTTACTACCTGGAAGCTCGATCCGGCTCATTCCGTCGCCGAGTTCAAGGTAAAACACATGATGATTTCGAACGTAAAGGGTAGCTTTCACGGACTTTCCGGCACCCTGCAGCTTGATGAAACCGACCGTACGCACTCCGTCGTCGAAGCTTCGATCGACGTGAACACGATCAATACGGGCGATGCCCAGCGCGACGGGCACCTGAAGAGTGCCGAATTCTTTGACGCCGAGAAGTTCCCCACAATTACTTTCAAATCCCTCAATATCGATTCCACCGGTGGGCCGGACTACGAAGTCAGCGGCGAGCTCACCATCCGCGGCGTCACCAAGACTGTGACATTCGCCGTCGAAGATCTCAGCTCTCCGGCCAAGGACCCCTGGGGCAACCATCGAATCGGCCTGTCTGCCTCCACAAAGATCAATCGCAAAGACTTTGATCTGGGATGGAATGCCGCACTTGAGACCGGCGGCGTCCTGGTTGGCGAAGAAGTCAAAATCACCCTGGAAGTTGAGTTCATCAAGGGCTAAGAGGCCGGTTATAGGGGACAGGTTAGAGATGGCAGCCACGGTGAGGTGCTGTTAGCTATCATCTGTAATCTGTGCGCTATCGTCTGTTGTCACAGAATACTTGTTGCAACGAATATCGTTCTCGTGAATCCAATGAATGTCGGGCAAATTGGGAGCCGACGCAAGACATAGGAGGTCAACCATGTCGCTTCGTCCAGTGAAAGAAATCATTCAAACCACACCAACCGTCGAGGGAGCCGGCGTGAAACTGCAGCGAGCCTTCGGGTTCGGCAAGACCAAGGAGTTCGATCCATTTCTGTTGCTGGATGACTTCCGCAACGAGAATCCGGCGGACTACCTGGCCGGTTTCCCGTGGCATCCGCACCGCGGGATTGAGACCATCACATACGTGCTGGCTGGGGAAGTGGCGCACGGCGACAGCCTGGGCAACAAGGGCCGGATGACTGCGGGCGATGTTCAGTGGATGACCGCCGGCAGCGGCATTCTGCACCAGGAGATGCCGAAGGGCGATGCCAACGGCCGCATGCACGGATTCCAGTTGTGGGCGAACCTGCCTGCGGCGTTGAAGATGACCGATCCGCGCTACCAGGACATTCCTGCCAGCGCCATTCCCGAGGTGACCGAAGACGATGGCACTCACGCACGCGTCATCTGCGGCGAGTTCTGGGGGAAGCAAGGACCGGTGGAGGGCGTTGCTACTGAATCGAACGTGGCCGCGCGTTACGTTGACATATCGGTGCCGCCCTTCAAGCAGAAGCGGATCAAGGTGGAGACTACACGGAACGCATTTGCTTATGTGTTCGCCGGCGCGGGGACTTTCCGCGATGCTTCCGATCCACAGGCTGTTTTGACGGAATCGGGCGCGGACCCCAAGGCACCAGCGGTCTACGATGCGAAGAACCACTCACTGGTGCTGTTCGATCGCGGCGACGAGATTGTGGTGCAGGCAGGGCCTGAGGGGATCCGGTTCCTGCTGGTTTCCGGGAGGCCGCTGGAAGAGCCGGTCGCGTGGTACGGGCCGATTGTGATGAACACGCAGGCGGAATTGCGCCAGGCAGTGAACGAGTTGCAGAGTGGGAAGTTCATCCACCACAAGTGAGACAGAGACAGGGACTCCTCTCGAGGAAGCGGGCGGCAGCCGATTTTAAGGGAGCCGCTCACATTTGTTTCCAAATTGCAGAAGCAAGTTCAGAAGAGGATACTGTTGCTATGGCGACGCAGCCCATTGGCGACCGATTCATTTCGGTAGAGGAGTATCTGTCTACCGGCTACGAACCCGATTGTGAGTATGAAGACGGCGTGGTCGTGGGGCGCAACTTGGGCGAGTTTGAGCATTCCTTCCTTCAAGCGATACTGGTGACAATTTTCACCAATAGTATGGAAACCTGGGGAGTCTTTGGGCTTCCCGAGCAACGGGTCCAGATTTCCCAAAGTCATTACCTTGTTCCGGACTTGTGCGTGTTGCAGGTAGGCGCTCAAGTCGAGGCTATCCTGACTCACCCACCGCTGATTGCAATTGAAATTCTGTCGCCCGAAGACACGAAGCGTCGGGCGGATCAAAAGGCAATCAAATACCATCAATTTGGTGTCGAGCATGTGTGGGTGATCGATCCCCACGCACGTGTGGCCTATCGCGGCACAGCAACGGGCCTTCAGCTGGTTCCAGATGGCGAGCTTAGTGTGCGAGGGACATCGATCCTTGTTCGGATTGGCGATTTGTTTGCAAAACTCGATCTGATTCGCGCAAAAGGCCAGCGGTAGACAAGACCGACCTAGACCTCCGCCGGCAGTTCCGCCGAGAGGATGTTCATGGGCGTCAGCCCTTGCTGGCGGAGCGCGCGCAGACTGAGTGCGTCGTGCCGCTTGGCCAGCCGGCGTCCGTTCTGGTCAAGAATCAGCCGGCAATGGAACCATGCGGGATTTTCGAAATCGAGCGCCCGGTTGAGAAGGATCTGCCGCGCCGTGGATTTCAACAAATCCGCTCCGCGCACCACTTCGGTGATGCCCATCGCCGCATCATCGGCAACGCAGGCGAGCTGATAGCTTGGAACGCCATCTCGCCGCCAGACCACGAAATCGCCAAAGTCGCTTCCGGCGATGAATTGCTGAATACCCAGATTTTGGTCCTTGAACCAGACCTTTTCCCCGTCCGGAACGCGGAACCGCCAGTTTACGCCCCCCTTTATATCTGCCTCGTTGGTGATGAGCGGCGCACGCAACGGCGGGCGGCACGTGCCGGGGTACATGGGTTCATCGTCCAGGGGGTCCGGTGATGAATGCGCCGCGGCTGCCGGCCCGCTTTCATGGGGTGCGGCCGGCGCCGTTTGAAGATCTTTGCGCGAACACCAGCAGGGGTAGAGAAAACCATGCCGCAGCAGCTTTCTCCATGCGTTGAGATAAACCTCATGGCGACGGCTCTGTGCGTACGGCGCAAAAGGTCCTCCATTGTCGGGACCCTCTTGCCAGCGGATGCCCAGCCAGCGGAGATCCTCAATTGCGGCGTCGGCATAGACGGCGCGGCTGCGGTCCGGGTCGAGGTCTTCCATGCGCATGACGAGTGTGCCGCCGGCGTCGCGCGCACGCTGCCAGGCCGTCCAAAATGTACGCGCGTGCCCTATGTGCAAATAGCCGGTGGGCGAAGGCGCAAGCCGACCCCTGTACCCAGAGGCAGGCAATGGATTGGGACTGGCCATGCTGTACTAAGTGTAGCCAGTCGCGGCGTCGCGGTATACCCTGAGCCGCGTCGCCTGTTTCGGCCGCCGTCGCCAGCGGTTGAAAGAGGGTCAGCAGGACCTAGTTCGAAGCGCCCTCGGGTGATTCTTTATCGGACGAATCGCCGTCGTTGTCATGATGATGACGGTAGTGCCCGATGTCGTCGTCCAGGTGCTTGGGGTCCACAGAGACTTGCAACACATCCATCTCGTTCCGGTCCTTGTCCAGCACGAACAGTCCCATCCGCTCGCCTTCCGGATGAATGAAGATCAGCGTCTGCTCGTTGCCTTTCCTGTTGATCTCGCGGATGATCCGTTCCCATCCCGGCCCCAGATTCTCTTCCACCATCTGGTTCAGTTCGTCGCCGTTCACCGGCTCCGTGAACGACTCAATCTCCGCCACGTGCATCGCGCTCACGCCGCCATGGGTTGCTTTGCGCGAAACCAGGCTGATGAGACCGACGAACGGAATCCGCGTAGCCTTGACGTGATACCGGCTCTCAATCGAGTGCACCACACCGTCAAACCCGCTCCCGCCGCTGCCCGCGAGCACCGTAACCGGAACCGCCAGCGCTACAAGTCCCATCGGAATCAGCCACAGTCCCCTCATTGCGCACCGTCCTTCTTGTCTTCGCTCATCTCTTTGGCTTTGCTCTTGTCCTTGTCTTTGTTCTTATCCCTGTCCTTGTCCTTGATGTTCACACTCATGTTGCCCAGCGATCCAAGCCCGCTCAGCCCCCTCAATTTGCCCAGGTCTTCCATCTTGATGGGCCCCAGGATCAACACGATCGTCAGTTCCTTCGGCTCCGTAGACAAGATGAACATCCCGTGGGATTCGCCGTTGACCAGTTTCACCATCACGTCCGTCGTCTCGCCTGACTTGCGCTCCCGCTCGCGCACAATCGGCGACCACTCGCTGGTCTCGAAGTACTTACGCAGTTGCTCAATCTCGTCCATCGAGTACTGCCCCTCTTTGTCGAACTCGTACTCACGGACATAAATGCCATCGAGCCCGGTGATCAGTTGCCGTGTTGCCGCTTCGTCCTGGTCTTTGCCATTCATGAACTTTGAGGCGAAGGCAAGCATGTTCTTGCCCAGGGTCACTTCGGTCACGTCGGAAGCGCGGGCGGCCAATTCTTTCTCGACCGCCGGAGGCAGCGGCAGCGATGGGTTCTGCGTCTGCGCGGCAGCCGTCCCCGCCAGCGCCCCTATCGCCAAAATAAAAGCCATCAATCGGTTCATCATGGTTTCTCCTTACTCCCCGTCGGCGCGGTGATGAGCCGCGAGTTGTATCTTCATCTGGTTAAGCGCATGCCCCGTAATCCGCAGCGCAATCATCACCTGTCGGCGCGCCTCTTCGCCCTTGCGCTCCTGTTCCCGCTCACGCCACACCCACCCGCCGCCGACCACCGCAGCCAGGGCCAACGAAGCCGCCAGCCGCTGCCAGATCACCGTCCGGCTCCGCAGCCTTTCGGTGCGCAGACGGCTCCTCTCGGCCATCACCTTGCGCTTTAATCCCGGCGGAGCAGGCCTGCGTTCCAAGGCCTGCCGCAACTCCCGCTCAAACTCGTCTACCGTTTCCCGTCCCACACTTCTACCCCTTCACGCGTACAAATTCCTTCAAATGGCTCTGGGCCTTGGCCCGCAGCAGCTTCAGTCCTCGCTGCAGCTGGCTTTTCACGGTGGCCAGCGGAGCATCCAACGTCGCGGCAATCTCTTCCGGCGTCAGGTCCTCCTGGTACCGCAGCAGCAGCGCTGCCCGCTGCGGTTCCGGGAGGGTCGAGAGCATCTGTTCAAGCCGCGCGCCCAGTGGAGACTGCTTCTCTTCACCGCTCGCCCCGTGCCCTTCCTCAATCTCAATCCACAAATCCGTGCACCGCACTCGCCGCCGTCTCAGCGCATCCGCGCACCGGCTCATTGTGACCCGCCGCAGCCAGAAGCAGACATGCGCCGCCGACTGCATCCTGCCGAGGTGACGATCCAGCTCCAGAAATGCATCCTGCGCAATTTCCTCGGCCAGGCCTCGGTCGCCGGTCATCCTAGCGGCCAGAGAAAACACCATGGACTGGTGCTCGTCCACGAGTTGTTCAAAGTCCGGGTGCCAATCGTGGGCCATGAGTTCCGCTTCTACTCCCTTATCCGCGAGGATCCGCGCGCGGGGATGCAGAGAGTACGCGATGGAGCAAAAAAAGTTCGGAACCCGGGCCGGAATGGATCGGGACGTTTGGGAATCGGGCTTTCAGGGATTCAGCGGCGGGGCATCGTTCAGGATTCTCATCGTGGAGCCGAACCGGCGGAAATTGCGGAATTGGATCTCATTCATATCCGCTTCCCGCCGTCCTTTTCGCAGGATGATCTGCGCGCCGACGGGCAACAGGTAATCGTGATTGTTGATCGCCACATAGTCGTAATCCACGCTCACCAAGGTGGCATGAACGAGAAACCCTCTCGGGACCGAATCCGCGACCTGAGATATCCGGCGAACATTTCGCGTCGCGCTGTCGATGACGACCTGGCCATGGAAGCCCACCTTGACCACGTCGTTTGCACTTGTCCGAATGTTGAGTGTCGAATTCTCCTGATCTACGCGATAGTCGAAGACCTGCACCGTTCCCTCCGCCAGTACATCCGTCTCCTTCCATTTGAACTCGGCCTTCGACAACGGTCGAAATAAGCCAGTCATCACTGCGCCGAACTCGCCGGCCGACTGCACACCTTTCGGGTCCCCCATGGCTTCCGTCTCATCGTGGAGCCTGTGGCCGTCCACGTCCATCTGCAGCAACGTCCGGCTTTCCGCGCGATCAAAATAGGGATTTGTCTGGCTCAGTGGCAGCGGTAACGGCCTGCTCCAGCGCTTTGCGATCGGAAGTAAATCCAAGTTGCATCCGAAGGCGACCCTCCACATTCAAAACGGAGAATTGGAAGCCGGTCTCGGAGAACCAATTCAGAATCTTCGCTGCTGTTGTTCGCGCCGTCTGAATGGTGAATGGGTCAGCATTGGCGGACGTGCCGGCAACCGGAACTGGGCGGTCAAAAACCAGCGTGACAGAATGCTCGAATTCCTGCTTGCCGGTGATGAGATGAAGATCGTTCAGGGTAACCGGGGAACCATTGTCAGTGATCTCAAACTCGCCGGGTTTCAGGTCGAGAACAGGCTTGTCCTTCTTGTCATGAACGACAAGGTCGAGAGAGACTTCTTCCGTAATCGCCGGGGAGCGGACAGCCTCGCCAGCCGCTTGCTCCAATACTTGACTAAACGCCGAAGAACCAATGAGAGCAACTGCAATCAGGGCCAACCACCCGACGATGGAACTCTGGTGCGCGGTTTCCTTCATTCGAGGGCCAGCCCAATTAGGAGTTGAGTCCTCCCGTTTTCTGATTGATTCACATGGTTGTCGACGACCAAACACCATTGAGTATGTCGACGCTTCTTGATGTGACTCAAATCAGGCGTGTTCAACAGCACGACATTCGGTTGACCCGATGATACTCCCTGCGGCGAACGGGGAATGACGGAGTAGCCTGGCAAAATCCGGCATCCTGTGAATCTCTATCAGGGTTTGCCCTGCTGTGCTGCGGGGTCGCGGCCCAGTTGATCGCTCAGCTTGCGGGCCTTGGCGTTGGCGGGGTCGAGGCGAAGCGCCATTGCTGCCGCCTCCCGGGCATCGGAGAAATGCGCTTCCGCCGCCAATTCCGCGGCCAGATCGATCCAGGCCTCCACCCAGCCTGGAGCCGCGTAAACTGCCATCTGAAAATGTTCAACAGCTCCAGCGACGTCGCCGCTGCGCGCCAGTAGAATTCCGAGCTGCTGTTGCGCGCCGGCGAGCTTCGGATCAAGCTTCACCGCCTGTTCCAGTTGTGTGCGCTCGCCTTCCACATCGCCTGCCTTGCGCAGCGCTGCGGACAATTTGAATTTGTCTACGACGCTGTTGGGCGCCATATCGCAAGCTTGCCGATACTCCGCGATCGCCTCTTCCAGTTTGCCGGCAGCCAGCGCATCGTCCGCCAGTGCGACATGCGACGCGGCCTCTTCTTTGTTGTACTCAATCTTCTTCAGTTCCTGATACTGCTGAAATTCATGAGTCGCGCGGTCGTTCTCTCCCATCGCGTGCAGCGCCTTCCCCAGCTCATAGTGCACCTTGGCATCTGTGTCTCCCAGGGCAATCGCCTTCTCCAGGTTCTCCTTCGCTTCCTTCCATTCGTGCAGCGCGACCAGCACCACGCCAAGATGGTAGTGGGAGTAGAAGAAATCCGGGACCTGGGTCACGGCTTCCTCCAAATGTGCTTTGGCAGCGGAATCCTCTCCCACCTCATGATCCAAAACTCCATTGAGATAGAGCACCTCAGGGTCGTGCGGGGATTGAGCCAGCAGCTTGAGGGCAAGGGGACGGGCGCGGTCACGATGCTCGGTCCGCACCAGGATGCGCAGATACTCCAGATCGGCATCGCGGTTATCGGGATTGTGTTCGTGCGCATATTCAAGCAGCGTCAGAGCGTCGTCGTCTTTCCCCTGCTTGATCAGAACCACCGATTCCGCTCTGGCAAGAGCCACGGACTCGGGCGCCCGCTGCAGCGCTTCGTGGAGCACCCGGCTGGCATCGTCAAGGTAATTCAGCAGCCCATAGGCCTGCGCCAGACGAATCGCCAGCGTCTCTGCTCGGGGAGCATGCTGCAACAGGCCGATCACGCTGATGAAGTCTCCGCGGGCAATCAGCGACCGGCTATAGCCATCAAGTGCCGTTTCCGAGGTTGGATCGATGGCAAGGGCGGCCTTCCATTGCTCGTCGGTTTTGGCCTTTTGCCCTGATTGATCGTAGAGATCGGCAAGCAAGAGGTGCGGATCGATTGCGTCCGGTTTGAGGCGGATCGCGTCTTGCAAGGGTGGGATTGCCGCTGCCGGCTGACCCGCTCCCACCAGCGCCAGCCCTTCAAGATAGTGCAACTCGCCGGATTGAGGATCGGCCTTTTGAGCCTCGCGAAACGTTTCAATCGCGCAGTCAAATTGCTTGTTGGCCGCAAACCAGCTGCCCAGTAGAATGGCGTTCTCTGTGGTGGGATCAGTCTGAAGCTTTGCCACCATCGCTGGAGGGCCGATGCAAGCGGCCAAGGCTGTAACTGAGCTGCCGATGATGGCAGCCAGCAGGATGCAGGCCGTTCCTGGGCTACGTGCGAAGCTCACTCTAACTTCTCTCCAGGCGGCAAGGTTACAACAACTTAGCCTCTCCAGTCTGTACAAAACTTGATTGCCGATTTGATATGCCCAAAGCCATCAGCGGCGCATTGTTCTGGTTTCAAATCATTCTCTGTTCGGGTTACGCTCCGAAGGGATCTCGTCGGGCCCGACTCGATGGTCAACGGGATCAAGTAGCTGGCCGGCACGGAAGGCTGTGCAGCGACAAGGTACTCAACTCAATCGCGCGAAAGCTCGCAGATCCAGTTCACTTCCCAGCTCTTGCCCCCGTCGGGCGAGTACGACTGTTCCATCCTCGCCGACTTTGGCGAGATATTCAGCCACACGTAGCGAACCAGAATTACCTGGCCTCTCAAGACTTCCTGGTGATAAAACTCTCCCCGATTCCCCTTGAACTGACCGACTACTGGCGGTGTATCGAGCTCGCCCTTGTCGAGATCGATCAGGTAGATGCTCCACTGGCGCGTCTCGGGATTGTAGAGCCTGAGTGTCTGCGCCTTGATGTGCAGGTGCTTCTGAGGGCTGTCCACTTCGAACTCTTCGAAGTTGGCGTTGCTGTCGAGGAGTTTCTTGTGGTTCGATATGCCGTCATACACTTCCCATGTGTTCGAGCCGTTCAGACGGTCGGGAAGCCGTCGCACGTGCGCCTTCCAGTTTCCAATCAAAAAGTCGAAGTCATGCGCGCCATCGTGCTCGTCCAGCACCGGAGGCGCCGCACTCGTAGACGCGGCTTGCGGCATCTGCCCCTGGCCTGCTCCGAAACCGAACCCGCACGAAAGAATTCCGATCGCCAATGTCACGCGACAAAACTTGATTGTCCCGTTGAAGTTCACGCCTTCCTCCCTGGTCTCACGCAGCGTCAGACAGCTCGCAGGCAGAGCCTCTGCAACCCACTCCGCCAGCGGGGTCCACCCAGTTTACATTCCAGCCGAGTCTATTCCGCGAAACACGTGTGCCCATGGCCACTCGCCTGCGCATGACCATTACCACTCGTTCTTGCCGCTCAGAACAACTCTGGAATGGAATGAAACGCAATCCGCGTAGGCGCGGCCTTGAACGCCGTCAGCATGGTTGCCGGCGCCAGGGTGCTCATGCCGTACTTGTTATTCAGTTGGTCCATGATGGTCAGCAGCTTCGCCCGACTCTGCTCATCCTCTGTCCCATCGAACAGGTTCAGCGAGTGCAGCCGGTCTGGAACAAGCCCGTTCAAATGCACACCGATGAAGTACGGGTGATCGAACTCGCCTCCGCCGGGCTTGCTGGCCCAGAGGCGGGACAACGCGGCAATGAGCGTCTGGTTGTCCTGGCACTCGCTCAGTTTCAGCTCGCCCTTCCACCCGCGCGTGGGCAGACCGAAGTTGCTGATCGGCTTCATCTCGCTTTTAGGCACCGCAAAGCCGATGGCTAGGCCGATGCTGCTGGCCCACAGCCCGCCCGCCCTCAGCCGCATGGCCGCCTTGTGCAGCAGCTTGTGGGCGACGGCCCAGGCCTTCTCCGGCGTGCGCATCTCTGGCGCCAGCACGTGCTGGTGGCTGATGGACTTGAGATGCTCGGTCTCCGACATGTCGAAGTCTTCTCCGCGCAGCCAGTGCCATAGGCGTTCGCCCCACACCGATCCCCACAGCTCGCCAGACTTGTCGCAGGCCAGCGTCAGCAGTTCGTCCATTGTGTGGATGCCTTTCTCGTTGAGCCGCTTCTCTGTCTTCGCACCGATTCCCGGAAGGTCGCGCAGCGTGAGTTGGCGCAGCGCCTCGGGGAGAATGTCGAGCGGCAGGGCGACTAGGCCGTCCGGCTTCTCCATGTCGCTGGCGATCTTGGCGAGATAGCGGTTTGTGGCCAGACCCACGGAGCTGCGAAGCATCGGTCCGACACGCTCTCGGATGCGCGCCTTGACCTGGCGGCCCAGTTCCATGGCTGCAAGCAGCGGCCGTTCCCGCCCCATGAGCCGGCAGGCCATTTCGTCGATTGAGAGAACGGCGGTGACCGGCAGGCAGCTTTCGACCGCTTCGACAATCTTGTGGTGATACTCCACGTAGAGCTCGTGCCGCGCCTCGATCAGCACCAGTCCAGGACACATCCGCTTTGCGTCCGCAACGACGGTTCCGGTTCGCACGCCGTGGGCCTTCGCCTCGTAGCTGGCCGCGATGCACACGGTCGTGTCGGCCATCATGGGCACCACGGCTACCGGGCATCCGCGCAGCTCTGGCCTTGCATCCTGCTCAACCGAGGCAAAATACGAGTTCAGATCGACAAACAGCCAGTTCAGGTGGGGACCATCGGAGGGACTGGGTGCCTGCCCGGGCGCGGCGGACTGCGACGGCTCCGGAGGGGAACCTGCAGGCTCGAAGTCCAGGACAGGCCCCGACTCATCGGTCCATTCACTCAGGAGCAAATCCGGCGCCGGATTGGGTCCAGATCCCATCACGAAATGATTTTCGCCTTTTATTCTCTTAACCACAAGTGGTATCGAAGAAAAAATCACGAATGGTAGACTGGTCTCGTCAAACTTAGCCGATGAACGATCCAAGCCGTACACTCGCCACCGATGCCCGGCATCTAAATGACCAGGGGTGGAATTGAGCGCGGGAACGCGGGAATCCGACCATGCAGAATCTAATTCATTGGTTCATGACAGATGGAAACCTGCTGGCCATGTTGGTTACGGCTGCAGTGGCGGTGCTGCTTGTCTGCTGCCTGGGATGCTCGGAATGCCCTTGCCGGGAGAAGGACGATCTCTTCCGCAGGCGCGAGGTTTAGGGCCTATTCGGCCTTGCCGGCTGAGCGCTCCGTATATACTTTTTGAACCAGGGAGAAAGCCTGCTTCTTCTCGCCTTTTTCTGAGATGAGCCCTTTGCGGTTGTAGCCATCCTGAAGCCTGGGAATGTTGCGTCCGGGTGAGCGGAAATCCATGAGGACCCAGGGAATCGTGCCGCGGAGTTGGGGAATTTTTGCGAGCATGGTGAACTGATGCTGCAGCACGTAGACCTGCTGCTCTTCTGTCCAGCGCTGGTCGAGCGGGCCGTGGCTTCCATACTTGGCTTCGGCGCCGAATTCGCTCATCAGCACGGGCTTTTGCGGAAACGTCCAATGAAGGCTGTCCGCCTGTTCAGGGGTCGACTCGTACCAGCCGACGTACTCGTTCTGCCCGATCACATCGAGCACTTCGCACAGTGGATCGTTCTGCGCCATTTCGTTGCCGTTGGCTCGCGGCCCGATGAGCGCAGAGGTGATGGGGCGCGTGCCATCGAGCTTGCGGGCTTCGGCAACCAGGTCGCTGAGAAACTTTGTGCGCGTTGGGTTGTTGGGAGTTTCGTTGGAAACAGACCATAGAATCACGGAGGCCTTGTTGCGGTCGCGCCGGATCATCTCCCGGAGCATGGAGACGGCTTTGGCGTAGACCTCAGGCTTGTCAAAGGAGATGCGCTGCCAGTCGGGAATCTCGGACCAGACCATGATGCCATCGCGGTCGGCGGTGCGTTCCATGCGCTCGTCGTGCGGATAGTGGGCGAGGCGAACGAAGTTGGCGTGCAGGTCCTTCAAGTAGCCGAAGATGGTGTCGGCATCTTGCTGGGACCAGGCGCGACCGCGGCGGACCGGCGCTTCAGCGTGCATGTTGGCGCCCTGAAGAAAAATGGCCTTGCCGTTGAGCAGGATGCGCGTGCCGTCGATCCGGATGTCGCGAAAGCCAATGTCGTCGGTCAGGTTGTCTTCGCCGGATGTGAGATGGACTTTGTATAGCTTTGGCAAATCGGGCGACCAGAGATCGAGTTTCGCTGCATTCACGCTGAAGGGCGCGTTGCCTTCCGCGTCCGTCTTGACGGTGATCTTGGCGTTCGCTTCCGGAATGTCGATGGTGACGGCGGTCCCGGCCGGGGCGTCAAGGATGTGCACATAGCCGGTGATTTGCTTATTGCCGGCGTCAAACGCGGGGCCGTGAGTCAGGTGTACGTCGTAATCGTCGATGAATGCCTGGGGCACGGTGACGAGAGAAACGTCGCGCGTAAGGCCGCCATAGTTGAACCAGTCGATGCCGACGGATGGAATGCCATCGACGAGCCGCGTGGAATCGACGGCAATAACTACGAAGTTGGCCCCGGGATGCAGCACCGCGGTCACTTCGCAGTCGAAGGGGGTGTATCCGCCCTCATGGTCGCAGACGCGCTTCTGGTTCACCCAAACGTGCGAGCGGTAGTTGGCTGCGCCGATGTGGAGAAACGCGCGCGTGCCCGGCTGGGGCTGAACGTCGAAGTCGCGTTGATACCAGAGAACGCCTTCGAAGTTGAAGAGCTCGGGAACCTGCGTATTCCAGTCGCCGGGAACCTTGATGGTGGGCGCGGTAGCAAAATCGTACTCCTGGTTGTGCTTGCCCACCAGGTTGGGGTGAGTATTCAGTGCGTATCCGTGGTCGTTGATCTGGCCGTTGCTCAAATACAACTGTCCGGCGGGAGGGGCGTCGACGAGGTAGTGCCAGTCGCCGTCAAGACTGGTGACGGTGCGCCGATCGATGCCGACGAGGAGGGTTTGGAGAGGTTGCTGGCCGATAGCGGGAAGCAGCAAGAGGCTACATCCGAGCAGGACCGTTGTTCTTAGAATTGCGAGTAAGACTTTTGGAAAACGCGGTAGCAGGATCACAAGAAAAGCCCCCAGCAGTCGAGCTTACAGCCTTAAGGCGAACTCTTGAAGACTGCTCAGGATTCGTTTGTTCGTGTCCCCTGGTGGAACCTGACGCGCCATGCACCCGATTCTTTTGTCCACAACGAGCTACGGAGCGTTGCCGCTCTTTCCCCTGTGCGCGGATCGGTTCGCACAGTTCGGTACGTAGCCAGCGCGAACCCCTCGGCTATCAACGCACACTTGAAGTCTTCCATTACGGGTGGCTGGAAATCTTCGGTCTCCATGATCTCCAGAATCTGCTCGCGCGTCCACACTCTGCCTGAGGAACCGAACTCCAGAAAGTCTTCCGCGAGAAGCTCCGAAACCCGCTCGCGATCTCGCCGCACAGACAGATCCAACAGCGCGTTCTCGCTGGCTCGGAGGTGGGCGCAAAGCTCCTCGAAGGAGTCGGTGTTCAGGTTCATTGGACCGGGGGCTTGAGATACTGCTCGAACTGCGCAAGGATGCGGTTGTACAGATGTACACGCACATCCGGTCCGGCAATGGAGTGTGTCTTGCGCGGATAAAGCTGCAGATCGTATGGAATCTCCGCCTCAATGAGTTGCTGGATAAACTGGATGGAGTTCTCCATGTGCACATTGTCGTCGCTCGTTCCGTGCACCAGCAGCAGACGGCCTTTCAGATTGGCAGCGGAATTGACGACGGAAAAATCCTTGTACCCTGAAGCAAACTCCGCCGGCTCGCTCATGTAGCGTTCGGTATAGATCGAGTCGTAGTTATGCCAGTCCGTGACGGGCGCTACGGCGACGCCGGCCTTGAAGCGATCAGAGTGGGTGAGCGCGTAAAGGGTAAACGTTCCGCCCCAGCTCCATCCCCACCACCCAAGCCGCTTCGGATCGAGTTGAGGATACTTGGCCAGCGCCGCATCCACGACCGTCAACTGGTCTTCCAGTTGCACAGGGCCGAAGTTGTGATACGCCACCTGCGCAAAATCCCTTCCCCGCGCCCCGCTCCCGCGATTGTCGGCATGCATCACAGCAAAGCCATGCTCCGCCAGCAACTCGTCGAAGAGCAGCCCGTCCCCCCAGCGATTTGCGACGGTCTGCGGCCCCGGTCCTCCATACGGATTCACGATGAGCGGCACGGTTGCGGCGCTTGTCATCCCCGCCGGCAGCAGCACGGTGGCATATAGCGCGGTTCCGTCCTTCGCTTTGACTTCAATCCGCTCCGGCGCGCTCAGCCGGTATGGCTCCAGCGCCTTGGTCGTCCAGAAGACCCTGCACTGGCCATCGTCCTGGCACAGGCTCAGCTTCGGTGGGTCCATGCGCGTGGAGGCTTTATCAACAAACGCCCCACCGGTGGGCGCGAAGTTGGCGTCGTGGAATCCAGCCTCGCGGGTCAACTGCTTCTTTTCGCCGGCAAAGTCGACTTGCCACAACTGCTGCTCGAGCGGATCGCCCTCGTTTGATACGTAGCGGATCACCTTCGCCGCCGCATCTACGCTCGGCTTGTTGCCCACCTCAAAATCGCCCTTCGTCAATTGCCGTTCCAGTTTTGCAGCGGCCGCAGTCGGATTGCCCTGATCGTAGCTGTAGAGATAGAGGTGACTGTGTCCATCCGTCCAACTTGTGAGCACGATGAAGCCAAGGCCGACAGAAACTTCGTAATTGTCGTCGACGAACTTTTCGTCCGAGATCTCCAGCACGGGACGCGCCTTTCCGCTGGCCAGATCGGCGAAATAGAGGCTGCGGTGTTTGTGGTCGCGCGTCAATGTCTCGATCCACAAGGTCTTCTTGTCAACCCAGCCAAACCGCGGAATGTAATCCTGCCCGGCATGAATCGGCAGCTTCACCCACTGCGTCTTCCCGCCTCCCGCGCTTACAACGCCCACGCGTACATCGGGATTCGCGTCGCCCGGCTGAGGATACCGTTGTTCCTCCACCGTGGCGTGGGTTGGAGTCCAGTCCGTGATGGGGTACTCCGGAACCCCACTCTCATCCATCTGCAGATAGGCCAAACCCTTTGAGTCTGGCGACCAAAAGTAGTTGCTCCTGACTTCCAGCTCCTCTTCGTAAACCCAATCCACTTCCCCGTTAAGCGTTAATTTGTTGGGAGCAGGAGCTACCACCGTCGGAGGCATGCCCGCGTCTTTGAAGCGAACAACGGACAGGCCATGGTCGCGAATGTAGGAAACGGATTGCCCGTCGGGTGAAAACTTTGGATCGTCGCCACTGGCTGCGCCGGTAAAACCAATCTGGACCCCCGTGCCGTTGTGTAGATCGTAGTTCCAGAGTCGCCCGTTCGCGTCGAACAGCAGATGGGTCTCATCCGGCGACCACAGGTAGCTGGCCATCTTGTAGCGGCTGCGGTGGTCGCGGTCGATCTCCGATCCTTCGGTCCCGGAAATTGCTACCAGCTTGGCGCGGCTCACCAGGACGTGTCCCTTACCGGTTGCCGGGTTCAGTTCCATCAGCTCACCGCCGTCCATGTAGGTCAAGTGCTTCGAGTCGGGCGACCAGGTGAGTCCCTCCGGCTGGGTTCCGATCAGCGGCCCATGTCCAAAAATTGCTTGCACCGTCAACGGCTTCTGCGCGTCTTCCGCGGCATGCGCTTGAGTGGTGCAGAAGGGAATGGCAAGCGCAAATGTAGCAACGGCGGCGAGCGAAACTCTGACAGCACGAGTCAACGTGATTTCCTCCGGAGGATAAAGCCCCAGCCTCTTTGTTTCAGGTTGCGGGCGGATGATGCGTGGCTTGCAAAGAGAAGTGTAAATGAGCGGGTGCTTTGGGTTGCACATACCGGGCAGACCGTATATGGTGCCTTTCATGCAATGGGCAACCGCAGCAGAACGTACCGCGCTCGGACAGGCGCGCCGCAAACAGATTGGCCGTCAACAGCACAATGAGTGCACAACCAAAACCCGCAAGACATCGTCACTGGTTCTGCTGCAGCGTTCCATGCAGGGGCGCGTGGCCGGACTGGTGAAGCATAAATACGAACTCATGGCCGACTCACCGTTCGGCTACTTTCGCGGGGCGGTACCGGTGATGGCATTCGACCTGGCCGCGCTGCCATCGACGGGGATCGTTTCACAGCTTTGCGGGGACGCGCATGTTCGCAACCTGGGTGCCTATGCCGCGCCCGATGGCCGTCTCGTATTCGACATCAACGACTTCGACGAAACCATCCGTGGCCCGTTCGAGTGGGACCTGAAGCGCATGGCTGCCTCGGTTACGCTTGCCGGCCGTGGAGCGCGGCAAAAGGACTCCGCCTGCCGCGATGCCGTGGAGAAATTCGTTGAGCACTATACGGCCCAGATGCACGCCTTCGCGGAGATGCCCGTGATCGAGATTGGGCGTCACCTGGTGCACCGCATCAGCAAGGTCACGCCCATCCACGATGCGCTGATGAAGGCAGAACGCGCAACGCCGTTGCACACGCTGGAAGAGCTCACGGAGCCGGAAAGCGATAAGCCGGGGGCGGCACGGCGCTTCCGCGAATCGAAGCCGCTGCTGACTCGCGTCACTGCGGCGCAGGCGGCCGCGGTGCTGGACTCGCTGGTGCCTTACAGGGAAGTGCTGGAGCCGCAGAGGCAGCACCTGCTTTCGTTTTACCGGCCGGTAGATGTGGCGTTCAAGGTGGTGGGAACGGGCTCGGTGGGGCTGCGCGATTACTGCATTTACTTCGAAGGGAACAGTCCTGCCGACCCGCTGTTTCTGCAGATCAAGGAGGAGCCTGCCTCAGGTTACGCGCCTTACTTGCCCGACGCGCACGCGCCGCACCACAACGGACAGCGCGTGGCAGAAGGCCAGAAGGCCATGCAGATTCAGTCAGATCCATTCCTGGGGTGGACCCATATTGGAGGACGGCAGTACCTGGTTCGGCAGCTCAACGACCATAAGGGTTCGATCTGTCTAGAGGACCTGGCCGGGCCGGCACTGGTGGCTTTTGCCGAGGTCTGCGGGGAGCTGCTGGCGCGAGGACATGCGCGGTCCGGTGATCCGCTGGTGATTGCGGGGTACCTGGGATCAGGCGATGGCTTTGCGGAAGCGCTGGGGAAATTCGGCGCGGCTTACGCGGACCAGACGGAAAGGGACTGGCAGGATTTGCGGCGCTCGCGGAAGTTGGGGAAGGCGCAAGGGGCGAAAAAGTAGGGTGCAAATGGCTGCTTGAAGGGTTGGGCTACATAGCTGAAAGGGCTGCTTAAGTGGTTACAAAACATGCGAAAAGGCTGCTCAAGTGGTTGCGATTCGTTGAGACATGAACCTTGCGGGCAGCCTTTTCGATGTGTTTCGGTTGCAGAGAATTGAACTAAATGAAGTAAAGGGTTGCTTAGAATTGAACGCTTTTTTGAAAAATGCGCTGATTTTGCACGAGATAGCGGCTTAAGTTATTGATAGCGCGTTGGTTATTTTGATTTTGTTTGCTGTGCAGTTGTGCTCGGGAATTGTGTCGTTGCTGGCGATGAGGAGTGAAGAAATGAAAACGCTTTCTGTGTCTAAGACTCTGGTTGCTTTGATTGGCGTTGCGGCTTGCGGTATGGCGCTGGCGCAGACGGCCGCGAACGAGACGAGGGTGAAGGAGCATCCGATGCCGCGGATTGTGACCCAGGATGGGCGCTACGCGCTGCTGGTGGATGGTGCGCCGTACCTGATGCTGGGGGCGCAGTCGAACAACTCGAGCGACTGGCCGGAGATGCTGCCGAAGGTGTGGCCGGCGATTGAGTATCTGCATGCCAACACGCTGGAGACACCAATTTACTGGGAGCAGTTTGAACCGGAGCCGGGCAAGTTCGACTACTCGCAGGTGGATCTGATTTTGAAGCAGGCGCGGGAGAATCATGCGCACCTGGTGCTGCTGTGGTTTGGGACATGGAAGAACGGAAGCCAGCATTACATGCCGGAATGGATGAAGCTGAAGCCGGAGATTTATACGCATGTGACGAACAAGAACGGGGAGCTGGTGGACTCGCCCTCACCATTTGCGCAGGCTGCCCTGGAGGCGGACAAGCGGGCATTTACTGCGTTTATGAAGCACCTGAAAGAAGTGGATGGGGAACGCACGGTGCTGATGGTGCAGGTGGAGAACGAAACCGGGACGTGGGGCGCGATGCGGGACTACTCGCCCGATGTGGAAAAGCTGTTTGCGGGGCGGGTGCCTGCGGAAGTGCTGAAGGCGATGGGCAAGGCGGATGCCGGAGCAGCGAACTGGCGGGATGCGTTTGGCGCCGAGGCGGATGTGGACTTTCATGCGTGGGCGGTGGCGAAGTATGTGGGGGAGATTGCCGCGGCGGGAAAGGCCGTGTACCCGCTGCCACTTTATGTGAATGCGGCGCTGCGTGATCCCTTCAAGGGCACGCCGGGAAGCTATGAGAGCGGAGGGCCGACGGACAACGTGCTTCCGATTTGGAAGGCAGAGGCGCCGGCGATTGATGTGCTTGCTCCGGATATTTATTTGCCGGATACGGCGAGCTACCTGAGGGTGCTGGAGCTTTATCACCGGGCGGACAATGCGCTGTTTGTTCCGGAGACGCTGGGGACAAAGAGCGCGGCGCGTTTTTTGTTTTCTGCGCTGGAATTGCAGGCGATTGGGTATTCGCCGTTTGGGCTTGATCTGACGAGGACTCAGCCGGTGCGAGCGGGCGAGAACGATTCACCGCTTAGCTTTCTGGACGCGACGGAGCAGAGCTATAAGCTGATTGGGCCGATGATGCGGGATGTTGCGCGGTTGAATTTTGAAGGGAAGCTGCAGGCGACGGCGGAGGTAGAGGGCGAGCCGACGCAGACGCTTCATTTTGGCGATTGGGATGCGGTGATTTCGTATGGCATGGGCGGACGTGGCGCCCCGGCAAAGGGGAATGCGGAGCCGGTTGGGCGGGCGCTGGTGGCGCAGTTGAAGGAGAACCAGTTCCTGGTGGCGGGGTATTTTTGCCGTGTGGACTTCAGGCCGGCGGGAACTGAGGCGGAGCGAAAGGCGGGGCAGGTAGTGAATGGGAGCGGGCAGACGCCTTCAGCACAGATTGATGGAAAGTGGGTGCATCGGCAGTTTCTGAAGGTGGAGGAGGGAACGTATGAGAACGGGGAGTTCAAGTTTTTGCGGATTCTGAATGGGGACCAAACGGACTGGGGCGTGGGGTTGGGGGCGGAGCCGGTGATGGTGCGGGTTTCGGTGGCGACTTATTGAGGGTTGGCGGGGTTAGTTCTGGGGTTCGCGGATGGGGACCTGGCGGTCGATGGTGAACTCGACTTTCAGGGATGCGCGGGCGGTGCTCAGGCAAACGAAGACTTTCTTCGATGGTCCTCTGAATCCGTAGTTCACATGAGCTACGCCATTCGCGTCAACCCCGGTGACCACGGGTGGGTTTGGATCCACGTCGCGGAGATCGACGGCCTGGACAAAGGAGGCATCCGCCTTGATAACTCTTTCGTGCATGGAGCTATCGAGGGCGATTGGAACCTGCAGGTCAAGGTTCGCGTTGGTGCGATCGCAGGACGCTTCAAGACCACCGACCACATTGTCGCGGGTAACTATCTGTTCTTCGAGGATAGGGTTGGCGCGGTAGACGCGGTAGAAGAAGTCGTAGGCGGCGGACTTTCGGTCGGAAGGCTGGATCATGTGGATGTGATCGGAGTGGATCTCCTGCGGCGGCGTGGTGACATCACATCCATAGGTTGCGCTGAAGTAGCTGACGACGCGGGCATGGGCGCGGAGATAGTAGCCGAGACCGGCATCGGGCTTGGTGTCTTCGGTTTCAAATGCGCAGAACCGATGGATGCCATTGACCGAGTCGTGACGTCGCCAGTTGTCCTCAAGCTGCGTGAGGAAGGCGTTATCGCCGGCATCGCTGAGATCGTTGAGCAGCGGGTCTTTGTCGTAAAGGGAGGCGATGCGGGCGAGCGACGAGCCCTCGTGCGGGGTGCCATAGGACACGATGAACTTGACTCGCACGGCCTCGGCGGGATGTTTCAACAGCATCTCTTCGACGAGGATGCCGCCGAGCGAATGCGCGACGAAGACAACCTCGCGGTAGTCCCAGACGTGGTCCTGCTTGAGACGGGTGAAGAGGAGGTCGGCCAACTGGACGCTGGACATTTTGCCATTTTTGTCGGGGGTGGGGTACTCGGCAACTTCAACATCGGAATAGGCAAAGCGCGGGTCGGTGCGAACCAGATCGGGCCAGTAAGCGCCGTTTGAAGCGCGCCAGGAGTCGCGGCTGCCGTGAAGGCCATGGACAAAAACGATGACTCTTGCCCGCGGGGCCGACGGTGTACCGTCCTGTTGGACGGCGACCTGGGAGATGGATACCGGAGCCTGGAACAGGAGGAACAAAACGACCAAGGCAAGCTTGATCTTGTTGCGCATCCAAACTTCTTTACTCATGTATGCATCCAGTTTATACCCGTTGGGGTGGACGCATTTCATGCTGGGGATGGTGAATGGCGAAAAGCAGAGGTAGGTCCTTCGACTCGCTGCGCTCGCTCAGTATGACAGCAGTATTAATCAGACGAGTTCAGTTAACGGAAGAGGCGGACAGCGTTGGCCAGGCCTTGGTCGTAGGCGTCGATTAGCTGGTCCCAGGCAGCGTTTGCAGACTCGTCGATTTGGCGGCGGGAGGGGTCGGCGTCGAACCAGGCGATGGTGCGGCGGATGCCTTCAGCGAAGGGGACTTTGGCGTTGTAGGGGGGGACGAAGCGCTTGATTTTGGTGTTGTCGAAGACGACGCTGGAGGACTTGTCGCCGGTGAGGCTGCCGAGCTCATCGGGATGGCAGGCGATGAGGAAGTCAGAGGCTATGTGGATGAGGTTGGGCTCGATACCCGCGGCTTCGGAGGTGATGCGGTAGATCTGGTCCCAGGTGAGGACCTCGTCGCTGGTGATGTGGAATGCGTGGCCGGTGGCCTGCTGGTGGCCGAGGAGTCCGACGAGGCCCTGGGCGAAGTCGCTGTTGTGGGTGATGACCCAGAGGGATGAACCGTCGCCGGGGACAATGACCTTTTTGCCGCGACGCATGCGGTCGAGGGCGGTGTACGACTTTTGCCAACTGTTGACCGCGAGAACGATCTGCGTGTCGCCGTAGGTGAGCGAAGGACGGACGATGGTGACGGGAAAGCCGTGGTCGCGATAGGCCTGCATGAGGAGGTCTTCGCAGGCGATTTTGTCGCGCGAGTATTGCCAGTAGGGGTTGGCGAGTGGGGTGGATTCGGTGATGAGGTAGTGGCCGACGGGGCGCTGATAGGCACTGGCGGAGCTGATGAAGATGAACTGGCGGGTGCGATCGCGGAAGAGGCGGATGTCGCGCTCGATTTGGTTGGGTGTGAAAGCAATCCAGTCGACTACTGCGTCCCAGTTTTGATTGGCGAGGGCGGCGGAGACGGCAGATTCATCGGCGATATCGGCGGTGATGGTGCGGACGCCGGCGGGAATGTTGGCGGCACGTTGGCCGCGGGTTAGAAGGTTGAGATCGATACCGCGTTCTGCAGCCAGTTGGGTGCAGACTGTGCTGATGATGCCGGTGCCGCCGATGAAGAGGACTCTCATGTGACTCCTATGGGCTGCTATTCGACGGTGACGGATTTGGCGAGGTTTCTGGGCTGGTCTACGTCGCAGCCGCGGCGAACGGCGATGTAGTAGGCGAGGAGCTGAAGGGGGACGATTTCGATGAGCGGGGAGAGCAGTTCGATGGCGGGCGGGATGTGGATGACATGCTCGACCAGGCCAGCGATGGTGGTGTCGCCTTCCGTGGCGATGGCGATGACGCGGCCGGAGCGGGCGGTGACTTCCTGGATGTTGGAGAGGGTTTTTTCGTAGCGGAGTTTTGAGGCTGGGTCGGCGTCGTCGCGCGTGGCGATGACTACGACAGGGAGGGTCTCGTCGATGAGGGCATTGGGGCCGTGCTTCATTTCGCCGGCGGGGTAGCCTTCGGCGTGAATGTAGGAAATTTCCTTGAGCTTGAGCGCGCCTTCAAGGGCGATGGGGAAGTGGATGCCGCGGCCGAGGTAGAGGAAGTCGCGGGCGGTGGAGAAGCTGGCGGCGAGCTGCTCGCACTGGGCGGAGCGAGAGCGGAGGATTTCTTCGATTTTGCCGGGGATGCGGCCTAGCTGCTCCATGAGTTCGACGGACTGGGCGGGATCGACGCGGCCTCGGAGCTGACCGAGCTTGAGCGCGAGCAGGAAGAGCGCGGTGAGCTGGGCGGTGAAGGCCTTGGTGGAGGCGACGCCGATTTCAGGGCCGGCGTGGGTGTAGATGGCGCCGTGGGCTTCGCGGGCGACCATGGCGTCGACGACGTTGCAGATGGCTACGGTTTTGGAGCCGAGGGCGATCATCTCGCGCTGCGCGGCGAGGGTGTCTGCCGTCTCGCCGGACTGGGTGATGAGCAGGCCGAGAGCGTTGCGGTCGGGGATGGGATTGCGATAGCGATATTCGCTGGCGTAGTCGACATCGACGGGCAGGCGGGCGAGGCGCTCGATCATGTACTTGCCGGTGAGGGCGGCGTGCCAGCTGGTGCCGCAGGCGGCGATGTTGATGCTGGAGGCGGAAGCGAGCTCGTCGTCGGCAATTTTCATTTCGCCGAGGAAGACTTTGCCGGAGTCGAGGGAGATACGGCCGAGGGTGGTGTCAGTGATGGCGCGGGGCTGCTCCCAGATTTCCTTGAGCATGAAGTGCTTGAAGCCGCCCTTTTCGGCCTGGACGGGATCCCACGTGATGCACGTAATGGCGCGCTGGATGGGGTTGCCATCGAAGTCAGTGAGGGTGACGCCGGCGAGGGTGAGGATGGCCATGTCACCGTCGGCGAGGAGGATCATGTTGCGGGTGTGGTGGAGGATGCCGGGCACATCGGAGGCGATGAAGGATTCCCCCTCGCCGATGCCGATGACGACGGGAGGGCCCTGGCGGGCGGCGACGATTTTGTCTGGCTCGAGGGCGGAAAGAACGCCGAGGGCGAAGGCTCCGGTGAGACGCTTGACGGCGCGGCGGAGGGCTTCTTCAAGGAGGATTGAGTCGCCGTTCGCTTCCGCGTCTTTCTGGATTTGCTCGATGAGGTGGGCGATGATTTCGGTGTCGGTTTCAGTGACGAAGATGTGGCCCTGGGCGATGAGTTCGCGCTTCAACTCGAGGTAGTTTTCGACGATGCCGTTGTGGACGACGACGATGCGGCCGGTGCAGTCGCGATGGGGGTGGGCGTTTTCTTCAGTGGGGCGGCCGTGTGTGGCCCAGCGGGTGTGGCCGATGCCGTAGGTGCCGTGGAGAGGATGATCGCGGAGGACGTGTTCCAGATTGATGAGCTTGCCGGGGGCGCGGCGGACTTCAAGGGTTTTGTGGGTGGGGCTGCCGACGGCTATGCCTGCCGAATCGTAGCCACGATACTCGAGACGCCGTAATCCTTCAATGATGACGGGAACTACTGCTTTTGGACCGACATAGCCGACGATTCCGCACATGGTTCAATTTTATGCGATGGAGCGAGAAGCAATAGATCGCGCCAAGGGACCGTTGTGGATGGGGACGCGGTGGACCTGATGGGCGAGTCCACCGCAGGGTTGGCACGAATGGATTATTCGGTTGCGGCCATTTTGTCGGCGACGGAGGGTTCCGGCTCGGTGGCGAATATGGAGTAGACGACTCCTGCGATGGCTGCGCCGACGATGGGCGCGACCCAGAAGAGCCAGAGTTGCTGAAGTGCCCAGCCTCCGACGAAGACCGCGGGGCCGGTGCTGCGGGCAGGATTGACGGACAGGTTGGTGATGGGAATACCGATGAGATGAATCAGCGTTAACCCGAGACCGATGGCGATGGGGGCGAATCCTTTGGGGGCACGTGTGTCAGTGGATCCGAGAATGATGATGAGGAACATGAAGGTCAACACGATTTCGGCGGTGAGACATGCGGCGAGGCTGTAGCCGCCGGGAGAATGGGCTGCGTAGCCGTTGGAGGCGAATCCGCCGGACAGGTCGAATCCGGCTTTACCGGAAGCGATGGTGTAGAGCATGGCCGATCCGGCGATGCCGCCGAGGACCTGTGCGACGACGTAGGCCGGCAGTTCAGAGATTTTGAAACGTTTCCCGACGACCAAACCGACGGAGACTGCAGGGTTGAGGTGGCAGCCGGAAACATGGCCGATGGCAAAGGCCATGGTGAGGACGGTGAGGCCGAAGGCCAAGGCCACGCCGACGAAACCGATGCCGAGGCCGGGGAAGGCCGCGGCGAGTACAGCACTTCCGCATCCGCCGAAAACGAGCCAGAAGGTTCCGATAAACTCCGCGAACGCTCTTTTCCATAGAGCCATAAAACAGACCTCCTTCAATTCAGTGCGATTGCACGTGTGGATGCTAACACGATATGAGGGAAGGAATGTTTCTGGATGATGGAAAGATTGTTTGCCTGCGTGGTTAGGCACGGACGGCTGGGGCTTCGGTGAGGCGGCGGGATTTGATGTCGCGCATAGGCGGCTGGCCGAAGAAGCGGCTGTACTCGCGATTGAACTGGCTTGCGCTTTCATAGCCGACTTCGAAGGCAGCGCTGGCGGCATCTAGGCCTTCATTGAGCATGCGTTCGCGGGCGACGTGGAGGCGAAGCTGTTTTTGGTATTGCAGCGGGCTCATGGCGGTGAGCGAACGGAACTGATGATGCAGGGTGGATACGCCCATGCGCGCGGTGGCGGCGAGCTGGTCCACGCGGAGAGGCTTCGCGTAGTTGCTTCTGAGCCACTCGACTGCTTTGGCTGTGCGATGGCTTTGCTCGCCAAGCGTGGCGATGGCGCGGAGATGTTTTCCCTGAGGGCTGCGCAGGAGGCGGAAAACGATTTCGCGCTGAATGAGACCGCTGAGGAAGGGAATGTCGTCGGGCGAGTCGAGCAGGTCGATGAGGCGCCCACATGCGTCGAGAAGCTCGCGTGAGCTGATACCGACGGCCATGGCGCGGGCGTCTGCGGATTCCTGACGGAGATGGAACTCGTGCTGGGAGATGATCTCGCGGATCACTGGCATTTCAAGCTTGAGGAGCAAGCCGAGGAGGGGCTCTTTCTCAGTGGCCGCGATGACCTGGCTGACAACGGGAAGATCGACAGATGTGAGCAGGAAGTTCTTGCCGTCGCATATGTAGATTGTTTTGCCGACGTTGATGCGCTTCTGCCCCTGAAGGAAGACGACCAGGCTGGGCTCATAAGCGGCTGAGGCGCAGGCGGTAGGGGCTGAACGGCGGTAAAGGCGCAGGCCGGGGATTGCGGTGGCATTGTCTCCCTCGACGACTGTGCGGGCGGCGATTCTTTGGGCGAGCTCGGCGCGGATTTCAGCAATGCCGCGGTTGTTGGACCGGATTTTTGGGTCGGGGATGTTTTTGATATTGCCCGTATCGTTTTGTCTTGCTGCTTTCGCCTTCATAAAATCCTCAATTCAAAGTTAACGCCGAATTCACAAACTTGTGCACAAAAGTGTGGGCATCGGCAGAAATAGGCAAGAGATTGGCAGGATCAGGATACCGCCGAGAGGGCACTATTTCGTAGTCTGAATTTCGGGCGGGTAGCTCGATCGCCGCCGAGGAAATCGAGGTCACTCTATGTACAAGGCAAAAGCTTATTCCGTCGCCAGCGCAACATCGCCATTTGCTTCCGCGACTATCATGCGGCGCGAACCCACCGAACACGACGTACAGATTGAGATTCTTTACTGCGGCATCTGCCATTCCGATCTTCACCAGGCACGCAATGAGTGGAGCGGCGTGATGCCGACGGCCTACCCTTGCGTTCCCGGCCATGAAATCGTGGGACGAGTAACGAAGACTGGCTCGGCAGTCACGAAATTCAAGGCGGGCGACCTGGCGGCGGTTGGCTGCCTGGTGGATACCGACGGCACATGTCCGGAGTGCCAGGCGGGTCTGGAGCAGTTCTGCCCGAACCCGACGCTGACCTACAACTTTCCCGACAAGCTGAGCGGCGGAGTGACGTACGGCGGATACTCCGAGAGCATTGTGGTGAAAGAGCGCTTTGTGCTGAGGGTTCCAGAGAACCTGGACCTTGCCGGCACTGCGCCGTTGCTGTGCGCGGGCATCACCACGTATTCACCGATGCGGCACTGGGGCGTGACCAAAGGAAAGAAAGTGGGCGTGGTGGGACTGGGCGGATTGGGTCACATGGGGGTGAAGTTCGCACATGCATTCGGAGCGCATACTGTGGTGTTCACCACGTCGCCGGGCAAGAGGGAAGACGCGCTGCGCCTGGGCGCGGATGAAGTGGTGATCTCGAAGAATGCGGATGAGATGGCCAGACAGGCAGGCAGTTTCGATTTCATTCTGGATGCGGTTTCCGCGGATCATGACATCAACGCGTACATCCAACTGCTGCGACGCGATGGGAATCTTACGATGGTGGGTGCGCCGGAGAAGCCGCTGTCGCTGTCAGTGTTTGGACTGATTCTTGGACGCCGTAGCTTTTCCGGGTCGCCGATTGGCGGGCTGCCTGAGACGCAGGAAATGCTGGACTTTTGCGGCGAGCACAACATTACTTCCGACGTCGAGGTGATTCCAATTCAGAAGGTGAACGAGGCTTACGAGCGGTTGCTGAAGGCGGACGTGAAGTACCGGTTCTCGATTGATATGGCTTCGCTGAAAGCGGAGTAACGGCGATTTGTTCGCGGACGGCAATCAACAGATTTAGGAGACAAGAAAATGCAGAAGCGCAAATTGGGGAACAGCGGGCTTGAAGTTTCGGCATTGGGCCTTGGATGCATGGGACTGAGCTTTGGGTATGGACCGGCAACCGAGAAGGAACAAGGGATCAAGCTGATCAGGGCGGCCTATGAAAGTGGCGTTACCTTCTTCGATACGGCTGAGGCCTACGGGCCATGGGCGAACGAAGAGCTTGTTGGCGAGGCAGTGGAGCCTTTCCGGAACAAGGTTGTAATTGCGACCAAGTTCGGGTTCAAGGATGGCAAGCCGGCGCTGGGGCTGGACAGCAGGCCGGAACGCATTCGGGAGGTGACCGAGTCTGCGTTGAAGCGGCTCAGGACGGACGTGATTGATCTGCTGTATCAACATCGCGTGGATCCGAATGTCCCGATTGAAGACGTTGCCGGCACGGTGCAGGAATTGATTGCGGAAGGCAAGGTGAAGCACTTCGGAATGTCGGAAGCGGGAGCGCAATCGATCCGACGGGCTCATGCGGTGCAACCTGTAGCGGCGCTGCAGAGCGAGTATTCGCTTTGGTGGAGAGAGCCGGAGAAGGAGATTTTGCCGTTGCTTGAAGAGCTTGGGATTGGGTTTGTCCCGTTCAGTCCGCTGGGCAAGGGCTTTTTGACGGGCGCCATCAACGAGAGCACGACATTCGACAGCACCGACTTCCGCAATGTAGTCCCGCGATTTACTGCGGAGAACCGAAAGGCGAACCAGGGCGTGGTGGATGTGCTCAGCGGGATTGCGACGCGGAAGTCTGTGACCAATGCACAGATTGCGCTGGCATGGCTGCTGGCTCAGAAGCCATGGATTGTTCCGATTCCTGGAACGACCAAGCTGCATCGACTGGAAGAGAACCTGGGCGCGGCGAAGGTGGAGTTGACTGCTGCAGACCTGCGCGATATTGAGAGCGCTGTCTCTGGGGTGGAGGTACAGGGGGCGCGCTACCCGGCAGCGCTTCAACAGACGGTGGAGCGCTAAGCGAAAGTGCGGGAGTGAGATTCGGCATGAAGTTTCTGCATTATGTTGTGCTCGGTGCGATGATGGCATTCGCTGGTTTGGGCCAAGCTCAATCCGCCTCGCACCACAGGGGAGACCGCGAGAAGCTCGTTGGGGCGTGGCATCTGGTGCGTATCGACTCGCCGGGAACGGATGGAAAATCCGCTGACATGGCGCAACCGAAAGGGATGCTGATCTACACGCGCGATGGCCACATGTCGGTGCAGTTGATGTATCCCAAGCCGGCAAATGCTCAATCGAATGAGTACGTGCAGGATGGCTACGAGGCTTCATTCGGGAGCTACGACGTGGATGAGGCCACGCATTTGTTAACGCATCATGTACAGGGATCGATTACGCGGGACCTTCTAGTGGGCAAAGATCTTCCACGCGTGTACACAATTACCACCGATGGCCATTTGATTATCAAGTCGGCTCGTCCGGATGAGCATTGGTCAGTGACGTGGGAACATTACTGAGGAAATTGACGCCTGGTTGGTTCGCGCCGGTTGTTGATTGAGCGCACAAAGGATGAGAACAATGCAAATGCGGAAGCTGGGAAAGAGTGGGCTTGAAGTGTCGGCGATTGGGCTGGGCTGCATGCGGATGAGCGCGGGGCATGGGCCTGTACCAGGGACGAAGGAAGACATGATTGCGGTGATGCGGGGAGCGGTCGACCGCGGCATTACGCTCTTCGATACGGCGCAGGTGTATGGACCAATGGTGAATGAAGAGCTGGTTGGCGAAGGTCTTGCTCCGGTGCGTGAGCAGGTGGTGATTGCGACGAAGTTCGGATTTGCGCTGAATGCGCACGGACGATCCGCGCCTGGGGTGGATAGCCGTCCGGAGACTATCAAGGAGAGCGTGGAAGGTTCGCTGAAGAGGCTGAGGGTTCAGACCATCGACCTGCTGTATCAGCACCGCGTTGACCCGGAGGTGCCGATTGAAGACGTGGCGGGCGCGGTGAAGGATTTGATTCAGGCGGGCAAGGTCAAGCACTTTGGATTGTCTGAGGCTAGTGCGCAGACGATTCGCAGGGCACATGCCGTGCAGGCTGTGACCGCGGTGCAGAGTGAGTACTCGCTGTGGTGGAGGCGTCCGGAGGAAGAAGTGCTGCCGACGCTTGAGGAACTTGGAATCGGTTTTGTTCCGTACAGTCCGCTGGGCAGGGGATTTCTTGCGGGGTCGGTTACGGAGAATACCGAGTTCCTGGAAGGCGACAACCGGGGCAGCTACCCGCGTTTATCGGTTGAGGCGCGCAAGGCGAACCGGGTGTTCGTGGATGCGATTGCGGCGTTTGCTGCGAAGAAGGGGGGGACAACCGCCCAGATTGCGCTGGCCTGGCTGCTGGCGCAGAAGCCATGGATTGTTCCGATTCCGGGAACGACGAAACTTGTGCGGGTGGACGAAAACATTGCAGCGGCCGCACTGGAGCTTACGCCGGAGGAGTTGCAGGAGATCGATCGCATCACTGCGGAAATCCCCGTGCAGGGAGACAGGTACCCGGAAGCGCTGGAGCGCATGACGAATCGCTAAAATGAGCGCGGAAATTCTTGCGCCTTGTGAAAACGAACAGGAGCGGCAATGGCAGCGTGGACGAACGATGAATTGCGCAAAATAGCTAAGAGCGACGACTTGCATATTGCGCCGTTTCGTGAAGATGGCGTTACGTATGGCACGCCGACGTGGATCTGGTCGGTCGTGGTGGACGACGACCTCTACGTGCGCGGCTACAACGGGAAGAAATCTCGCTGGTATCAAGCGGCGGTGAAGCAGAAAGCGGGACGCATTATCGCTGCGGGTATGACGAAAGAGGTTTCGTTTGAGCCGGTGGATGGACCGATCAACGACCGGATCGACGAGGCCTATCGCGCAAAGTACAAGGGTAGCCCGTACCTCGACGCGATAATTGGAGAGCGCGCCCGCTCCGCGACAGTGATGATCGAGCCGCGGGTTTAGACAAAGCCGGGCGGTGTGAAGCGAGGACAGACCCTTCGCGGATCGCGGCGCATCAACTGGGCCGGCGCCTATTCTTCAATCTTGTATGTAAATTCTTCGATGACGGGGTTGGTGAGGACCTCGCCGGCGATGCGTTTGACCTGGTCGCGGGCGGCCTCCGGGGTCAGCCCGTCGGCGAGCGACAGGGCGAAGTATTTGCCCTGGCGGACGGCGGTTACATCCGCGTAGCCGATTTTGCGCAGGGCATTCTGGATGGTTTGGCCCTGGGGGTCCAGGACCGATGTCTTGAGCGTGACATAGACATGTGCCTTCATCATCCGTGATTATAGTATTTCCGGCGGTTTGCCGGATTCCCCGGCGATTGCAGCAGATTCGGTTCGCATTCATCATTCCAGACTCCCGAGTTCCCCTAAACCGAAAGAGAGATAAAAAGAGATGATTAACTATTTGGAATTGCCCATTGGAGACCGCTCCCCCGAGGTTTTCAGGGCGGTTATCGAGATTCCGAAAGACAACACGAACAAGTTTGAATATGACAAGCAGTTGCACGTTTTCAAGCTGGACCGCAACCTGCATTCACCCGTTCACTATCCGGGCGATTATGGATTTATTCCGTCGACGCTGAGCGACGACGGCGACCCGCTGGACGTGCTGGTGCTGGTGCCGACTGGGAGCTTTCCGGGCTGCGTGCAGGAGGTGCGTCCGATAGGGCTGCTGGAGATGCTTGACCAGGGAGTTCTGGACGAGAAGGTGCTGGCGGTGGGCAAGAATAATCCGCGCTATACAAATGTCTGGAATTACACGGACATTTACCCGCACATGCTGAAGGAGATTACGCACTTCTTCTCGATCTACAAGGATCTTGAGGGGAAGCGGGTGGAGGTAAAGGGCTGGCACGATGCGGCGTATGCGCGAGACCAGGTGATTAAGTCGGTGAAGCAGTTTGAGGAGAGCAAAAGCGCGAAGGCTGAACCGGTGGCCGTGACGGCGAAGGGCAAAGGCAAGTCCTGAAGGGCAGCGGTGACGAAGTGCTTGTCCGCGGTGCTGGCCGACGTGGACGAACCGGTCTGCGCATTTGCCGTGATCGCGGCTGCGGGCAGAAAAGCGAGAAAAGAAATGGAAATGAGATTCAGCGTTCGATAGAGCTTCATAAATCCTCCTCCAAACCGCTTTTCAGCAGGGGCTCGATCGTACGCATAACAGGATGAGGGGGTGGCGTTGGAAGTTGCCTTCGCGGGGGCCGGTAAGGGCGGCCGGAATATGGGTGGATGCGGGCAACCTCGATGGTTGAAATCCGCTCTTACTAGCATGCTGGACGCCGGGAATGCGCACGTGGGCGCGGCAATGCAACGAGGAGTTAATTGGTTGGACCGGCAAAGAGAGCGTTTAGGGAATGAATGCCGTCCTTTTGAGTGCATCGAGAGGTGGCTTCTGCTTCCACCCCACGGAGAGGAAAAAACCACCTAAAAACCACTTGAGGTGTTTTCGGTCTAGAGCAATTTAGAAAGCGCTACCGATTTGCCGCATTTGACTGCCTTCGCATGGAGAGCCCGCACCTGAACACGCTGGCTCCGAAAAGTTCAGAGAAAACAAAGCGAAAACTGGGGTTTTTTTGTTCGCCCAGAGACCTGAGTGGGCGCGCGGAGGAAGGCCGCGCGCCTGAGAGCAACAAGAACCCAATTCAACAATCAGAGGAGCGTTTTATGAAATTGTTTTCAGCAGATATCAAGGATCTGGAGACGCTTTACGTGAGCAACCTGAGGAAGGCCTACGACATGGAGATTAAGATTACGAAGGCTTTGCCGGACTTGATTGATCACGCGACGGATGCGGAACTGACGGATGCATTCAGTACGCACCTGGAACAGACGCGGGCTCACGTAGCGGCGGTGGGAGGACTGCTTGAAGCGCACGAGGGAGAAGCCGAGACGGAGACCTGCAAGGTGATTGGCGGCCTGACAACCGAGGCATCGGACACGATCAAAGACGTGACGGATTCCTCCGTTTGCGACATTGCATTGATCGGAGCGGCTCAGCAGGTTGAGCATCACGAGATTGCCGTGTACGGAACGCTGCGGCGGTGGGCCGAGTTGCTTGGCCTGGAGGACGACGCGGCAATTCTGGAGGCGATTGAAGCGGACGAGCAGAATGCGGATGCGAAGCTGACGGAGATTTCAGAGCGGGTTAACCTGGTCGGCGCGGTTTAACTATCAGCAGTAAGGACAAGGGCGGCGAGCTGGTGAGGCTATCGAATCACCGGTTCACCGCCCTTTTTGATTGCAGCTGGATCCTGGCGATGGCGTGCCAAAGGGACCGCTGTAAGCCAATAGAGGATAGGGCCGAGAAGCGCAACGACGACCGCGAAGCCGAGAGCCGAGATGGAGCCGGTCAGCTTTTCATCGCGCGAGGCATAGAGCGCATAGACAATGAGGGCTGTGGGTGCAACACCAAGAAGGCTGGCGGCGAGGAGATTGCCGGCGCGGAATGGGCGGCGGAGATTGGGCTCGCGGATGCGCAGCACGGCCAGAGAGACAAACTCCAGGATGAGGCTCGATCCGTAGAGGATGAGGTCGATCGAGATGAGGCGCTCGAAGGGCAGCTTGAGAGCAAGAGCCCAGGCCAATCCGCAGGCGAGGACGCTTACCCAGGGGACGCCGCGGCGGTTGCGGCGGGCAAAGACGAGAGGCAACATGCCGTCCTCGGCCATGGTCATGGGTAAGCGCGAATAGCTCATGACGAGGGCATTGAACATGCCGATGCCGGAGATTGCGCCGCCGGCAACAACGGCCATGCCGAGTCCGGCACCGAAGAAGCCGGGCCCTCCGAGCAGCCTTGCGGCATCAGTCCAGTCGCCGGTTGAAAAGCTCTCAACGGAAAGTCCGGCGAGTGCGACGGCAGCGAGGGGAAGAATATAGGTGACAGCGACCAGGACGGTGGAGGCGAGCATGGCGCGGGCGTAATTGCGCTGCGGGTCCTCGACCTCGTGTGCCACGGTGGAAGCGTTGTCCCAACCCATGTAATTCCACATGGCCACGAGTACGGCTGTGGATAGTGCGGAGCCGGAACCCGTCCGGCCCCATTGGACGGGCGGATGGAGTGTGAGACCGTGCCAAAATCCGAGGACAACGATGACCGCGAAGGGCGCCAGCAGCAACGCGAACATCCAGACAGAGTCATCGCCGACGGCAGGCGCTCCGCGGAGGTTCCAGGCACAACAGGCGACCACAACGGCGAGAGACCAGGCATAGCCTCTCCAATCCGCAGTGAGAGCTGGGTTGAACTTGCCGAGGTAAAGCACGAAGATGGCCGGATAGATAGCCATGTCGAAGATGCTGGCGGAGAGCGAGAGCCAGCTTTCCTGATATCCCCAGAACGGGCCGAGCGCGCGACGGACCCACACGTAAAAGCCGCCGTCGGCGGGGATGGCGCCGGCCAGTTCGCCGATCATGAGGGCAGTGGGCAAAGACCACAGGAACGGGAGCAGCAGTAGGATGAGGATGGCCCCGAGGAATCCTGCGCCGCCAAGGATGTCCTCAATTCCGTAGGGTCCGCCGGACACCATGAAGTAGGTGGCCGCGACGAGCGGGAGGAAGCGCATCTTGCGCGCGGCCGGTCTGAATGCAAGAGGCATCTATGCGAATCTAACAACCTGGGGGCGATGCGGAAAGAAAAAAAGTGGCCGAATGTTGAGAAGCGGATTCGGGATAGGCGATGGGTCGCACGCTTCAAGTAGTATTGCGGCTAAGCATGAAGGGGCAAGTTATGAAGACCGCTGAGATTTCGCGCCGGGAGTTGATCAAAGGAGGACTGGCGCTGGCCGTTGCGCCAGGTGCTGGAAGCGTCGAAGCGCAGGCGCAGGGCGCCATTGCGCGCAAGGGGAGAATACGGCAATCGGTTTGCCGGTGGTGCTACCAGGCGATTGCGCTGGATGAGCTTTGCGCCTTCTCAGCGAAGATCGGGCTGAAGGGGATTGACCTGCTTCAACCCGAGGAGTGGAGCATTCCGCAGAGATACGGATTGATATGCACCATGGGCTATGCGGGCGGCGGCGAGATTGTCAATGCGATGAATCGCGTGGATAACCACGCGGTTATAGAAGAGGCGTTTCGCAAGAATATTCCGATGGCGGCAAAGATGAACGTTCCCAATGTGATCACTTTCTCCGGCAATCGCAAGGGGATGGCGGACAGCGAAGGCGCGCACAACACGGTGATCGGCCTGAACCGGGTGAAGAAGATTGCCGAGGACAATGGCGTGACCATCAACCTGGAGTTGCTGAATAGCCGGAAAAATCATCCTGACTATATGGCCGATCACACGGCCTGGGGCGTGGAAGTAATGGAGCAGGTGAATTCACCCAACGTGAAACTGCTGTACGACATTTACCACATGCAGATTATGGAGGGTGATTTGATTCAGACCATTCGCGACAACATCCGGTGGATCGGGCATTTTCATACGGGGGGCGTTCCCGGCAGACATGAGTTGAACGATCAACAAGAGGTGCAATGGGACGGCGTGATGCGGGCGATTGCAGAGCTTGATTTCAAAGACTACGTGGCGCATGAGTTCGTGCCCAAGGGCGACCCATTGACGGGGTTGCGCCAGGCTGCGGATTTGTGCGACGTGTAGATGCGTAATGAGAAGGGATAGGGTGGTGGTGCGAAAGAACTCAGAAAGGCAGCATCCGCAATGCACATGAAGCTCTTTGCCGGGACCGTGGCGTTCTTCCTTCTTGGTAGCATGCAGGCGAAGGCAGCAGAGATGCCGGCATTTTGGCTGAAGGACGGCGACACCGTCGTTTTTTACGGTGACAGTATTACTGAACAGTCGCTTTACAACCAGTGGGTCGAGCTCTACACGGTGACGCGCTTTCCGAAGATGCGGGTGCATTTTTACGGAGCCGGGGTCGGCGGAGACCGCGTAACCGGCGGCAGTGGCGGAACGATTGACGAACGCCTTGCACGCGATGTGTTCCCTCATAAGCCGACGGTGGTCACGGTGATGCTGGGCATGAATGATGGCAACTACCGTGACAATGCGGTTGAAGTTGAGTCGGCGTATACGAAGGGCTTTGAGCATCTGCTGCAGTCTGTGGAGGAGCATGCTCCGGGTGCGCGCATCACACTGCTTGGCCCATCGCCGTATGACGACGTAACGCGGCCCGTGCGGTTTCCGGGTGGCTACAACGGAGTGATGCAACACTATGCCGAGCTCGATGGACGCTTGGCGGAGAAATATCACGGTTCATTCGTCAATTTCAATCCGCCTGTTGTTGCGCTTCTGGAACGCGCGCAGGCACTCGATCCGCAGGTCGCACAATTGATATTGCCCGATCGGGTGCATCCGGACGTGATTGCGCAGTGGGTGATGGCAGAGAGTTTGCTCAAAGCATGGAATGCTCCCGCTCTTGTTTCGTCTGTGACGATCGATGCACGTGCAGGGAAGTTGATCGGCGCGCAGAATGCGTCAGTCGAGGTTGTTGCGCGCGAGAATGATGGGTTGCACTGGAGCGAGACCGAGGCGTCTCTGCCGCTCCCTTTCGACAGGGGCAACGCAATGCAGGCACTCCTTCTGCAGCTCACGGACATTGACCAGCAATTGAACCGGGAGACTTTGCGGATCACCGATCTGGAAGCCGGCCAGTACACGCTAAAGATCGATGATCAGACGGTTGGAGTTTTTGGTGCCGATGTGCTTTCAACGGGAATCAACCTTGCGGACTTTGCGACACCTATGCGCAGCCAGGCACAACGTGTGAGCTGGATGGTTCGCGATCGCGACCAGGCGCACACGATTCATTTGCGGATGCTGATACGCAAAGAGAACGTTGGTGGGGCGCCGGGATCTATCGATGTGATGGACGCGTTTGAGAACTCGCTGGAGAGATCGATTTATGAAGAAGCCGCTCCGAGGGTGCATGCGTATTCACTGATTCGTGTTGTGGCACCCGTCGATCCGATGTGATGATCCCTTCAGGCTCGCGCCCTCTTGCCTGAGCGATGAGGAGGGTCAATAATGGCTGCTTGCAGTGTTCGTGCGGAAACCGGAGATAGGAATGACGAACTCGTATGATTACGAATCCATCGCTAAGATGATCGACCACTCGCTGCTGAACCCGGCCCTCACCACACGCGAACTGGAAGATGGATGTGCGCTGGCAGCGCGGTACAACGTGGCAAGTGTTTGCATTCTGCCGTACTATCTTGCCCGGTGCGCGGAGTTGCTCGCGGGGACCTCGGTCCACCCCAGCACGACGATCGGCTTTCCGCATGGCGGCCATCGCACGGAGATCAAAGTGGCCGAAGCGCGGCAGGCTTTGAAGGATGGCGGGCAGGAATTGGACGTGGTGATCAATATCAGCAAGGCGCGCAGCGAAGACTGGCGGTACATCCACGATGAGCTTTTGGCGTTGACCGAGACGATTCACGCCGATGGGGCGAAGATCAAGGTGATTTTTGAGAATGCTTATCTTGACGACGCAGCGAAGATTCGACTTTGCGAAATCTGCGGAGCGATAGGGGTTGATTGGGTGAAGACGTCCACCGGATATGCTGCGAGCGGCGCAACGCTTGCGGATTTGAAGCTGATGCGCAAACACTCACCGGAGCGCGTGCAGGTGAAGGCGGCCGGAGGGATTCGCGACCTGGACGCTTTGCTGGAGGTGCGTGCGATTGGGGCGAGCAGGGTGGGCGCGACGCGCACGGAGTCGATGCTTGAGGAGTGCAGGAGACGGCTTGGGCTTGAACCCATTTCACGTGATTCCACTTCTGCAGGGCAGGCTCCGGCGGGATATTAGCTGCCGACTTGCCGAGGACGGAGAACGAATCCGAAAGATTCATGGGACCAAAACCCTGAAGAAACCCATGAGTCATATACAATGGGGAAAGCCGTAAATCCGCAGCCCGTCCAGATGGGTACAAAGCGGATCTACTTGACGGAGAGATGGCCGAGTGGCTGAAGGCGGCGGTTTGCTAAACCGTTGTACGGTCAAAAGCTGTACCGGGGGTTCGAATCCCCCTCTCTCCGCCAGCTTACAACGTAAATTATCTATTCCAATCGCATCCTGAACAAAATAAATAGGTTGAGCAAAGCATTGAAAAGCATTGAGAGGTGCGCCCGTGCGCAATGTGCGGCTCGGTACGCCCGATAAGGTCAATTTGCCTTACAAACTAAGAAGGACCCTGGAAGGACCGAAAGTTGGTTTGGCCGAGCGATCCTTCTGTCCGAATATGGACCTGAAACTCATCGTCGGCCGACGCGAATGTATTGTCCCCCGCAGCACTTGAGACTCCCGCCAACTGATTCCGGCGATACAGGCTGGATCCGATCAGGCCATCTATACGTCGCGAAGTGGCTTGACAATCCCATTCTCACCGCGATATACCCGCTACGCTATGAAGAGCCGACTCCCCCTCGCTCTGCGTTGGCAACTGTTTGTGTTCGTGTTGTTGCTCAGCGCCGTCCTTCCGGTCTTCGCGCAAGTGCCAGCCGGTGATGTTCGCATTCACTACTATCGCCCCGACGGAAACTACTCGGGCTGGGCACTCTATGCGTGGAACGCGACAACCACGAATTACTCCTGGTGTTCGAGCCAGGTGGCGCAGACCGGCACGGATAGCTTCGGCGTTTATTTCGACGTGCCGATCAGCGGGACCGCCGGCTCGCCCGCAGGACAACTCGGCTTCATCATCAATAACTGCAACGATGGCCAAATCAAAGATCCCGGCCCGAACCAATATCTGCAGGTGACGGAGTACACGCAGGGCTGGGTCGTCTCCGGTAACCCCACCGTCTTTTATAACCAGCCGGTTATGGGCACAAATCCTGTTCCCGTGGGCGACGTGCGAATCCACTACTATCGACCCGACAGCACCTATACCGGATGGGGTCTCTATGGCTGGAATGCCACGACTAATAACTACTCATGGTGCTCCAGCCAGGTGGCGATTACAGGCCTGGATGGGTTCGGCGTGTACTTCGATGTTCCGGTTACGCCCGCAAACGGTAGCCCTGCGGGGCAACTCGGCTTCATCATCAACAACTGCGATGATGGCGGGACGAAGGATCCCGGCGCGAACCAGTACCTGCAAGTAACGGAGTATTCGCAGGGCTGGGTTATCTCAGGTAATGTCACGGTGTTCTACAGCCAGCCTGCCACGGGCACCAACCCTGTGCCGGCCGGCGACGCGCGCATTCACTACTCTCGTTCCGATGGGAACTATACAGGCTGGGGTCTCTATGCATGGAATGCTACGACTAATAACTACTCATGGTGCTCGAGCCAACTGGCGATTACGGGCGTAGATGAATTCGGCGTCTACTTCGACGTTCCGGTTACGCCCACGAACGGTAGTCCTGCGGGACAACTGGGTTTCATCATCAACAACTGCGACGACGGCGGGATCAAAGATCCCGGCCCCAATCAATACCTGCAGATTACGCAATACACCGAAGGCTGGGTTCTCTCTGGAAACGACACAGTCTACACCAGCCAGCCCGCAGTTCCCCCACCCGCCGGCATTGCTCGCATTCACTATTACCGGCCCGACGGCAATTACTCGGGCTGGGGACTTTATGCGTGGAATGCCACAACGACGAGCTATAGCTGGTGTTCAAGCCAGGTTTCGCAATCGGGAACGGACAGCTACGGTGTGTATTTTGACATTCCGATCAACCCCGCCTCGGGCACGCCCGCGGGACAACTCGGCTTTATCATCAACAACTGCAATGATGGCGGTATCAAAGACCCAGGACCGAACCAATATTTGCAGGTGACACAGTATACGCAGGCATGGGTGATCTCGGGCGATGCGACTGTATTCACATCGGAGCCCACTGCGTCTCAGATTGCCGGCGCAGGTCTTTATCAGCACCAGGCCTTCTGGATCGACCGCACAACTGTTGCCATTCCTGCAGGCGGGTATCAGGCTACGTCGACTTATTCGCTCTTGTATTCGCTGAATGCGGGATTGAACATTTCATCCACTGGCACGCTTGCGGGCGGCACTGCATCGCTCCCGCTCACCTACGTTTCAAGCGGATTCAGTTCTGCGGAGTCGGCCGCGTATCCACAGCTCGCCGGCTACGCGGTGTTCCATTTGGCGAACTCGGCCGGAGTCAGTGCAATGGCCCAGGCACTTACCGGGCAGCTAGTGGTACAAGGGGTGAACACAGGCGGTGGTCTGACTTATGTGAGCGGCGTACAGGATGCGGGCGTGCTCGACGATCTCTTCTACTATGCGGGCAAGCTGGGACCCGTGTTCGATCGCGGTCAACTTAGCATCAACCTCTGGGCTCCCACGGCGCAGTCAGTGAAGCTGCTGCTTTACACAGGCGAAAATGACACGACTCCGGCGCAAACCCTTCCCATGACCGAATCGAATGGCGTGTGGTCTATTGAAGGGAAAAGCTCATGGAAAGGCCAGTACTATCTCTACGACCTATTCGTCTATGTTCCCGATCAGCAGCAGATCGTGGAGAACATTGTCAGCGATCCCTATTCAGCGGACATCGCGCTCAACGGAGCCAAGACCCGTATCACGGACCTGAATGATGAGACGACCAAGCCGAAGGGTTGGGACTGGAGTCTCTCGCCATGGTTGGATTCGCTCAATGACTTCTCCGTCTATGAACTGCACGTGCGCGAGTTCAGCGTGGCCGATGTTAGCGTTCCAACGCAGTACCAGGGAACGTATCTCGCATTCACCAATCCGTCCAGCTATGGCATGACGCACCTGCGGCATTTGGCTGAAGCGGGCCTGAAGGCCGTTCATATCATGCCCAGCTTCCACATTGGCAGCGTCGACGAGAACAAAGCCAACTGGCTTTCACCCGGCAATCTTGCCGGGTATCCCGCGGATGGAACGCAGCAACAAGCCGCTGTGGAAGCCGTGCAGCAGTCGGATGGTTATGACTTTGGATACGATCCGGTGCATTACTTCGCGCCCAATGGCGGGTTCGCCTTTGATCCCGACAATCGCGTCTTTGAATACCGGCAGATGGTGATGGCGCTGCATAACGCGGGGCTGCGCGTTGTCCAGGATGTGGTCTTCAATCACACGTTTGCCGTGGGCGAAACTACTTTTTCTATTCTGGATGAGATCGTCCCCGGCTACTACTATCGCCTGGATGCTAACGGCAACATTGAAACCGCAAGCTGCTGCTATGACACCGCCAGCGAACATCGCATGTTTGCCAAGCTCATGATCGACAACGTCGTACAGAATGCGATTGAATACAAAATCGACGGCTTCCGCTTCGACGACATGAGTTTGCATTTCGTCTATAACCTGCAGGATATCAAGCAGGCGTTGCAAAGTCTCACGCTGGAAAAGGATGGCGTGGACGGGTCGAAGATTTACATCTACGGCGAAGGCTTCCTCAACTCCGAAACCGCCGCCTTGGGAGTGAACGCCACGCAGGCCAACCTTTACGGTTACGGCATCGGCACGTTCAACGACCGTATCCGCGACGGCATTCGCGGAGGCAATTCGTTTGACAACACGATTGAACAGGTGCAGGGATTCGCCACCGGTCTGTACACGGACCCAAGCTACTACACGACGACTACGTTAGGTGAGAGCCTGGGCAGCCAGCAGGCGACGCTCAACTCTGAGGCTGATTGGATTCGCCTTGGACTCGCGGGCAATCTCCGCGACTTCAAGTTCGTGGATAGCGCTGGAGCGACCGTGGCGGGCAGTCAGATCATCTATGGCGGCCAGCCTGCGGGCTATGCAGCCAGCCCAATTGAAGCCGTGAACTACTGCTCGGTTCATGACAACCAGCCGCTCTTCGACGCCGTTCAGTTGAAGTCCGCGATTTCCGGCACTACCTCCACGAATGGCGATTCCATTGCTACACGAACGCGACGCCAAGTGTTAGCGATGAGCATCATCGCGCTAGGCCAGAGCGTGCCGTTCTTCTTTGGCGGCGACGATCTGCTGCGCTCAAAGGACATGGACGATAACAGCTACAACTCCGGCGATTGGTTCAACAAGGTCAACTGGACGCTTGCCGAAGAAGAGCACAATCCGAGTCTTCTCTCGCAGGAGTCGGACAACTGGGGCATCGGCCTTCCGTTGCAGAATGTGAACGGCGGCCAGTGGCCCATTATGCAGCCCCTGTTGGCTAATCCCGCTCTGACGCCGACGCCGGAGAACATCTCCGCCGCTGCCGAAGCGTTCCAGATGTTCCTGCGCATTCGCGGAAGTTCCTCATTGTTCCACATGGCTACGCTTGCCGAGGTGCAGAATAATCTGCATTTCCTGAATACCGGCCCCTCGCAGATTTCCGGCCTCATTGTGATGAAGCTGGATGATAATGGACACGATTCTCGCGGCTACCGGCACATCGTCGTAGTGTTCAACGCCACACTCAATCCCATCAGCTTCCAGGACAATCAACTGCGTGGGCTTGGCCTTTCTCTTCATCCCGAACAGGCGCGCTCTACCGACGCGGCAACTGCGTCATCCTCTGTGGACGACCAAACCGGAACTTTGCTCGTAAAAGGGTTAACGACAGCAGTATTCGTTTCCGGACCCGATCCGCGATGAAGGCGATTCGGCGATGACCATATCCTAATTGCGCCGCTTAGTCATTACTCCTGATCTCGAAGGGTACTGTAATTTGGGAGCGATCTCCGCTGATTGAAGTGGCCGTAATCGTGAGCTTGTATGATCCTGGTGGCGCAACCGCCCTGCCTCGGTCGGTGAAAAAATCCGTCGCGATGGTGAGGGTATCCTCTTGCGAGACGGCGTTAGTGAAATCCACGGCTGAAGAGGCCAGCGTGCAACGCGCCGTTGCAGGTTCGGTGGAACAGGCCAGATATACACGCCCTGACCCGCCACGCGAACGCAGCCTCACCGTACTGGCCGCTGCCGAGCCGGCTTTTACCTGAACCGGCTGCCATTGAATGCCAGGAGCGGGAACAGCCGGGATTTTGTACACCCTGACGTAGTCCACTAATACGTCTGCCGGGTTTGGAGTGGTGGCATCCGGATCCCCCGGCCAATATCCGCCAACCGCGAGATTGAAAAAGATATAGAAGGGATGGTCGAAGACCCACTCTCCACCATTGGGAATTTCGCTGGCATCCTCGACGAAGAATATATTCGCCGGATCATCCACATAGAACTGGATCATGCCGGGCGACCAGATAATTCCATAAGTATGAAAGCTGCTCTCATCTACCCTTGCACCATTCGAAAGGATCAAATCGTGCCATAGGCCGTTCCCCTTGAAGTAATTGGGACCATGCAGAGTGGAGCGAATCATCGAAGGTCCCCGGACGTTGCTGCCCGGCGAGAGAGAGACATCTTCCACCAAGTCCACAGAGCCTGCGGCAGGCCATCCAACAGTATCGAAATTTGCGCCCAGCATCCAGAAGGCGGGCCAGAGACCGGCGCCCACAGGCAACTTCATACGTGCTTCGATGCGCCCATACTGAAAGGTCTTCAAGCCCCTTGTGGTGATCCGGGCCGATGTCCATACACCGTCCGCATTCCTTTCAGCGCGCAGCACCAGATGCCCCGATCCATCAAGAAATGCATTCGGCTGACGCGGATCGCATTGCTTGGTGTATCCACCATAAGGGGAGCAATATATTTCCAACTCCTGGTTTCCCCACCCGTCCTGATTGCCCATATCGAAAGTCCATTTCGATGAGTCCGGCAATTGATTGGCCGCTCCATTGAATTCATCGCTCCAAACCGGGTCTCCCCATTTGAATGATTCCGAGCTGAAGCCGGGATGTTCATCCGTACGCCGGCCAAGCAAAAAGCCCACTAGAAAAACCGCTGACATAGAGAGCGCAACAGTCGCTGGTATCCAGACCCATTTCCAGTTGAACCGCGCGGGCATCCGAATGGCGTCAAGTTGCTCCTGACTGCCGGCAATCTCTGCTGCGCGGACAGCAGGTTTAATGTCGTCATCAAGGTTCTGAACCTCGGCCTGCGATTGACCGGCCAAAGCTGAATGAGCTGCGACGTCCGACCCTGCCCTTTGGTCCGTGCGGCGAATGAATTGCGGTATGTAATGGCCCAGCGGAAGAACAATCTGGAGGCGATTGTTTCTCCCCTCGTTCTCGTAATATTCGCCGAGCTTTTTGCGCAGTGCCCGTGCCGTGACCCGCACAATAGGATCGGCCTGCGAATCAAAGTTGGATGCTTTCCGCCCCAGAGCTTCTACAGCAATGGTATGCTCGCGGATCTCCGCAGTCTTTCCTTCGAAATGCTTATTGCAAATGAACAACAAGAAACGAACAAGGCTCGCGGAGCGGCTGATTACCGCGCAACTGATTACCCGTTCAAGCTCTTCCCTTTCCTCATTGAAATCAGATGAAAGGACGCGCGATTGTTCTTGTCCGGGCGACGCAAAGTCAACCACCTCAGATGGAGCCGTGACTGAGCCTTCAAATCGCATCCTTTTCTCCCTCACGAATTCAGCGCGACCGGATGCACATGAATCGGCGGCACTTGTTGAAGAGTCAAGTGCCTGCCGTCCTTAGAATCCGCAAAATGTCAAACGAACCTGCAAGTCAAAGGGGACATAGAAATGTTGACTTAATATGTTGATTCTGCGTCGTTTTTCTCAAGTTCCACGTCAACTTCAGGCAATTGATCCTGGTGCCGCCGATAAGCGATACGAATCCACGTCCGGGATTCTACCACCTGGGAAGCACGCTACGAAACGGGGGCGCGGACACCACTAGAGAAGTGAAGTTTCCTGCTTGAGAGCCCCGTTCCTGAACCGGTTCACTGCTATACATGGCTATCGAGACCGGCTCTCACAAGAGACACAGAGCCCATACACTGCTTTTTCTGTCGTCCTTATTGAAGATATGTCGCGTGTAACCGCTCCTTCCGGCCGATTACTGCCTGAAATGGATGCTGCACATTCAGGTATTAAAACGCGTTGCAGATCACTCTTGCGTACCGGGCAGAGGCGAGCGGCATGACGGGCGGTCTCTTGAAGTTATGGCCGTCCCGGGAGAGGTAAAGGCGCATATCCCGACCCGGTCACTGCACCTATAAGCTTCTTCTTTTTACTGGAGAGTTTACCGTAAAACTTACTGACATTCCGTTGACTGCCGCATGAGAAAGCTCCTATGGTTGCGGAGTTTTTGAATAGGGGATGAGCGGTTCGCATGCCCCGTTTCAATCCCCGGAAACGGAAGCGCAAAGAAAAAATGAAAATGAATCTGAGGTGTTGCCATGTGCGCCTTCGCAACTGGCAGAGTGGAATAGCCGTCGGTCTCGCGCTGTTCCTGGTTTCGGCATTGTCGCCGGCAAACAGTTTCGCGGCCACGGTAACCGTCAAGAACAACTGTGGCTACACCATTTACCCAGGCATGTATCCGGCCACCTATTCCAATGGCGGCTGGACGATGACTGCCGGTAGTTCAGTGAGCTTCACACTTGCAAATGGATGGAATGGCCGCATCTGGGGCCGCATCGGTTGCAACTCCGCCAGTCCGGCCGTCTGCGAGACCGGATCGTGCGGCGGCACCGGGTTGCAATGCGCAGGCACCACGGGCGTGGCCGGCACCTCGCTGGCCGAATTCAACCTGGATGCCTCGGGCACGGACTGGTACGACGTGAGCTACGTGGATGGCTTCGACAATCCCATCGGTGTCGCCGTTTCTAACTCGAGCTGCGTTTCGCCAAACACTTGCACGTCGGCTCCTTTGACCAGTTGCCCGAGCGGCGAACTGGCCGATAGCGGTCACGATTGCCTGAGTCCCTGCACCGAGTACGGTAGCAATCAGTACTGCTGTGCAGGGGCTTATAACACCAGCGCCACTTGCGTTGTGGCGAATTGGCCGCAACCGGAACAGTCATACGTAACCAACATTCACAATAGCTGCCCCAACGAGTATGCCTATGCCTACGACGACAACGTCGGCCTGCATACCTGTGCAACCGGCGCCAATTACACTGTGACCTTCTGCCCGAACGGAAGCAGCGGCGGCAGCGGCCCGGCCCCAATCGTAAACGGAGATACCTACACGATGACCCCGCAGAACGCCACAGGATTGCGGCTGGATGACGAGGGCGATAGCACCGCGGACGACAATACGATCTGGGTCTATACCGCGAACAACACCGGAGCGCAGAACTGGGTCTTCAATAACACGGGCGTTTCGCCGGCCGGCTATTACAATATCGCGCTTGCCGGGGGTGGGAATTGCGTGACAGCTTCGGGGACCGGCAGTACTTCGCTGGTCAACCTGCAGCCCTGCAATGGCTCGTCCGGGCAGGCTTGGGAAGCCGTTTCATCGGGCAGCTTCTACGTCTTCCATCCCGCCAACAATACCGGGAACTGCCTGGATGTGCGGGGTGATGGAACGTCGTCTGAAACTCTGGTGCAGGTGTATGCCTGCAACGGTGGAAACAACGAGCAGTGGGCGCTCACCGTCAACTAGCGTTTCTCTCATGTGCTCCTCTCGGGTCCGGAATGTGACCGTTCCGGACCCTCTTTTGAGACGGCGAAGTCAGGCGGGCTGCGGGAATCGCAAAGAGATGGAAAGCGATCGTTCTATCTACCACGGCAAAACTTACCTGACCGCGACTCGGCCGTAACGCAGGAAGTAATCGGATATGGGCTATCAATCAGCCAGTTGGGAGACATTTATGCGTATTTCCATTGTGGGTTTCAGGAGTTTCGCCAAACCCATCCTTCGCCCTTTACTGGCCGGAACGATGGCCGCTTTTTTGTGGACTGCCACCTTAATAGCGCAGCAGCCCGCGCCGCAACCGGGTGAAGATGCTGCAGCCATGAGAAACGATATTCAGCAACTGAAGGCCCAGCAACAACAAATCATGGACCGGCTCGACGAGCTGAAGAAGCTTTTGACTGCAAAGCGCGAAAATAACCAACCGGTTATTAAAGCGCCCGACACGATGAGTGTTGACGGTGAACCGTTCCGTGGCGAAGCGACCGCCCAAGTGGCGATTATCGAGTACGGTGATATCGAGTGCCCGTTCTGCCGGCACTTTAAACAGAGCGTTTATCCGCAGATTTTCGACGAGTACATCAAGACCGGCAAGGCGCGTTTCTATTATCGCGACATGCCTTTGCCTTTCCACGAGCATGCCATGCCTGCCGCTCGGGCCGAGCACTGCGCGGGGGAACAGGGAAAATTCTGGGAAATGCACGACGCACTCTTTACCGAAAAGCCGGGAGAGATCGGCCCAGGGCCGGGTGGCAGAGATCGAGTCCTCAGCCAGGAAGCTATCGACGAACGCGCAGGTGGGCTGGGGATGGACGCCGCCAAGCTGGACGCTTGCATGGCGAGCACCCGCTTTGCCGATCTGATCCAGCACAACACCGAAGAAGCGGCAAAGATGAATATCGAAGGCACGCCGACCTTCCTGATCGGAACAATTGACCCGAAAGGCAACATCGTGAAGGTGAACAAGCCGGTCGTCGGCGCACAACCATTCGGGGCATTCAAAGCCGTGATCGATCCACTGCTCTCGCCCGTGCCGGCTGCGGTTCAGCCTGTGGGCCAGGGGACGGAATAGTGCTTCGGATAGGACTCGCTGCATGTGCCTGTAGTGTTATCGAGTCAACGCAACGGACGGACCAGCCCTTTGCCTGAGTGTGGAAGGTGCCTCGTCGGCCTCGGGAACAGTCGTTCAGGTGTATGCCTTCAACGGCGGGTTGCCGCCAACTCACAGGACATCTTGGGATTTAGGAAGAAGGAAAACAAATGAAGAACAGATTTCCGCAGGGTGCGACAATGCGTTTCACCCTTTGTCTACTCGTGTTGCTGGCGCCCGTCGCGATGCTGCACGCACAGGCGATCGCCAACGGCACTTACACACTAACTCCGCAGAACGCCACCGGGCTGCGCCTGGATGACGAAGGGGCCAAGACCACGACCGGCAACGGCATCGATGTCTATACCGCGAACGGCACCGGCGCGCAGAACTGGGCATTTAGCGATACAGGCGTCGTTCCGGCTGGCTATTACAACCTCGCCACTGAGGGTCCGTATTGCATGTCGGCTTCAGGAACCAGCAGCGGTTCGACAGTGGTTCTCGATCCGTGTGCCGGCACGAGTGCACAGGCCTGGGAGGCAGTGGCATCGGGCAGCAACTACATCTTCCATCCCGCCAGCAACACAGCCCTTTGCCTCACTGCCAGCGGGACGACCTCGGGAGATGTTGTCGACGTGGACACTTGCAGCGGCGCCACCAACCAGGAATGGTCGGGGCCGACCCGCAGCGGCAGCGGCGGCGGCAGTTGCAGCGGCGTTTCCGACATCACGGTCGGAGGAACTACATACACTCCGCAATGGTGCCAGGAATTCAATGGTGCAGCTGGCCCCCCATCGACAACTGCGTGGAACTACGACCTGGGAAACAATGGCGGCTGGGGGAACAATGAGGTGGAAGTTTACTGCGGGCCTCCGGGCTATTCCGGCAATCCCTCCGAGTGCCCCACAACCTTCAGCACGTCCACTGCCCCGGCCTATCTCGATGGCAGCGGGCACCTCGTGATCCAGCCTCGAGATGTGAGTGGTACGTGGATATCGGCCCGCATGACCACGGAAGGAATTCAAAACTTCGAGTACGGCGTACTTGAGGCAAGCATCGAGCTTCCCAATACGACCGACCAGGGCCTGTGGCCCGCGTTCTGGACACTCGGCAGCGACATCACCACGGTTCCCTGGCCTACCTGCGGCGAAGCGGACATCATGGAGAACTGGTCTCCACAGGTTGATGGCGGCGCAGGCACCACGGGGAATAACTCCACGATTCACACGGCTAAGACAGGCGGAGACGGAATTGGAGAGCGCTATACCTTCCCCAGCGGTGAAGCGACGGACACGGCCTACCACACCTATGGAATCGTGTGGAAGGCGAATGAGATGCAGTTCTTCGTTGACAATGCATCCTCACCGTTCTTCACAGTTACACCCAGCAGCTTGCCTTCGGGAGATACGTGGCCGTTTAATGCCGATCTGTTCGCACTCTTGAATGTGGCTATTGGTGGCACGCTGGGCGGATCCACCAGCGGCCTCTCAAATCCGCAACCAATGAAGGTGGACTACGTTCGTTGGTACACGGCTCAATAGCGCCGCTGATGCATTGCAGGCAAATTGGTGAACCCTTTGTCGTCAAGACAAAGGGTTCACCGGAAAAGTAAGACGCGGACTAGAGCGGTTCCAGGATTGCCGTACCTCGAAGGTAATACAGTCAAGTTGACGCGACCCCAAGGAGCGGCGACCTTGCACAACTCCGGAAACGGTATACCTATCCTGGAACCGCTCTAGCCCGTGCTGAAGATACCTCTCGCTCCAAACCTTCGTGCGTGGTTCGATACCGGCTTGGAGCAATATAGGGGCAAAGCTCATATTCCCTCTCTCTTCGCCATGGACCGAATCTAAAGTGATTTTATTTATCTCTAAATCGCTCTGAAGCGAAACCTTGGCTCTCCAGACTATGGATTCTCTTTCGATCTGCTTGCGGGCAAGCAGCGCTACGGTCGGATGCGGCATCCTACTTGCCGATCAGATTGCCCGGAAAGGGCTTTCCTGTAAGGAGATGCCATGAAACACAACTTGATGACCCTGGCTTTTCTGTCGGCAGCGCTCGGCCCGATGGCCGCGAGCCTCCCCGCTCAGAACGACATTCCACAACCCTCAAACCCGGCCGAGGCCCGCATTCAGAAGGAGGTGCGCCACGAACTGGCGATGCTTCCCTATATCACTGTTTTCGATAGCCTCGCCTACCAGGTGAATGGCGGGACCGTAACGCTGATGGGTGAAGTCACTCAGCCGGTTGACAAATCGGACGCAGAGAACGCTGTAAAGAACATCGAAGGTGTGCAGCAGGTAATTAGCAAAATCGATGTCCTGCCTCCGGCTCCTATGGACGAGCAGTTGCGTGTGGCCTTGTATCGCTCCATCTATGGGTATCCAATGCTTGAGAAGTACGCCATGGGCGTGCAAAGGCCGATCCGCATTATCGTCAAGGGCGGCCATGTCACGCTTGTAGGAGTGGTTGACAATGAGACCGACCGCAATGTCGCCGGCGTCCGCGCAAATGCTGTTCCCGGGGCATTCTCGGTGACCAACGATCTCCAGGTGCATCCCAGCTAAACGATTGTGACTGTGCTTGCAGCGCGGGTTGGTGACAGGGGCTCCGGGTCAAATGCCTTTTCTTGCGCGGAACTCCTTCACCACCTCGGCTGGGTCGCGGTGCTGGCCGTCGATGGCTTCGTTCAGGTCGCGCATGTCGTCGGCGGTAATTTTGCCGGAGAGCGCGTTGAGGGCAAGCTGGATCTGGGGCCAGCGCTGGAGCGCCTCGGCACGGACCAGCGGGACGGCCTGATAGGGCGGGAAGTAGTGCTTGTCATCCTGAAGGGCGGTGAGGCCGAAAGCCTGTATGGGGCCGTCTGTGGAGTTTGCGGCGATGATGTCGACCTGATGGGCATTGAGGGCGCGATAAAGCAGGCCGAGATCCATGGTGCGGGGCGGGGCGGCAAAGCGGAGGCCATAGGCGGCGCTGAGGCCAGGAAGTCCATCGGGGCGCTGCTCGAATTCATAACCTACGCCGAGACGCCATTTGGGCGCGTAGCGCGCGGCCTGGCTGAGTGTGGTGAGATGGAGGTTTCGTGCGTCTTCGCCGCGAATGACCATGGCGAAGGTGTTTTCAAATCCGAGAGGCGGGGCGACTACGACGCTGTAGCGTGAGGCGTAGAGGCTGCGGACGGTGTTCAGCACGCGCTGGGGGTCTCGGTCAACAGGCTGCTTCAGGATTGCGGTCAGTGCGGTGCCGGTGTATTCAACGTAGGCATCGATGCGGCCGGAGACGAGGGCCTGCTGACAGATGTAGCTGCCGGCGAGATAGAAGCGGCGTTCGACTTTCAGGTTCGATTTGGCTTCGATTTCCTGGGCGAGGAGTTCGCCGAGGACGACTTGCTCTGTGAAGTTTTTTGCGCCGATGACGGGGTGATCGGGGCGGGGCGGGGAGCAGGCTGCAAGCAGAAGAAGGATGGCGGAGGCGGCGATGAGAAGAGCAGCGATGCTAGGATTGTGCTTCATCTTGAGGGAACCTTGAAGCGTTGTTCGAGAAGGCCGAGGAGTGCATCGGCTGCGAGAGCTAGCAGCGCGGCGGGGATGGCACCGGCCAGAACCAGCCGGTTATCGACGGAGGCTACGCCGCGGAAAATGAGCTCGCCGAGGCCGCCGGCGCCGACGGCAGCTGCGATGGTGGCGATGCCGACGCAGGTGACGGTTGCGGTTCTGAGGCCGGCGAGGATGAAGGGCGCGGCGAGCGGCAGCTCGACCATGAAGAGACGCTGCCGGCCGGTGAGGCCAAGGGCGCGCGCAACTTCAAGCACGGCGGGGTCGATGCCACGGATGCCGGCGTAGGTGTTGCGCAGTATGGGGAGCAGCGCGTAGGCGGTGAGCGCAAGGATGGCAATGCGCGCGGCGCGGTCGCCCAGCCAGGGGACCGGAAGTAGAAAGCCGAACATGGCTAACGAAGGAATGGTTTGCAGGATGTTGGCCGTCGCGATGACGGGCTTAGCCCAGCCTGGAGCGCGGGTGAGAGCGATGCCGATGGGTACGGCAATGGCGGTTCCGAAGAGCATAGCCGCGCCGGTGAGCCACAGGTGTTCCAGGGTGAGCGTGGCGATCTCGCTTCCGTATTGGGAGAAGAAGCTGGAATTCATGCCGGGCCCTCCGAGGGCGGGGCGGCTTGCTGCGCGCCGCGGTGATCTGCGCGGATGTAGGCCTCGATTTCCGGTTGGCGGGAGCGGAGGAACTCAGTTGGTTCGAGGTTGGCGATTAGCTTGCCCTGGTGCAACAGAACTATGCGTTGGGCGAGATAGAGAGCCTCGTCGAGATCGTGGGTGACGAAGAGGACGGTCTTTTTGAAGCGCCCCATGAGGGCGCGGAGCATGTCCTGCATTTCCGCGCGGGTGAGGGGATCGAGTGCGCCGAAGGGCTCGTCCATGAGGAGGATTCCGGGGTCGGCGGCAAGTGCGCGAGCAAGGCCGACACGCTGGCGCTGGCCGCCGGAAAGCTGGTGGGGATAGCGGTGAAGAAACTCGGATGGATCGAGACCGACGGCGGAAAGCAGTCCCTGACTGCGCTCGATACGTTGCGAACGCGGAATCCTTTGGGCTTCAAGGACAACGCCGACGTTGCGCTCGACGGTGAAGTGGGGAAACAGGCCGGTCTCCTGAATCACATAGCCTATGGACCTGCGGAGAGCGATTAGATCGCTGTCGCGGACGCTTTTGCCGTGGACGAGCACGTCGCCCGAGGTGGGATCGAGCATGCGATTAATGGTGCGAAGCAGGGTAGTTTTGCCGGAACCGCTGCGGCCCAGAATCGCGGTGGTGGTTCCTTCCTCAAGCGAGAGGGAGATATCGCGGAGCAGCAGGCGCTGCGGCGAGACCGCAAAAGAGACATTGTGAAATTCAATGGCTGCGGTCATCGCATGACGTCCCGTGCACATTAGTGTACGGCCACCTGCGGTGGGGCAGACGCGCAATATTAGCTCGCGCAGGCTTCGCCGCTTGCGATCCCACTCATCGCGCGGTGAGACTGCACGACGAATGGGGCGCAATCTGTGCGAGAGTGCGACGCAGGAATCCTTAGAATCCGGCTTGCTTTTCGGCCAGGTCACCGATCAGGGGCAGCTTGTAGCGCTCCCCTTTGAGAGCCTTGAGCAGCACGATGATCCACGCCACAAAAAGAACCAGCATGCCGACCCCGAAGATGAGCCAACCGAGGATCGGGATGATGCCGATAATGCTGATCGCGATCCAGGCAATGCCCAAAAATATAGACTGCCAGGCGTGGAAGCGGATGAAGGCCTTCTGGTTGTAGGGCGCGACCACGAGGAAGATGATCGCCGGGATGATGGTCACGTATGCGAGTCCGGCTGCGTTATTGTCGGTGAGGCCAGTTTGGACGGTTTCTTCAGGCACCGTAAGCTCCTTTCAAGATCGAGACGCTGGATGGGGCTCTGAGCGCAGACCGGGGAACTTGGATCGCGGGCCGGGGATGGCAAAGAGCGAAAGCTGGAGAGTGGGGGACCGATTTAAGGAAAACCCGGATCCCAATAATTGTCAAGCAGGATTTCCGTTAGTTCATCCTTTGTTCATTAACGTGAATTGCCTCGTGAATGCGTTTAAAACAGGAAAGAGACAGTTTCCTGCGTTTCATTAAGCAGGGGTCCCTGTGTTGCGCGGCGGACACACTCCGATAGTTCTGCCGCGGCCAGTTGCCGGGGTTCGAAAGTGATTGAAAAATCGAGCCTGTCGTGCACATCTTGAGGTATATTGGCACGTAGCCGGCAAAACATCAGCGGAAACTCCGGAAGTATATCGAAAGACGAGGAGATCAGCGTGGCTATTTACTGTGGAAAGTGTGGGGCAGAGGTCCCATCCGACAAGCAATTCTGTGCAAACTGCGGCACTCCGGTGGCGGCCGTCGCGGCGGCTCCCGCGTATGCGCCTCCTGCGTATGCACCTGTTGCCCCAAGCGCCCCGCCACCGGGTTACGCCCCTCCGCCGCCGCCGCCGAACTACCCAGGCGCCGTAGCACCGCCGCCCGCGAAGTCCGGAGGCGCACTGAAGATCATCTTGATTGTGATTGCCGTCTTTGTGGGGTTGGGAATTCTGGGCGTTGGCGCGGTCGGGTTCACGGTGTGGCGGGTAGCGCACGCGATCCATACTACCGGTAAGAATGGCGAGGTATCGATTGACACGCCGGGAGGCACGTACACCGCAAACTCCACAGAGCATTATTCCGCGTCCGACCTGGGAACGGATATCTATCCCGGCGCGCAGACCGGCAAGGGCAGCGCCCGGCTCACCCTCCCAACCGGCACAATGGTCACCGCCGTCTTCACCACTTCAGACTCGAAGGAACAGGTGGTGAATTACTACAAAGAAAAACTGGGCAGCGATGCCTCGGTATACGACAGCGCGAACAGCGCCATGATCTCTCTGCAGAAGGGCCAGAAGGAAAGCATCATGGTGACCGTGAGCCAGAACGAGGCGTCGGACGAGGGGAAGACGAAGATCGCGATCGTGCATTCAAAGAGCACTAAAGAATAAGAAGCTGCTGGAGATTCACTCTTCCGGCGCGAACTCCGCTTGAGAGATTTGCGCCGGCTTCGCCTTGGAACCCTATCGAAATCGGGTGTTCGGCCATGAATACGGGAAGTACCCCTGTCACTCAAATCGGCAAATACCAGGTCCTTGGCGTGCTGGGCGTTGGCGGCATGGGTGTGGTTTACCGCGGCATGGACAAGTCTGTCGGTCGCGAGGTAGCCATCAAGACGCTGACCGAGGGCACGGAAGAGCTTCGACAGAGATTCCAACTGGAAGCACGGTCAGGGGTGCTGAACCATCCGAATATCGTGACGGTTTACGACTTTGGCGAGCAGGATGGAAATCCCTACATTGTGATGGAGTATGTCCAGGGAGACTCCTTGGAGAACCTGCTGCGTGCGGGGAAGCAATTCACGCTGATTGAAAAGCTGGAGATGGTACGGCAGGCGTGCCTGGGACTTGGCTATGCGCATTCAAAAGGCGTGGTTCACAGGGACATCAAGCCGGCGAACCTGATGATCCAGCCGGATGGCAATGTCAAAATTGTGGACTTCGGAGTTGCGCGGCTGCAGAGCCAATCCGGCCACACGCAGACAGGAATGGTGATCGGCACCTTCCACTACATTTCACCGGAGAGACTGCTGGGCAAGCAGGCCGACGGCAGGGCGGATATCTGGTCACTGGGCTGCATTCTTTACCTGCTGCTGACGGGACGACTGCCGTTTCCGGGCGATGACCCGGCAACGCTGCATCGCGTGATCCGCGAGCCGCACGACGCTCTTTCGTCGATGCTGAGCGGCTATCCCCCGGCGCTTGACCACGTGATCGATCGCGCCCTGGCGAAGGAGCCGGACGAGCGGTACGAGACGGGCGAAGAGATGGCCGCGGATCTCGAGGCCATCAATGACGATTTGAAGCGGGAACACGTAGGCGATGTGCTGGCCAGCGTGAAGCCGATGATGGAACGGGAGCAGTGGACGAGCGTAAGGCCGGTACTGCTGGATCTGCAGCGGCTGAATCCGCAGAACACGGAAGTGAAGAAGCTGCTGAGGGAAGTGCAGGAAAAGGTCTCGCGGCAGCAAAAGTCGGCGCAGTTGCGGCAACTGATGAGCGATGCCGAGGAAGCAGTTCTGCAGCAGCGCTATGCCGAAGCTCTTGAGTTCTACAAGCAGGCTGATTCGCTTGACCGGGGTAACGCCGAGCTGGCGCAAAAAATTGAGCACGTGCGCGGGTTGAAGGAAAAGGCAGACAAAGTTGCGTCGCTGCTGGAACAGGCGCGGGAAGCACGCAGGCGAAGCGACTTTGGAGCAGCCAGCGGATTCATTGACAAGGCGCTGCAGCTTGACGAGCGGAGTACGGATCTTCGCAACGAACGGGCAAGGATTGTTCAGGAGGCCGAGAAGGCCACCAGGGAGCGCGCACGGCGGGAGTTCAGCGACGCGGCGCGCCAGCAGCTCTCCGCGCGTCAGTATACGGAAGCGATCAAGAGCCTGCGTTCCGCGCTGGAGATTGATCCAACGGACGCTGAGACACAGCAGCTTTACCAGGGCGCGGTAGAACGGCAGGAGGAACAGCGACGTCGAAAGATTATCGACCAGATTGTGGCGGAGATTTCGGAATCGATTGCCGATGAGGATTACGACCGGGCTCTTGCGCTGATTCAACGGGCGCTGGAGAAGCTGCCTGGAGAAGCCGTGTTGATGCAACTGAAGGTCGACGCGCAGGCGAAGCAGCGCGAAAAAGCGAACATGAAGCTGGTGGAGAAGACCTCGTTGGAGGTCTATAACCTGTTTCTGACCAAACCGCAGGAAGCGCTTGTGGTTGTGCAGCAGGCACTGGAACAGGTTCCAGGCGAGCCGCGCCTGATTGCACTGCAGGAAAAAGTGTTTGAGCAACTGAAGAAGGCGACTGCCGAGGAATCGAAGTCGCAATCTCTAAAGCAGGCGCAGGCTGCCATCGATGCGAAGCAGTTTGACCAGGCGGTGCACATTCTCGAGTCGGCCGCAATTGGGTATGCCAACGACACGGACATTACTTCGCTGCTTAAATACGCCCAGGAGCAACAGCGAAAGGCCGACGTAAGCCGTGTGGTCACGGGCGCAACCAAGCAGGCCGTACCGCTGATTGCGAGTGGAGATTTTGAGGCCGCGATCGCCGTGTTGCAACCGGTGGCTACGCAAACCGGGGATGCTTCGATTGAGCAACTGTTGCGCCAGGCAACCGGAGGGCAGGCCGAAAATAACCGGCGCGTGCAAGCGGTGTTGAGCCGGGCGCAGGCGCTGAGCGAGACGAGTGCGGACCAGGCAATTCAACTGCTGGCAAGCCAGCCGCAGGACGTTCAGCGCCATGCGCGGGTGCGGGAACTGCGGACGAAGCTGGATGCGGCGAAGGAACAGGAAGACGAGATTCGGCTGGCGATTGAGAATGCGCAGGCGGCCCTGCAAAATCGCAACCTGCGCAACGGGCTTGGCTTTCTGGAAACAGCACAGCGCATATACGGGGACTCTCCTCTGCTGAAGTCGGCGATTACGGAATACAAGGCGACGCGCGAACAGATTGCCAACGACATTCTGAGCGCAGCAATTGCAACGGCTACGCAAGCAATCCAGCAGAATGCGCGGCCCCAGGCCGCGGAAGCGCTTGGGCGTGTGGCGGATATTGCCGAGTTTGCGGACGGCGGGCTGCAGGCACAGGTGAAACGGCTGATGCTGGAGGCGGGCAAACCCTCACCGCAGGCGCCGGTTATGGCCGCGATGCCCATTCAGCCGACCGAAACTGTCCCACAACAGTATGAGCCGCTGGGGGCTACACAGCCATTTCAGGCAACTCAGCCATTTCAGGCGACGCAAGCGTACCAGGGCGTTCAGGCGACCCAGCCGTTCCAAAACATTCCGGCGACACAACAGTTTCAGAATGTTCCGCCGACACAGCCCTTCCAGAATGTGGCAACGACGCAGCCGTTCCAGGCTGTTCAGCCGCAACCTATTCAGGCTTACCCGCCCATGCCGGTCCCAGTTGCGCCGGCAAAAGCCAAGTCGGGGAAGTCAGGCCTCCTTGTTGTCGTGGTGATTCTTGTTTTGCTTTTGGCCGTGGGCGGAGGAGCGGCTTACTGGTTCCTGCTGCGTCCCGCATCTGTGGCTGCGGGAGGCGTGCTGCAACTGAACGCGACACCGTACGCCGAGGTAGTGAGCGTAACCTCCGACAAGGGCAAAGCAATACCGTTGCCGGCCGGGGATCATTGGACGCCGTTGCGGATTGACGAGATTCCCGCTGGGCAGTATTCAGTGGAATTCAAGGGGCCTGACGGAAGCACGCAGATTCAGCAATGCACGGTGGATTCTACGCCGCAGATTTGCAGTATTGAGATGAAGCCGATTGACGACTCGGCGATTAACGGAATTCTTAGAGGGGCGAAATGACAATGCGCAAGCCTCTTCTGGTTGTATGCGGGCTGTTGCTTTGTGGCGCGATCACGGCGCTGCACGCCGAGGACAAGGCGAAACAGCAGGCAAAAGAGCTGACCGCCAAGGCCATGGGCGAGGGCAACGACCGGGCAAAGCAGGTTCAGGATTTTTGCCAGGCCGCCGCGTTGGATCCCAAGGAAAAGAAGTACGCCGATAATTGCAACAACTACCGCATCGGGTTGATCCAGGACGATACGGCGATGCTGGCGGCAGCAATCTCGGCCTACAGGAGCCATGACTTGGAACGCGCGGAAGCGCAGGCGAAGCTGGTGACGAACTACGACCCGAAGTTATCGGGACAAGTAAGGATTCTGCTGGACCTGATCCGGAACCAGCGCGCTGTGAGCCAGGTGCAGGCGGCATGGACCAAGGGCGATTTTGACTCGGTGATGTCGCTCTCGCAATCGTTGACCACTCCCGACGCAAAGGCCGCCGCGGGTCAGTGGGTGAACAACGTGAATACGTACCGCGGTTATATGAGTCAGGCGCAGAGCCTGGAAGCGAGTAATCCGCAGGAAGCGATCCAGCAACTGACCCTGGCGAAGAATCTGAATCCGAATGGGCCGGGAAATCCAGCGGGAAGGATTGCTGAGTTGCAGCAGGCTATGCAAAAGAAGACTGCTCCGCCGCCGGCTCCGACCAAGCAGCCGGTGAATTCGGGTGCGGATCTTACCAAGAAAGTGAACAAGCTTCTGAGCGACGCACGACAAGCGGAGAAAGAGGGAAAGCAGCAGGATGCGCTGACGGATTACGCCGAGGTGCTGAGACTGCAGCCCGGCAACGGGGAGGCGCAAAGCAGCACGGACAGGATTCAGCAGGCAATCAAGAGCGATCCGGCAGCGGCGAAGACCGAGCTGAAGGCGGCAATCCGTTATTTCTATAACTCACAGTTCGACGATGCGCGTAGAGCGCTGATGAGTTACCTGGAATCTCCACAGACGGCAAGAGACCCGGGAGTTGCGGATTTCTATTTGGGAGCCACGCTGGTGGAGCGGTCGATTATGCAGACACCACGCGCGCAGTGGCAGGGACCATCAAAGGATGCGCTGCTTGCATTCCAGCAGGCGCGGAAGGCTAACTACAGCCCGGTTCGGGAGTATGTGTCGCCGACCCTGCTGAAGATTTGGGATTCAACGGCGCAATAGAACGATTCGATTGCAAGAGCCACCTTAGGTGCGTTGCCGATTTATACATTCCAAAGATGCACAATCGGAATTGTGACCATAAATTTCAAGCCCGCGGGCATGACGTGTCAGGGCCTATCGCCAGTCCAAAATGTTAGGGATGTGCCCGGCCCGTACCGAATACCCCACCCCCTCCCCCCCCGGAATTCCCGATTCTCCCGGCACCATACGTTAACAAATGTATGCATATAAACAACTTAGTAAATTAGACCGTGTACCAATAAGTAAACTCAACACCCCAAAAACAGCCCCTTTTCGGTCAAGAATCGCCGTAAAAAGGACGTTTCCACGTCAGTTTTGTTCAAAAAAACACGCGCACCTCTGAGAGGAGTGAGGTGCCTGGTTGATTCGGGCACAGCCTAGAAGCCCTTGGGTAATTGGCCAACAGCTTGGCTCGCTGCCTGCTGAGCGCCTTGTGCCGCTTGTTGCGCTTGCTGCTGTGCCTGACTCGCCGCTCCCTTGACCTGGTTTGCGGCCTGCTGCGCTTGTTGCTGTGCCTGACTCGCCGCTTGCTTCGCCTGATTGGCAGCTTGTTGCGCCTGCTGCTCGGTTTGCTGTGCAGCCTGCTTACCCTGATTCACAGCCTGGTTGGCGGCCTGTTGCGCCTGGTTGGACGCATCCTTTGCCTGGTTTGCTAACTGCTGGCCTTGCTGCTGGAGTTGTTGGGCTTGTTGCTGTGCCTGCTGTACGGCCTGCGCCGCGGCCTGCTTGCACTGGTTCAACTGCTGTTGCGCCTGGTTGAGCGCGCCTTCAGCGGCAGCTTTTCCCTGCGATGCGGCGTCGCCCACGGCTTGCTGTGCCTGCTTGACTGCATTCTGTGCCTGCTGCACGGTTTGCTGCGCTTGCTGCGCGACCTGACCGACTGCCTGCTGTGCTTGCTGCTGGACCTGTTGCGCGGCTTGCTGCGCCTGATTGGCGAATTGCTGAGCTTGCTGCGCAACCTGCTGAATGCCTTGCTGCGCCTGGCCAGCGGCACCGGCTAATGCGTCAGTGACATTCGGGGGCGGAGTGACGGCAGGGGCCGCGAGCGCCGAAGCCGCTCCTGCTGCGGCGGTCACACTGGAAAGACCCGAAGCAACCAATCCAGAGATGAGGCCGCCCAAACCAGCCAGGCCGGGGATGGGGATACCGATCTCGCCGATGATGCAGGTGGGCGAACCCATCATGATCATTCCGCCGTGCACGGTGGGATCCATGAGACGGGCGGCGGGGAGGAAGTTGATCATGACGCCGAGCGAGCCCATGACAATCATGTCGGGCGGACCGACACAGGTGGCCATGCTTGTAACGGTTGCGGCGGGCAGAAAGTCGATGAGCACGGTGGGCGCGCCCGGAGGCAGGATGGGGCCACCCACATGAGGCACAACGCCGGTGACCATGGGGCATACATGCATGTCTGTAATTCTGGCTGCAGGCGGCATCAGACGCCCTCCCGATTGATATTCATCTTGCCCGGTTCAACTCCCGGCTCCGTAGAGCGCGGTTGATGGATGCGCAGGCCCTTCACAAAAGCATCGTAGTCCGGACGCACTGCGCGGAGCTGTTCTTCAAGGGTGGTCAAGGTGATGATGCCCAGCCAGAGACCGGATCGAACATAGGTCTGGGCATGCAGGATGGTCCCGATCGAATCCGCCGTATGGCGGACGAAGAGAAGCCGGGCCTCATCCGCACCGGGGAATGCGGTGGGCTGGGGTCCTGCCAATTTTGCTTCCTTCAAGTGGCCCTCAATGAGCTTCATCTGCTTCTCGATGTATTCCGAGAATCCGGTTTCCGAAGGCAGTGTGTCCTGACCGATACAGACGCTCGCAGCGACTGACCGGGCATCCATTTTCATTTGGCGAATTCCGAAGTCGGCGATAAACATCCAGCCTGCCGGCATGCCGGTGACGCTCCATCGCCCAACGGAGGGGAATTGTGCGGCGATGCCGGATTGTGTCATTGTCTCGGTCAAACGTCCTCGCACATTCCATGAAACAATTCGAGCTCACACATTCGCCGGCAAGAGCTAAAGGGCGTGCCGGCTGAAAGGATGACACCGGCCGGGCATCATCGTTGCGCGCTAAAAGCCCCTGGTGGCCTGACTGACGGCCTGGCTTGCAGATTGCTGGGCCCCCTGCGCGGCTTGTGAGGCTTGTTGCTGGGCCTGACTGGCGGCTCCCTTAACCTGGTTTGCAGCCTGTTGTGCCTGTTGCTGGGCTTGCTGCGCGGCTTGCTTGGCCTGGTTCGCAGCCTGCTGTGCCTGCTGCTCGGCTTGCTGGGCAGCCTGCTTGCCCTGGTTGGCTGCCTGCTGAGCCTGTTGCTGGGCCTGCTGTGCGGCCTGCTTGGCCTGATTCGCAGCCTGTTGTGCCTGCTGTTCAACCTGCTGGGCCTGCTGCTGGGCTTGCTGCACTGCAGAAGCAGCGGCCTGCTTGCACTGATTAAGCTGCTGCTGTGCCTGATTGAGGGCGCCCTGAGCGGCGGCTCTTCCCTGGGCTGCCGCACTGTTCACTGTTTGCTCGGCTTGCTGTACCGCGTTCTGTGCTTGCTGCACGGTCTGCTTGGCCTGATCCACTACTGAATTGAAAGCCTGCTGTGCTTGCTGCTGGGCCTGTTGCGCAGCCTGCTGCGCCTGGTTGGCGAATTGCTGGGCCTGATTGGCGACCTGCTGGACCTGCTGCTGTGCCTGGGTTGCAAGGGCTTTTGCGTCGCCTACGACTTGCTGCTCTCCCTGGACCGCGGTGGCCATTGCACCGATCACGGCTCCCTGCGCAGCTCCCGTGACGGTTGACACCTGTGCACCGCTTATTGACGGCAACGTCGCGGCAGGTATGGGCGCAGCTGGATTGAAGGCCCCTCCGCCTGACGCGTCGGAGTATTTGGTGGCATCGGGCGCGTTGGGCGACGCAGGGTTACCGGTTTGCCCGGCACTGCCCGAACCCGCCGCTCCGCCGCTGTTGATCAGAACCATGGTTCCGGAAATAGCGACACCCGAGGGCCCGATGGTAACAAAATTCCCGGCGCAGACAAGGGAAAGCTCCACACCGGCCTGAATGACGCAAGACATGCCAGCGTTGATATAGACGGTGTTATTGGCATTGAGCGAGTAGGCCGAACCGACCGAAATGCTTTGATTGGAACCGACGGTGAGGGCGTCGTTCGATCCCACGGATTCAGTGCGATTGCTGCCTACGGAGATGTCTGAGTTCGAACCGATTTGCTCAACCCGGTTCGAACCAATGTTGATGTGGTAATTGCTGCCGATCTTCTCGGTCTGATTGGTTGTCACGGTCAGTGAATCGTTGTTTCCGACGGACGCGACGCGATCGTGCTCGATGGAAATCTCCATGTCTTTCTCGGCATGGAAACCGATCATTTCGCTTCCGGACTTGTCTTCAAACCATAGCTCATTGGCGGTTGATGCCGACCCGCCCTGGCTGCTGCGGGTAAGGATTCCAGAACGGGTTTTGTTGTCGGGAAGAGGGTGCGGGGGCGTATTGACGCCGTTATAAACCGAGCCGGTGATGATGGGATTGTCGGGATCGCCATTGAGGAAGTTGATGACGACTTCGTCTTTAACGCGCGGCCAGAAGTAGGAGCCCCATCCGTTTCCGGCCCAACCCTGAGCGACGCGAACCCAGGTGCAGTCGACGGTGGAACTGTCGGAATTCAATTTATCCCAGAAGAAGCGGACCTTGATCCGACCCTGGCTGTCGATGAGGATTTCATCGCCGCTTTCTCCGACGACCACCGCTGTCTGGGGGCCGTAAATGCGTGGTTTCGCCACTGTTTGCAGAGGCTTGAAAACCAGATCCGAGGAAATCGCCGTGAATTTGTTGCTGTATCCAGCATCGTCTTTCGTATCAGCGGCGAGATAGGAGGGGACCTGATCCGCATGATGCGTTACCTCGGTCAAAAGGTACTTGCGGTTCCAGGCTTTTTGCGGATTGGCGGTAAGGGTGAAGGTGTATCCGGGACAGAAAGAGCGCGCGTTGCTTTCGCCGGGAAAGAGCTCCGCTACTGAATCGGCAGCTGTAGCGCGGGTTTGAAGAAACAGCGTCTCAAGGCTCTTGCTGACGTCAGGCGCACCGCCAGCGTAGCCTTCGGCTCCGGCGGGATATTGATAGTCGTCGAAGGCGTTCTTTCCGTAAGGACTGGCGCTGGACACATCCGACACATCTTCGCGGGCATAGTCCTTGTAGTTGTATTCCGCGGTGGAGTGCTTGCCTGAAACCATGGTGGCTTTGGCAGTAAATTCATTCACCCATGCGCCGTACGAGCCCTCTGCGCCGGATTTGGATTGCTGATACGGAAAGGAAGCCGAGATGGGGCAGTCCTGGTAGGCGTTGCGTCCATCGCCGAGCATGAGCTTGTTGTCCTGGTCAGTATGCTCAAACCAATAGAAGATGCCGCTTTCTTCGAGGATACGGGAAACGAAATGGAAGTCCGATTCAGAATACTGGGTGCAGTACTCAAGCTGTTTGTAGGATGCGCTGGTCTGGTCGGACAACGACAAGCCATACTCGGCAACGACAGACTTGACGATATCGAGAACTGTTTTGTTCTGGTAGATACGGCAGTTGGAACTCAGGGTGAGCTGCCACATGGAAGGTACGATACGCGCCTTGTAGATGTTGAATTCCGTGTCGCCGGCGTACTGCTCAAAGGAGGAAACGATGCCGTTGATCCATCGGGATCCCTGCTTGTCGTTCAGGACAATTGATACCGCAACCTTTGCGCCAATCATCGACTTTGGGTCGATGGTGGCTCCCGTGTCTGCAAGCAACGTGACCTGGTACTCGAAGAGGCGCGAAATTCCTTCCGCGCCATCCAGCGATTCAATGAGCAGCACGTCTTTGCCCAGGGGGCTTGAGAACTGCATCAACCGGTCTGCCTGTTTCGCGATAGCCATGCCAATCCTGCCTGTTCCTTGCCGAGATCCTCTAAACGATGAGGGAAGTCATTCCTGAGCGGTTTCCTCTAGGAGGCCACATCCCATGCGTAGGCGAGCGCGCCGTCTGCGACGGAAACTCTGACGCGATTGGAAGATTCTCCGCCGGCGAGCTGGGTGAGAATCTGCCTCGAGAGCTCGGGCAACATGGTGTTGGAGAGAATATTGTCGACGTTGCGAGCGCCGCTTTCGACTTCAGTGCAGCGGGCGGCCACTTCGTTGAGAAGGGCGTCGTCGTAGACGAGAGCGACCTTGTGGGTTTCCATCAAGCGCCGCTGAATCTTGCCAAGCTTGAGACGGATGATCTGTTTGAGAGCTTCGTCGCGCACGGGGAAGTAGGGCACGATCATCAAGCGGCCGAGGAATGCTGGCTTGAAGACTTTGTCCAGCTCGGGCTTGAGGGCCTTCACCATTCCCTCAGTGTTTGGCATGGTCTCAGGATCGGCGGTGAGCTTCATCAATGTTTCAGTGGCGGCGTTGCTGGTGAGCAGAATGATGGTGTTGCGGAAGTCGATTTCGCGGCCTTCGCCATCTTCCATCCTGCCCTTGTCGAAGACCTGGAAGAAGAGCTCGAGGACATCGGGATGGGCCTTTTCGACTTCGTCGAGGAGAACGACCGAGTAGGGTCTACGGCGCACAGCTTCAGTAAGGACGCCGCCTTCACCGTAGCCGACGTATCCCGGAGGCGAGCCCTTCAGGGTGGAGACGGTGTGCGCTTCCTGGAACTCGGACATGTTGATGGTGATCATGTTGCGTTCGCCGCCGTAGAGCGTGTCGGCGAGGGCAATGGCGGTTTCTGTTTTGCCGACACCGCTGGGTCCGACGAGGAGAAAGACGCCGACGGGCTTGACCGGATCGTCGAGATTGGCCCGCGAGGTGAGGATGCGCTGGGCGATGGCGGAGAGGGCATGATCCTGCCCGATGACGCGCTTCTTGAGATGTTCGTCGAGGGTAAGCACGGTCTCGATTTCGTTGCGCACCATTTTGCCGAGGGGGATGCCGGTCCATGCGGAGATGACTTCACCGACGATCTGCGCATCGACGGAGACGCGCATCATGCCGCGTTCGCCTTGGAGGGTGTCAAGGTCCGCTTCAAGCTTGGCGAGGTCGGCGAGGATGGCGGTTTCATCCGCGTTGGGATCCTTCTTCTCCGCGGCTTCAAGAGTTTCCTGCAAGGCGCGGATCTTTGCGGTGAGGGCTTTTTCCTTTTCCCATTGCTCGGTGAGGAGATCGCGTTCCTCCGCAGCGGTGGCCATCTTGGTTTCGATCTCGGCCAGCTTCTCAGAGTGAGCGCCGCCGATTTTCGTCTCACGTTCGAGGACGCGCTTCTGCACTTCGAGGGCGTCGATCTGGCGGAGGATGTCTTCAAGGCGGGGAGGGGTGGAGTTCTGTCCGAGAGATAGGCGAGCGCATGCGGTGTCAAGCACGCTGACTGCCTTATCCGGCAGTTGGCGGCCGGCAATGTAGCGATGGGACAGCCTTACTGTGGCGGTGACTGCTTCATCGAGGATGCGGAGGTTGTGGTGCTTCTCAAGCGAGGCCTTGATCCCGCGCAGCATGGTGCAGGCGACTTCTTCAGTGGGCTCTTCAACCTTGACGACCTGGAAACGGCGGGCGAGTGCGGGATCTTTCTCGAAGTACTTCTTGTACTCGGACCAGGTGGTGGCGGCGATGGTGCGAAGTTCGCCGCGGGCAAGCGCGGGCTTGAGCAGATTCGCGGCGTCATTCTGGCCAGCGGTTCCACCAGCGCCGATCATGGTGTGGGCTTCATCGATGAAGAGGATGATTTTTTCTGTTGAGGATTTGACCTCGTTGATGAGACCCTTGAGGCGGTTTTCGAATTCACCTTTGACACCGGCTCCGGCTTGAAGGAGGGCGAGATCGAGACTGTGAATGTGAACGCCTTGCAAGGCGGGCGGGACGTCGCCACTGACGACGCGGTTGGCGAATCCCTCGACGACGGCGGTTTTGCCTACGCCCGCTTCACCCGTAAGGATGGGATTGTTCTGGCGACGGCGCATGAGGATATCGATCATCTGGCGGACTTCGATATCGCGTCCCAGGACCGGGTCGATTTTTCCGGCCTTGGCATTGGCGGTGAGGTTCACGGTGTACTGATCGAGGTGGGGGGTCTTGCCGCCCGAGGGTGAAGGTGCGCCATCACCAGGGCCGGCGGATTTCCCTGCGACTCCAGCGGCGAGGCTGGTCTGAGTCTCGTTGGACTTCGACACCATGTCGTAGAAGCTGGCGCGCAGACCGTCGGGCGGAATGGCCTGCAGCTCCTTGCTGATGTCCTTTACCATGCGGGCCAATTCTTCGTCGCCGAGGAGAGCGAGAAGGGTGAAGCCGGTGCGTATGCTCCCGGCATTGAAGTCGATGCTGGCGACGGTCCATGCTTCGGAGAGCATTTTTACGACGGACGGGCTGAAGGCAGGAGAGCGGGCGTTGCCGCTCTTCAAGGAATCGAGGCTGCGCTCAAGTTCCTTTGTGAGCCGGGAGCGGTCTACGCCAAAATGCTTGAGGATGGCGGCAATATCGTTGTCGGAAGCATCGAGAGCCTTGAGGAGATAGTGCTCGATCTCGATGTCGTAATGGGTGCGTGCAACGCAGAGGCCAGCGGCGGACTCGAGGGCCTTCCGCGTGGTGTCGTTCAATTTGTCTATCAGTGCTTTCAGGTTTGTGCTCATTGCGTATTCATCCTCGATCTTAGATTTCGGTTATTGCATAGATTTCGGTTACTGCACAAGATACGTTGCGTCGGCGGGATCGCGGTCGAGGGGTTTCGTTTTGAGCCAGCTGACTAGGCCGAGCTGCGGACGCGTTTCTCCGCGCGAACCCAACTCGCAGTTGGGAGCATCTTCGCGGGCGAGGACCAGTTGGACTTCGGTTTCATAACTGCCGTTGGAATAGAACTTCAACCAGGCAACGAGCTCGTGGTATGCGTCTTTTCCGGGAAGGAACTTCAGGTACTGCTCAAAGCGCATGGGGCCGATGGAGATGCGGATACGCCCATGGTGATCCCAGATTTCGTCGCCGGCAACGACGCCGACGCCGAGCCTCTCGCTGGCTCCGCCGAAGCCGTTGAAGCAGGTTTGATTTTCGGGACTGAGCTTACGCCAGGCGCCGGCAAACTGCTGGATATGGACACTGACATCGAAGTAGTCCTCGAGAATCTGCTGGAGCGAGCCGGCTGAGCGGACATGGCGCGCGAGAAGAGCTACGTAGTTGAGATAGGCATGGTCGGGAAGTCCGCCGCGACTGCGCATGCCTTCCGTACCGAGACCAATCAGATCGAAGAGGCGGGTGGAGAGCTTGTCTTCTCCAGATCTTTCGTATTCAACGAAGAAGCGGTATTTTTCCCAACCGCGGTAGAAGAACGAGATCATGCGATGGTTGAAGATGTTGAGAAAGTCTTCCATCACATAGTCCTTCTGCCGGGCGCGGGCGAGAAGGAACTCGGTATACGGAGCAGGCATGACGGAGATGGCGGCGCACAGGCCCATGAACTCGACGGTCATGGCGGTCTGTCCGTTCTCAAGATTGGTAAGAGCGAATATTTCGCTGGGAGGGAACGCCAGCGAAGTACGCGCGGAAAAACGGATGGTCTCGCCCTGGGGTGTGACGAAATAGCCGACGGGTTCCAGCTCCGGCTCCATCTTCTGGAGCAAGCGCACAGCCTGAAAGAAATGCACGCGGAATGGCTCTTCTTCGAGCATTTTGCGCATAGCGGAAAACGCGGGTTGTGGGTCGGTCTCAGACGGCTGCGTGGTTAGAGCAGCGCTTGAGTCCCAGCTCTCGGCGGCCATTTTCCCAGAGGCTCCTTTCGTAGACTGCTGCGTGCGGTCAACTGCGAAAAACTGTTCATGGAAGCATAGCCGGCGAGGAAGCGATCGAGCACGGCAGCAAATAGATATAACCCGGTTCCGGCGAATTGTTGTTCATCGAAATCCATTTCCACCTGGGTTCCGCGGGCGGGAATGAGACCATAGGCGGAATCGACGAGCGCAAAACCGGGTGCGGATTTCATCTTCAATATGGATCCGACCTGGTTCTCGCTGGCCGTTGAGTCGCTCAGGTTATGGAGCCGCAGGATCTCCTGGATGGCGGCGCGGCCCTCTTCGTTGAGGGACAGATAGTTAAGCGAGAGGAGGGAGATGAGGCGCCAGAAATGTTCCTTTCCGCCGGACGGATTGATACTGGCGGTGGCACGGCGCAGAGCAGTTATAGTTTTGGCGGCGGGATAGCCGGTTGCCTCAAAGTCTCCGGCATCAGAACCGAATTGGAAGCGGGAAGGAAGATCAAAGTTTGTGCAAAGGGCCTTCACCATGAGGACGTCTGCTTCCGGCTCCTTGAAGTTGCCGGTCAGGTCTACCACCGAGATGGTCATGGTGGACGGCTCGCGTTCGCCGAACTCGTTGAGATGGCGGTTGGCAACCCAGAAAGCAAGTTCCTCTCGATTGCGGGTCTGGTAGCGGTATGCATGCATCGGCTCCAGGACCACGGACTGGCGAAGACGCGGGTTACTTGCGACGACCTCTTCAATGCTGAAGATTTCCATTGCCGTGGTGTGACGGCTGTCTGGGATGATGGTGTACTCGTGACGAGTCTGGCTGAGTAGGATGGGCTCGGCCGACTGGGGGAAGAGGTTGATGGCGGGCGTGCATCCGAGGCGGAAGGTGCGCTCGTTGACGCCGAGCTCGAGGACCTGCTGGCGTTCCGCGCGTTCGAAGCTTGAGAAGAGGAAGACGATTTCGGCTTCTTCACCAAAGCCGGACTGCGCAAGCGGCTCGAGACCTTCGAGGTCGAAGAAGAGGAATTTCTCAGGGAAGGCAAAGTACTCCTGCAGGAGTCGATGGCCATCCATGGAGCGGCGGACAAAGGGCAGCAGGTTTTCTTCAGCGTCGAATCCAACGACGCGAAGGCGTGCGGGTTCGAGACTGATGAGGCGCTTTTCATCTTTTGGATCGCGTAGCTGAATCTCGATGCACTTGTCCGAGAGCAGCTCGTAGAGCGAATAGACGACGCTTGCGTCGCCGGCAAGATGGAGGCGCAGGCGCGAAAGAGGAAGGCCGGAGAAGATGACGTCCTTTTGACAACGAAGACGCAAACGAGCGGCTGCGACGGCCTGCATGCCCACGGTGGCGCGTGGCGGACGCTGCATGCGCTCGGGCTGACGCCATTCCGCGGCCACGATTGAAAAGGGCCAAAGATCGACGTCGTACGCGGTTTGAAAGCGGCAAGGAAGTCCTTCGACGGTGGCCTTGGTGACCAGCGGCGTTCCCTTGGGAACCTTCATACCAGCGACCTTCTTGCCCTGAGCGGGATCCGGGAGGCACTCCACAATGGTCATGGAGGGGATGGGGCGCAGATAACCCGGATGGATCATCCTGGTGAGTGACTCACTGATCTCCGGGAAATCGTCGTCGATCCTGCGATGGACGCGCGCGGCGAGGAGCGCGAAACCTTCAAGGAGACGACTGACATGGGGATCGTCGCAACGATCGGGATCGAGTAGGAGCCTGCCCGCAACCCTGGGATACTTGCGCGCGAACTCGCCGCCCATCTGGCGGAGCCAAGTGAGTTCCCGCTCGTAGTATTCCAGCAGTTCCTCGCGCATGCCCTACTTTACCTCGTACTCTCCGCTGATCAGTTCCAGGGTTGTGTCGAATTTGATTTCTTCGTTCATATTCTCGTACACGATCTGGCCTTCGATGTGAAACCTCAGGCTGCGGCTCAGGATGTCGGAGCGAGAGAGGAAGACATGAGGCTGACTGATGCGGGGCTCGAAGACGCGAATGCATTTTTCGAGCGCAACTGTCAGCGCATTGTGTTCCTTGCCTTTCGAGCCATCGAAGCTGTGAATGTCGGGCAATCCGTAGTTCAAGACCGAGGCGTCAGTCGCCGGATAGTCTTCCAACTCGGGGATGACCGGCTGCCTTGTATTCAAGAGCCACTCCACATCCCGCTTGAGCGACTCGCGATACATGGTGATGGATGCGGAGCGGGTTTCGGGCCACTGATCCAAGTCGGTCAGGCGATCGAGCAACGATTGCGTGATGAGAACATCCGACTTGCTTCTGGCCACAGGATCCTCCCGAAGAGACTGCAAAATGCGCTATTGAAGAACGGTTGCATCCAGCCATTGTTGGGTCTCTGGATTTGCGGCGCCAGTGTCATCTTCAAGGGTCCAGTGGCGTAACTCTGGCCGGGAGACGAGAAGGCTTCGAATGGTACCGACGACCGCCTCCGAGATCGCCTCAGCGCCTGTTTCCTGCCCGGCTCGCCACACATATCGATGCAGATCGATCCAGGCTCGGGCGCATTCGCTGGCGAGAATGGGGAGGGTTGCGCGCATCAATTCCTGCCACGCGCCGCGGTTGGCCAATGTGCGCAGCGATTGGCGTACGGCCGGGCTGGGTCCGACAGCAAAGCCCGGCGCCGGCACAGGGCCTTGCATGCGAGTTTCGCCGAGACGCAAGCCAGCGCATATAAGGTAAGGCACGGGGGAATTGGGATCCCGCTGAAACAGGAACTCCGCGCTCTCGACAACCAGCCCGTAGGCATCAGCCACGCCGCTCAACGGACCGGAGGAGGCTGTTCTGCGCGGAAGCGGTTGCCCGGACGACGATTCGCCTCCATCCGTTGCCGACTGAAAAGCATCCGACCCGACGCCATCCTGTTGCGAGGGCGGCTGATCTTCGACTTTTACAGGGTCGGGTTCTGTCTTGCGCCGCTCGTTGAGGAGCGACGTCACTGCCTGATGCACCTCAGCAAGCGCACCCTTGAGGTTGGTGAGGAGGGGGGCGTTATCTCCGTAAGCTTCCTGTTGGTATTCGTCGAGGCGATCGGCGGCCTGAAGCGATTCCGCCAAGGCTGCTTCGGCTTCAACGTAAAAGCCCTTTGATGTCGCAACAAAGGCCTGGTCAAATTCCTCGGCGCTGAGCTTGCCGTGTTCGAGCGCGTCACGGCGGGCTTCCTGTTTGGCGTCGGACGTGGCGTCCTTCTCATAGCCAAGGAGGCGGGATTCTAGATAGGACTCGAGACTCAGACCGCTCTTGGTAATGGGAAGTTTGCGAACCGATGCGGCAATCAGCCTGCCTGCGATTTCGACGGAGAGCATGCGGAGTTCGAGGTCTCCGCCATCTTCGATGATGGGATAAAGTTTGGGCCAGAAGGTCTCCTGGAGAGCGCGGAGGAGATCGATGCCTGAGGCGAGAATCGAGAATCCTTCAACACGCAGTTGCGCTTCGATGAGCCATCCTGCGAGGCGGAGATCTTTGGTGCGCTTGGCGAGTGCGTCACCTGCAAGCTTGATAACGGCGCGATAGTCTGCCTTCTTCTTCTGGGAGACGACCATGTCCCCTTCCGGCAAACTGTCGTCATCTTCCCTGCGAGCTTCCTTGATCTGATCGAAGACCTTGTCATAGTAAAGGTCCTCGCCCGCTGGGTTCTCTCCTGCAATCGGCGCAAGCAAATCCTCACGCAGAGGCATCTTGAGACTCCTTCTCAGGGGCGGACCAAGCGACGCTGCGCAGCTCGAGAAGCGGAACTTCGACCCTGTCAATCGCAATCAGCTTGGCGCCGTAGGGGATTTCGCCATGCACGTCATCCGGTTCCCAGGCCGACTCGCGGCCAAGGTGAACCGACTCATCGGCATGCTTCGAAGAGAGCGGGCAAAGAACGGGCAGGAGGACCTCGCCGAGCTCCTGGAGGCGGAAATCCGCGCTGGTATCGACGCGGGCGCGAGCCCAGACCAGGTCGCGGAGGTTGGTGGGCGGTTCGATTTCAAGCCGGCGAAGGTAGTGGATGGGAATCCAGGTGTAGCTGCCGGCGATGAATACTTCCAGATTCGCGCCGATACGGGGATCGGCATCACTTATCTCAGTGAATGGCTTTCCATTCCATGTTCCGCCATAGACTGGCTCGTCCTTGAAGGGAGGAGTTTCATGGTTAGCAAACATGGCCTGGCGGGTGCGCTCGGCGTGCAGCGCACTGCGGTAGAGCAGCGTTCCAGCGGCAGCATCCGCATTCGCTCCCGCCAAAAGATCCAGCTGTTTCTCGGCGCGGTCGTACTCGCCGGCAAACAGAAGAAGCTCGAACAGGAACGTGCGGCGCTTGGCGTCGAGCGGATTGGACCGCAATTCGTCGCCAAGCGCCTTGATGGCTTCCCGCAGTCTTCCTTCGCGGTAAAGCGCAAGTGGAGTCATTGCTGCCTAGGATCCTGCGTTGGTGGAAACATTCCAGCTGACACTTCCAGTGGAGGTGACGGTGCCCTTATCGTCCTGCGAGAAGTATTCGATCTTGATTTGCTCGAATGCGTAGGTGATGCTCTCGACGGGGTGCTCATCGACCGCGGAAACCATATACGAAGTGACAAACATGCTCTTGAAGTCGATCTTGAGATAGGGCTTGCGGTTGGCGCCTGCCTTCACAGCAGACAGCGTCCCGGTGGCGATATGGGTTCCAAGGGTCAGAGCCTTGAAGTGGGGTACGCTTGACTTGTCAAGGTGTTTGGTCACGGTAAAGGGGTGCAACGACACCTTTCCGGCTCCGTGGCCACTTGTTCCAGTTGAAACGGAACTCGACTGTTCACCGCCATGGGTAAAAGAGAGCAGAGGGATCTGACCCGAAAAATTCGTGTCCTTCGACTCGCCAGCGATACCGTCCAGCTTCAAGAAGTAATCAACATTATTTGCCATCAGACAATCCTTTCGATTGGGGCCAATCGCGAGGCCCGGTTGGGGAAATTGATTTCAAGAGAAAGAAGCCGCTGCGACTACTTGCCCGCAGGCTGGGGCAGATCGGCTACGAGTCTCAAAGACACGGTAAGCTCATCGAGTTGGAAATGGGGACGCAGAAACGCTACAGCACGAAGCGCCCCTGGTTTTCCCGCCACTTCCATGACCTCAATGCGAGCCTCGCGCAAAGGCTTTTCGGCCTTGGCGGCGGAGGAGGCATTGTCGTCCATGATCACGTAATTGGCGATCCACTGATTGAGGTAGAGTTCGGCCTGGGAGCGGCTCATCGCACTTCCCAACTTGTCGCGCATCATGGCTTTGAGGTAATGAGCGAAGCGAGACATGGCGAGCATGTACGGGAGCTGTGACGAAAGGCGGGCGTTGGCATTGGCCTCCGGCTTGTCATAGACCTTGGGCTTGTTGGCGGTCTGGACACTGAAGAAAGCGGCATAATCCGTTCCCTTGCAGTGAACCAGAGGCACCAGGCCCTGGTCGGCAAGCTCTTTCTCACGTCGGTCGGTAATGCTGACCTCAGTGGGGCACTTCAATGCGAGGTCGCCCTCGTCGGTGCGGAAGTTGTGAGTGGCCAGCCCCTCGACGAGGCCGCCTCCCTCAACGCCGCGAATGGCGGCGCACCAGCCATACTTAGCGTAGGAGTTGGTGAGCCGTGCAGCCAACGCGTAAGCCGCGTTGCCCCAGAGATATTTGGAGTGGTCTTTACCGTCGACGCCTTCTTCATAGGCGAACTCGTCGATCTGCCGCGTGTCTTTGCCATACGGTTCGCGCATGAGGACGTGGGGCAGGGTGAGAGCCACATAACGGGAATCGTCGGACGCGCGGAAGCTTTTCCACTTAGCGTATTCCGTGCTGTCAAAGACCTTGGAGATATCCCTGATCCCCGAGATCTGGTTGTACTCAGAGAGGTTCAGCAGTTCGGGAGCAGCGGCCGTGAGGAAGGGCGCATGCGCTGCGGAAGCAACCTGCGAGACGCGCTCGAGAAGCTCCACATCTTCACCACCGCGGCCGAACTCGTAGTCGCCGACCAGGGCCGCGAAAGGAGCGCCGCCGAAGACGCCGAACTCTTCTTCGTACACTTTCTTGAAGAAGGCGCTTTGGTCGAACTCGGGAGCGCGCTGGAGATCGCGAAGGAGGTCCTTCTTTGAGACATTGAGCAACTTGATTTTGAGCGCGTCACTGGTTTCGCTCTGATCGAGCAGGTGCTTGATGCCGCGCCAGGTGCCCTCCAGCTTCTGGAAAGAGGGGTGGTGGAGGACTTCGTTCAGTTGCAGGGAAATGAGCCGGTCGATGTCGGCGATGCGCAAGCCGATGCTGGCTTCCGCATCGCGGCTGAGGGTCATTTTGCCTTCAAGGACCTGGTTTACGAACTCCTTGACCATGTCCTTGCCGCGTTCCTGGGCAAGCGTGTCCTTGCCGAAGCGTCCCTGGGCGACAATCTGGTCGAGGAGCGAAACTTCAGTAGTCTGGGTCTCGGCGGCCTGCGCCGCCAGTGGATTCGCTGAGCTACTCATTCTTGTCTCCCTCTGCTTTGCCGACTTCGCCGCGCAGCTTATTCAATTCTTCAGTTTTGGAGACGGCATCGAACAACGCCCTATCGAGCTCGTCGTTGCCCTGCAGACTTCCACGCAGGTTGGAGAGGCGGGTCCGCAGATCTAGAAGCTCCTTGATGGGACCAACTTGCTCCGCAACGCGGGCGGGAGAAAAGTCTTCGAAGCTTTCGAAATGGAGATCGACTCCAACCTGTCCCGCTTTGGGGTCGGAGCTCAGCTTGTTCTCTACGGAGAACTTCAAGTGGGGTTGCATGCCCTTGAGCACGCTGTCAAAGTTGTCAGGGTTGATCTCAACAAACTTGCGATCTTTCAAAGCGGCAAGTGGCTTTTCGGGCTGCCCGGTGAGATCGCCTAACACACCCATGACGAAGGGCAATTCCTTCATCTCGATTGCGTTTCCGACTTCGACGTCATAGGTGATCTGCACCCGGGGGGCCCGGACGCGACTGAGTTTCTGCTGGGTACTCTCTCTGGCCATATCACTCCGGTGATGCAACTTAATTCGGTAAACCCAAAGAAATCACAAAATACGTCGTCTGTCTAGATAATTCTTTGGTTTACCGGTGGTATTTCAACTCAGGTTCACAAGTAGACGGGGAAGGACGAAAATTTCAATTCGAACCGCAACTTGTGCGAGGATGATGGTGTTTAACTTGCGCTTTCACCGTCATCAAGCCACTCGAACAGTCCGACACTTCTACCTATCGAGATCGGTCTTGAGTTTCCTTTTGAGCTTGTTTTGGACACGGTTCGAAACCAACCGGTAATATGACATACTCAGTCGAGGTTGCTGAAGAAGATGCGACAACTTCAACCCGTTATCTGGTCGAAAGGCACGTTTCTCTCGCCGCAGCATCTGCAGGCGCAGGAGCGCTTTGTTGAAGACAGTTCGCGATTCTATCTGGATTCGCTCAATTCCCGTTCGTGGGGATTTCGCGAGATCCAGATCGATAGCAAGGCACTGTCCGAAGGGCGACTGGCGATTGTTCTTGCCTCGGGAATTTTTCCGGATGCGCTTCCGATCGACATCCCGGCGTCAGAGTATCCGCCACCGGCGCGCATCCTGGATGAATGTTTTCAGGATGGCCGGCAGGCCTGCACGTTTTACCTCGCAGTGCCCGAGTATTTGAACGGCGGCATGAACGTCAGCGTGGATCGGGGGCGCGTGAGTACGCGGTTCCTGGCGCAATTGCTGATGGTCCGCGATGAGAACACGGGAAGCGGAGAGAAGCCCGTGCAGGTTGCACGGAAGAACCTGCAGATCCTGGCCGAGGGCGAGAACCGCGAGGGATCCGTGGTTCTGGGATGCATCCGGATTCTGCGCTCAGAGACCGGGATCTACCAGGTGGACCCGACGTACATTCCACCCCTGATCGACATTCACGCGCATCCGACGCTGAAGCGGATTTTGAGCAACATGGTGGAATTGCTGGTTGCGCGCAGCAGCCAACTATCGGGCGGGAGACGGCAGAAGAACCAGTCACTGGCCGACTTCACGGCATCCGACGTGGCCAACTTCTGGCTTCTTTACACCATCAACAGCCATCTTCCAGCGCTGCGTCATTTTCTTGAATCGACGAATGTTCAGCCGGAACTTCTGTTCAATGAGTTCTCCGATCTCGCGGGAGCATTAACCGCCTTCTCGAGCAAGATCGCTCCCAAGGATCTGCCCGCTTACAACCACGATCAACTGGGCGTGTGTTTTGGAGAACTGGACCGGCTGATTCGGATCATGCTGGAGACAGTTGTACCGAGCAACTTTGTCGCGCTGCCGCTGAAACTGGTGCGCGATACGATCTATGCGACTTCGATCGACAAGGATGCTTACTTCGAAGGATCACGGTTTTACCTGGCCGTTTCGGCCGATATCCGCGATGCGGACCTGATTGACCGCTCACAAAAGCTGCTGAAAGCCTGCTCGGCAACGCAACTTGAGACGCTGATTCGCAATGCGCTGCCAGGACTGCGGCTGCAACATGTGTCGCCACCGCCGCGGTCGATTCCGGTGAAACTGCGCCACCAATACTTCGCCATCGAGCAGGGCGGGCCAGTGTGGGAATCCGTGTTGCGGGCGCGCAATTTTGCTGTTTACGCGCCGGCCGATATTCTAAACCCGCAGTTCGAGCTGATCATCTTGCTGGCGCAACCGGCGTAGCGGACTGATTTTCCTGCTGCACAGTCCAAGCGACTTACCGGCATTCCGCGTCCGCAGGCTGGCCTCCGGCATGTGCCGAAAAGATACACTTAGCTACGCTTTTATCGATCTTTAGAGTGACTGATTGAGTGTCGGGCAAACCTGCGTACCTGCACACCAGGTAAGGCGTGCGGCCCAAGCCGAACAAATAGCCGATGTCCCAGGAGGCATAGAGGCGATCGCCGCTGCCTTTCGTGAGATCCGGAACGAGGTCAGCCTTTTCCGCGGGAGGGCCATCGTAAACAGAGACGCCGGCGAGAGGATTCTTCCCTTGCCAAGCGGGACATTTAAAGCTTTGCGCAGGCGCGGCTACTGCGACGAGCAGAATCGCGCCGGCAATCCACTGATGATGCGACAAATTGAAAACCTCGATTGGGCCGTTACAGAGCGTCCGCTAATGCTTCATGAGGAAGAAGACCGTGATGATCAGCACCAGAAGCAAAACGATGATGACCACCAAAAGCAGGGGTACGAGTTGCTGCAGCTTACCTGTTGCAGGCGGAGCCGGTTTGACAGAAGGGAGCTGCGGAGTTGGTGGGACGGGTGGGGGCGCAAACATTCCAGGCTGTGGCATGGCACCCGGCATGGGCATGGATGGGGGCTGCGCACCAAACTGCATGGGGTAGGCAGGTGGCTGGGGCGGGGGCGGGAACGCTCCTGGTTGAGGCATGGCTCCGAACCCCTGCATGGATGGTGGCGGAGGCGTAGCCGGCATGGGATAGCTGGGCATGGGAGGGGGAGTGAATTGTGGAGGTGCGGCTAGGTTCTGGGGCGGCGGGGGCGCGAGGTTTTGCGGCGCGGCGCCCCCTTGCATGGACAGCTCACGAATCCTGGAGGCATCGAGGATCCGGGTAAATTCGCTGGGCCCGGAGGCCGGAGGGGCCACGGGCTGTGGATTGACGGCAGGCGGGGGCACAAAGGCCGGATAGGCGGGCGCGGCCAGAGGCGCTGCAGGAGCCGGCGAAGCAGGTTCGCTATTCATCGACAGGGAAGCAAATGTCTGCGTCCAAACGCCCGGTTCGGCAGCGCGCGGTGGGGGAGTCGGCACGGGGCTACGCTGCGGAAGCGGCTGCTTTGACGGCTCATCGAGCATCTGAATCAGTCGCGTGATTCCCACGCTCGAACCTGGCGGCGTGGCTTCTGGGGCCGGGGGCGGGGGCGGTGAAGCAAAAGGATCACGGTTGGTTTCCGCGGCCCGCGGAGCTGCTGAAGGCAGGCCGTAATCAAGACCGCCAATAAGGGGCGGGGGCTGTTCGCGATAGACGGGCTGGACCGGAGCCGACTGCTGCTCAAGTGAGAGCATCTGGGTGAAGGAGCCCGGACTGGCGGATGGGGGATTAGGGGGCGGGCAGCTAACCGGAAGCGGCGCGGACGGGGCAGCGGCAGCACCGCCCAAGGTACCGAATAGCTGGGTAAAAGTTCCCGGCTGATTTTGCGGAGGTGGAGGGACTGGGTTTGCGGCTCCGCCTGAGACTGGCGTTGTGCGGAGCAATTCTGTAAACCCGCCGGGCGATGGAGCGGCATACGGGGGAGCCGCGGGGGGTGGGGTTGCAACGGGAGCGGGCGATGTCCCCGCCGTGCCCAATGTCTGGAGCAGCGAAGTGAACCCCGAGCTGGCCGGAGGCGGGGGCGGTTGTTTCGGCGCGGGCGCAGGGGATTCGGTTCCGAGGGTCCGCAATAACTCGGTGAACCCGCCGCTGCCTTTCGCGGGGTCAGGCGCAGCTGGTCTCTCCGCGGACGCGGCGCGCATGCGATCAAGGAGTTCAGGGGAACTGGCTCCCGCACCACCTTCGAGCACCACCTTGTGGACGACCGGCTCGGCAATTGACTTTGGAGCAGGAGGCGGTGGGGGTTCCGTTGCCCAGGAGGCGAGGAAATCCGACTCTGGCCTGGACTTCGCCGTTGGGGGAGCCGAGTCCGGCAGCGTGACCGCGCCAAAGACACCCGTTGCCCCGAAGTCCTGATCAGAACCGGAGTTCTCCGGCCATGAAGAACCTGAGCCGCCAAGTCCGCCAGGTGAGTTCGGTTTATCCATGCAATCAGGCCTCCGGTGCGATGCGGGTAGCATAAATCATTCGTCGCTCCCGATTTGCCTATTTATCTGAAAAGATTTTGGGTAGAATGCGGTTGCGCCCCAAAGTCCCTGACGAATAGACTCATCGGGGAATTCTTCTGTATTGTCCGGACTACCGGCATAAGCGATTCATGCGGGCATGCCGCAGCCACTGAACACTCGCTTTCCGGCATCGGAGGGCGACCTGATATCTGACTCTCCCATGGTGGACTTCCTCCTATGAAATTCCTGTCGCGGGTTGTCTGGTCGGAAGGGATGCATCTCGGTCCCCATCATTTCCAGACGCAGAGCCGTTATTTCGAAGATACGCTCTGGTTTCTGAGCTCGAATCTGCGCCAGGACCCGTGGGGATTTCTCCATTTTTCAATTGATACCGAAGCGATGCGAAACGGGCTGGCGATTCTGAGCTTCGCATCTGGCATTCTTCCTGACGGTCTCATTTTCGATCTGCCGGACTGCGACCAAGTGCCGGAGGCGGCACACTTGAACGATCTGTTCTCATCGATTGACAGCGAGATTACTCTTTACCTGGCGATTCCACCGCGGCAGGACCAAGGTCTTGATTGCGATCAGGGCGGCGGCTTGAACACGCGGTACAGCGCGGTGCAGCGGACACTCCGCGACGATTCTGTGGGGCAAGGTGAATCAACAATTTCATTTGCCCGCAAGAATCTTGTACTGCTGAGCCAAGCCCAGCTTTCAGGCGAAACGGTCTCGTTTCCTATTGCGCGGATATTCCGGGATGGCAACGGGGGATTTGCCTCCGACCCCGAGTTCATTCCGCCGTGCCTGCGCATCAGCGCCAGTGAGAGCCTGGTGATGCTTTTGCACCGGCTGGCGCAGGCGATTGAAGAGAAGATCACCTCCACGCGCAACATGAGGGCCGGATCGGGACGCTTTGAACTCGGGACATCGGCGCTGGATGTTGCGAACTACTGGTTTCTGCACGCGCTTTGCTCTTCCCTGCCCGCGCTGCGGCACCATTTGCAGGACCGGCGGAGTCATCCCGAGGAAGTGTACAGGGACCTTGCCCGGCTGGCTGGTGCACTGAGCACGTTTGCGTTGGAATCGACGCAGGAAGAGATTCCCGCCTACCGGCACAGGGACCTGACGAGGACGTTCAAGGAGATGGATGCTCTGATCCGGCGCTATCTCGAGATCGTGTCGCCATCGAACAGCGTGACCCTCCAGTTCCGCAAGGCCGATAGTTACATCTTTACGGCCGATGTGTTGGACGAACGCTGTTTACGGCGTTCTAGATGGATATTCGGGATTCGTTCCTCGATCAACGATTCGGTGGTTCTGCGGCTAACGCCGAGGTTGGTGAAGGTGTGCTCTGCCGGAGGGGTGACAAAACTTGTGGAGCGCGCGCTGCCTGGCCTTGAGCTGATGCATCTTCCTGTGCCCCCCGCGGCTTTGCATGCGCAGGCTGACATGCATTACTTCTCGGTTTCGCTCAGTGGCGCGTGCTGGCAACATATTTTGCAAACGAAACAGGTCGGCGTGTATTTGCCCGGCGACCTAGGTGACGCAACCTTTGACCTGACTATCATTCTGGAGACATCCGCATGAGCTCCTCCCCTGCTTCTGTACCTCAAGAAACAAAGACCAGCAACCTGGCCATGGCTTTCCAGGAAGTGTTCACCGTAATTCTGCGCACGCGGTTCTTTGTGCAGCACGTTGAGAACGCAGAAACCTTCCGCGCCACACTGCGCAAGATGATTTCCGCGGCTGTGAAGGACGCTTCGGCGATGGGTTATAGCGACGAAGCCTCAAAGATGGCGATCTACGCGATCATTGGCTTTCTAGATGAAAGCGTGCTGAATTCGAAGGACCCCACGTTCGCAGACTGGGCACGACGGCCGCTGCAGGAAGAGATGTTCGGAGGACACTTTGCGGGTGAGTTGTTCTTTCGCAACGTGGCCGAATTGCTGAACCGGCCCGAATCGAATGAAGTTGCCGATGTGCTGGAGCTGCATGCGCTTTGCCTGCTGCTGGGATATCGCGGGCGATTCGCGTTTGGGGATGCATCGGAAATTCACTCGATACTGCAGCGCATTCGGGAGAAGATCACACGCATTCGCGGCTCGTACGCTCTGCTGCGGCCGGCAGAAGCGCCAGCGGCTCCGCCGCCACCGCGACGAGACCCATGGGTGATGCGGCTGGCGATTGCCGCCATCCTCCTGTTCTTGCTCACGGCGTTGGCCTACGCAGGATACGTTGTGATTCTGGGACAGTCGATGCCCTCCATCTCTCAAAGCGTTCACCCAGCCTTGCCGACGCATACTTCCACAACCGGCCTTGCGGAGATCTCCCTATGAAGCACGTATTGATTGGGATTCTGATCTTTGTTCTCTATATGGCCCTGGTGATCGGGGGCGCATTTGCGCTGCACTTCGAAGGCACTAAGCTGATTTTGTTCTGCGTGATTCTGGGGTTAGTGGGCGCGCTGTCGATTGTTTTTGTGATCTGGTACCTGGCTAAGGCAGGCGGGGATTCGTCGGGGAGCGGCGGACTGGACACGCCGGATGGCATCAACCTGAATGCCCTGCTGCGCGATGCGGATGCGAAGGTGCGGCAGGCTGGGCGGGCGGGCGTAAAGTCGCTTGCGTCGCTGCCTCTGATCTATGTGATTGGAGACGAAAACTCCGCCAAGACGCAGACTGTACTGCAGTCCGGGCTGGACCCCGAGCTGATTGCGGGAAACATCTATCGTGATGGGTTGGTGGCTCCGACGCAATTGGCGAACATCTGGCTGGCTGGCAACTACGTGCTGGTGGAGGCTGGTGGAGCGATGCTGCGGCAGGCTCCGCTTTGGTTGCGGCTGGTGCGAGCGACGATTCCGGCGCGGCTGGGATCGGTGTTCGGTGACAGCCGTCTTCCCGCCAGGTCGGTAGTGGTTTGCGTGAGCATCGAGCGGATCCTGGCGCCGAATACTTCAGAGCAGATTCGCGCGCTGGCTCAAGGGCTGAACGAACGTCTGCGGCAGCTGTCTCAGACGCTGGGGATTTCGCTCCCGATCTATGCGCTGTTCACAAAGCTGGATAACATCACTCCCTTTGCCGAGTATGTGGGACGGCTCTCGGATGAGGAAGTGAAGCTTCCGATTGGGACGCTGCTGACAACGCTGTCGTCGGGTTCGGGGCTGTATACCGAGCAGGCCACGGCGCTGATCGGAGCACGATTCGACCAGCTTATTTATGCGCTGGCGGAATTCCGCATGGATGTTCTTTCACGAGGCGGAGAGCTGCAGAACCTGGCGCGGGCATATGAGTTTCCGCGCGATCTACGTAAGGTTCGGGCGGGCATTGTTTCGTTCCTCGCGGAAGTTGCGCGGCCAAGCCAGATTGGCGTGAATCCCTTCCTGCGTGGTTTCTTTTTCGCTGGGATGCGCGCTCATCTTATTGAGGACGTTCTGGAGGTAGGGCCTGCCCAGCCGCAAGCCGCTGCACCGGTGAACGCGGGAGCGACACGTATTTTCTCGCTGGCCGCAATGCAACAGGAGCAGGCCGCGCCACAACCCAGGCGAGGCGGCACACGCAAGGTTGCGCAGTGGGTTTTTCTGCCGCACCTGTTCTCGAAGATCCTGCTGGCCGATAAGGCAGCGCTTGAGATCAGCCGGGCCAGCACGCGGACCAGCTTGCTGAAGCGCACGCTTTTGACGACGGCAAGCGTGTTGATTCTGATCCTGCTGACACTGTTCACCATTTCTTTCTTCAGGAACCGGTCGCTCGAAGAACGGGTGGCGAAGGCCGCGGCGTTGCCAGTATCTCCCGTGGCTGCCGGAAGTTTTGCCTCGCAGGGAGACCTGGAATCGCTGGAAAAGCTGAGAGTGGTACTGGCTGAACTGGACGGTTATCGCAAGGATGGGTCGCCGTTCATGGACCGGTTCGGACTGTACAAAGGTGACGCGCTTTACCCGGTTGCGTGCCAGGCTTATTCGAATAAATTCCGGACCCTGCTGCTGGGGCCAACACAGGAGAACATGCTGGGCAAGCTTCGCTCCGTGCCCGCGACACCGACACCGGATTCTAACTACGGTGCGACTTATCAACCCCTGAAGGCGTACCTGATTACGGCCACGAATCCTGACCCCGATACGCCGCAGGACACGGTTGATTTTCTTCCCGCGGCTTTGCTGACGGAATGGGCGGGAAGCGGCACGCCTGATCCGAATGTCGCGCAGATTGCGCAGGCTCAGTTCCAGTTTTATGCTAGTCTTCTTCCCGGAAACACTTCCTGCATGGCGAATGCAGGCGGCAGTAGAAACGATGTGGTGATTGCGCATGCACGCTTTTACCTGAGCGGCTTCCAAGGATTCCAGCATGTGTATCAAAGCATGCTCTCTGCCGCCAACCACAAGGTTCCAGGTTTCGACTTCAACAGCAAATTTCCTGGCTCCTCACAATACATTTTCGACAACTATCCGGTGCAGGGCGCATTTACGAAGGCGGGCTTTGCGTTCATGCAGGACGCGATTCTGCACCCGGACCCGTACTTCAGCGGAGAACAATGGGTTCTTGGTCCTTCGACGGCGCCGCCGATTGACCGGGCCGCACTCTCTGTCCAGTTGAAATCGGCTTACACTGCCGACTTTATTCAAACCTGGCGGACTTACATGACGAAGGCACAGTTCATCCCGTACAAGAGCTTTGCTGAGGCTGGAACCAAACTGGGCGCGCTGGACTCGAATACTTCGGCGATGCTGGAACTTTTCTCGCTGATCTCGATTAACACGGGGGTTGCGGCGCCGGAAATATCTTCCGTCTTCCAAGCGCCACAATCCATTGTTCCACCGTCGATGCCGGATAATCGGCTGATCGGACAGTCGAACCAGGGATACATACAGTCCTTGCAGGGCCTTGAAGGCTCGGTGAAGAACCTTTCGCTGAACCCGACAAGCGCAAACGACCCCGCTGCGGCCGCGCCCGTGGTGCAGGCGGCACTTGCGGCGGAGCAGGCCGCAGAAACTCTTCGCAACGGGTTTGTTCCCGATCCAGGCGGTCTGGATAAGACAAGCTTCGCGCTGCTTGAAGCGCCGATTGAATCGACAAAGAACCTTGCAGCCCAAGCGCCGGCTAACGCAGCAGGCGGCGGGGCGAGGGCGTTCTGCGCACAGGTCGGGCCGGTACTCGCCAAGTTCCCCTTCAATCCGCAATCGGCGACAGAAGCAACGCCCGAGGAGGTTGCGCAGATCTTCTCGCCGGGCACCGGATCGTTTACGCAGTTCACCGGATCGCTGAAGGCGCTGGTTGCTCAGCAAGGCACACAGTACGTGGTGGCGCCTGGGTCAGCGGTCCACATCAACCCGGCCTTCTTGGGTTTTCTGTCGAATGCCCAGAAGATTTCGTCCACTCTGTTTCCAAGCGGGGGGAACCAGCCTTCGTTGGATTTCGCACTGACTGAGGTGAAGTCGCCGGGTGCACCGGACGCGGTGCTCAATATTGACAACCAGCAGATTACCGCTGCGGGTCAAAAGACATCGTTTCACTGGGTCTCAAAACCTGACGGCAAGTACAGCCTGGCATCAGGAGGGAATGCTTCCGCGTCGTCTCCGGGGCCGTGGTCGGTATTTCATTTTGGATTCGCTGCAACACACATTCCCCCGGACCAGCTGAAATACAGTCTGCAACTGAACAGTCAAACCAACGGAGTGGTTCTTTTCGACGCTTCAGGTCCCGGCGCATTCTTACTGAATCCTCAGTTCATGAAAGATTTTCACTGTGTTTCGAACGTTGCTCGCTAACGCGGCTGGGCGAGGTTTTGTTTCTTCTCACGATTGGCATCGAATCGTGAGAGGATGGCTGGGAGAGCCGACGAACCGTAAGTGGCAGCAGGCAAGCAAACTCCCCGGGGAGTCGATTCTCTCCCGGCTTACTGAAGCGAGATCATGAGCGAAGAATTCATAAGCGAACCTTCCAAGTTCGACGCATCGGCGGCCAGCGACGGATCTACCTCGATTCGCATCGCGGTTTCCGCTCTCAGCGACGTGGGCTGCGTACGCACCAACAACGAGGACGCTTTCGGATATGACGAAGTGCTGGGCATCTTTGTTGTGTGCGACGGAATGGGCGGAATGGCGAGCGGAGAAGTGGCGAGTTCGCATGCGGTGGCTGCGATCATGAAGAGTTTCGCTGAGAGCACTGCGCTGGATGTGCCAATAAGTGCAAGGCTTCTGCTTGCCATCAACGCAGCGAACCTGGATGTTTGGGAAAACGGGCAGATTCCCGAAAACAAGGGAATGGGAACAACCACAGTGGCTGCCGCACTGGATGGGAACAAACTGATACTCGGCAACGTGGGAGACAGCCGCGCGTATATCATCCAGGGCGGCCAATGCGTGCAACTGACTGTCGATCACTCGTACATCAACGAACTGATTCGCAATGGAACACTGACGATCGAGAACGCACATACCGCCGACCTGCGGGGCATGGAGTCCATCATTACGCGGGCTGTGGGTGTGGCGGCGGAGGTTCAGCCGGATTTCTTTTCCGTGGACCTGAAGCCGGGGACTGCGGTCCTGCTGGCAACGGACGGCCTGACGCGCTATCTCCTCGCGGACGAGATTGCTGCTATTCTCGGTGCATCGCCTTTCGAAACTTCTTGCGCCAACCTGATCGAACTGGCAAAGCAGCGCGGCGGCCAGGACAATATAACCTGCATCCTGCTGGTGGCACACGCAGCCTGACTCGCATTTTCTTCGAAATAAAAGGAAACAGGCCGGAACTTTCGTTTGAATGCTGTGTTGGACTAAGCAGAATCCTGAGTGCTTCTGCCAGGTCTAATCTTCTTGACATCTATTTGACCTTGGTTTACGTTTTTGGGGTCTATCAAAGAGCTTCCCTCAAATCATGAAATGGGTGTGTTCTATGGTTCGAACTCATACGCTTGGTGTATTCGGAATGGCTGTTGCGGGCGCTGTTATCGCGCTCGGTGCGCAAGCCCAGGGAGGGGATCCGGGGGCGCAGATTCAGGCGAAGCTTGTATCGCAGATCAAGCTCACAAAGCCCACGGCGGACCACACGGATATTGTTACCGCAGGCGATGTCGTGGTGTTGCAAAAAGACGGATTGATGATGTGCAGCTCCGCATCTACGTATGCATTCTCGAACACGTACAGCGGGGGCGTTCTGAGTGCGAATTACAACAACCGCGCGAAGGATGCAGCGAAGTCGTTTCTCAAGGGCCGTCTTCCGTTTGGTGGCGGGGGCAGCGCGACTGACGCGGCCAACAACGGATGCGCGTCACGGAAGTTTGTGGCCGGAGAGAAGTTCTGGGTGACGGGAGTGACACCTCAGAAGGACGGGATCGTAGTGGCGACGTTCAGCGACCCCTACCAGGATCCATCGAATCCCGGCGGAGACAAGATCCATTTCTATGGGGAGATCAAGTTCCTATATCCCAAAGGCGTGACTCCGGTACCCGATGATTTTGTGAAGACGGTTTCGGAGGTGATGACGGTTGCGCCCGCGGACGGCAGCGACAAGGGTGGCGGTGCACCGGCGCAAGCTGCCGCGCCTGCTGCTCCCGCTCCGCCCCCGGCACCGATGGCGGCCATTGCACCACCACCGCCGCCTGCGGATGCGCCACCGCCGACCATCTCGATAGGGCAAACCAAGGACCAGGTGACGACTGCCTTTGGGCAACCCACCAGGATGGCAAAGGTGGGAGTCAAGGAAATCTTCTACTACAAAGACATGAAAGTTACATTCACGAACGGCAAGGTTAGCAACGTTGAGTAAATCGGTCGCCCATCCGGAGTGGATGCGCGGAGAGAGCAGAGGAGTGAGGCCAAGATGACGATTCAGAGGTTTCAGAGGTCCATAACGAATGGTTCAGCATCGCTGATTCTAGCGGGGCTGCTGGGAGTGAGCTGGCTGGCAAGTGGAGCCGCAGACGCCAAGAAGCCTGCCGCGCCGGCACCGAAGGCTGCTCCCAAGCCTGCTGCTGCTCCCAAGGCGAGCGCACCCGCTGGCGGCGCACATACCGCACCTGCCGGCGGCACACATGCCGGGGCGACAACTACAGGCGCGCACACGACCACCACGACAACGCACACGACTACGACGACGAGTCACACGACCACGACGACAGGCACGCATACGACCGTTGGCGGTGCCCATCCAGGTGGTCCGGGGGGCGCTGGCGCGCACGGCGGAGCAGCCGGCGGCACCAGGAATACGGCCTTCAAGAGCCCGGCGCCAAGGGGCAGCAACGAGCGCGTAACCAGGAGCGGGAGCGCAGTGCGCACACGACCCGGCGGCAGGGTGGCCGATGTGCACGATGCCAGGCGGGGAATGGACGTGCATCACGGCCTTGCCGGCGGCCACAGGGTTTCGATGGAGCGTCACGATGGCAGCCGCGTGTATGCCGAGCGGGGCCGGCGCGGTTATGTGGAGCGTGGCTATCACTACCATGGACACGATTTTGCGCGGCGTTCGTACTTCTATCACGGCCGCTCGTATGACCGCTTTTATCGCGGATATGGATATCGCGGCTTGATGTTGAACGTGTATGCGCCGGGATTCTACTTCCGTCCCGCGTTTTACGGATGGGCTTATAACCCGTGGGCGGCTCCTATCGCGTTCGGTTGGGGATGGGGAGTTGCGACTCCGTGGTATGGCTTCTACGGCGGCTACTTCCACCCCTATGCCGTGTATCCCTCGGCGGCGTTCTGGCTGACGGACTACATCATCTCGCAGGATTTGGCGGCGGCCTATGCGGCGCACCAGGAAGCGGCTGAGCAAGCTGCCGCACCACCGGCGGATGGCCCGCCGGTGCTCACTCCCGAGGTGAAGCAGATGATTGCCGACGAGGTGAGAAACCAGTTGGCGCTTGAGAACGCTGAAGCGGGGCAGAATGCGCAGCAGCAGGATGTGGATCCCGGTTCCAGCGGGATTGCCCGGCTGCTGAGCGACGGTCGTCCGCATGTCTTTGTAGCTGGCGGCAATCTGGATGTGACGGATGCATCCGGCCAGGAGTGCGCAGTGAGCGACGGCGATACGCTGCAGTTGCGCGAACCACCGCCGTCTGACGCGACTGCGGCCAACCTTGTTGTTCTGTCGAGCAAAGGGAACCCTGAGTGCTCGATTTCTCTCACTGTTCAAGTCCAGTTGACGGACCTGCAGGAGATGCAGAACCACATGCGGGAGACAATCGACCAGGGTCTCCAGGATCTGCAGGCGAAGCAGGGTACGGGCGGATTGCCCGCGGCTCCCGCTTCGGCGGAGGGTCCAACAGCTCCCGCAGCGTATGCCGCGGTGGCGCCTCCACCGGAGCCGGACCCGGGTGCGGACATCCAGGCAGCGGATCAACAGAGTGTGCAGGCCGAAAAGGATGTGACTGCGGAAGCGGCTGCTGATGCAGGCGGGCAGGCAAGCGCGGCTCCGGCTCCGGCTTCACCCGATGCTCCTGCTGCTCCGGCGGCTCAACCAGCATCAATTGAGCTGGGCCAAACGACCGATCAGGTTACAGCGGCTCTTGGTGCACCGACGAGAATCGCGAACCTGGGTCCGAAGGTCATTTACTACTACAGCGGCATGAAGGTGACATTTAAAGAAGGCAAAGTGAGCGACGTACAGTAAGACGTACAGGAGCAAGGCAGAAATGGGAGGGAATCGACGATTCCCTCCCATTTCTATTTCCGGTTGGTTCTGTCTTCGCCCGTCAAAATCCAACGCTTAAGTGATCGATGCAGGCTCGTCGCTACTGGGGTCCCATGAGGTGACGCATGGCGGCGTCATAGCCCCTGCGGAATCCTTCACGGTAATCGTCCCGGGCGCTGGGCGATACGTGAGGATGACGATACTCATCGCGATTGTTCACGTTCGGTGCACGGTGATTGTCAAAGTCCTTTCGTGCGCCTTCGATTCCATCGTGAAAGCCCTGGCGTTGAATCTCGCGGAACTCCGCGGGAGGGGCATCCCATCCGCCATCGTGATCCTGGACGAAGCCCGACGAGCTTGGAGCCGGCTGCGCCGCAGATACCGTGGCGATGACCAATCCGCCTGTTCCCAGCGAAAAAGCAAGTCCTGAAAGAGCGATCCATGTGAGCTTCATGATTGAAATCCTCCTTTGCTCGCATTAGAAGATGAACCTATTGCGGGCGGCGTTGCCCCTGAGCTGTGCGTTGGATGAATCCGGGGCTCCCACTCGGAGACAAGCACGACGGTAAAGCTTCTGTTTTCTGTTGATTCTGGACGCCGCCCTTCGCTCCTGCGGGAACGCCCTTTAGGCAGTGTTTGATGGATCGGCGCGGGAGCCCAGGCTGTTGTTCTGAACCCAAAACCTTCCAAAACCGACATGGAACGGCCCTCTGATGGCAGTTTTTGAACGAAAAGGCATGATTTTCAGCATGCTTTGTTTACTGATTGGTACACAGGGCTAATCCCCAGACCAATGAATCGATGTGAGTTGCGCGATATTCCCCCGCCCCGAAGGGCGGTTTTTTGAGGGGGGAGGGGGTGGGTGTTTATTGGTTCGGACCGGGGACATATCTGACATATTGAGCCGAGGGCATCTTTGAGCCGAGGGCATCCCTGACCAGTCATGCCTGCGGATTTGGAAGTCGTCATCACAGTTCCGATTGTGCGTCTTTGGAGTGTATAAATCGGCAAAACCATTGAGGTGATGCTTAGGCACGTTCTTCGTCCGGATCAGCTTAGGTATACCTCCCCGAGTTTGAGCTCGTCAGACACTGCCTAACCCGCCAGAGATGGGTGGAATTCTCTTTCTGCTCGTCCTGCGGCACGTACGCAGGGGGCGCCAGCCCCGATGCAATACGATGGGCGTATATGGCGCTGCTTGACATCCGCGACCTGCAGATTCGCTTTGGATCAGCGCAGGCTGTGCGCGGTATCAGCCTGCATATCGATGAAGGCGAAGTGCTGGGCCTGGTGGGTGAGTCAGGATCAGGCAAAAGCGCAACGGCGTTGGCGATTATGGGGCTGCTGGATCACGCCGCGCAAATTTCGGGGCAGATTCTGTGGCAACGCGAGGATGGGGCATCGAACGAGATCGATTTACTGCGACAGGGGCATGATGCTCTTCGGCGTCTCCGGGGCCGGGAGATTGCGATGATCTTCCAGGAGCCGATGACAGCGCTCAACCCGGTGATGCAGATTGGAAGGCAGGTGGCCGAGTGCGCGGCCGCCCATTCCGGTGCGTGGACGGGCCGCGAGGCGAAGCGCAAAGCCATTGCCGCGCTGGAGGCGGTGGCGATTCCCGAGGCGAGCCGCCGTTATTCCGACTATCCGCACCAATTCTCCGGCGGCCAGCGGCAGCGGATCATGATTGCGATGGCCTTGATCAACAGGCCGAGATTGCTGATTGCCGACGAGCCCACAACGGCGCTGGACGTGACTGTTCAGTCACAGGTTCTGGATTTGCTGAAGGATCTACAACGGCAGCACGGGCTGGCCATGCTCTTTATCTCGCACGACCTGGCGGTGGTGGGCCAGATGGCTAGCCGGGTCGCCGTGATGCGCATGGGCGAGGTGGTGGAGACCGGGGCTTCGAGGGAGTTGCTCACAAATCCGGAGCACCCCTACACCAGGAGCTTGCTGGCGGCAGTGCCTACCCTGCATACCAATCGCAACCAGCCGCTGGTAACTTTGGACCCTACTCAAATAGAAACAGAGCTATACTCTCCGCATGCGGAGTGAGTTTACTGTGGATGTCGCGAGCGAGATCGCGCGTACTATTGTCTCGCCCTCCGGATTTGCGCCGGGGGCCGGCAAGCGGGAACTGCGGAGTTTCTGGCAAGAGCCAGGAGGATTCAACCTATGACCCGACTGGCATGTTGCGGAACCGTCGTGCTCCTTCTGAATTTGTCTGCATGTTCCATTGAGACAGTGCTGCACGGATTGTCGACAGTCCAGACTCAGCAGCCCGCACAGACTGACCCGACCCCACAGCCTGCGCTCGTGGCACAGACCACTCCGCCGGCAAAGCCGGCGCACAAGGCAAAAAAGCCAGATCCCAAGCCTGAACCCACCGAACAAGACCTTTTGGACTATCTTCGCGCGAAGCTTCTCTCCCTGAGCCCAGAGGACGGACTCAATGACAATCTGGAAGTGTCGTACGACCTGGCCACGTCAATCATGTCAATTACTCAACCCGACGGCCACTGCGACATCTCCTGGAATGCCATCGACGCGAACAGCGCTTTGTGGGACACGATAGACCCGAGCGACACGTACCATAAGCGTGACGAGGTTTTGAGGCTTACGCTTACATCTCAGAACGGGAAGAGTGCGAGAGTTTGCTACGACAGAAAGAATCAGATCAATCCCAACGCTGCGGCAAACCGAGTGCGATTGTTATTCTCGCATCCGAAAGCAGACGGAATTTCGGGCTTCATGGACACGATGGATAAGGCAGTCAAGAAGCTGGTAGCGCTCTCCGGCGGCACTCCCGAGAAGAAGATCCTTTAGAGATCGATCGGTCGATTTCCTCTGCGAGCCCGGCGGAATTCAATTTTCCGGACCAGAGCGGACCCACAATCCACAGGGCTTTGGGGCGTTGGCTGAGCGGCTTTTCCTTGGGGGAAAGGCTGCTCAACCGGGGCAAGCTGCGCTCCGCTTGCCAAAACGACGCTCGGTCTCGCGATGGGGTGCAAGGCCGAACGTCGTGCTGCCAGGTTGAAGTTACTTGGCTTCGGCTGCTTCCGCGACGGGTTCGGGGGGCGCATCCGCCGTTGCCTCGGCGATGACCTTGACCTTCACATGGGCGGTAACTTCACGGTGCAGCTTGATGGCCACGGTGAAATCGCCCAAGCTCTTGATCGGCTCTGCGACCTGAATCTTGCGGCGATCGACCTCGAAGCCTTTCGATTCAAGCCCGGCAGCGATGTCGGCCGAGGTGACGGAGCCAAAGAGCTGGCCGGCTTCGCCCGTTTTGCGGGTGAAGCTGAGTACGACAGGCTCGAGCTTGGTGACGAGGGCCTCGGCCACCGCCTTCTCAGAAGCAGAACGCCGGGCTGCTGCAGACTTCATCTGTTCGACAACGGCCTTGTTGGCCAGGGTAGCCTGCAGCGCAAGCTTGCGCGGCAGGAGAAAATTGCGGCCGTAACCCTCTGCGACTTTCACCACATCACCGCGGTGACCCAGATTGGCTACGTCTTCCTTCAAAATAACTTCCATGACAATTCTCCAGTGTTACGGGCATTCACTGGGGAGGACGTGTCCTTTGGACGAGTCCAGACCCACGAGTGCACGGGCTGACAATCGATCGCCGCGAAAACTTAGTGCCGCGTCGCGAATGGCAGCAGGGCGATGTTCCGGGCCTGCTTGATGGCGCGAGTGAGACGGCGCTGGTGCGTGGTGCAAACGCCGGTGAGCCGCCGCGGAACGATCTTTCCGCGCTCGGCCACAAAGCCTTGCAGCAGGCGGACATCGCGGTAGGGTATCGCGTCGATCTTTTCGGTGCAGAACTTGCAAACCTTCTTGCGGCGGAAGAACTTGCCGCGGCCGCCAGGTCCGCCGGATGGGCGGGAACCTGGTCCGCCAGAGGATGGCCGTCCGCCGGAGCGGGGTGGACCAGAGCCAGGTCCGGATTCCGATCCGGATGCGGCGTGTGGAGCTGCGCCCGTCTCGGGCGCCCTTCCAGGAGTTTCTTCAGACATGATGTTTCCTCTTTACTCTTCTTGCTCCCGGTGGTTCCGTTCGCGGACTCGGGATACAGGATATGGCCGACGCAGGTTCCATGGAAAAGGACCGGCGACGGCAATTCTTGATGACAGGCCTAGGCGCTGGCTTGAACCGGCTCCGCAGCTTCAGTGCGAGCGGGCGCCGGGGCCACCGGCGACGGTGCCGCGTGTTCCGCGCTTACCTTGCGGCGAGTTCCGCGCAGGGCCTTCACTTTTGCAAGGCGCTTTTCTTCCTCGTCGATGCGCACGGTGATGAACTTGATCACCGGCTCGGTAACGCGGAGGCGGCGCTCCAACTCAAGAACCACCGGGCCACCGGCTTCGATGGTCATGAGGACGTAGTTGCCGTCGTTGAACTTGCGCACCATATAGGCGAGCTTGCGGCGGCCCATCTTTTCGACTGTTTTCACCACTCCGCCGCCACCTGTGACGGTTGCGGAGAAGCCGGCGATCAGCTTGTCGGCGTCTTCCTCGGCCACGTCAGGCCGAACAATGAACATTACTTCATACACACGGGACATCAGCATTCCTTTTCCGCCAGGCTCCTATTGCCCAGCCTTCACCGCCGGTTGGAGCGGAATTCCCCCGAGAGGATGAAAGTCCGTTCATTCGCCTTGGCGGCCACGTACGTTTCTTGCAACGCCGGCAGAACTATTCGCGCCGGTTAAACTCATTCATTGCTGCTGGCGGTCCTTCTTCGATGATGCGCCGTGTGGCGGTTGCCACACGATCCAGCACCTCATCCAGAACCGTCAAATCCGCCTTGCGCATTGGCGAGAGCAGATAATCCCTGCCGTGCCGCCTGCCTCCGGCTGCAACTGCTTCCGGAGGCAGATCCTGTGCTACCCCAATGCGCAGGCGCAACCACTCCTGATTTCCCAAGGCGCCGGTGACGCTGCGGGCCCCGTTGTGGCCCGCCGTCGATCCCCGTTCCCTGATCTTGAACGTTCCCAGCTTCAGGTCGAGCTCGTCGTAGATGACGAGCAAATCCCGGGTTGGGTCCGCCTCGAACTCCTGAACCAGAGCGGCCACCGTGAGCCCGCTCAGATTCATAAAAGTCTCCGGCTTGGCCAGGACCACCATGCGTCCTGCGATTCGGCAGGTTGCAGTAACAGCCCGGCAGCGCCGGTTCTGGGCCACAACGCCCTCTTGCTGGGCGATGCGGTCAATTGCCATGAAACCCGCGTTGTGCGGCGTCCATGAATACTCCGGACCAGGGTTGCCAAGACCCACCACCAAAAAGGGGCTGCGATGGTTGCCGGACTCGCTTTCCTCAGGCAATGTTTACTTCTTCGCCTCGGGCTTCTTAGCTCCCGCGGCTGGTGCTGCTTCGGCGTCAGTCTTGCCCTTCTTGGCCACTTCGGGTTCGCCTGTCGTGGCTGCTGCGGCAGCGGCTTCGACTTCGGCAGCGGGCGCCACTTCTTCGCGGATGGAGATGACGTGGGCCACGGTTGCGTCCTCGGCACTCAGGAACTTGATAGAACCGGTGTGGGGCAGGTCCTTGACGCGCAACGATGCCCAGAGCTCCAGGTTGCTGACATCCACATCGATGTGGCTGGGGATGTCGGCGGGAAGGCACTCAATTTCGACTTCGCGCAGAACCTGGTCCAGGATTCCGCCGGTGGCTTTCACTCCGATGGGCACACCGAGCAGCTTGACGCGGACGCTAACACGGATGGCCTTGTCCATGGCAATTCGCTTCAGATCGATATGAATCAGCTGGTCCTTGATGGGCTCGCGCTGCCAGTCGACGATCATGGCCTTTGCTGCGGGCGCGCCGGCAATCTCCACATCGAAAATTGTGTTGTGACCGGTCTCCGAAAAGAGAATCCGGGAAATTTGCTTGGGGTCCACCTCAACGGCAACGGGTGTATGACCGGAACCGTAAAGCACGGCGGGGATTTTGCCCGATACACGCACGCGGCGCGCTGCGTTCTTGGTGAACTTGCCCTCGCGGGGCTTGGCTACGACTACTTCTGGCATTTGTTCTCTCGTTTCCTGGTATCGGGCACGGTGTTTTGAGGGCCGCTCCCTTTGTTGGGTCCAGCTGGCAGCCAAAGGTTGTCAGCTAACAGTTAGTTAAACAGCGAACTTACGCTGGTTTCGAGGTGAATGTTCTCAATGGCGGTACCGATGAGTCCGGCGATGGAGAGCACTTTGATCTTGGGCAACTTATTCGGCGCATCGACCGGGGCGACTGTGAGCTTCATTGCCGCTTCGCGCAATGGGACGGTATTGGTGACGACGAGCTGTTCGAGGCGCGAATTGGCAATTCGATCGATGGCGGGACCGGAGAGCACGGCGTGGCTGGCGCAGGCGTAGACGCTGGCCGCTCCAGAGGCGTACAGTGCGTCAACAGTTTTTACAAGGGTGCCTGCGGTATCGACAATGTCGTCAATGATGAGGCAGGATTTGCCAGCCACATCGCCGATCACGTTCATGACTTCGGCAACATTGATGTCGGTGCGGCGCTTGTCCACGATGGCCAGGGGGGCACCGATTTTCTGTGCAAAGAAACGGGCGCGCTCCACACCGCCTGCATCCGGCGAGACGACGATCAGGTTAGGCAGGTTGAGCTCGCGGAAGTGGCTGACAAGAACGGGGCTGGCAAAGAGATGATCCACAGGGATATTGAAGAAACCCTGGATCTGCGCCGCATGCAGGTCACAGAAAAGTGCGCGATCGGCGCCTGCGGTGGTAAGCAGATCGGCGATAAGTTTGGCGCTGATGGCGACGCGGGGACGGTCCTTGCGATCCTGGCGGGCGTAGCCGTAGTAGGGCACCACCACTGTGATTCTGGCCGCCGAGGCCCGCTTGAGTGCGTCAATCATTACCAATAACTCCACCAAGTGCTGGTCCACCGGATAGCAGGTGGGCTGCACAACAAAAACATCCACGCCGCGCACATTCTCAAGAAGCTGGAAGTACACTTCGCCGTCTGCGAAGCGCTGTAACTTGGCTTCGCCTACCTTGACCCCAATGTGCAGGCCGATCTCTTCAGCCAGCGGGCGGTTGGCGGTGCCGCTGAAAAGCTTGAAGCGACGGTCCTCACTCAGGTTGCGAGTCCGTTTGCGATCGGGGGCTGGTTTGCCGTCCTTCGCTTTGGCCGAATCCTGTGGCAGAGCCTTGTCAGGATCCCTTGGAGCCCCATCGCGCGGCTGGCCGGGTACGCTCTCTGGTGGCTGCTTGTCTTCCGCTAACACTGTCAACGCTTCCGCTTCCATTTTTCCGAAGACCTCCAAGCTGGTTGGCTTTGGCTGCTTCCCTGAACTGCATTACAGGACTTGGCTGGGCGACTAGGATTCGAACCTAGACAAGTGCCTCCAAAGGGCACTGTCCTACCATTAGACGATCGCCCAACTTAACAACCGAACGCGAGTTTCTCGCGCATAGGGGTTGCCTGTCAACAAGGTTATTGCAGAAGCATTTCGCGCCAGTAGGCTTGCCGAGGCAGAGTGCGGGTTAGAATGGTACGCACTTCTGATTCCTGCAAACTACTCATAATACGCGATCTAGATGCTTCGGCATCTTTTCGGGCCTGGTACAACCCGAAGAGCGCCGAACCGGACCCGGACAACGAGGCATGGAGGGCTGCCTCCGGTGTGTCGGTGCCCAAAAGGATGCGCTTGATTTCTGCAAGGGAAGGATGCTGGGGAAAGACGACGCGTTCAAAGTCGTTCTGGATCCAGCTACTGATCCCGGTGCGGACAAGCGCGGACTCTTGAGGTCCGGCCAGGT